>MWJO01000026.1 GCA_002027195.1 Streptomyces sp. GKU 895 | reverse complement strand
GTTGAAAGCCGACTGCAGATGCGCCAGCAGCCCGGTCCGCTCCCGGCGGCCACCAGCCCCGCCAGCAGCGTCTGCCGGGCCGCCGCCAGCCCCGACTGCGCGGCGGCGAGACGCACGCGGCCATGACGAACGGCACGAACCCGCGCACGAACAGGAACGCCGCGACCGCGAGCCCCGCCACCACCGCCAGCAGCACCGCCGTCCCGCGCGCCCCGCGCCGGTCCGCGAGCCGCCCCAGCGGCACGCCTGCTACCGCCCCGAGGGCCCACGCGAGGGTCAGCCCGAGCCCCACGCGCGCGGGGGCGAGTCCGACGACGTACGTGAAGTAGAGCGCCGAGGTCACGAGGAAGGCGCCGTCACCGACGGCGTTGGTCAACTGGGCGACGGCGAGGACGCGTTGCGGCCCCCTGGGCGGGACGAGTGAGTTCGTCATGTGACCGACGATAGAAGCCGACTGGACCGACAGACAGGCCCAATCACCGCCCCTCTCAGTGGCCCAATCCGTCGAGCGCCCTCCCCAACGCCTCCAGGGCCTCCGGGTAGACCCGCTCCCGAGGCGTCCCGTACCCGACGACCAGACCCTGCGTCCGCCCTTCCCCGGCGTCCGGCGTGTGCCAGTGATCGCCCAGCCGCCCCACCGCGACCCCCGCCGCCTCCGCCCGCGCCAGGGCCTCCTTCTCGTCGGCGACCTCCACCAGCGCGTGCAGCCCGGCCGCGATCCCGCGCACCGCCCGCCGTGCCCCGAGCCGGTGCAGCAGCTGGTCCCGGCGCCGCCGGTACCGCAGCCGGCAGGCGCGCACGTGACGGTCGTAGGCATGACTGTCGATGAGCTCGGCGAGCGCCAACTGGCCGATGGTCTCGGTGTGGTGATCGCTGTGCAGCTTGGCGTCGGCGACCGCGTCGACCAGGTGCGGCGGCAGCACCATCCAGCCGAGCCGCAGGGCGGGCCCCAGGGTCTTCGACGCGGTGCCCAGATACACCACCTGCCCCGGAGACATCCCCTGGAGCGCCCCGACGGGCTGCCGGTCGTACCGGAACTCCCCGTCGTAGTCGTCCTCCACGATCAGCCCGCCACGCGCGCGTGCCCAGTCGGTGACTGCCCGCCGCCGTGCGGGATGGAGCGTCACGCCGGTCGGATACTGATGCGCGGGCGTCAGCACGACCGCCCGGGCATCCCCCAGCTCCCCCGCACAGGCACCCTGCTCGTCCACCCGCACCGGCACGACCCGTCCACCGCCCCGGCGCACCACCTCCCGGTGGAAGGCCAGCCCAGGGTCCTCCATGGCGATCTCGCCCCCGTCGAGCACGCGCGTGAGCAGCGCGAGGCCCTGGACGTACCCCGAGGTGATGACGATCCGCTCGGGCGGCGCGACGACCCCGCGCGCCCGCCCCAGATACCCCGACAACGCGGTCCGCAGCTCGATCCGCCCGCGCGGGTCGCCGTAGTCGTACGCCAGTGAGGGCGCGGTGGCGATGGCCCGCCGCAACGCCCGCAACCAGGCGGCCGCGGGAAACGCCCCGACGTCCGGGCTCCCGGGCCGCAGATCGAAACGGGGAGCACGCGCGCGTGAGGGGACGGGAGCCGCCTCGGCATCGCTGACGGGAAGAGACGCCACCTGAGTCCCAGCCCCCTGCCGAGCGGTCAGATACCCCTCGGCGACAAGCTGGTCGTAGGCCGCTTTGACGGTCCCCCGGGAAACCCCGAGCTCCTCGGCGAGCCGCCGAGTGGCAGGCAACCGGGCCCCAGGCGCCAGCCTCCCGTCCCGCACGGCATCACGAAGGGCCCGCTCCAGCCCAGAGCGCCGCCCTTCAGCAGCGATCAACTCAATATGCAGGTCCACTGAAACCCCCTCCAGGGGTGCGGGGAACTGCGCGACAAGCCCCCACACACCCGCAGACCGCAACGAAAGGCCGGGCACCCCACAGGTACCCGGCCTTCAGAACAACCTCAGCCCTTCAGCGAAGCCATCCAGCTCTCGACCTCGTCCGACCGCCGGGGCAGGCCGTCCGACATGTTCCGGTTGCCGTCAGCGGTCACCAGAATGTCGTCCTCGATCCGCACACCGATGCCCCGGTACTCCTCGGGCACGGTCAGATCGTCGGCCTGGAAGTACAGCCCGGGCTCGACGGTCAGCACCATTCCGGGCTCAAGGACACCATCGACGTACGTCTCCACCCGCGCGGCAGCGCAGTCGTGGACGTCCATGCCGAGCATGTGCCCGGTCCCGTGCAGCGTCCAGCGCCGCTGGAGCCCGAGCTCCAGCACGCGCTCCACGGGCCCCTCGACAAGCCCCCACTCGACGAGCCGCTCGGTCAGCACCCGCTGCGCGGCGTCGTGGAAGTCCCGGTACTTGGCGCCCGGCTTCACGGCCGCGATACCGGCCTCCTGGGCGTCGTACACGGCGTCGTAGATCTTCTTCTGGATCTCGCTGTAGCGGCCGTTGATCGGCAGCGTGCGCGTGACGTCGGCGGTGTAGTACGTGTGCGTCTCGACGCCCGCGTCCAGCAGCAGCAGGTCACCGGAGCGCACCGGCCCGTCGTTGCGCACCCAGTGCAGCGTGCAGGCGTGCGGACCGGCGGCGCAGATGGAGCCGTAGCCGATGTCGTTGCCCTCGACCCGCGCGCGGAGGAAGAACGTGCCCTCGATGTAGCGCTCGGAGGTGGCCTCGGCCTTGTCGAGGACCTTCACGACGTCCTCGAAGCCGCGGACCGTGGAGTCGACGGCCTTCTGCAGCTCGCCGATCTCGAACTCGTCCTTGATCAGCCGCGCCTCGGAGAGGAAGACCCGCAGCTCCTCGTCGCGCTCGGCGGTGACCTTGTCGGTCAGCGCGGCCTCGATGCCGGCGTCGTAGCCGCGGACGACGCGGACCGGGCCGGTCGCCTCGCGCAGCGCGTCGGCGAGCTCGCGGACGTCGGAGGCGGGGATGCCGTACAGCTTCTCCGCCTCGGTGAGGGAGTGCCGGCGGCCCACCCACAGCTCGCCGTGGCCGGAGAGCCAGAACTCGCCGTTGTCGCGGTCGGAGCGCGGCAGGAGGTAGATCGTCGCCTTGTGGCCGTCGGCGACCGGCTCCAGGACGAGGACGCCGTCCTCGGTCTGGTTGCCGGTGAGGTAGGCGTACTCCACGGAGGCCCGGAAGGCGTACTCGGTGTCGTTGGAGCGGGTCTTCAGGTTGCCTGCGGGGATCACCAGCCGCTCGCCCGGGAAACGGGCGGAGAGCGCCGCACGGCGGGCCGCGGTCTCGGCGGCCTGGGCGATCGGCTCCAGGTCGTGCAGCTCGGTGTCGGCCCAGCCGGACTTCATGTTCTCGGCGAGCTCGTCGGAGACGCCCGGGTACAGGCCGTTCTTCCGCTGCTTGATGGGCTCTTCAGACTCAGCTTCCGGGGTCTCCGGTGTGAGCTCGTCGGCCACGGTCATCCTCCTCGATACGGCACTGGACCCCCTCCATCGTACGGTCGTACGGAAGGGGGCCCAGGGCCGGAAGACCTGTTACACGCCGCTGCCCGGCGTTACACGCGGAGCTACTCGAAACGGGCGGCGAGCAGTACGACGTCCTCGTCGGAGTCCGCCGCGTCCAGCCCGTCCGGCAGCACCGTGCGCAGCACGTGGTCGGCGATCGCGTCCGGGTCGTGCCGCAGCGCCTTGGGTACGCCGGCGGCGGCCGCGTGCAGCCGCGCGAAGGCGCGGTCGGTGGCGTCGCCGGTACGGTGCAGCAGCCCGTCGGTGTAGAGCAGAACCGTCTCTCCGGGTTCGGCCGCCAGCTCCACGCTGGGTGCCTCCCAGCAGGCGAGCATGCCGAGCGGCGCCGACACGGACGTCTCCACGAAATCCGTGCGCCGCTCACCGACCAGCAGCGGCGGGCAGTGCCCGGCGCCGGCCAGGGTGATCTTGCGCAGCGTGGGCTCGCAGTAGGCGAACAGGGCGGTGGCCGAGCGGGCGGGCTCGGTCAGGCGCAGCAGCAGCTCCAGGTCGGACAGGACCGCGACCGGGTCCTCGCCCTCCATGACGGCGTACGCCCGCAGGGACGCTCTGAGCCGGCCCATCGCGGCGACCGCGCTGGGGCCCGAGCCGGTCACCGAGCCGACCGCGAGGCCGAGTGCGGCATCCGGCAACGGCAGCGCGTCGTACCAGTCGCCGCCGCCGCGCGGGCCGGTGCGGTGCCGGGCGGCGAGCTGGACGCCGGCGACGCGGGGGAGCCGGGACGGCAGCAGCTCCTCGGCCATCGTCGTCATGCACGCGCGCGTGCGCTCGACCTCGACGACGCGCGCCAGGTGCTCGGTGGCGTAGCGGGCGTACAGGCCGACGAGGTGGCGCTGGCGCTCGCCGGGCTCGGCCGGCTCGTCGTACAGCCACACGGCCGCGCCGAGGCGGCCCGCCGCGTCGGACGACAGGGGCAGCGCGTAGCTCGCGGCGTAGCCGAGGCGGGCGGCCACCTCGCGGTGGCGGGGGTCGAGGCCCTCCCCGGCGAACAGGTCGGGCTCGGCGATCTCGCCGTCGGCGTCGGGGAGTCCGTCGAGGATGCGGCCGTAGGACATGGCGCTGCGCGGCACGGTCTCGATGTGGCCGAGGTCGGCGCGGGCCAGGCCGAGGCCGATGGTGGTGTCGGGACCCAGGCCGTCGCCGGGTTCCAGGACGACGAGACCGCGCCGGGCGCCCACCAGGGCGGCTCCGGCGCGCAGCAGTTCGGTCAGGGCCTCCGCGAGGGAATCCGTGCGGGCCAGCCGCTCGGTGAGCTCGTGGAGGGTCGTGAGGTCGGAGACCCAGCCTGCGAGCCGGTCCTGGAGCAGGGCCCCGGGAGCGCCCGGCGGAGAGGCCGGTGAGGTGTCCGGGGCTACGGGCGCGGGCGCGACAGTGTGTGCGGGCGAGGGAACCGTTGAATCGATTCCAGCCACTTTCGGAGGGTGAGGGGCGTTCATGGCGTCCGGCTTTCCGACCGGTGCGTATTGCTCAAAAGCATCGCAAACCCCCATGTCATTCTGCGCCGCTAGCAGTGTCTCCACATGTACACGCACTCGTGAGGGGATGTCCAGCATTGTCCTGCCGGGATTCCTGGTGTCCGTGGGTCACCGGGGTACCCCTTGCCGAAATGCCAAGTTGGCTTGAAACTGACTCAGGTAACGCCTTATTGCGGTCGACTGGCCTTGCTCCACAGAGCGTCACAGCGGTCGTGATGGGTACGTACTCGGAGAAGGCCAGGGGTGGTTGACAACCACCCGGAACCTGGTGACGGACCCGGGCGTCTTAGCCACCGACGACCGAGCCCCATCCTCCCGTGGCGGAGGCGAAGAGAAATACGCGGGACGGCAAAACGCCAGACTTCGCCACCCCCACGCCACGCCCATGCTTTTGATAGATGCAGTGTGGGCCCGGCTGCCGCGGACGCAGCCGACGTTCGGCCCATAGGGGTTCCCCTTGTCTCGGACAGGGGTGTGATGCGCCAACAGGTACGCACAGTGCAGTGATCGACACATGGTGTGATGTGGCCCACGGTGTTGCCAGCGGTGCAACGGAAAGGAACGAGCGCTCATGCGCGAGATCCTCGGAAAGGCACGCAGGCTCCTGTCCAAGCGGAACGACGGGGGGCCTGAGTTGATCAGCGCGGCCCTGACCTTCGCGACGGAATGGCAGTGGCCCGTACTCCCGGGCGCGGCGCCGGACCCACAGGGCCGGGCCCGCTGCTCCTGTCCCGACCCCGAGTGCACGGTGCCCGGGGCGCACCCCTTCGATCCCGGCCTCCTCGCGGCCACCACCGACGAGCGCATGGTGCGCTGGTGGTGGGCCAACCGCCCCGCCGCGCCGATCGTCCTGGCCACGGGTGGCGCGGCTCCCTGCGCGGTCTCCTTGCCGGCCCTCGCGGCCGCCCGCGCGCTCACCGCCCTGGACCGTCAGGGCATGCGCCTCGGACCGGTGGTCGCAGCGCCCAATCGCTGGGCGATCCTCGTCAAGCCGTACTCCATGGAACAGTTGGGCGAACTGCTGTACGCCAAGGACTTCGTCCCCGGCTCCCTGCGGTTCCACGGCGAGGGCGGCTACCTCGCCCTGCCCCCGTCCGAGACGGGCCACGGCGCCATCCGCTGGGAGCGCGCCCCGCTGCCCGGCTCGGCCTCTCCGTGGGTGCCCGACGTGGAGGCCGTGGTCGACGCGGTCGTCGACGCCCTCACTCGTACGGGTGTGAGCGCGCCCGAGTTGTAAGGGTGTCGGGCGCGCACGGAACCAGCCGTGTGCGCCTGGTCGTTATCGTCCCCTTTCATGAACCTTCGTCTCCTCGCCCTCTCGGGCGTCGTGGCATGCGCGGTCGCGCTGCCGCTGGCCGTGGCGTCCGCGGGGCAGGTGGGGGACGAGGCGGCGCGTGAGCCGGCGCGCACCGCCGCGCGCGACGACGACAAGATGCCGTCCGCCGCACCCAGTCGCGCCCCCCCTCCTCGGCCTCGGTCTGGCCACCGCCGCGCGCTGCGGCCCCGAACTCACCTCCCCCGACGGCATCGAGGCGCAGACCTGCGTCCTGACGCAGGGCGAGGAGACCTGGGCGCGGACCTACTACCGCAATGTCACCGGCGGCGCCCTCGACGCCCTACTGAGCCTCATGGGTCCGGACGACCGGACCGTGCAGATGCGCTGTGCCGTGGGTGCGGGGGACGAACCGGGGACCTGTGAGACGCCCAGGGAGCGCAGCCGGGGCGGTCCGGACGCCTACACGGCGGTCGCGGAGTTCGCGGGCGAGGCCGGGAGCGGGCCGCTGCTGCTGCGAAGCGGAAGCAACTCCACGGCGCCTTCCGGCAGTTGACACGCATCAGCGTGCCCTGAACGGAAGCGGGCGTAGAAAGACCCGGTTGCTGGCGACGGGGGATGCACCAGCAACCGGGCTACTCGAACGGTAACAAGAGATCGGCTGTTCGCAAATTCGATCTCGGAAGTTCGTCGGCTTTCCGGACACCGACTCACTTGCCGCGGACGGCAGTTGTGATCCGATCCGGCCGCACGGCGAGAGCAGATCCGGCTGAACGACCGGTCAGCCGGACCCTGTCCCGGACCTGTGTCTCAGCTGAGGGTCACCTGTCGGTTGGTCAGGCCGCCCCGCGCGCGGCGCTCGTCCGCGGTGAGCGGTGCGTCCGAGGCCAGGGCCGCGGTGAGGCGCTCGGCGAACTCGGCCGCCGGCTTCTCCACGTCCTCCGCCGACACCCCGCTCGGCAGGTCCCAGACCGGCACGGTCAGGCCGTGGGCACGGAAGGAGCCCACCAGCCGGGTGCCTTCGCCGAGGCCGGACTTCCCGGCCGCGTGCAGCCGCGCGAGCGCGTCCAGAAGCTGCTCCTCGCCGTACGGCATGACCCAGCGCAGGTGGTTCTTCTCCGGCGTCTCGCACCAGTAGGCGGCGTCCACCCCCTGGAGCTTCACGGTCGGGATGGCCGCGGCGTTGGCCCGCTCCAGGGAGGCGGTCACCTCCGGGGTGGCGTTCTCCGCGTCCGGGACCCAGAACTCGAAGCCCTCGTGCACGACTGGCTCGAACGTGCCTTCGGGGTCGAGCAGGTCCTGCAGCCGCGGCCCCTCGGCCGGCGCGCGGCGGCCCTGGACCGGGGTGCCCGGCTCGGCGGTGAGCGCGCGCTGCAGGGTGTCGGCCAGGTCGCGGCTGATGTCGCCCGACGCCGTGTCGTTCTGCAGGCCGAGCAGCACCGAGCCGTCGTCGCGGCGCAGCGCCGGCCAGGCCATCGGCAGGACCGTGGCCAGCGTGACCGACGGGACGCCCTCGGGGAGGCCGCCCTTCAGGGACAGCTCGACCGTGGCGGCCGGCACCAGCTCGCGCAGCGCCACCCAGTCGCCCTCGCCCGCCAGGCCCTCGAACGGGCGCTGCACCAGCTCGGTCACCGCGTGGGCGGCGGCCCGGCCGTGGCACGCCTTGTAGCGGCGGCCGCTGCCGCAGGGGCAGGGTTCACGGGCACCGACGACCGGGACCTCCCCGTCGGCGATCTGAGGGCGCTGGGCCTTCGTCTGGGGTCGCTTCTTGGCCATCGTGGGGTCTCCCGGTTACGGCTCGTCTCGTACGGGCGGGAGCCTAGTCGTTCAGGCCATGCGTGACGGGAGCCTGTGGACAACGTGCCGGGCGTCCTGGGCGGCGAGAGCCCTCGCCGCAGCGCGGTGCCGCGCGCCTCAGTCCATGTCGGTGAAGGCGTCCGCGAAGTCCAGGCCGCCGATCGACGACACCGACGGCGCCGTGACGCGCGTAGCGAAGTCGTCCCGGCGGTGGCAGGCATCGGGATCATGAACGTCGTCGTGCACGACGACCCACACCGTGACCTCGCCGCGGGCGTCGTCCCGGACGCCCCAGTCGTCGGACAGCGCGGTGATGATGTTCAGCCCCCGGCCGCCGTGCGCGGTGACCGAGGGCGTGGCCGGAGCAGGGCGGGTGGGCCCGCCTCCGTCCGTCACCTCGACCGTGAGTCTGCCGCTCGGCTCCACGCGCCACGCGGCGCGGACGTCGCCGTCCCCGGCCAGGGCGTCGCCCAGAGGCCGGCCGTGCTTGCACGCATTGCTCAAGAGTTCGGAAAGAATCAGTACGGCGTCGTCGATGACCGCTTCCGACACACCGCCCCTGCGCAACTGAGAACGCATCCGGTGTCTTGCTTCCCCCACGCCCGCAGGGCCATGGGGTACGGCCATGCTCGACGACGTGGGCACCTCCTGTGCCACCACCAACGCCACCCCCGAGACCTCCTTTGCCCCACGCCACGGTGTGGATGCCCCATTGGCCTGTACCGGAAACCGGCCAACGCAGGTCCGCTGACGCATTCGTAACGATCGAACACGGACCGAACGCGCCGGAGCACTCCCTGTAATCGTGTGGCCGGATTTCGACGATTTGGCCGTGACCGAAGATGCTTCAGTCGACTCGTGTGGTCAAGGTTTCTTCACAGGTCTTTACCAGTGAGTCACCGTCAGGCGCGGCGAAGGTCATCGGCCCAGCTGGCGCAGGACCGCGCGAGGCCGGTTGGTGATGATGGCGTCGATGCCGAGTTCCACGCAGAGGTCGACGTCCTCGGGCTCGTTCACCGTCCACACGTGCACCTGGTGGCCGGCTCGTTTCAGCCGCTCGATGTAGGCCGGGTGATTGCGCACGATCCGGATCGAGGGCCCCGCGATCCGCACGCCCGCCGGAAGCCGTCCGTCCCTCAGCCGGGGCGAGACGAACTGCATCAGATAGACCGTCGGCAGCATCGGCGAGGCGGCACGCACGCGTGCCAGCGAACGGGCCGAGAAGCTCATGATCCGCACCGGGGAGTCGGCGGCCGAGGCGGGCGCCTCCAGGCCGAACCGCTTCAGCAGCACCAGCAGCCGCTCCTCCACCTGACCCGCCCACCGCGTGGGGTGCTTGGTCTCGATGGCCAGCTCCACCCGCCGCCCCGCGTCCGCGACGAGCTCCAGGAGCCGCTCCAGGGTCAGTACGGAGGTCTGCTCGCGGTCCTCGGGGCGGTGCTCCCAGTCGGGCTCCTCGTCCCGGTTCTTCCAGGAGCCGAAGTCCAGGGCGGCGAGCTCGGCCAGCTCCAGGGCGGAGACGGCTCCTCGCCCGTTGGACGTACGGTTGACGCGTCGGTCGTGGACGCAGACGAGATGGCCGTCGGCCGTCAGACGCACATCGCACTCGAGCGCGTCGGCGCCGTCCTCGATCGCTTTCTTGTACGCGGCCAGGGTGTGCTCGGGGGCCTCTTCGGAGGCTCCGCGGTGGGCGACGACCTGAATGCTGTGCTGCCGTGCGTGGGTCACCGCGTCATGGTGCCACCGCGGCGGGGTACGCGTCGCACGAGGTGGGCCATGACAGGACGAGATACGGGCGTCGAGATGCGGGCGTTCCGTCCAAAAGGTCCCATATAAAGGATGGTCGCAGACCCACAGGCACCGCTTATGGTGCTCTGACGGCCTGTGGGAAAAGCTGACGGCATACAAAAGCACATGCACAGCTGCATCGCGCCGGACCGTCGGCAAGCGTGAACGAGCGTGACCGAGTGCGACCTTAGGAAAAACAGCCGTGGATCGAGGAGACAAGCTGTGAGCACCGAGAACGAGGGCACTGCGGTACCCCCGGCCCCGTCCGCACCTCCCGTGCCGGTGGATTCCCCCGCAGCCTCCCCGGCCTCCCCGCAGGCGAGCGCGCCGGACAGCGGCGCCCCGACGACCCCGCTCCCCACGACGCCTCCGCACGCCCCCGGCGCACCGGAGCAGGAACTGGTGGCACGCGGGCCAGGCGCCGGCCTACGCGCGGCGGCGCGGGCGGCGCGCAGGGGCCCCAGGGCCCGCACGGGCCCCAGGGGTCGCACGGGCCGCAGGCCTCGCAGGCCTCGCAGGGTGAGGGCGCCCCGGGTCAGGCCCCGGCACAAGGCGTGCCCGGTTACGGCACCCCGGCCCAGACCCCCCAGGCCCCGGACGCCTCCTGGCCGCCTCCGCCGCCCGCGACCCCGGCGTACGCCGACAGCGGCTCGGGCGGTGCGGGTGCCGGTGGCTGGGGCGCCTCCTACCAGCAGCCCGCCCCCAAGTCGGGGCGCGGCCGTGGCGGTCTGATGGCGGCGGTCCTGATCGCGGCCCTGGTCGCGGGCGGCCTGGGCGGCGGCCTCGGCTACACCCTGGCCAAGGACAACGACAACGGCTCCTCGACGACCGTCTCCGCCTCCGACAGCGGCGGGGACGTCAAGCGCGACGCGGGCACCGTCGCGGGCGTGGCCGCAGCCGCCCTGCCGAGCACGGTGACCATCGAGGCCGAGTCGAGCAGCGGCGAGGGCGGCACCGGCACCGGGTTCGTCTTCGACCGCGAGGGCCACATCCTCACCAACAACCACGTGGTGGCGGACGCGGTGGACGGCGGCAAGCTGACCGCCACCTTCCCGAACGGCAAGAAGTACGACGCCGAGGTCGTCGGCCACGCGCAGGGCTACGACGTCGCGGTGATCAAGCTCAAGAACGCGCCGGGCGACCTCAAGCCGCTGACGCTCGGCGACTCCGACAAGGTGGCGGTCGGCGACTCGACCATCGCGATCGGCGCCCCCTTCGGCCTGTCCAACACGGTCACCACGGGCATCATCAGCGCCAAGAACCGCCCGGTGGCCTCCAGCGACGGCACGGGCTCGAACGCCTCGTACATGAGCGCCCTCCAGACCGACGCCTCGATCAACCCGGGCAACTCCGGCGGCCCCCTGCTGGACGCCAAGGGCAACGTGATCGGCATCAACTCGGCGATCCAGTCGACGAGCAGCGGTGGCCTCGGCGGCACCAGCCAGTCCGGCTCCATCGGCCTCGGCTTCGCCATCCCGATCAACCAGGCCAAGTACGTCGCCCAGCAGCTCATCAAGACCGGCAAGCCCGTCTACGCCAAGATCGGCGCGTCCGTCTCCCTGGAGGACTCCACGGGCGGCGCGAAGATCACCGAGCAGGGCGCCAGCGGCTCCGACCCCGTCGAGTCCGGCGGCCCGGCCGACAAGGCGGGCCTGAAGCCGGGCGACGTCATCACCAAGCTCGACGACACGGTGATCGACTCCGGCCCGACCCTCATCGGCGAGATCTGGACCCACCAGCCCGGCGACAAGGTCAAGATCACCTACGAGCGGGACGGCAAGACCAACACGGTGGAGCTCACCCTGGGCTCCCGTGAGGGCGACAGCTGACCCACACGCGGGTCCCACCACCGCCCCCCACGCGCGCGTGGGCACCGGTTACTCTTGTCCCCCGCGCGCCGGTCGACGAGCGGCGGCGCGGGGTGGGTTGCCCGAGCGGCCTAAGGGAACGGTCTTGAAAACCGTCGTGGCGCGAGTCACCGTGGGTTCAAATCCCACACCCACCGCATGAGTTCGAAGGGGGTGCCTCTCTTAGAGAGGCACCCCTTCCTGCATGTTCACCCTGGCGTGAACGGCAGGGCCTGGAGCGCGTAGTCCCGGGCCAGCTCGTCCCAGGCCACGTCGCGCAGAGCGGCCGTGGTGTCGCAGTCCGAGGGCACGTCGGTGGTCGGCTGGAACCAGACGATCGTGAGCCGGGAACGGTACAGGTCCGGGTCGCGGGCCGGGGCGAGGGCCGTGGAATGGAAGGTGCCGACGCAGGCGACGGAGGGGAGCACCTCGACGGGACCGAAGCCGCCGGCGTACTGGTGGGGGTATTCGCGCGGCGGCGGGACGAGGTGGACGGGCGCGGCCGGGAGGTCGCGCTCGGCCGCGTGCACCAGGGCCCTGATCCGTGACTCGTTGAGCGGCTTGCAGGGATAGCCCTCCGGCATGTCGCCGTACGTCGAGGAGAGCCGCAGCTCGGAGAGGACGACGCTGCGGCCCGAGGCGAGGGTGAGGCGTGCCAGGGCCATGGTCGGCACTCTGGGACGGTGGCGCATCGTGCTCCCGGGGGTGGTGCGTGCTGTGGTGCTGCGACATCCGTCCTCGTGGCCGGTAACGCGTCATGCGTTGGCGTGCGTCCTCGTGGCCGGTGCTTCGTCATGCGTTGGCGTGCGCCCTCCTGGCCGGTAACGCGTCATGCGTTCGCATGCGTCCTCCTGGCCGGTACCTCGTCGTTCTCGCCTGGCGCCCCCATGACCGGTGCCCCGCGCCGGCCCTGCCTCGGTGCCTCCTCACGGCCGATGCCCCGTCATGCGCGCCGCCGAGGCGATCGTCGCGCGGGCCTCGCGTTCGGACAGGCCGGTGTTGAGGGCCGCCTCGACTAGAGGGTCCACGAGGGCGGGGCCTATGCCGTCCTCGTAGGCGCGGCAGGCCGCCCAGAACAGGCGGGTGTTGCGCTGGCCCTCGTGCGCGGCGAGCACGAACTGGACGAGACCCTGTCCGTGGTCGCCGGTCGACGCGGGCGTGGGGTGGTGGGAGGCACGCGGCGGCGGGAGCAGGAGGCGCAGCAGGGCCGGCGGGCAGGCCGCCGGGGCGAGGCCGGCCGTACCGGGGGCCGTCGCGTACACGCCCTGGTCGGTGCGGGAGCCGGGTCCGACGAGATAGCCGCCGGCGCCGCGGATGTCGATGCCGGGCGCCAGCCGCCGGCCGAGTTGGGGACGACCACGTCCGGCGGGCCGCTCAGCCACAGATGGCGGCCGCCGCTCGGGGTCAGGACGACCACCGTGGGCGGGATCGTGAAGAGATGGCGCAGGGCCAGCTCGCGCAGCGCCGCGGAGGAGTCCGTACCGGATTTGGTGTCGAGGTCGACGCCGATCAGATGGTGGGGCGGGAGACCGCACGCGATGCCGTAGCCGGTCGCCCAGGGGGCCGCGGCGAACAGTTCGCGGATGCGGGCCGGGTCGGTGGCGGCGTCGTAGACCCCGTGGCCGAAGCGGCCGCACTCGCCGTGGCAGGGCGGATTCGGTGCCGGCTCGGGGCTCCCGGAGGCGGCGGAGGCCTCGGCGGGACGGGGTGCGTCGCGGTGCGGGGAGCGCAGCGCCGGGAGCTTCGTACGGGACAGGGGGATGACGGCCAGTCCGCGTTCGGCGGCGGACAGGGCGTGTGCGAGGGCCAGCGTCGTGGCCTGCCGGTCTGTGGTGGCCATGCCTCCATTTTCGTACGAGTGTTCGAAAAAGGGAAGGGAGTTCGGAGGCGACTCGCCGGGCGGAGCGGATTGGCCGGAAAACCGCCGGAACGCTTCGCCTGTTGCGGCACTTGGGGTGGAGATGCCCGAGGGGCACAGGTCTGATGCCTTAGATCGCGAAAGGGGTTTATCGACTTGTCCTCACGCTTCAGGGGGAATAGCCGCTTCCGGGCTGGTTCGCCGGGGATTCGGTGGGCAACTCTGGTCTCGCGACGTCGTGAACGACACCGAGGTGGTCGGCCAACTGCCTTGGAAACAGCCTTACTTGACGTACTTCCGGCTCAAGAGGCCGGGTTCTGGAGGAAGAAACATGGCAAGCATCCGTACCGCCCGCGTCATCGCCGCCGTCTCCGCCCTCCCGCTCGCCGCGGCCCTGTTCACCGGCGTCGCGGCGGCGGACAACGGCGGCTTCGCGGACGACGGATCGAACGCGGGTGTCGCGAGCATCGTCGGCAGCGGGGTCGGCGGCACCAACAACGGCAACTCGTCCACCACGCAGCAGAACGCGGTCGGCTCCGGCGCCTCGAACCAGAGCAACACCGCCCAGGTCAACGGCTCGGCGTTCACGGCCGTCAATCAGGGCAACGACAACACGTCCGTCCATTTCACCCCGCTGTGGTGGTGAGCGGAAGGCGTGAGCTGAGGACGTGAACTGAAGGGAGGGTCGGCCGACCGGGGGGTCGGCGGCCTGGTCCGACGGGTGTGCTCCGAGGGGTGGTCGTACGGCTGCGCGGTGGTGCTTCGGCGCCACCGCGCAGCCGTTTCCGCATGAGTTCGACAGCCCCCGCCGATCTGGGCCCCGCTGACCTTGACAGCTCCTGTTATCTGACGGACAGTCAGAAATCTTCGCGAAGTCCGCGGCCGGTTCGTGGAACCCGGGCGGCGGCAGCGGTGTACCAGAAATGACAGAACGCGACGGGCGGGACAGCGGGGACGAGAAAGACAGAGGGGGAGGCCATGACACAGGAGCCGCGGGCGAGCGACGAGTTGGGCAGGCGCCTGAAGGCGTACGAGGGACAGGCCGCCGCCGTCTCCGCCGCCGGCAAGGACCCCGTCAACGCACCCATGATCCGGCACTGGTGCGAGGCCATGGGCGACGCCAACCCGGCGTACACCGGCCCGGACGCCATAGCGCCCCCCACCATGCTCCAGGCGTGGACCATGGGCGGCCTCTCCGGGCATACGGGCCGCTCGTCGGCGTACGACGAAGTGCTCACCCTCCTCGACGACTCGGGCTGCACGTCGGTCGTCGCCACCGACTGCGAGCAGGAGTACATCCGCCCCCTGCGCCCGGGCGACGAGATCACGTTCGACGCGGTCATCGAGTCCGTGTCCGACCGCAAGACGACCAAGCTCGGCACGGGTTACTTCGTCACCACCCGCATGGACATCCGCGTCGGCCCCGAGCTGGCCGGCACCCATCGCTTCCGCATCCTCAAGTACGCACCCGCGCACAGGAGGGACGGGCGAGCACAGAAGGAGCCTCAGCCGGAGAAGCCCCGGCGCGAGGAGCCCCCGCAGGGCAAGCCCGCGCAGGGCAGGCCCCCGCGTCCCCGCCCCGTCGTCAACCGCGACAACGCCGGCTTCTGGGAGGGCGTCCGCGAGCGCCGCCTCCTGATCCAGCGCTGCACGGCCTGCTCCACCCTGCGTCATCCCTGGCTCCCCGGCTGCGCCGGCTGCGGACACCCGGAGTGGGACACGGTCGAGGCGAGCGGGACGGGCGAGGTCTATTCGTACGTCGTCATGCACCACCCGCCCTTCCCGGCCTTCGACCCTCCCTACGCGGTCGCCCTGATAGAGCTCACGGAAGGTGTGCGCATGATCAGCAACGTGATCGGGGTGCCGTACGACGAGGTGCGGATCGGTATGCCGGTGCGGCTCGAATTCGAGCAGTACGACGAGGAGTTGGTGCTCCCTGTCTTCCGTGCCTGTCGTGCCTCCCGGGAGTCCCGTGCGTCCCGT
This sequence comes from Streptomyces sp. GKU 895, assembly GCA_002027195.1. Classification (GTDB taxonomy): domain Bacteria; phylum Actinomycetota; class Actinomycetes; order Streptomycetales; family Streptomycetaceae; genus Streptomyces. The sequence goes on along the minus strand of MWJO01000026.1, from coordinate 69,371 downwards.
GCCTCCCGTGCCGAGAAGAGCCGGGTCGGCGTCGAGGGGAGGCCTGTATGAAGCCCGGCGAACAACTCCCGGCGCTGGAGATCCCGGTGACCCGAACCCTCGTCGTCGCCGGCGCCATCGCCTCCCGCGACTACCAGGACGTCCACCACGACGCCGAGAGGGCCCGGCAGAAGGGCTCTCCCGACATCTTCATGAACATCCTCACCACCAACGGCCTGGTCGGCCGCTACATCACCGACCACTTCGGTCCGACGGCCGTACTGCACCGCGTGGCCATCCGGCTGGGGGCGCCCAACTACCCGGGGGACACGATGGTGTTGAGAGGCACGGTCGAGGAAGTCACCGAAACCCCCGCCGGCACCACGGCGACGGTCCGCGTGCTCGGGGAGAACGGCATCGGCAGACATGTCACGGGCACGGTGACGGTGACGGTCCCTTCGGGGGCCGACGTGGCTTCGGAAGCCGACGCCCCTGCGAGAGCCGGGGTGCCTTCAACGGCCGGCGCGCCCTCAATGGCCGACGTCCCCAGGAGAGCCGGCGCGCCCTCGACGGCCGACGTGCCCTCCGAAGCTCACGTGTCTTCGGCAGCCGAAGTGCCCCCGGAGTCGACCGCCCCCGCAGGAGGTGCCGGATGAGTGTGCGTGGGCGTGACTCCCTCGGTGGGCGGGCGGCGATCGTCGGGATCGGGGCCACGGAGTTCTCCAAGGAGTCCGGCCGCAGTGAGCTGAAGCTGGCCGCGGAGGCGGTGCGGGCCGCGCTGGACGATGCCGGGCTGGCGCCGGCCGACGTGGACGGGATGGTGACGTTCACGATGGACACCAGCCCGGAGATCACCGTCGCCCAGGCCTGCGGGATCGGCGAGCTGTCGTTCTTCTCCCGCGTCCACTACGGCGGCGGCGCGGCCTGTGCGACCGTCCAGCAGGCGGCGCTGGCGGTGGCGACCGGCGTGGCCGAGGTGGTGGTCTGCTACCGCGCCTTCAACGAACGCTCGGGGCGTCGCTTCGGCTCCGGCGTGCAGCACCGGGAGCCCTCCGCGGAGGGCGTCGCGCTCGGCTGGTCGCTGCCGTTCGGGCTGCTCACCCCGGCGTCCTGGGTGGCGATGGCGGCCCAGCGCTATCTGCACACGTACGGCCTGGCACCGGAGGCCTTCGGACAGGTGGCCGTCACCGCGCGCAGACACGCGGCGACCAACCCGGCGGCGTACTTCCACGGCCGCCCCATCACCCTCGCCGACCACGCCGCCTCGCGCTGGATCGTCGAGCCGCTGCGCCTCCTCGACTGCTGCCAGGAGACGGACGGCGGCCAGGCCTTGGTCGTCACCTCGCTGGAGCGGGCGCGGGACCTGCCGAACCCGCCCGCCGTCGTGGCCGCCGCCGCGCAGGGAGCGGGCCGGGCCCAGGAGCAGATGACCAGCTTCTACCGCGACGACCTGACCGGTCTGCCGGAGATGGGCGTGGTGGCCCGCCAGCTGTGGCGGACCTCGGGGCTCACGCCGGCCGACATCGACGTGGGGATCCTGTACGACCACTTCACGCCGTTCGTGCTGATGCAGCTGGAGGAGTTCGGGTTCTGCGGGAAGGGGGAGGCGGCGGAGTTCGTGGCGGAAGGGAGGATGCCGCTGAACACGCACGGAGGACAGCTGGGGGAGGCGTATCTGCACGGGATGAACGGAATGGCGGAGGCCGTGCGCCAGATCAGGGGGACGGCCGTGAATCCCATACCCTCGGCCGGCCGGGTCCTGGTGACGGCGGGGACGGGAGTACCGACGTCGGGGCTGGTGCTCACGGCCGACGGATGACGCCGGTCCGGTGCCTCCGTGGGACGAGCCCCCAGGGGTCATCCCGCAGTAGTCCCCAGCTCCTCGTCCACCCTCAGGAGGTGGAGCCACCCCCACCCCTACAACCTGAGGCGGAGTCGTCTTCGGGACCTGCGGCCGATGAGCGGGAGGGCCCCTCACTCCTAGCGTTGAGCCATGACCACACCCGTCTGCACCAGCGCTTCGGACGCCGCAGTACCGGCGAGGCAGACCCGCCCGTATGCGACGTACCCCTCGTTCTCGTCGTACGTGAAGGCACGCCAGCCGGTGCTGCTGCGCACCGCCCGGTCGCTGACCGCGAACCCGAGCGATGCCGAGGACCTGCTGCAGACCGCGCTCACCAAGACCTATGTCGCCTGGGAGCGGATCGAGGACCACCGTGCGCTGGACGGCTATGTGCGCCGCGCGCTGCTGAACACGCGCACGTCTCAGTGGCGCAAGCGCAAGGTGGACGAGTTCGCGACCGACGAGATCCCGGAGCCCGAGCCGCTGCCCGGCGGCGAGGACCCCGCGGAGCAGCAGGCGCTGCACGACGCGATGTGGCGGGCGATCATGAAGCTGCCGGCGCGGCAGCGGGCGATGGTCGTCCTGAGGTACTACGAGGATCTGAGCGAGGTCCAGACGGCGGAGGTGCTCGGGGTGTCGGTGGGGACCGTGAAGTCGGCGGTGTCGAGGGCCCTGGGCAAGCTGCGCGAGGACCCGGAGCTGAGCCTGGTCCGATAGCGCAGCCCGAGTGATCGTCCTCCCCTCCCCGGTAGCGCGGCGCCGCTGTGAACGCAACGTGACGTGATCGATCACCGTCCACTAGTGACATACCGCGCGGTATGTGAGCAGAATCAGCCCAACCCTTACTACCGCGTAGGCAATGTCGCCCCGGGAGGACGCCGTGCTGAGCACCATGCAGGACGTACCGCTGCTGATCTCGAGGATCCTGACCCACGGGTCCACGATCCACGGCACATCGCAGGTGACCACCTGGACCGGTGAGGGCGAGCCGCACCGCCGCTCCTTCGCCGAGATCGGCGCCCGCGCGGCCCAGCTGGCGCACGCGCTCCGTGACGACCTGGGAGTGGCCGACGACGACCGGGTCGCGACCCTCGCGTGGAACAACGCCGAGCATGTCGAGGCCTACTTCGCCATCCCCTCCATGGGCGCGATCCTGCACACGCTGAACCTGCGGCTCCCGGCCGAGCAGCTGGCGTGGATCGTCAACCACGCGGCGGACCGGGTGGTGATCGCCAACGGTTCGCTGCTGCCGCTGCTCGCCCCGCTGCTCCCGCACCTGAAGACGGTGGAGCACGTGGTGGTGACCGGCCCCGGTGACCGTTCGCTCCTCGAGGGCTCCCACGCGAGCGTGCACGAGTACGAGGAACTGCTCGCGGGCAAGCCGACCAGCTACGACTGGCCGGAGCTGGACGAGCGCCAGGCCGCCGCCATGTGCTACACCTCCGGCACCACGGGCGACCCCAAGGGCGTGGTGTACAGCCACCGTTCGATCTACCTGCACTCCATGCAGGTCAACATGGCCCAGTCGATGGGCCTGACGGACCAGGACACCTCCCTCGTCGTGGTCCCCCAGTTCCACGTCAACGCCTGGGGCCTGCCGCACGCCACCTTCATGACCGGCGTGAACATGCTGATGCCGGACCGCTTCCTGCAGCCCGCGCCGCTCGCCGAGATGATCGAGCGCGAGAAGCCGACGCACGCGGCGGCCGTGCCCACCATCTGGCAGGGCCTGCTCGGTGAGCTGACCGCCAACCCGCGGGACGTCTCCTCCCTCGGCCAGGTCACCATCGGCGGCTCGGCCTGCCCGCCGTCCCTCATGGCGGCCTTCGACGAGCTGGGCATGCGGGTCTGTCACGCCTGGGGCATGACGGAGACCTCCCCGCTCGGCACCATCGCCCGCCCGCCGGCCCATGTGGTCGGCACGGACGCGGAGTTCGCGTACCGGCTCACCCAGGGCCGTTTCCCGGCCGGCGTCGAGGCCCGCCTCACCGGCCCCGGCGGCGAGCGCCTGCCCTGGGACGGCGAGTCGGCCGGCGAGCTGGAGGTCCGCGGCACCTGGATCGCGGGCGCGTACTACAACGGCCCGGACGCCGAACCCCTGCGCCCCGCCGACAAGTTCAGCGAGGACGGCTGGCTGAAGACCGGCGACGTCGGAACCATCTCCCCCGACGGCTTCCTCACCCTCACCGACCGCGCCAAGGACGTCATCAAGTCCGGCGGCGAGTGGATCTCCTCGGTGGAGCTGGAGAACGCGCTGATGTCCCACCCGGACGTCGCCGAGGCCGCCGTGGTCGCCGTACCCGACGAGAAGTGGGGCGAGCGCCCCCTCGCCACGGTCGTCCTCAAGGAGGGCTCCACCGCGACCTTCGAGACCCTGCGCGCCTTCCTCGCCGACGAGGGCCACATCGCCAAGTGGCAGCTCCCGGAGCGCTGGACGGTCATCGAGTCGGTGCCGAAGACCAGCGTGGGCAAGTTCGACAAGAAGGTGATCCGCAAGCAGTACGCGGAGGGCACCCTGGACGTCACCAAGCTCTAGAAGACGCCTGTCGGCACCAACCGGCCCCCACCAGGGTCAGTTGGTGCCGATCCGTGCCAGCAGGTCCACGATCCGCGCCTGCACCTCGGCGCTGGTCGACCGCTCCGCCAGGAACAGCACCGTCTCCCCGGACGCCAGCCGCGGCAGGTCGGCCTGGTCGACGGCGGCGGTGTAGACGACGAGCGGGGTGCGGTTGAGCTGCCCGTTCGCGCGCAGCCAGTCCACGATCCCGGCCTGCCGCCGATGCACCTGCAGCAGGTCCATCACCACCAGGTTCGGCCGGAACTGCCCCGCCAGCGCCACCGCGTCGGCGTCGCTCGCGGCCCGCGCCACCTGCATCCCGCGCCGCTCCAGCGTCGCCGTCAGCGCCAGCGCGATCTCCGCGTGCTCCTCGATCAGCAGCACCCGCGGCGGATGCTGCTCGCTGTCCCGCGGCGCGAGCGCCTTCAGCAGAACGGCGGGGTCGGCGCCGTACGCCGCCTCGCGTGTCGCCTGTCCGAGTCCCGCGGTCACCATCACCGGCACCTGCGCGGTGACGGCGGCCTCCCGCAGCGACTGCAGCGCGGTCCGCGTGATCGGCCCGGTCAGCGGGTCCACGAACAGCGCGGCCGGGAAGGCGGCGATCTGCGCGTCGACCTCCTCGCGCGAGTGCACGATGACGGGCCGATAGCCGCGGTCGCTCAGCGCCTGCTGGGTCGTCACATCCGGCGCGGGCCACACCAGCAGCCGGCGCGGGTTGTCCAGAGGCTCCGGCGGCAGCTCGTCGTCCATCGGCTGCGGCCGCGGCGGATCGGCCACCTCGACCGCCCCGCCCGGACCGTCGAGCGGCTCAGGGCCCTCGGCGGCGTTCTCGTCCGGCGCCCCTATGGCGTACGACCGTCCGGTGCCCTCGGTCATCTGCGCGAGCCGCGACTGCCGGCGAGCGACGGCTGTGCCGCCGCGGGGGCGGTGGCCTCGGGAGTGGGGTGTGGCCGGCCGGCGGCCGGGTCGGGCGGCGTGCCGAGCTTGCGGCGGCCGTCCGGAACCCCCGGCTGATGCGGCGCGGGCGGTGGCGGTCTGCGGCTGCTGCACCTGGGCGGCCTGCCGCGTGAACGGCACCCCCTGGCCCAGCGTCCGCACACTGATCGCCCGCCCTGCGTGGAGTTCGGTCGACAGCGCGGGAACCGCGCCGCCGCGGCCTCGGCGGCAGCGGCTGCGCCCGCGCCCGCGCCGCACGGCGCGGCCTCGGGCGGCAGCGGCGTCGGGCGCGGATGCCGACGCGCGCCGGCCTGCGGGCCTGCGGCGGGACGCGCCCTCGCGGTTCGCCGGCGGCGACCGGCACCCCGGCAATCCCGCAACCCCGGCGCCTCGCTGCAGGCCCGGGCCTGCGGCGCGGCGGCCTCCGCCGAGCGGCTGCGCCGAGCGCGGCCGGTGCTGCGGGCCGACGCCTGCGCGGGCAACGCGGCCTGACCGGTGACGTGCGGCGGCACGGGGCGGCCGCGCCAGGAGCGACGCCTGCGCCGGCACCGACGAGCGGGCACCGGCTGCCCGAGCGGCGTTCGCCGGAACGCCCGTTGTCGGAACGCCCTGCCCGGCGCCTGCTGCGCGGAACCCCGGCGCGGGCGTCGCCCGGCGGCCTCCGCGGCTGACCCACGGCCCGCGACGCCGGCCGGTCGGCGCGCTCGCGGGGTGCGGCTGCGGCGGAGTGTGATCCTCGGACTGATCGTGGAGAACCGCGTCGTGCCGCCCGTCGTCGACCAGCCCGCCGACGGGCACGGCCTGCCCGGGAACGGGAACGTGGACGGCGACCTGAGCGCCGGGCACCTGCGGAGGCACCGCGGCCGAAGCCTGAGCCTGCGCCTGAACCGGCATCTGAGCGGGAACCGGAACCGGCGCGGCCGCCGCCCCCTGAACCGGAACCTGCACGGCCCCCGGCCCCTGCGGCTGCCCGGAAACCTGCGGCTGCCCGGGAACTTGAGGCTGCCCGGGGACTTGAGGCGCCCCCGGCACTGCAGCCTGAGGCACCCCAGGAACCTGAGGCTGCCCGGCACCGGCAACAGGCGAAGGCACCTCGGCCACCTGCCCAGGCCCGCCGACCGCCTGCCCAGGCACGCCAGCCACCTGCCCAGGCACCTCGGCCACCTGCCCAGGCGTACCGGCCACCTGTCCCGGCACCCCGCCACCGGAGGCCACCTCGGGCTCCCGGTCCGCCTCCGCCGGTGGCAGGGCGAACACCGCCCGCGGCCCCGCCTCCTGCGCGGCCGCACGTTCGTTCGCCGCGGCCAGGGCACGACGCCGACGCCCGGTCGGCTGAGCCTCCCCACCGGCCGAGTCCCCGGACGCCACCGCGGGCAACGCCGGCGGCAACGCGTGCTGCGCAGCCGCGGGCACCCCTTGCGGGGCCACGCCCTGTGGCGGCACCCCCTGTGACGGCACTCCCTGCGGCGGTACGGTCCCGCCCAGCCCACTGCCCACGGCCGCGGTCCCCGCGGCATGCTCGGCGGCGGTCATGACGGCACCCTCGGAGACACCTGCGGCCCCGCCGACACCCGCACCCGCGGCCACCTCACCACCAGCGACCTCGGCAGGCCGCCCCCGCCGCCGCCCGGTACCCCCGGACGCGGGCGCGGCCTCCTCGGCAGCCTGAGCCGTCTGGGCCGGCTGAGCCGCCGTGACCGGCGCCCCCTGACCCGCCGCCGGAACCGGCGCCGCCGCCTCCTCCGCCGCACGCCTCCTGCGCCGCCCGGTCGGAGCGGTACCGCCCTCACCCGAACCCGAGCCCTCGGCGGAGCCGTCCGACTCGGTCAGGTCCTCGCTCTCCAGGAACGCGTCCGTCGTCGCCCGCCGAGCCCGGCGTCGCCCGCCCCCCTCGGTGGCCTCCGGGGCCGCCTCGATCGCGGCCGGAACAGCGGCGGGTGCGGCCGGAACCGCCCCCGCGCCACCCCCGATCGGCACTTCGAGGACGTACGCGCTCCCGCTCATCCCCGGAACTTCATGGGTCTGGAGCACACCGCCGTGCGCCCGCACGATCCCGCGCACGATCGGCTCGTGCACCGGGTCTCCCCCGGCGTACGGCCCGCGCACCTCGATGCGTACGACCTCACCCCGCTGCGCGGCGGCCACGACGACCGTGTTGTCCATGTAACCGCCCGCCGACACGGGCGCGTTGCCGGTCGCGTCGACGCCGGCGACGTCGGCGACGAGGTGGGCGAGGGCGCGGGCCAGCAGCGCGTGGTCGACCTCGGCCTCGATGGGCGGCGCGTGCACGGCGAACTGCACACGGCCGGGCCCGATGAGCTCGACGGCCCCTTCGACGCCCGCCGCGACGACGGCGTCGAGCATCACCTTGGTCCGGGTGATGCCGTCGGTGCCCGCGTCGAGCCGCTGGTAGGCGAGGACGTTGTCGATGAGCTGGGTGATCCGGGAGTACCCGGCGGACAGGTGGTGCAGGACCTGGTTCGCCTCGGGCCACAGCTGCCCGGCGTCGTCGGCGGCGAGGGTGGCCAGTTCGCGGCGGAGTTCGTCGAGCGGCCCGCGCAGCGAGGACCCGAGCAGCGTCAGCAGCTGCTCGTGCCGCCCAGCGAGCGCCTCGTAGCGGTCCTTCTCCCGCTCGCCCAGCGCGGCATACCGCTCCTCGCCGGCGGCGAGTTCCTCCGCGTGCCGTTCCTGGAGTTCCTCGACCTCGGTGACGTGCTTCTGGCGCAGTGCGGTGAGTTCGGAGGCGTGCTCCTCCGAAAGCCGTTCGAGCTCGTCCGCGTGCTGCTTCTCGACGGCGGCCTTCTCCTCGGCGAGCGCGTCGTACGGCCGCCGGTCGGTGAAGGTCATGACGGCGCCGACGAGCTGGTCGCCGTCGCGTACCGGCGCGGTCGTCAGGTCGACGGAGACCTTCTCGCCCTTCTTCGACCACACCACCTGCCCGCGCACCCGGTGCTTGCGCCCGGAGCGCAGGGTGTCGGCGAGCGGGGACTCCTCGTACGGGAAGGGCGTGCCGTCGGCGCGCGAGTGCAGCATCAGCTCGTGCAGCTCGCGTCCGCCGAGGTCGCTGGCCCGGTAGCCCAGTATCTGGGCGGCGGCCGGGTTGACGAGGACGATCCGCCCGTCGGTGTCGGTCCCTACGACACCCTCGGCCGCGGCCCGCAGGATCATCTCGGTCTGCCGTTGCGACCGCGCCAGCTCGGCCTCGGTGTCGACGGTGCCGGTGAGGTCGCGTACGACGAGCATCAGCAGTTCGTCGCCGCCGTAGCCGTAGCTGTCGTAGGCCTGCTGGCCGTTCTCGAGGTTCGCGCTGGTCACCTCGACCGGGAACTGGCTCCCGTCGGTCCGGCGCGCGATCATCCGGGTCGGCTTGGTCCGCCCACGTGGATCCATGTGGTCCGGGCGTCGCATGGAGCCCGGGATCAGCTTGGAGTCGAACTCGGGCAGCAGATCGAGCAGCCCGCGCCCCACGAGCGCGGTGCCCGGGGCCTCGAAGGCCTCCAGCGCGATCGTGTTGGCGTTGACGACGGTCCCATTGGCGTTGACCAGCACCAACGCATCGGGCAGCGCGTCGAGTATGGCTGCGAGGCGAGCAGCGCCTCGGGATGGCCTGCTGCTCACGAGACGCTTCCTCCCTGTTACCGCACCTTGCCGACCGCTCGGGCCATCTTGCCAACCGGTCCGCAGCGTGTCACGCGAGGGAGTCTAAGGGCTGCGGTTGCGCGCGCGGCCCCGGATGAGAGGGAGGTCGCACGACGAAGTGACGCAGAACGTGTGACCGACTCCCGCGACCTCTTGCTTCGTCTCCGGGGGACCTTCGCGCCGTTTTCACGTCCCCGCCGAATCCGCCATGAAATGCCTGTGCGAACACGACGGGTGTACACGCTTTCTCGCCACGGCCTCTCGCCCCGGACTCACGCCCGCAGGTCGGGCAGCAGCGGCACCATCCGGTCCCACCGCCCGATCTCGCACCCGTTGCTGCGGTCGTACGTCGCCTCGACGGGCCGCCCGGCCCAGGTCCCGGTGACATGCGCGGTGGCGGGACCGCCGTACTGCATGGTGCAGAGGCTGTCGTCGGGTACGGGGGCGAAGGTGTCCCTGCCCCACTGGGTGCCGCGGTCGAGCGCGGCGCAGGCGCGGCCGGCGTCGGGGTGGGTGCCGCCTCCGGGGTGGCAGTACAGCTCGAAGGTGCCGTCCTTTCCGCCGCCCGCGTTCCGGACGGTGACAGTGAGGTGGTCGCCGGTGCCGAGGTCGTCGCGGGCGGGTGGCGGCATGTGGTCCAGGGCGGCGGCGGGCGAGGCGGCCAGGGAGCCGGCGGCGACGAGGGAGGAGGCGCCGGCGACGAGCAGCCGGGCGAACGGGGCGCGGGACTTCCGGAGCAGGGACATGACCTGACTAACGCCGCCCGCCCCGGCCGGTTGCGGCACGGCGCGGTGACGGCGAGAACAGCTTTGCCCTGCGGCCCGCCTGCCTAGTACCGTGGGAGGCGATTGGTGACACCGCGCTCGACTGTGTCATCATCTGCACGCACCACTCGCGCTCGCGCGGGCGGTTGTGCTGGAGGCGTCGCCTAGTCCGGTCTATGGCGCCGCACTGCTAATGCGGTTTGGGCCTTAAAGCCCATCGAGGGTTCAAATCCCTCCGCCTCCGCGCTTGATCACGAAGCCCCGGTCCTCGGACCGGGGCTTCGTCGTTGTCCGGCATCGGCCGCTCATGCCGCCCTCAACGCGTTTTCGCAGGTCACAAGGGGTACGGCTAACGGATTTCACATGGCGGCGGCAGTCATGTAATGTTCTTCCTGTCGCCGCGAGCAGCCCGGAAGGGCAAGGAACGGCGGGAAAACAAAACAAGCACTCGTAGCTTAACGGATAGAGCATCTGACTACGGATCAGAAGGTTGCAGGTTCGAATCCTGCCGAGTGCACACAGGTCAAAGGCCCCTTGGGATCATCCCATGGGGCCTTTGACATCAGCGGCTGACATCAACGCGGTCGGAAACGGCGCCTATTCGTCGTTGGCCGGTTCCTCGCCGCCCTCCGATTTCCCCTCCGGCTCGTCGAGGTTGAGCGCGTCGTCCATCCGCTCAGCGGCGGCGCGGAGCGTCGTGTCCATCACGTGCGCGTAGGTGTCCAGCGTCATCGTGATCGTGCTGTGCCCGAGCGTCTCCATGATCGTGCGAGCGTCGACCCCCTGAGCCAGCAGGAGCGAGGCGCAGGTGTGCCGGAGGTCGTGCACGCGTACGCGCGGCACGTGCGCGTTCTTGCAGAGGATGGTCAGCATGCGGTTGAGGCTGCGGGGGTCGGTGACACGACCGGTCACCGTCGTGAAGATCAGCCCGTCCGGCTGTCCAGGGGTGCCCTGCCACTTCTTGCCCGCTACCTTGCGCTCCCGATCCTGCTGACTGCGGTGCTCTGCGAGCGCTCGTACGCAGTGCCTCGGAAGCGGCACTGTGCGGACGGACCGGGTCGTCTTCGGAGTGCCGAAGATCAGCTCTCGCCGGATGCGCTGGACGTTCCGGCGGACGCGGAGCTGACCGTTCGTGAGGTCCACGTCTGACCACGTGAGCGCGAGAGCCTCGCCCCGGCGCAGACCGGTCGACACGAGCAGCAGCCACAGGGCGTACAGGCGGTGAGATCTGGCGGTCTTGAGCAGCAAACGGGCTTCCGTGGCGTCCAGGGGGCGCACCTCCTTGGGGGTGACGGTGGGGGTTTCCACGATCCGGGCGACGTTGCGGGCGATCAGTTCCTCGCGCATCGCCTGCTGGAGAGCGGACCGTAGAACGGCGTGGATGTACTGGACGGTGCGCGCCGACGGGAGACGCTTGCAGCACTTACCCACGGCGCAGCACGAACGCTTGTCCTCGGGACGCTCCTTGTCGGCGCCTCGGAGGCAGCACAGGCACGAGGTCTTGAACTCCGTGAGGAAGCGGCGCACATCCGCCGGGGTGAGCCGGTTCAGCTTCTTCTTGCCGAGTGCCGGCCGGATGTAGAGGCGCGTGAGCCCCTCGTAGCTGCTGAGTGTGGAGGGCTTGAGCCGGTCCGGCGCAATGGCGGCGAGCCAGTATGTGAGGTAGTCGCTGAACGCCATGGTGGACGACGCAGCAGGGATGCCCTGCCGAGTCTTCTCTTGCATTTCCGTGAGCTTGTCGGCTACTTCCTCACGGGATTTGCCGTAGACGAACTTCCGGGTGCGTGTTCCGTCGGGCCGGTAGACGTAGGCGGCGGCCTGGTAGCGACCGTCCGCGCGCTTGGTGATGGTTCCCTCGCCGTTGGCGCGTCGCTTGGCCATCAGGCTGCTTCCTCCAGTCGGTCCTGCATGTAGTGGCGTACGGCGTCGACCGGGATGCGGCGGGCGCGGCCAGACGTGTAGCTCGGGAGCTGCTTGGAGCGGATGAGGTCGTAGACCTTGCTGCGGCTCAGTTTCAGCGCGGTCATGACCTCCGGGACGGTCAGGGCTTGGGGTTCACTCGCGACGACGGTCAGCACGTCGAGACCTCCGGGAGAGGACGGGGCCCACGTCGGCCCCCTTCTGAGGGGCGCTACTTCCGCTACCGCCGCTACCGCGCAGGTCAGGGGCCTGCTGCGGGTAGCGGGAAGGGGTAGCGGTAGCGGATGGGTAGCGGGGCGGTAGCGGCAACTTCGGGTGGTTGCCGCTACCGCATTCGTGCAGCTCAGGCCACGTTTTCGGTGCCCGGTAGCGGAGGTAGCGGACTTTCCGGGGGCGGGGGGCAGTAGCGGGCCCACGCGTCGTGCAGATCGGTGGCGTAGTAGCCCTTGAGGCAGCTCCCGGCGGTCTTGATGTTGCGGGAGGCGATCGGCTCGTTGTCCGCCGTCATGTACTCCCCGAGCATCTTCGACAGACGCCGGTTGTCCAGCGGCTTTCCGTGCAGGTCGGCCCATGGGGCGTCGTCGAGGGCGTTGAGCCGGTCGAGGATGGCGACGGTGGGCAGGCGGTCGATGCCGACCATGACGTGATCACGCAGGTCGGTCAGCAGCCGAACCCCGAGACTGCCCTTGTCGTTGGCGCGGGAAGCGGTCACCAGGGCCACGCACGCTTCACGCGCCCGCTCGGGCCATGCCCCGCCGACCGCGTCGGCGATGGCCAACAGCGGTTCCCACACATCCGCCGGCCGGTCGCTGACCCCCTCTGGCATCTCCGGCCACGCGCCCATGACGAACCCCCGTGCGTGTTCGGCCCATTGGGCGAGCCGGTCACGGAGCTTGTGCCCTTCTGCTTCGTGGACGCGGGCACGGAAGGCTTCCACGCGTTCGTTGCGGGCCCGGCGACGCATCCGGATCACGACCGACCTGGTCATGATCGTGTCCGGAAGCGAGCCGAGACCAGCAACGGCCACGGCGCAGTACGAGGGGAAGGCCTGCACGGTCTGGTTGCCGCCGTCACCGATGCACCGGTAAGTCACCCCGGTGCGACGGTGTCCGGCGTTGAGGAAACCGCGCAACTCCTCGTTGTCTCCCGCCTTGGGGCCGAAGATCGTGTCGATCTCGTCAAACAGGATCGTCGGGCGTCCGTTGGGGCTGGACACCGACCTGAACAGCGCGGCGGCGGACGCGTTCACGGCCGTCATGGGCTGCGGCACGAGGGTTTCCACGATCTCCAGCGCTCGCGACTTGCCCGACCCCGGCTCCGGCGAGAGGAACGCCAGCCGGGGGGTGGAGTCGAAGCAGTCCAGGAGATGAGCGTGGGCGTCCCACAGCGCCACGGCGACGTAGGCGGCTTCGTGGGGGAAGACGTTGAAGCGACGGTGGAAGGCTTCCACCTCATCGAGCAGCGCGGCCCCGTCAATGGACGTGGGGGTCATGCGGCGGCCCTTCCTTCCTGGGAACTACCGCGCCGGCACAGCGCGCGGTGGGCGTCGTATTCAGCGACGAGCGCGGCCACACTGCGAGGCCCGGCGGCGGTGCCGGTCCGGCCGCAGGCACAGGCGTAGGCAGCGGTGGGGGTGTCGCCGTAGCGCTTGGACCAGCGGGCGCCGTCGTAGTGGTCGCGGTAGACGGGCGGGGTGTAGATGTGGATACCGGGCCTCTCCGGGGTCGGGTCGTCACCGTCGCCGGGCGACGGCTCAGAACCAAGAGCAGTTCGGACGCCCTTGCGGGCGGCGCCTTTCGGCTCGCCCACGGCCGGTGCGGCTGCGGCCGGTTCGGCGACGCTCGGGCCGGTCGGGGCGCCGGTGAGGCTCTTCAGGGAGGGGCGGGGAGGGGCGCTCATGCCGCATCCCGCCTGACCGAGTTGTGGGCGATGGACCAGTTCAGGGCGCTGCGGATGGTGGAGCGGCACTCGGCGACGGTGAGTCCGGCCGCCTCTCCTCCCTCCTGAAGAGCCTGCTCAACCACGTGCCGGGGGAGGTCGCCCCACGCGACGAAGCGACCCAGGGCGCGGGCGGCGCGGAACAACTTCGCTTCCCGCTCCCCGAGTTGGGCCGAGGCGACGTTCCGCACCTCATCGGTCAGCGCTACATCCGCATATCGGCGGGATTGCCCCATGATGGCCATTGAGGGGGCCTGAGGCGCCCTGGGGGCCGGTTCCAGGATGCTTTGCAGCCACGAGGGCAGAGAGGCCGTCTCAGGGCCGCACAGCGCTTCGTAGGTTCCGGTGGGGGTGTGGGACCCGGCGGCGACGACGTACCCGCCCCATGCCCGGGTGTCCACCGAGGGGGCGAGGGCCTCAACGGTGCTGGGCAACCTCATCCCGGCGGGGGCGTCGAAGTACAGGTGCCCCCCACCGCTCGGGGTCCGGGTCCGGTGGGTGTCAGGTACCGGGTGCCCGGCGCGCTCGCAGAGCGCCCCGAAGGTTGCCGCGCCGCAAGGCGCGTCCGAACTGCCCTTGTGCTCTGGGGTGTCCAGGTCGATCACGAGCAGCCCGGAGGGGCCGGTGGCGATGCCGACGTTGAACGGCACCTGTGTCCAAGCTGCTTGGATGCGGTCAGGGTCAGTGGTGGCGCGCTGTTCCCACTTCAGGTGGCCGCCCGCGCACTCGCCGGTGCGGGTGCAGGACTTCTCGCCGTGCAGGGCGGGGCGCTTGGTGCCGGGGCGCAGGGGGAAGACGCGCCAGCCGCGTTCTGCGGCATCCAGCGCGGCGCGGAGCAGCGCTAAACGGGGGTCTTGGGTCATGCTGGATGTCTCCAGTTCCTTGAAGGGTGACTGGCTGACAAGGGCGGCCCCGCGACTTTGGCGAGACGTGAGGGGTCGCCCTTGGCGTAGCTAGAAGGGGGCGTTGTGCCGGCGCCGCGCAGAGGCCACGATCTCGCTGTGGTCGAACGCGAGAGAGCCGGTGTTGTCGAGCGCCGTCCAGCGAATGGCGGCGGCGTCGTCGCCGGCGTGTGCCGTGGTGTCGTCGGGGACGGTAACCAGGTAGGCGGCCGTGACGTACCGGCCGCGCGGGTCGCGGTCGGGGGCGTCGTAGATGCCGATCAGGTCCAGGTCGTCGGCGTCGACGTGGACGCCGGTCTCTTCCAGCAGTTCTCGCGCAGCGGCGGCGCGGGAGGTCTCTCCGGGGTCGACGTGGCCGCCCGGCAGGGCGAGCCGTCCCTTGTGCGGCGGCCATCCCCGCTCGATCAGCAGGACGGCGCCACCCCGAATGCACACCACGTCAGCGGTGTATCGGATGGTCTCGAAGGTCTCGGTGTCGGTCATGACTTCCTTGTCTTCTCTCAGCCGTTGAAGTGGTTGCGCTTGAAGATCGCTTTGCGGATGTTGACTGTGGTCCCGTCGCCGTGGCTGCGCGAGCCGAGGACCTGCACGGCGATCCATCCGCCGAAGATGACGGCGGCGAGGGTGATGAGCTGGGTGATCAGCGCCGTGAGCGCGGTGATGAACGTGGTGAGGAGCAGCAGTCCGCCGCACACGGCGAGGAAGCCGACGCCTCCGAGGGCGACGTTGACGGCCGCGCGGGAGACGGCCGGCTTGGCCGCGACCGGTTCGGGCTGGACGTGGGTCATGGTGTAGCCGGTGACGACGCGGCCGTCCGGCAGAACGACGCTCGCCACGGTCGGGACGTGGCCCGGCTGGACGGGCACCATCGGCGCCGGCTGTTGGACGACGACGGGCTGTATCGGTGTCGGCTGATGGACTTCCACGGCCCGCTCTAAGGCCGTGGGGCGGGCAGGTTCGGGGTACATGCGGAATCCCTTCCGAACACGGGTTGGGGAGGCATGGGCACCCCCTTCGAGGGGCGCTGTGGAGGGGGTTTCGGGGGCTGACCTGGGGTGCCTCCCGCCTCCCCGAAACAATGTTTTCGCTGATCAAGGCGGGGGATGCGGGTCGAGGCGGTTGGGGAGTTCTCCCCGCCTCCCCGGGCCGGCCGGGTGCGCCTCCCCGTTACTCGGAGGCGGAAGCGGAACCGTCTGCGTTGCGGTGGGCGAGGGCGCGCAGGACGTGATCGCGGTGGACGACCATGCGGCCGTGGGACTTCTTCGGCTCCTCGCCCTCGGCTTCCAGCGCGCTCTTGAGGTCGCCGTTGGTCCAGCCGCCGTAGACGTCCTCGCAGAGCATCGCGAGCCGCTTGAGGACGTCGGTGGTGGGCAGCCGCGGGGCGTCACCGATGGCGGCGGCGATGTCCGCGAGCGCGTCACGGTCCTCGCCGCGCTCGATGACGTGCAGGGTGGTGACCCCGTCGCGCAGGGCCCTGGCCCGGTCGGCGATCGCGTAGGCGGCGTCGTTGTCGATGTAGTGCGTGCGTACCGTGATCGATGCCTGGCCTTTGGGGATGTCGATGCCGTCGGAGGCGACGACGAGGGTTCCCTTGTCCAGGCCCGGACGCAGCAGGTGCGGGGCGGCGCCGCCGTTGACGGCCTTGTCGCCCAGCGCCATGCGGGACTGTGATTCGGTCCCCAGCGCGAGGGAGGCGCGGGTGTGGGCGCCCTCGCGGACCATCTTGGGCAGGTTCTGGTCGGTGGGGTCCTGGGTGCCCTGCCACAGCAGCACGTTCACGGCACGGCCCTGGTTGTGGATGCGGCGGCAGGCCATGAAGTACCGGGAGTTGGCTTTCGAGCCGCCGTAGGGCTGGTTGTCTGCGTCCTTGATCGGGCACATGAACGCCACTTGCGCCTCGTCCACCAGCAGGATCAGCGGCGTGAACTCGGTTCCGGGAGCAGCTTGGAGACGGCGGTTCATCTCCTCAACGCCGCTCTCCAGCATCTCGGTGGCCTCGATCACGTGCTCATCGGTCGGCCCCTGGATCAGCACCGTGGCCAGGCCGTCGAACATGGCCCAGTCACCGGCGCCCTTGAGGTCGGCGATGCGGAACTCAACCCGGCGATCCAGCACCAGCCACAGCGCGAGCGCACGCAGGGCGGCGGTCTTGCCCTGGTTGGACATGCCGGTGACCAGCAGCATCCGCTGGAACAGACTCAGCAGGGCGGCATCGCCGCGCAGGTCCTGCCCCCACGGGGCACGGCCCTTGGCGTAGTCGGCGACCATCGTGTCGTCCGTGACCAGCGGGGACGGACCGATCGGCTCATCGAGCGCGCCGGAATCCGCGATCCACAGCCGGACCGTGCGGGCGGCCGGCGGGATGGTGATGAACACCTCGTGCTCGTGCCGGTTGAGGTTCTCCGCGAGCTTGCGGCGCCGGTTCTGCACTTCGATCGTGGACACCTCCAGCGGGAGGGCCACGTCGACCTCGACACCGCGCCCGGCGATCACGATCGGCGACAGCATCGACGCGCCCGCGTCGCCCATCTCCTTGATGGCGTTCCTGAGCGCCGGGATGCCCAGGTGACGCAGCGCCTGCACCACGATGGACGGGGTGATCGGCTCACCCTCGCCGGAACGGACGTTGGCGGGAAGCGCCCACTGGGGTGCGGCCTGCTGCTTGCTGCCGACGGCCCACATGCCCAGCAGAGCGAACAGCGGGCCGAGGACGACCGCGTACGGCCACACGACTTGAACGATGTGGATCAGTGCGCCGATGAAGTCGATGGTGGCCGAGAGCGGGGTGATGACGTCCTTGACGTCCTTGGTGTTCAGCGCCATCACGATGCCGAGGGCGACCAGCACGCCAATGCTCATGCCGGCGCCGACAACGGCGCCCTTGGCCACCTGCTCGGGCGAGTGCAGCAGGTCCATGCGACGGCGGTGGCGGGCCTCGCGGAAGCGCTGGAGACGCTCCTCCCACTCCTCCGCCACCTCGTAGTTGCCCTGCGCTTCGGCCGCGCGGAGCATGCGCTCATAGCGGGCCCCAGTCCGGCCGTCCCATGTGCGGCGGGCCACGATGCGGCCGCCGTTGAGGGTGTAGATGCTGTGCCGGACGATGGCGCGGCCAGCGGTCGTGGTCCGCTCGTCGGTGACGATGCGCCGTATAGCGCGCCCCGAGCGCACCCACAACGGCACGAGCGGAGCCGGGTCAGGGTCGGGGACCACGGTCAGCGTGGTCACGTTGCCAGCGTCGGCGGGCGGGTCGGTGTCCTTGTGCAGGTTGATGACGTTCTCGGTCATGCTGGGACTGCTCCTGACTGCCCTCACGGGGCGGGAGTTGAGAGAAAGAGGTCGGGGCGGTCGGGACCGTGGCAGGGACGGCCGCCCCGACGCTCAAGGCAGGAACGTGCAGGTCACACAATGTGCGGGATGTGCGCGGTGGGCGTGGTCACCACCAGCTCGACTTCTTCTTCGGCACCCGGTTCGGGCATCCGTTGACCATGTGATCCACGCACGCCGGGCAGTCCTCACGGGGACGGAGGCGGCGGTGGATGCTGTGGTCGTGGGCGTGCTGCCAGCACTGCGGGCACTCCCCCGGAGGCGTCTGCGTGCGGGCCATGGTCACCACCAGCCCGAGGACTTCTTCGCGGCCTTGGCCTGCGCGTGCTCGTTGACGATGCGCTGCCGCTCGGTCTGCAACGCGGTCATCTCAGCGGTCAGCCGGGTGAGAACCGACTGCTTGAGCATCTCCAGGCGGTGCTCCGCACGACCGGTGCTCTTGCCCCGTGCGGCGCGGTAGGAGCCGCGCACCAGGGCGCCGGTGATCTGGCGGCGTTCGCTGCTGGTCAGTGGCCACCACTCGTCATTGTGGACCGCTTCGATCTTCCGCCGGGTGTGCTCGATTTCCTTGTCCAGGCGGCGGGTGTTTGGCCTGCCCATGCTCAGCACCCCCCGGACGCGTCGGCGGTCGACGTGGGCGGGGCGGGGATGAGCATGATGGAGATGGCGTCGGGGGTGGCGGTGGCGCCCTGGTCGGCGAGCCACGCCAGGATGTCCCCCATCGCCTTGGCGCGGCAGTAGGGGGCGCCGACGGGCGGGACGACCGTACCGATCGCCCACACCTTCCCGTGTTCGGCAACGTCCACCCAACCGTGCCAGTCGTAGACGAAGGTGGTGCGCGGGATGCTGCTCACAGCAACTCCTTGCAGATGGTGGGGTGTTGGGGTTCAGCCGGCGGTGCGCTGTTCCTCGGTGGCCAGGCACAGGCCGCAGATGCCGTGCCGGGTCGACAGGCAGTAGCTGTAGGTGATCTGGCAGGCCGGGCAGGTGCGGCGGGCGTGCATCGCCAGGGCGAGGGCGCCCCACTTGCGCGAGGTCATCGGCCGTACCGGCAGCGCGAGATCGAGGCGGTAGAGGTAGGCCACGCGCGGGCTGCCGGTGCGGCGGTTGATGCGCATGACCTGCGCCGCTACCGGCTGACCTCCCGGACGCAGGCCCAGGGTCCGTAACTGCCGGCGCGTGGCCAGGCCGTCCGGGGCGAGTTTCCACGGGTAGGTGGGGATGCCGTGCAGGGCGCCGGTCGGGTCGAAGCACTTGCCGTACACGCCGGACATCACGGCGCCGCGACAGGCTTGGCCGCGCGCTCCGCGAGCAGCGCGTCACGAAGCTTGCGGGCATTGGCCGGGGAAGTGCGGATCGCCCTGCGGATGCCCTCAGCGGTCACCTTCTTGTCCGGCCAATCCTTCGCTGCCTTCCGCGCCTCATCGAGCAACTTCGCGTATGTGCGCTTAGGTCGGGGCGATCGAGCAGCGTCGGGAACGCGCCCGGTCACGCCGCGCGGCGGAGTCGATGCCGCCGCGACCGAACGCGGAGCCGGGGCAGCGATCGGGGCGGCGGGCGCGGTGATGGCGGGCATCGGCTTGAGCGGGAGAATCGACTTGCCCAGGTCGACCGCGACCGGATCGGGCATGCTCAACCGAGACAGAGTGACGACCGGAGCGGGAGTCGATTCGGGCAGGTCAGCCATAGACCGTTTCCTGATGGTCTCGGTAGATTCCTCCGCATTCGTGCCCTGGGGGAGTGCAGGAGTGGTGGGGGTGCCGAACATGGCCGCGAGGGCGGCATCGGCGCCCTCGGTGACCCGATCGCGCTGCACATCGAGCAGCCTCGATCCGAGCGCCGTGTCACCGACCCCGATCCTGCGAGCCAGGCGCCACGACTTGCGTTCCGACCACTTCCTGACCCAATCGGTCGGGTGCTGGGCCGCGCGGGCGCGGTGGTAGGCGAGGGCCTGTACGAGGTCGGCGGTGTGCCGCTCGTGCTCCGCGTCACGGCCGTCGGTGTGCACCACGATCCGCCGGGCGAGGAACGCCATGCCCTCGGCCGAGACGGACATGCCCATGGGGGTCAGGGCGTAGATGACAGTGCGGGCCGGGTCGGGTGCGGCCATGGCCCCCATCACCGATGCGGCGGCGGGCAGGGCCCACAGCCCCATGCGGACGATGCGCGGGGAGGACTGGCCCAGCATGGTCAGGCCGAGCAGGACCAGGGCGAGCACCGCCGTGGCGCCCTCGCCCGCTCCGAGCGCTCCGAGGGCGGTGCCGGTGCCGTAGGCGTGGCCGATGTTGCTGTACGTGCCGATCCCGCCGACCACACCGGTGGCGAGCATCGGCACGAACGCGGCCGTCAGCACCCCGATCTGAACCCTCGTCAACTCCGTGCGGTTCACCGCGCACCCCCGACCGTCAGCAGGAGGGCGAGGACGAGCAGGGCCCCACCGGTCAGGGTGAGGTCGACCGCGCGGCGCAGGCAGGTGAACTTGGCGACCGCGAGCCGAGACAGGCCCGCGACGTCGGCGGCGAGATCCCCGCCGTTGACATGCTGGGTGATCTCCTCGGCGGTGAGGGTGGCCCACAGCGGGAAGCCATGCCGCCCTCGCAGGTTCGGGCGGACCGACCGCAGCAGCAGGCCGGCCGCCGCGACCAGCAGCGCCATCCCCACCCCGCCCGCCACACAGGCAGGCACGTTCAGCGGAAGGTCCCGGGCGATGGTCCAGCCGCCGGCGAGGACCGCGCCGACGAACGCCAGCAACAGCGCCGTCTTGTTGTCGGTGCGGGTGATCTCCGCCTTCACCTCAGCGTGTGCGGCCGTCAGGTTCTCGGGCCGGGTGCTCACGCGGCACCCCCGGCGGTGCCGGTGGCGACCTGGTTGGCGAGCGTGCGGCGTGCGGAGAGCAGCCGCCGACGGGCGCGGCGGATGCGCTGGGCGTCCAGCTCCGTCGGGGTGCGGTCAAGGGTGGTGATCTGCGCGTCGATCAGGTCGACGTCCGCCAGGATGACGGGCATCTCCCGCTCGATCGCGTCCAGCTCCGCGTCCGTCGGCTCCATGAAGTCGGCGAACGCGGTAACAGCGTCCTGAACAGTCACGATGGTGCTCATGGGTCGTGGTCTCCCTGCTAGGTGGAAACGGCCCGAACAGCACCCCCGGAGTTGCCGCTCCGGGGGTGCGCGCCGTTTGTCGGGGTGTGAGTGGAGCAGGCGCGTGCGCCTACTTCTGGGTGATCGTGATGTCGCCGGTCGACTCGTATCCCCTGCTGCGCAAGCTGCGTTCGACCGCCTTCTTTGCGGCCTGAGGCGAGGGCGCGTTCAACGTGCCACTCGCGCTCGTGATCTCCCCAAGGGCCAGGGTGTCGGCGAGCTTTTCGGCGGTGAAGCTGTACTTCGGCACGAGGCTCTCCCTCCGTTTCGGGTCCGGTGTGTTCCGGCTCCCCTCAGCGCCGCTCGTACGAGACGAGCGACGGAGGCAACCGGCCGCAGCCTTTGAGCTGCGGAAAGGTCGAAATGGCGCTGCACCGCACGCGGGGACAGGACCCACGCGCGCCGCCCTCTTGCTTCCAGAGGAGGGGCGGTCTTCCTCAGCACACTGTTGAGTTCTCAACCAACTGACGCTTCCTTCGTACTCACCCCTGGCGGGGCTTTCCTCCGGGCGCTATCCGTGCAGGTCAGGCAGGGCAAGAGTGGCTTTCCCCGTTTGCTTAGGGGGGGTTGCCGTCTTGCTTGTTAGAGACCATAGGCAAACCCAAAGCTGCGCGCAACCCCCTCTCGCGATAGAGTCGGGTAGCCCCCCTAGGCAATGGATGGAGAGTCGTGCACGCAGACATGGAGCAGGTCTCCGGGATCGCTGAGCCGGTCGACCGCGCCAAAGCGGCAATCGACCTGATGGCGACGTATCAGGGATGGGTGCTGGAGCTCTCCCGCATCCGCCGCGAGGCCATCGAAGAAGCGCAAGCGTCAGGCATGACTCAGGCGGAGATTGCGAAGCGACTTGGTGTGAGTCGCGGCCGTGTCGGGCAACTCGCGTCCGCCGGCCCGCCCCCCGAGCGGGCATTCTTCGGCACGGACTTGGTGACGGTGTCGCTCGGCGGTAAGTACGAGGCCGGCAAGACCCCCGAGCAGTCCAGCGAGGTGGTTACCAGGGAGGACATTGCCAACTTCGAGCACCTGCGCACCCTGCTCGCGGGCATGAAGCTTGAGGCGAAGTACGAGGTTGTACCTCCCACGGGGATCATCAACCTGAACCGTGACAACCACGTCGTGGTCTGCGGGCCGCGACTGTCGCCCATAGTTGCGCAGGTGCTGGAAGGGGATGACAACCTGGCGTTTGAGAAGGATCACGCCTGGCACCTGGTGGATCGAAAGGCAGGAGAGAAGTACCGATCACCGATGGACGAGGACGGTTCGGCCGGTGACTTCGGGTACCTCGGCCGCCTTCCGCGCCTGGACGGTCGCGGAACGTTTCTGTACATCGCCGGGATCCACTCCATCGGCGCGAACGGAGTCGTCCACTACCTGGAGAACAACTTGGCTGAGCTGTACAGAGAGGTCCGCACTCGACGGTTCTCGACGCTCATCTCATGCCGTTACGACCCCAAGACGCTCGACGTGCTGGAGAGTCGACGCGTCACCCCGCTGTACCGACATGAGGCGTGATCAATGCGAGTCTCTATCGACACATGGCCCGGGGGAGCCAATCCGAACGAAGATTGGGTGGCTGGCACATCCACCCTTGCGATCGTGCTGGACGGACTGAGTACGGCAGGCTTGCCCACTGGGTGCCGTCACGGCGTCCCGTGGTACGTCGCTCAGCTTGGCGGCCAACTGGTAGCCGCCCTGGCGGAGCCGGAGCGACCGCTTGCAGGCGCCTTGGCTGATGCACTCGAACGCGTCGCTGGACTGCACCCCGAGTGCGACCTGAGTAACCCGGGAACACCGTCAGCCACGGTCGCGATTCTGCGTCAGCGACATGGGGAGCTTGACCACCTGGTACTTGCTGACTCACCCATCGTCTTCGATGGTCCTCACGGCTACTCAGTGATCACAGACCTTCGCGTTGACGACGTCCTACCCGAGATGCGGGCTGAGGTTGAGCGGCACGAGACGCATACGCCAGGGCACAGAGATGCCCTGCAAGGATTGGTCCTCGCGCAACGGCAGATCCGCAACACGCCAGACGGGTACTGGGTGGCCTCTGCCGACCCGGAAGCAGCGGAACATGCCACGACGGGGACGACACCACTCAAGGAGGCCAACTCGGCTGCGGTCATGTCCGACGGGGTGTCACGGCTTGTGACTGAGTACCAAATGGCGACTTGGTCGGACGTCTTCGAGACGCTCCGTGCAGGTGGCCCGACAGACCTGATCAACCATGTCCGCAAGGTCGAAGCGACTGACCCGACTGGACGCCGGTGGCCACGCTACAAGTCCGGTGATGATGCGAGCATCGCCTTCTGCCAATGGTGACTTGCTCCATCTGCTTAGGCTGCGCACGCCCCCAAAGCCGCAGGTGTGGGGGGCGTTGGCTGACATCAGTAGCTGACATCAACACAGGCGTACAACCGCGTACGACTACGAACTGATCGCATGGTCGAGCGTTGAATCGGCCCACTAAGATCCCGGTGGGCGAGGGGCCCACGCGAGTGGTGCACGCGCCTACGGATCAGAAGGTTGCAGGTTCGAATCCTGCCGAGTGCACGCAGACGAAAGGCCCCGGAGAGATCCGGGGCCTTTCGCGTTTCATGGTGATGTTCCGGGGAGGGAGAGCGTGATGAGGGTCAGGGGCGGCGGCAGAGCGGGGCTCGTGGCGGTGGGGCTCGCCGCCGTGCGTGGTGGGGTGCGGTGGTGGGGGCGACGCGGAGGGTGCGGGGTCCGGGGAGGCGTCGGATCGGGCGTCCACGGCATCCCCCTCTGAGCCCACGGCATCCCCCTCTGCGTCCGCGTCCTCTTCGCAGCAGGGGCGGCTCGCTCCCGATGTGCTGCAGAGTCGCTGGTGGTCGTGGGCGGCGTCGGAGCCCGAGGCGACGAATCCGGTCGCGGACGAGGACGGCGGTGACTGTGCGCGGAACCAGCCGAAGGATGTGTGGTTCCTGGCCGGCACCTTCGGGACGCAGGCCGCGCGCAGCTGTCCGGTCCCGGCCGGGGTGCCGCTCGCCTTTCCTCTGGTGAACCGGATCGCGGGCCCGCCGACTGCGTGCTGTTCATGGACGACGTGAAGGGAACGGCGGTCCTGGACGGCGAGAAGGTCGAGGCGGACGTCTACCGGGGCCAGGCCGTCACCGTGGAGAGCGTCGCGGGCAACCCCGTCACCGGCACGGACGAGACGTTCGAGGGCACCGGGTGCGGGTTGTGGGTCCAACTGCCCGGCCTGGAGAGCGGTCTGCACACGCTGAAGATCCGGGGCCGGTCCGCCGACTTCTCCACGGGCGTCGACTACACGCTGACGGTGGCCGCCACCTCGTAGGCGTCGTACGGCAGTTCAGGCCGCCGCCCCGGCCAGCCGGTGGAAGGCCTCGATGGTGCGCGGGTGGGCGAGCTCGTCCAGGAGGTGGCGCCACTCGGGGTCGGCGGCGGCCGGGTGGGTCAGGTCCCAGGCGGTGAGCAGGGGGGCGAGTTCGCTGTCGTCGGCCGGGGACGGGTGGTTCGCCGGTGTGTTCATGAGAGCTTCCTTCCTGCGCGGGGCCTGAGCCCCTGGGACGGGATGCGTTCCTCCGAAGGCCGTTGAGAACCCCTGTCTTCCACCATGCCGCGACCCCCCTCGCGGAACCATGGAGTCGCCCACCGGACCGGGGGTGCGGCCAGCCCCACCCACCGGGTGCGGCGGGCTGGTGCGAATCCAAGTCTCGTACCACTCCGGCCCGTTGAGGCGAACATTTGCGCTTGTGTCGCATGTTCGAATGCGCCTAGTTTCTCGCGTCATGACCATGACGAGAAGAACGATCCTGCGTGGCATGGCCGCCGCCCCCTTCGCCGGTGCGGCCGCGAACGCGCTGGCCGCCGCCCCCGCCCATGCCGCGACCGTCCCCGCGAACCAGTACTCCCTGACCAGCCGCTCCTCCAACGAGCACGGCGAATTCGCCGCGCTGGCGGCCGGATTGGCGGCCCGGCTGACCAAGGTGGACGCCACCACCGTCATCGCCACCGCCAACCGCGACGCCAAACCCCTGACCAGCGCACCCAGCACCGCCGAGGCCTTCCAGACCGGCTTCGCCTGGGACCCCGCCGACCAGGACGTCCTGTACTGGATACCCCAGGGCGTCACCACCAGCGCCGACGCCTACGGCAACGGCCTCTACCCGGACAGCGGCGGCGACAAGGTCGTCCTCGTCTCCTGGTACTTCGAGACCGACACCGACCGCGACACCCCGGGCGACGAGCAACCCATCGACAAGGGCATGCGCCTGACCTTCGTCGACTACAACGCGGCCGCCGCGCCCACCTATCGCCATGTCCTGCTGGTCGAGCCGGTGCGGACGGCCACCGGCGCGTACTCCTTCGAACCCATGCAGAAGCACGCCGGCGGCATCATGTGGTATGGCAACCTGCTGTACGTCGTCGACACCTACAAGGGCCTGCGGATCTTCGATCTCAACACCCTGTTCACGGTCGACACCGCCGAGAAGGACGTCTGCGGTCTGCACACCGACGGCAAGTACTACGGGTACGGCTACCAGTACGTCCTCCCGCAGAGCCACGCCTACGACAACGCGGGAACGTATCTGCGCTACTCGGCCATCGGCCTCGACCGCGCCAGCACCCCCGACAGCCTGGTGATAGGCGAGTACTCCCTGAACGGCGTGGTCTCCTACGACGACCAGGACCACACCTTCAACGGCACCGGCGAACCCGCGGAGAAGACGCCCCACGTGGTGCGCTGGTCGCTCGACTACACCGACCGGCACCCGGGTTCGCTCACCGCCACCGAGGCCGTCACCATCGCGCAGAAGAAGATCCAGGGCGTCGTCTCCCGCAAGAGCAAGCACTACCTCTCGGTGAGCGGCGGCCCGACCGCCAAGGGCGCCCTGCGCACCTTCACCTCCGGCTCGTCCACCGCCACCACCGTCGCCGACCTCGCCGTCGGCTGCGAGGACCTGAGCTTCCACAGCAGCGGGGCCTCCGGGTGGGCGTACGACGAGTCCGTGATCTGGAACGTCAGTGAGTACCACGGTCTGCGGTACGTCTACGCGGTGCGGGCGGACGGTTCGTAGCCGCGCCCTAGTGGGCGAGGCGCAGGTCGCCGTGGCGGAGGCGGACGGCGGTCGGCAGGGGCCGTACCGGCATCGCCTCCTCCGTGCGGCCGCCGGCGAACACGCACAGCCGCAGCACCAGGAACCGGCCGATGCCGGCGAGGCCGGAGGCGCCGAGGTAGACGGCTTGCTCCCAGGCGAGGCCCGGGGAGGACCGCACCGCGTGCAGCACGACCATCGCGGCGCAGGTCACCACGTACGCCACCGTCGCCGAACCCGCCGACTGCAGATGACGGCGCAGTCCGGCGCGGCGGCCGGTGCCAAAGGTGAACAGGGCGTGCAGCTCGGTGCAGAGCAGGGTGGACGCGACCGTGATCACCGCGTTCGCCACCGCCCAGGGCAGCACCCTCGCCAGCAGCGGGACCGCCGCGCCGGCCAGCAGCCCCACGCCTCCGCCGCACACCACGAACCGGACGAAGGAGGCGAGCGCGCCCACCCCCTGCGGCACGTCCGGGCGCTCCGTGCGCTGCGTCTCCATGGCGGTGTCCTTCCGGGGCGGTCGGGGAACTGCTGACGTGCTCCACGATCTCCCGGCGGGCCTCGCGAAACGATGGAGTGCCCTCCCGGAACGGGGGTAGGGCCAGCTCCACCATCTCCCTTGGGCCGCGCCCTACTTGGACTCCCGCGGCCACACCCTCCTGGACTCCCTTCGGCCGCCCCTTACTTGGAGCGCCTGGCTTCCTCGGTGTCCTCCGCGTCCTTGCCGCGCAGCTCCTCGATGTACTCCAGCGCCAGGCCTGTCGTCCGCGTGAACCAGTCGTTCAGTACGGCGATCTCGGCGGCGGAGTAGTCGGCGAAGAGGGTGTCGAGGCGGGCGTAGTACGGGCCGTACAGGGCTGTGACCCGGGCGACCGCGGCCGGGACGGCGGCGACCCGGACGCGACGCCGGTCGGTGGGGTCGGGGCGGCGGGTGATGAAGCCGCCGCGCTCCAGACGGTTGAGGATGCCGGTCATCGCGCCCGTGGTGACGTGGGCGTGCTCCGCGAGGTCGCCCGCGGTGAGCAGGTCCTCGCCGGCCTTCAGAACGCAGCCGAAGCAGAGCAGGTCGGTGACGTTCAGGCCCAGCCGCTGGGCCATTTCCTGCTGGCCGAGCAGGTGCGTCGCGATGAGGGAGTCCATCGACGACAGCGCCTCGGCCGGGGTGGTGGCGGGGCGGGGCTTGGCGTGCATCTCGGGATTACCTTAGGTCGTGAGGGATTAAGGTGCTAAATTTCTTACAGCGTGAGAGATTCTGGGATGGGTGGGAGGCTGGAACGTGAGTGCGCACCAGTATGACGAGGGGCACACGATCGCGGGGTGGACCGGATGCGCCGTGGCCACGGTCGGTTGTGTCGTCCTGGGCCTCGGCGTGGTCATGGTGTCGGTCCCGGTGGCTGGCGGGCGGGGGGTGCCCTGGTGGTGCTGGGCGCCCTTGTCACCTGGGGCCTGCATCTGGCGGGCTGGGGCAAGCCGCCGGGGCGTCGGCCGCGGAGGAGTGGGGATGCGGACCCGGGACCTGTCGGCGCGGGACGGGCATCCGGGTGTGGGGTGCCGGTTGGCGGGGCGGGGCGGGCGGGCGAGCCGCGGTGCCGGTGGTCGCCGGTGCCGAGCCGGAGGTCGCCACGGCGGACGTGGGTGCCTGATCGGGGAGGCCGTCACCTCGGACGCAGGCGGCTGAGCGGGGCGTTGTCAGTGGTGGCCCCTACTCTCGTCAGAGATGGCACAGGCGTGGAAGTGCTCGGGGCTGCGATGGTCGGCGGACGGTCCCGTGCTGGCGTGGGACGGCGGGCGGCGCAGTGCGCTGACCTGGGGGAAAAGGGTGGCCTTCGGGGTCGCGGACGGGGGTGTGCGGACATGCGTGGGAGCGCGGGGGCATGCGTGTCCGGTGCGGGCGGCCGTGCCGGGACGGAGCACGGGGGCGCGGTGCGAGGAGTGCGCGCGGCTGGACCGGGCGCACTCCGTGGCCGCCGACACGATCGCGGACGACCCACGCCCGTACCACGTATATCTGGCGTGGTTCGGCCCCGGCATGACCAAGGTCGGGATCACCGCTGAGGAGCGGGGTTCCGCGCGGCTGCTGGAGCAGGGGGCCGTCTGTTTCAGCTGGCTCGGCGCCGGCCCGCTGATGGCCGCCCGGCGGACGGAGGAGCTGCTGCGGGCCGCTCTCCGGGTGCCGGACCGGATTCCGTACGCCGACAAGCGCGCGGTGCGGTCCGCGTTGCCGGGGACGGCGGCGGAGCGGGCGGCCGAGATCGCGGAACTGCACGGTCGGGCGCTGGCGTTGGGCAACTGGCCGGAGTCGCTGCGGGCCGAGCCGTTCCGGCCGGTGGACCACGTGGGCGTGTTCGGGCTCGAGGGGGTGCCGGCCGCCGTGGGCGCGGTGTCCGAGCTGGTCGCGGGTGGCGTGGTGGGCGGGCGGTTGCTTGCCGCGGCCGGGCCGGATCTGCATCTGGACACCGGGAGTGGGGTGATCGTGCTGGACACGCGGCTGATGACGGGGTGGGAGCTGGTGCCGGCGGAGGGGACGGAAGTCTCGGTGCCGGTGCGGGAGTTCAGGCGGGAGGCGGGGGTGCAGGACGGGTTGTTCTGAGGGGACGGGCGAGCGTTGTGCAGAGGGCCGGGCGACGGCCGGGACGCGGAAAGCGGAGGGGCGCGGAAGGTGAGAAGACGCGGAAGGTGAGAAGACGGGGAAGGTAAAGAGATGGGGAAGGTAAAGAGACGGATCCCTCCGGGATCCCTTTCGGCAAGGTCCCTGGACGCGGCGCCGCACCGGGGGCGACCGTGGGCGACATGAGTGATCAACACGTTGCACCTGTCGCACCGGTTCTCCCTGTCGCCGCCCATGAACCGCCGTACTACGCGGTCGTCTTCACCTCCGTCCGTACGGAGGAGGCGGAGCGGGACGGCGGATACGCCGCCACGGCGGAGCGCATGGCCGAACTCGTCCAGGAGATCCCCGGGTTCCTCGGCGAGGACTCGGCGCACACGCCGGGCGGGCTCGCGGTCACCGTGGCCTACTTCCGGGACCTGGCCGGCATCGAGGAGTGGCGGCAGCACGCGGCGCACCGCGCGGCCAAGGAGCTGGGGCGGGCGCACTGGTACGAGCGGTACTCGCTGCACATCGCCAAGGTCGAGCACAGTCACGGATTCCAGCGGGCCCGCCTCTGACCTCGGGTGACCGGTGTCGCCTTGGTGTTCCCT
Source organism: Streptomyces sp. GKU 895 (assembly GCA_002027195.1). Taxonomy (GTDB): domain Bacteria; phylum Actinomycetota; class Actinomycetes; order Streptomycetales; family Streptomycetaceae; genus Streptomyces. The sequence continues at coordinate 40,150 of MWJO01000026.1, read as the reverse complement.
GTGCGTTTCTCAGGGAAATCACAGGAAGACGAAAGCCTGTTCTCAGAGCGTCCCGACAGTGTGTCCACCATGACCACGACCTCGCCCCAGGGGCGCACCGAACTGCTGAGGCCGGACGGGAGCCCCGTCCGAGTGCTTGTGGTGGACGACGAGTTGTCGATCACCGAGCTGCTGTCCATGGCCCTGCGCTATGAGGGATGGCAGATCCGGAGTGCGGGGGACGGCACCGGCGCCGTCCAGACCGCGCGGGAGTTCCGGCCCGACGCCGTCGTTCTCGACATGATGCTGCCCGACATGGACGGGCTGACCGTCCTCGGGCGACTGCGGCGCGAGCTGCCGGACGTCCCCGTCCTGTTCCTCACCGCGAAGGACGCCGTCGAGGACCGTATCGCCGGGCTCACCGCCGGTGGGGACGACTACGTCACCAAGCCGTTCAGCCTGGAAGAGGTCGTCGCCCGGTTGCGGGGGCTGATCCGCCGCTCCGGTGCCGCCGACCGGCGGTCGGACTCCGTGCTGGTCGTCGGCGACCTCACCCTGGACGAGGACAGCCACGAGGTCTCGCGGGCCGGGGAGAACATCCACCTCACCGCCACCGAGTTCGAGCTGCTGCGCTTCCTGATGCGCAACCCGCGGCGCGTGCTCAGCAAGGCGCAGATCCTGGACCGCGTGTGGTCCTACGACTTCGGCGGCCAGGCCAACGTCGTCGAGCTGTACATCTCCTACCTGCGCCGCAAGATCGACGCCGGTCGCGAGCCGATGATCCACACCCGGCGTGGGGCCGGTTACCTGATCAAGCCCGCGGCGTCATGAGCGGACGACGACGGCCGCGTGCGCAGAGGAAGCGACTGGGTAAGCCGCGTACGCTGCGGGCGCGGCTCGTCGTCGCGTCGGTTGTGCTGATCGCCGTGGTGTGTGCGGTGATCGGGACCGTGACGACGTTGGCGTTGCGGTCGCATCTGTATGAGCAGCTGGGCACCAAGGTCGGAGAGGCCGCGATGCGGGCTTCCGGTATGGGCGCTCCGCCGGGCCAGTCGACCAAAGGCACGGGCGGCCCCGGGAGCACCCCGAGCTCGCTCACGGATCTGGTCACCAAGGGGCCGCAGCAGAGCAGTATCGCGGCCACGGTTCAGAAGGGCGTCATCACTGATGCCCTGGTGGGGAACGAGGATCCCTACACCCGGTCCGGGGACCCACTGAGCGACGCGGCGATCGAGGCGCTGAACGAGGTCTCCCAGGACCAGAAGCTGCACACCGTGGACCTTCCCGGCCTCGGTGAGTACCTCGTCCGGTACGCCTCCGGCGACAGGGGCGACTACTACGTGGGCCTGCCCACCAAGGAAGTCAACAACACCCTCAACACCCTCATAGCCGTAGAAGCCAGCGTCACCGCCGCCGGCCTGGTCGCCGCCGGTATTGCCGGTACCGTCATCGTCGGCGTGGCCACCCGCCCCCTCCGCCGGGTCGCCGGGACGGCCACCCGGGTCTCCGAACTCCCCCTCCACACCGGCGAGGTGAACCTCAGCGAGCGGGTGCCCGAGTCGGAGTGCGACCCGAACACCGAGGTCGGCAAGGTGGGCGTCGCGCTCAACCGGATGCTGGACCACGTCCACGCGGCGTTGCACTCCCGCCAGCAGAGCGAGATGCGGGTCCGCCAGTTCGTCGCCGACGCCAGTCATGAGCTCAGAACCCCCCTCGCCTCCATCCGCGGCTACGCCGAGCTCACCAGACGCGGCAGAGAGCAGATCGGGCCCGACACCCGCCACGCGCTCGGACGCATCGAGTCCGAGGCGGGGCGGATGACGTTGCTGGTGGAGGATCTGCTGCTGCTCGCGCGGCTCGACGCCGGGCGGCCGCTTCAGTTCGAGCAGACCGACCTCATCCCTCTCGTCGTCGACACCGTCAGCGACTCCCGCGCCGCCGGCATGGAGCACAACTGGCGGCTGGACCTGCCCGACGAGCCCGCGCTCGTCGCCGCGGACGCCGCCCGGATCCAACAGGTACTCGTCAATCTGCTCGGCAACGCCCGCAAGCACACCGCCCCCGGCACCACCATCACCGCCCGCCTCCAGCGGCGCGGCCCGTGGATGTGCGTGGACGTCGAGGACAACGGCCAGGGGATTCCACCGGACTTGCTGCCGCACGTCTTCGAACGCTTCGCGCGCGGCGACTCGTCGCGCTCCCGCGCCTCCGGTTCCACCGGGCTCGGGCTCGCCATCGTGCAGGCCGTGGCGACCGCGCACGGCGGTGCCGTGACCGTGGACAGCGTGCCGGGGCGGACCGTGTTCACGGTCCACCTGCCCGCGCTCGCCCCCGCACTGCCCGCCCGGCGCCCGAAACGAACTGGCAATCGCACTCACAGGCACAGCACAGTGCCGGCACATGGGTGCAACAGGGCACTTGACGACAGTCGGTTCATGCGAACCGACTCTTCTCCCGGCACTCTGCCGGCGCGGGAGCACCTCCCGGCCACAGACGCCGGTACGCCTGTCCTGGACGTAGTGATCCCCGTCTACAACGAGGAGAAGGACCTCCAGCCGTGTGTGCGCAGACTGCACGAGCACCTCACGCGCACCTTCCCGTACGCCTTCCGCATCACGATCGCGGACAACGCGTCGACGGACACCACCCCGCAGGTGTCCCGGCGGCTGGAGGCGGAGATCGCCGAGGTCCGGGCCTTCCGACTGGAGCAGAAGGGCCGCGGCCGCGCCCTGCGCGCCGTGTGGTCCGCCTCGGACGCGCCGATCCTCGCCTACATGGACGTGGACCTGTCCACCGACCTCAACGCCCTGCTCCCGCTGGTGGCCCCGCTGATCTCGGGCCACTCCGACCTGGCGATCGGATCCCGCCTCGCCCGCTCGTCCCGAGTGGTGCGCGGCCCCAAGCGGGAGTTCATCAGCCGCTCGTACAACCTCATCCTGCGCGGCTCGCTCCAGGCCCGCTTCTCGGACGCGCAGTGCGGCTTCAAGGCCATCCGGCGCGACGTGGCGCAGGCGCTGCTGCCGATGGTTGAGGACACCGGCTGGTTCTTCGACACCGAGATGCTGGTCATCGCCGAGCGCGCGGGGCTCAGGATCCATGAGGTGCCGGTCGACTGGGTCGACGACCCCGACTCCACCGTCCACATCGTCAGGACGGCGACCGAGGACCTGAAGGGGGTGTGGCGGGTCGGCAAGGCGCTGGCCACCGGCTCGCTGCCGCTGGACCGGATCGCGCGTCCCTTCGGCGACGACCCGCGCGACCGCGAGATCAAGGACGTACCGAAGGGACTGGCCCGCCAGCTCGTCGGGTTCTGTGTCGTGGGCGGTCTGTCGACCCTCTTCTATCTCCTCCTCTACAGCGGCTTCCGGACCTTCTCCGGCTCGCAGGTCGCCAACGCCCTCGCGCTGCTGGTCTCCGCCGTCGCCAACACGGCGGCCAACCGCAGGCTCACCTTCGGCGTGCGCGGCAGCGGCGGTGCCGTCCGGCACCAGGCGCAGGGCCTCGTCGTCTTCGGCATCGGCCTCGCCCTGACCAGCGGCTCGCTCGCCGCCCTCGACGCGGCCGGCGGCAACCCCGCGCACTCCACCGAGCTGGCGGTCCTGATCGCCGCCAACCTCGCGGCGACCGTGCTGCGCTTCCTGCTCTTCCGCGCCTGGGTGTTCCCCGACCGCCGTGAGTCGACGGTGGTCGCGGGCCACACGCCCGCCCCGCAGCCGCCTCTGCCGGTGCGCGCGGGCGGCCACCACTTCACGTACGACGACCGGTTCCGCGCCGGTGCAGCCGCGGACCGCACCTGGGGGGACGCCACCCTGCAGCTGCAGCCGGTGCGCCCGACCGACACCGACCCGAGGGACGCCCGATGACCATCACCAGTACGGCCGTGCAGGAGCCCTCGGCTCCCGCGGCGCCGCCCGCCCCCGAGGCCGGTGAACCCAAGCAGCCCTTCGCCCGCAGACTGTGGCGCGGCCGGCCCCAGGACCCGCGCTGGGCGCGCCCGGCCTTCTGGGCCCTGCTGCTCGCCACCGCCGCCCTCTACTTCTACAACCTGAGCTCCTCCGGCTACGCCAACTCCTTCTACTCCGCGGCCGTCCAGGCCGGCAGCCAGTCCTGGAAGGCGTTCTTCTTCGGCTCGCTCGACGCGTCCAACGCCATCACCGTCGACAAGCCGCCGGCCTCGCTGTGGCCGATGGCGCTGTCGGTACGGATCTTCGGGCTCAGCTCCTGGGCGATCCTGATGCCCGAGGTCCTGATGGGCATCGGCTCGGTCGCCGTCGTCTACGCCTCCGTGCGCCGCCGCTTCAGCCCCGCGGCCGGTCTGATCGCGGGCGCCGTGCTCGCCCTCACCCCCGTCGCGGCGCTGATGTTCCGGTTCAACAACCCGGACGCGATGCTGGCCCTGCTGATGGCCGTGGCCTGCTATTTCGTGGTCCGTGCCCTGGAGGACGGCCGGACGAAGTGGCTGGTGTGGGCGGGCGTGGCGATCGGCTTCGCCTTCCTCGCCAAGACCCTCCAGGCCTTCCTGATCCTGCCGCCGCTCGCGATCGTCTACGCGGTCTGCGCACCGGTGTCGCTGAAGAAGCGCCTCGGCCAACTGGCCGCCGCGACGGCCGCGTTGATCGTCTCCGGCGCTGGTGGGTCGCGATCGTCGAACTGTGGCCCGCCTCTTCCCGCCCCTACATCGGCGGCTCGCAGAACAACTCCTTCCTTGAACTGACCTTCGGCTACAACGGACTCGGCCGCCTCAACGGCGACGAGACCGGCAGCGTCGGCGGCGGTGGCGGCAACAGCGGCGGCCAGTGGGGCGAGACCGGCTGGGACCGGATGTTCAACTCCGAGATCGGCGGCCAGATCTCCTGGCTGCTCCCGGCGGCCCTGATCCTGCTGGTCGCGGGCCTGTGGGCGACGCGCAAGGCCCGCAGGACGTCCGTCACCCGCGGTTCGTTCCTGGTCTGGGGCGGCTCGCTGGTCATCACCATGGTCGTCTTCAGCTACATGGCGGGCATCTTCCACCAGTACTACACCGTCGCCCTCGCGCCCTACATGGCGGCCGTGATCGGCATGGGTGCCGGGCTGCTGTGGGAGAAGCGCGCCGAGCTGTGGGCGTCGATCACGCTGGCTGCGTCGGTCGTGGCGGCGGCCGCCTGGAGCTACGTCCTCCTCAACCGCACCTCCGACTACCTGCCCTGGCTGAAGTGGCTGGTCCTGATCGGCGGTCTGACCGCCGCGCTCGGCCTGATCTTCGCGGGCCGGATCAACCGCCGGCTCGCCCTCGCGGCGGCGTCCCTGGGCCTGGTGGCCTCCCTCGCCGCCCGACCGCGTACACGATCAGCACCCTCCAGGAGGGCCACACCGGCTCCATCGTGACGGCGGGTCCGGCCGGCGCGAGCACGATGGGCGGCCGAGGCGGTGGCCCCGGTGGCGGTGGCGGCTTCCCGAACGGCGGCCGCATGCCGGGTCAGAACCAGCAGAACGGCAACGGCGGCACCCCGAACCAGCAGAACGGCGGCATGCCGGGCGGCATGGGCGGCGACGGCGGTGCCATGGGCGGCGGCGGTGGCGTCGGCGGCCTCCTCAACGGCGCGACCGTGTCCGACGAGGCCAAGAAGCTCCTGGAAGCCAACTCGGACGACTACACCTGGGTCGCGGCGGCCATCGGCGCCCAGAACGCGGCGAGTTACCAGCTCTCCACCGGTGACCCGGTGATGGCGATCGGCGGCTTCAACGGCACCGACCCGTCCCCGACGCTGGCCCAGTTCAAGCAGTACGTCGAGGACGGCAAGATCCACTACTTCATCTCGTCCGGTTCCGGCGGCGGCATGGGCGGCAGCAGCAGCGGTGCGTCCTCGCAGATCACCTCCTGGGTCGAGGCCAACTTCAAGAAGGTGACGGTGGGTTCGTCGACCTTCTACGACCTGACGCAGAAGGGGAGCAGCTGACGCAGGCAACGACAGGGGGCGGCGACCGCGGTGGTCGCCGCCCTCTTCGTCGTACGGCGGGAAATTGCGTTGTACGGCGTATAAGAACCATTCTACGGTGTACAACATGTCAGCCTCAGCTCCCGCACCCGTCACCGTGTCCCAAGGCCACCCCCAGCGCTGGCTCATCCTCGGCGTCATCTGCCTCGCCCAGCTCACCGTCGTCCTCGACAACACCGTCCTGAACGTCGCGATCCCCTCGCTCACCCGCGAACTGGGCGCGGCCACCTCGGACATCCAGTGGATGATCAACGCGTACTCCCTGGTGCAGTCCGGGCTGCTGCTCACCGCGGGCAGCGCCGCCGACCGCTACGGCCGCAAGAAGATGCTGATCGCCGGCCTGAGCCTGTTCGGCATCGGCTCGCTGGTCGCCGGACTGGCCGACAGCACGGGGCAGTTGATCGCGGCGCGGGCCGGGATGGGCATCGGTGGCGCACTGCTGCTGACCACCACCCTCGCCGTCGTGATGCAGATCTTCGCGCCCGAGGAGCACGCCAAGGCCATCGGCATCTGGGCCGCCGTCAACGCCCTCGGGTTCGCGTGCGGTCCGCTGCTCGGCGGGTTCATGCTGGACCACTTCTGGTGGGGCGCGATCTTCCTGATCAACCTGCCGGTCGCGGCGGTGGGGTTGATGGCCACGGTGACGCTGGTGCCCGAGTCGAAGAACCCGCGCGGTGACCGCCCGGACCTGCTGGGCGCGCTGCTGTCGACCATCGGTATGGCATCGCTCGTCTTCGCCATCATCTCCGGGCCGGAACACGGCTGGACATCGGGCCGGGTGCTGCTGCCGGCGGCCGTCGCGGTGGGCGTCCTGGGCGGGTTCGCCTACTGGGAGGGCCGTATCGAACACCCCATGCTCGACCTGCACTTCTTCAAGAACCGCCGCTTCACGGGCGCCATCGCGGGAGCCGTGCTGATCACCTTCGGCATGGGCGGCTCGCTCTTCCTGCTCACCCAGCACATGCAGTTCGTCCTCGGTTACGGCCCCCTGGAGGCCGGTCTGCGCACCGCGCCGCTCGCCCTGTCGATCGTCGTCCTCAACTTCTCGGGTCTGGCGGCGAAAGCGGCGACGAAGCTGGGGAACCCGGCCGCCATCGGCGTGGGCATGGCGCTGATGGGCGGCCGGGCTGGCGTCCATCGCGACGGTCGCCTCCGGCGGTTACGCCGGGACGCTGATCGGGCTGCTGCTCATCGGGGCGGGGGCGGCGATCGCCAACCCGGCGATGGCGCACGCCATCATGAGCTCCATTCCGCCGGAGAAGGCGGGGATCGGGGCGGGCATCAACGGGACGGTGGCGGAGTTCGGGCAGGGGCTGGGGGTGGCGGTGCTCGGCGCGGTGCTGACGTCGCAGTTCGCGGCGGAGTCGTTGCCGGCGGCGCTGGCCGGGGCGGGGTCGGTGGCGGAGCGGGTTCGTCTCACGGATGCGTTCTCTTCTGGGCTGGAGAGCAGTTTGCTGGTGGGGGCGGTGGCGGTGTTGGCCGGTGGGCTGGTTGCCGCTGCGTTGTTGAGGCGGGCTGAGCGGGGAGAGGGCGCCCCGTAGCTCGGGGGTACGGCTGGATTGCGACTGCGGGCCGTCGTGGTTGCTCGCGCGGTTCCCCGTGCCCCTGACGGGGCGCTTAAAGTGGGCGGCGTTTGTACAGCCAGGAAGGTGCGCCATGGAGAAAGCCGGCCAGCGGGCTGCGCGTACCAGTGTGTGGCTGGAGGGCGGTAAGGCGCGGCGGGGCGGTCAGCCCACCGGGCTCGACCGCGACCGCATCACCTCCGCCACCGTCCGGCTCCTCGACAGCGAAGGGCTGGCCAAGTTCTCCATGCGGCGGCTCGCCGCCGAGCTGAACGTCACCGCGATGTCCGTCTACTGGTACGTCGACACCAAGGACGACCTTCTCGAACTCGCCCTCGACGCCACCTTCGGCGAACTGGACCTCCCCGCCCCGGAGGCGGACGGCGGGGACTGGCGGGACGAACTGCGCGCGCTGGCCCGGGGCTACCGTTCCCTGCTGGTCCGGCACCCCTGGATCTCCCCGCTGGTGGGCACGTTCCTCAACATCGGCCCGAACAGCCTGGCCTTCTCCCGGGTCATCCACCGCGTCATCCGCAGCACCGGCCTGCCCGCGCACGGTCTGGCGGCCGCGATCTCCTCGGTCTTCCAGTTCGTGTACGGCTTCGGCACGATCGAGGGCCAGTTCAACGCCCGTTCCGCCCAGGTGGGCATGAGCCCCGACGAGTACTTCCGCGAGGCGATGAGCGCGGTGAGCCAGGCCCCGCAGACCGCCGACCTCGTCAAGGAGGCGGAGGACATCATGGCGGCGCGGGGCGGCGACACGATCGAGGAGATGTGGGAGCGGGACTTCGACTTCGCCCTGGACCTGCTGATCGCGGGGATCGAGGCGATGGTCAGGCGTCCGGCGTGACGAGACGGGCCGGAAAGCCCCCCGTCGCCACCGGCCCCCACTTCTCCGGCGTGACCCTGATGATCGACTTGCCCTGCTTCAGCATCGCGGCCCGGTACTCGTCCCAGTCCGGGTGCTCCCCGGCGATGTTCCGGTAGTACTCCACGAGCGGCTCGACGGAGTCGGGCGAGTCGATGACCTCGGCGGTGCCGTCGATCTGGACCCACGGCCCGTTCCAGTCGTCGCTCAGCACGACGACGCTGACCCGCTCGTCCCGCTTGGCGTTGCGCGTCTTGGCCCGCTCCGGGTACGTGGAGACGACGATCCGCCCGGAGTCGTCGACCCCGCACGTCAGCGGGGACGCCTGCGGGCTGCCGTCGCTCCGCCGCGTGAGCAGCAGGGCCCGGTGCCGGGGTCGTACGAAGTCCAGCAACTCGTCGAGGGAAACACGGGTGTTGGTAGCGATACTCGGTGCCATGGCCCCAGCCTAGGCCTGCGGAGGCAGGGACTCCCCTTGCACCGCCTGGATGTCGAGCTCCACCTTCAGCGTCGTACCGATCGCCGCGATCCCCGCCTGCACGACCTGGTTGTAGTTCATCGCGAAGTCGTCCCGCCGCAGCTCGGTCGTCGCCCGGAACGCCGCCCGTGTCCCGCCCCACGGGTCGGCGCCGGTGCCGAGGTAGGCGAGGTCCAGGTCGACCGGCCGTACGACACCGTGCATGCCCAGCTCCCCGTGGACCGTCCAGCGGTCGGCGCCCGCGAGCGAGATCCCCGTCGACCGGTAGGTGATCTCGGGGTGCACCTCTACGTCCAGGAAGTCGGCGGACTTCAGATGACCGTCGCGCATCGCGTTCCCCGTGTCGATGGACGCGGCCCGGATCACCGCCTCCACCCGGGACTTGGTGACGTCGTCCGGCGCGATCTCGATGGTGCCGGCGAAGTCCGTGAAGCGGCCGTGCACGCTGGAGATGCCCAGGTGCTGGGCCACCGCGCCGACGCTGGAGTGCACCGGGTCGATGGTCCACGGACCCGGCGGCGGGAGTTCGGTGCCGCCCTGCCGGGCCAGGGTGACCGTGCCGACCTCGGCCCGGCCGCTCGCGGTGACGATCGCGCTCGACGCGGCGGGCGCGTACCCGACGGCGGTGACGATGACCGTGTACGCGCCGGGCGCCAGCGGCGCGGGGTCGCGTACCGTGCCCTCCTCGTCGGCCTCGACGCGCAGCACCTGCGTGCCGGTCATGTCCGTCACCGTGACGACCGCGTGCGACACGGCCCATCCGTCTCGGGTACGGATCCTCGCGGTCAGTCCCATCTCAGCTCTTCTCTCCTCACACAGGTCGCCGTGGGCGGCGCCTCCGCTCGAAACGCGCTCCACGGGCCGGGGTTCTCAGTGACTCACTCGCCGGGGTGCGCGAGCTCTATGTCATGGCCGTCGGTCCCCCGGCCGGCCACCGTCAGGGCCGTCGCGACCGGCGGGTAGCCCGTCGCGATGACCGTGTACTCGCCGCCGTCCAGGTCGGTGAAGGCGTACGCCCCGTCCGACCCGGTGGTCGCGGTGCCGACCACGTTCCCGGCCGCGTCCACGAGGGTCACCCGCGCGTCGGCCAGCGGACCGTGCGGCGCCCGCACGACGCCCTGGACCTGGGCGCCGGAGTCCAGCTCCACCTCGATGCGGGTGACACCCGTGCCGCCGACCTCGACGGGCAGTGCGCGCGGCCGGTACCCGGCGGCGTTCACCGCGACGGTCACGGCACCCGGCACCAGCTCGGCGAAGCCGAACTCGCCCTGCTCACCGGTGGTCCCGGTGGCCAGCAGATCCCCGCGGACGTCGGTCACGATGACCATGGCGTCCTTCACCGGCAGCGCGCCGTCCGAGGCCCGCACGACCCCGCTCAGCCCGCTCGTGCCGCTGAGCAGGATGTCGTACGCCACCGGCTCGCCGCCCACCACGACGGTGGACGCCTGCGGCTGGAAGCCGTCCGCGGCGGCGATCAGGACGTACGAGCCGACGCTGGGCGCCTCCACCCCGTACGAACCGTCCGCCTGCGTCACCGACCGGCCCAGCTGGCGTCCCGCGAGCGAGATCAGCGTGACCGCGGCCTGCGGGACGGGCGCGCTCTCGGCGCCGCGGACGTGACCGCGGACCGGGATGCCGCCGGACGGTGCGGCCGGGGCCTCGACGGTCGCCACGGCGGCGAGCCGCTGCGTGCCGTCGGAGACCGGCTCGGCGGTGGCCCAGCTGGGCACCCGCTCCTCGGTCACCGGCGCCGGAGCCGCGGCCTCCGCCGCAGCCGCCTCGGACCCGGCCCCGGCCCCAGACTCGGCCTCGGACGCCGCCTGGGCCATCGCGCCCTTGGTCTTCAGCGGGACCTCCTTGATGAACAGCGTGATCAGGAAGGCGGCCGCGGCCAGGCACGCGGCGATCAGGAACACGTCCGCGATGCCGTGGCCGTACGCGCTCTCCATGACCGTGCGCAGCGGCGCGGGCAGCTTGTCCATGTCCGGGATCTCGCTGGAGCCGCTCGAACCGGAGGCGAGGGAGGCGTACTTCGGGCCGAGGTCGGTCAGGCCGTCCTTGACGTAGTCGGTGATCTTGTCGGCCATCACGGCACCGAGCACCGAGACGCCCATCGCACCGCCGAGGGACCGGAAGAAGGTGACCGTGGAGGACGCCGAACCGAGGTCCTTGGGCTCGACCTGGTTCTGCGTGCACAGCACCAGGTTCTGCATCATCATGCCGATGCCGAGACCCAGCAGGGCCATGAAGATCGCGGTCTTCCAGTAGTCCGTGTCGTAGCGGATGGTGCCGAGCAGGCCGAGGCCCGCCGTGATGAGCACGCCACCGCTGACCAGCCAGGCCTTCCAGCGGCCTGTGCGGGTGATGAACTGCCCGGAGACGGTGGAGGAGACGAACAGACCGCCGATCATCGGGATGGTCAGCACGCCGGACATCGTCGGGGACTTGTCGCGGGCCAGCTGGAAGTACTGGGCGAAGAAGACCGTGCCGGAGAACATCGCGGTGCCGACGAACATCGACGCGATCGACGACAGCGTGATGGTCGGGTTGCGGAACAGCCGCAGCGGGATGAGGGGTTCGGAGGCCTTGGACTCCACCAGCACGAAGATCAGACCGAGCGCGATCGACCCGCCGACCATGGCGTAGGTCTGCCAGGAGATCCAGTCGTACTTGTCACCGGCGAAGGTGACCCAGATCAGCAGCAGCGACACGGCCGCCGCGACGAAGAACGCGCCGGCCCAGTCGACCTTCACGTCCCGCTTCACGACCGGCAGGTGCAGGGTCTTCTGCAGCACGATCAGCGCGATCACGGCGAAGGGCACACCGACGTAGAAGCACCAGCGCCAGCCGAGCCACGAGGTGTCGGTGATGACACCGCCGAGCAGCGGGCCGCCGACGGTGGCGACGGCGAAGGTCGCGCCGAGGTAGCCGGAGTAACGGCCGCGCTCGCGCGGGGAGATCATCGCCGCCATCACGATCTGCGCGAGGGCGGAGAGCCCGCCGACACCGATGCCCTGGACCACGCGGAAGGTGATCAGCATCCCGGCGTTCTGCGAGAGTCCGGCGGCGGCCGATCCCAGCACGTAGATGACGAGCGCTATCTGGACGAGCGCCTTCTTGCTGTAGAGGTCGGCGAGCTTGCCCCACAGGGGAGTGGAGGCCGTCATCGACAGCAGGGCGGCGGTGACGACCCAGGTGTAGGCGGACTGGCCGCCGCCGAGGTCACCGATGATCTCCGGGAGGGCGTTCGAGACGATCGTGGACGACAGGATCGCCACGAACATCCCGAGCAGCAGCCCGGAGAGCGCCTCCATGATCTGCCGGTGCGTCATCGGGGCATGCTCGGCGCCTCCCCCGTGCTTGGCATGAGCCCGCACACCGGCTGGTGTGGTCGTTGCCATGGGCTTCCTTCTCTTAAGTGTTCGCGGGTGTACGGGTGGTCTCCACGGACGTCGTGTCCGCGGATACGTCTACGGCTTCGGATACGTGAGGGGTGCCGCGGCAGTCGTCGAAGCTCGCCCGGAGCCGGGCCATGAGCCCGCTCAACTGGGCCACCTCGTCGTCGCTCCAGTCGCTCAGCCGCTCGGCGAGCATCCGGCAGGTCCGCTCCGACAGCTCGTCGAGCCGGGCCAGGCCGGCCGGGGTGAGGTGCAGGATGCGGCCGCGCTTGTCCGTCGGGTCGGGGGAGCGGCGGATCCAGCCGCGCTCGGCGAGGTGTGCCGCGTGCCGGCTGGTCACCGACATGTCCACGGCGAGCAGCTCCGAGAGCTTGCTCATGCGCATGTCCCCGTGACGGGCGAGCAGCGTCAGCACGGCGGCGGAGCCGCTCGGGCAGTCGGACGGCAGGATCCGCCCCATCTCCCGCTTCACGGCACCGAAGGCGCTGAACTGGCGCATCAGCTCCTCGTACTGCGGCTGCCCGGCCATGCCACCTCCCGTATTCGTTGCTTGGGGCAACCATAGGAGCGATTGGTTGCTACAGGCAAATAAAACGGGGTGGGCGCGACATAAAAACTTGGCAAAGGCAAGTATTGCGAGCGTAAATGGCCAGGTGAAACGGCGGTGGAGGCGATCGCAGTCTGACCTCGGTCACCCAGGGGCGCGGGGCCGTATCAATCTGCGGCTCCGCCGCGGGGCGCGACCAGCCCCAGTGGCGCCGCACCCGGCAATGAACGATGAGCCCCCCACTTGGGCCGCCCCGCCTCATTCGCTAGTCTCTCGCCCCATGGCTAACCCCCAGGACCCCCAGGGCAACTACGACCCCGCCGGCAGCACCCAGATGTTCCGCGCGTTCGTCGACGAGGGCCCGCAGGGCCGCCGGCAGGCGGCCGCCGCCCCCACCTCCTCCGGCCCCCGCATCGGCCTGATCATCGGCGTCGTCGTCGCCGTGGCGATCGTCGCGGCGGTGGCCTGGCTGGCGCTCAAGTAGTCCCCGAGGTCACTCCAGCGGACGTCGACGTCCCGCGTCTCGATGTGCATGCCGAGCGGCACCCGCCATGCCTCGACGCACACCGTCCACGTCCGCTCCTTCCGCGCGCCGCCCTCGACCGGCGCCGGAAGCCCCACCTCCGACTCGACGGTCGCCCAGTCGACCCCGAGCGCCCCGATGATGTGCGTCCCGAACCGCACGGTTCCCGAACGGACCGCGGTGCCCCCGGAGTTGTGGAAGACGAGCGTCACGTCCTCGCACCACCGCCGGTCGGTGGCCGCCCGCACGGGAGCGTCCCAGCCGAGGGCGGCGGGCGCGGTCGTACGACTGGGGGACGGCGTTTGGGACGGTGAACCGGACGCCGTACGACCCGACTTGGTGCCGCGAGACGGACGGGCGCTCGGCGCCGGGAGTTCCGGGGCCGCCGGTGAACTGATCGTGTGTGCAGGGGAGTTGCCGACGTGCGGTCCCGGCGCCCCGCTCTCGAGCGGCACCACCCGCACACTCCCCGTCGGCTTCCCGGGCGAGGGCGTGCCGCCCGCCGGGCCGACCGCCGTGTAACCGTCACCGGCGCTCCCGCAGCCGGCCAGCACCGCGCCCAGACAGACGACGGCCGCCGATGCGCCGATCAGGGCGCCTCGACGGCCATACGTCCATGTCGTACGCGGTGTCGTGTTCGCTGTCGTGCCCGGTGTCGTACGGAGCATCGGGCCATGGTGGCTGACACCCCGTCAATTATGAAGACCTCAGTCGGAGATGAGACCTTCCCGCAGCTGCGCCAGGGTTCGGGTCAGCAGCCGGGAGACGTGCATCTGGGAGATGCCGACCTCCTCGCCGATCTGCGACTGGGTCATGTTGGCGAAGAAGCGCAGCATGATGATCTGCCGCTCGCGGGGCGGCAGTTTGGCGAGCAGCGGCTTCAGGGACTCGCGGTACTCGACGCCCTCCAGGGCGGTGTCCTCGTAGCCGAGGCGGTCCGCGAGGGAGCCCTCGCCGCCGTCGTCCTCCGGGGCCGGGGAGTCCAGCGAGGAGGCGGTGTAGGCGTTGCCGACCGCGAGGCCGTCGACGACGTCCTCCTCCGACACCCCGAGAACCGCGGCGAGTTCGGCGACGGTCGGCGAGCGGTCGAGCTTCTGCGAGAGCTCGTCGCTGGCCTTGGTGAGGGCGAGCCGCAGCTCCTGGAGGCGGCGCGGGACCCGCACCGACCACGAGGTGTCGCGGAAGAACCGCTTGATCTCACCGACGACCGTCGGCATCGCGAACGTCGGGAACTCCACGCCCCGTTCGCAGTCGAAGCGGTCGATCGCCTTGATCAGGCCGATGGTGCCGACCTGGACGATGTCCTCCATCGGCTCGTTGCGCGAGCGGAACCGGGCGGCCGCGTACCGCACCAGCGGGAGGTTGAGCTCGATCAGGGTGTCCCGGACGTAGGCACGCTCGGGGCTGTTCTCGTCGAGTGCGGCGAGCCGCAGGAAGAGGGAGCGGGACAGGGTGCGGGTGTCGATGGCTCCCGAGGCCACGGGGGCCGGGAGAGCCGGGGCCGGCGCGGCCTCGACAGCGGTTACGTCGTCGAGCGCGGGCGCGGACTCGCTCTTCGTGAGCGTGAGCACCTTCGAGCTGCCCTGGTCTGCGGACATGCCACCCCCTCTGGGTCGCGGGACGGTCGCGGCGGGCGTTCCGTCGAGAACGTCAGCCTTCACCTGAATACCGGAGCCGAAGCCCCGGCAAACGCGCTTCCGGCAGAATGTCACATGTCGGCAACACGCTGTAGTGACATGTCGACATGCGAGACGTGAATACGCCCTGGATAAAGGGGGTCTGACGGTTTTTCGGCGCAGAACTGTCGGGATCCGTGCAGGTGAGCGATTCGCTCGCGAAGGTGATCTATCGCTTGTGCATTCGGTTGGGCCTCATCCGATTCCCGACCGGAGCTCCAGCCTCAGGCCTCGATGCGATTCGCGGACCGCAACCGCTGGAAGCTACGCGCGAGTAGCCGCGAGACATGCATCTGGGAGACGCCGAGTTCCGCGCTGATCTGCGACTGGGTGAGATTGTTGTAGTACCGCAGAAGCAGAATCCGCTGTTCCCGCTCGGGCAGCTGCACCAGCAGATGCCGTACGAGATCCCGGTGCTCCACGCCGTCCAGGGCGGGGTCCTCGTAGCCGAGCCGGTCCAGCAGCCCCGGCAGCCCGTCGCCCTCCTGGGCGGCCTCCAGCGAGGTCGCGTGGTACGACCGCCCGGCCTCGATGCAGGACAGCACCTCGTCCTCGCCGATGCGCAGCCGCTCGGCGATCTCGGCGGTGGTGGGGGTGCGTCCGAAGGCCGTGGTCAGGTCCTCCGTCGCGCTGTTGACCTGCACCCACAGCTCGTGCAGCCGGCGCGGCACGTGCACGGTCCGTACGTTGTCCCGGAAGTACCGCTTGATCTCGCCGACGACCGTCGGCATCGCGAACGTCGGGAACTGCACACCCCGGTCCGGGTCGAAGCGGTCGATGGCGTTGATGAGCCCGATGGTGCCGACCTGGACGACGTCCTCCATCGGCTCGTTGCGGGAGCGGAACCGGGCGGCCGCGTACCGCACGAGCGGGAGGTTGGCCTCGATGAGTGCCCCGCGCACCCGGTTGTGCTCCGGCGTGCCCGGCTGGAGCCCCTTGAGCTGGCCGAAGAGCACCTGGGTGAGTGCCCGGGTGTCCGCTCCGCGGCTGCGCTGGGGGGTGGCGGGCGCCGGGGGCTGGACGGGCGCGGGGGTCTGGACCGGCGCGGGGGTCTGAACCGGCGCCTCCTCCTGGGGCGGCGCAGTACTGGCCGACACGGTCAACGCCACCTCTTCATCGGTCTACATCGGTCAACTCATCCGTCAAAAGCGGTCATAGCATCACAAGACATGTGCACTGTGTGCAAGCACCCCATAACACCGTGTTGAGGGAAGAGTTGAGGCAGAAGACGCACAAAAGCCCCCCGCCGTTCCGACGAGGGGCCGAACGAGGTGGGGCTCAGTACGCGTAGTCCGCGATCACCCAGGTGGCGAACTCCTTCCAGAGCCCCACCCCCGCCTGGTGCTCCGGGTGCTCGACATAGCGCCGCAGCGCGTCCACGTCCTCGAACCCCGAGTTGATGGCGAAGTCGTAGGCGATGGGCCGGTCGCTGACGTTCCACCCCAGCTCCCAGAACCGGATCTCGTCGATCTTCCCCTCCAGCGCCCGGAAGGCCTCGACGCCCTCCTTGACGCGCGGGTCGTCGCGCTCGACACCGTCGTTGAGCTTGAAGAGGACGAGATGGCGGATCATGAGCACTCCTGGGTACGGCGTTACGGCTACTGCGCCCCGTCGGCGAGCCAGGTGAAGAAGTCGCCGATCGCCTTGGCGGCGTCCGATATGCCCTCGAACCCTATCTGGACGTAGTCGGCGGCCTTGGCCGGGTCCGTGATGATCACGTACAGCACGAAGACCACGAGCAGATAGACGGCGGCCTTCTTCGAATTCACCGCCATCGCGGCCTCCCCCGTGACTGAGCTGCTCTTTGGGACTGGTGTGCCGGCGGCGAGTGTAACTTCACGTCCTATTTAAGGACCAACGGCCCGCGGACTCAGGCCCTTTGCCTGTGCGCCGGAACCGATCCGGCGCACAGGATGGAAGGGAGCCCGGCGGATCTGGCAGGAATCTCCGGGCGGGCCGGTCCCCACTGCGGGGTGCGCGTCATGGCTTCCCCCGAAGCGGCGCGTACTTGCGGGTCCGGACCCCGTCGGGGGAAGCGGCTGTCCCCCCGAATGCCGCTTCCCCCGTCCTTCCCCTCCCGGTTTTCTGCCTCCGCATGCACGAAGGGCCCCGTCTTTCGACGGGGCCCTTCTCAAGCGGTAGCGGAGGGATTTGAACCCTCGGTGACTTGCGCCACACTCGCTTTCGAGGCGAGCTCCTTCGGCCGCTCGGACACGCTACCGAGGGAGACCTTACAGCAAGGTGGGGCGTGCTCTGAAATCGGTATCCGGGGCCCCTCAGCGGGAGCGGAAGAACGCGGTGAGAAGCGCCGCGCACTCCTCGGCCAGGACGCCCTCGATGACCTCGGGGCGGTGGTTGAGGCGGCGGTCGCGGACGACGTCCCAGAGGGAGCCGGCCGCGCCGGCCTTCTCGTCGCGGGCGCCGTAGACGACCCGGTCCACCCGGGACTGCACGAGGGCGCCCGCGCACATCGTGCAGGGTTCGAGGGTGACGACCAGCGTGCAGCCGGTCAGCCGCCACTCGCCGAGTTCCGCCGCCGCCCGGCGGATGGCGAGGACCTCCGCGTGGGCGGTCGGGTCGCCGACCGCCTCGCGTTCGTTGTGGCCGGCGCCGAGGACGGTGGTGCCGTCCGGGGCCAGTACGACCGCCCCCACGGGCACGTCCGCACCCGCCTTGCCCGCCTCGTCCAGGGCGAGCCGCATCGCGGCCCGCCAGCGGTCGCGTACCGGGTCCGGGGACCCCACGGGGACGCTCCCGGTCAGCGGACGGTCTCCAGGACCTCCGAGGCGCCCAGGGCCTCGGCGATCTCGGTGAGCGCGTCCTCCGACAGGGCCTTCAGTTCCTTCTGGCTGACACCCAGGTCGTCGAGGATCTCGGGGTCGCCGACCGGGCCGTGCGGCACGGCCTCGGCGGAGCCGCCGCCCTCGCTGTCGTCGTCCTCGTCCTCGTCCTCGCCGTCCTCGGTGCCGTCGAGGTCGAGGGCGTCCAGGTCGGCTTCGTCTTCGCCGGGCTCCCTTCCGAGCAGTTCATCGGTGAGCAGGATCTCGCCGTAACTGCTGCGGGCAGCGGCGGCGGCGTCCGAGACATAGATACGGGGGTCGTCCTCGCCGTCGATCCGGACGACGCCGAACCAGGCGTCCTCCTGCTCGATGAGAACCAGCACCGTGTCGTCCTCGGGCGAGGCTTCACGGGCCAGTTCGGCCAGATCCGACAGGGTCTCCACATCGTCGAGCTCTGTGTCGCTCGCTTCCCACCCGTCTTCGGTGCGCGCGAGCAGTGCGGCGAAGTACACCGTGACTCTCCCACTGGTCATAGGCGTGCCGGTTGGGGGTCCCCCCGGCGGAGGTCTGCGGGCGGGGAAGCGTTGGCTCCGAGCCCCACCCACTCGGAATCGTGGCAGAAACGGAGCGATCAGGGGACGTCTTCGGCTCCCTGTGTCCGCCCGTTTTGATCGTCCACCAGCGGGATCGTACGCGGCTCCCGGCGTGGCGCACGCATCAGGCGGTCCAAGAACGCCTCAAGGCCTACCAGCGGAAGGTGCGCATGCGCATGGCGTGGCGCAGCCGTGCCGCCTTGGCGCGCCGCGGCTGGACGCGGTCCCGCAGCTCCCGGGCCTCGGCGAGATCGCGCAGGAACTGGGCGCGCCGCCTGCGGCGCTCGGCGTCGGTCTCCTGTTGTGGCTCCTGCTCCGGCACAGGCACTGGCATAGGCACACCACCCCGTCACGTCCCTCCCACTTTCCCTCCGACGGGCGGTTTGATGCCAGCGCACGGGTGAATGGTGCCCTCTGGGGGTTTGGGGATCGCCGGGACGCCGGGCCCAGCGGGCCCGGTTACTGTTGTGGACATGCGTCTCCACGTCGTCGACCACCCCCTGGTCGCCCACAAGCTCACCACGCTGCGCGACCAGCGCACCGACTCCGCGACCTTCCGCCGTCTCGCCGACGAGCTGGTCACCCTCCTCGCCTACGAGGCCACGCGCGACGTGCGCACCGAGCAGGTCGACATCAACACGCCGGTGGCCGCGACCACCGGTGTGAAGCTGTCCTACCCGCGCCCCCTGGTCGTGCCGATCCTGCGCGCCGGCCTCGGCATGCTCGACGGCATGGTCCGGCTGCTGCCGACCGCCGAGGTGGGCTTCCTGGGCATGATCCGCAACGAGGAGACGCTGGAGGCGTCGACGTACGCCTCGCGCATGCCGGAGGACCTCTCCGGGCGCCAGGTGTACGTCCTCGACCCGATGCTGGCGACGGGCGGCACGCTGGTCGCGGCGATCCGCGAGCTCATCAAGCGCGGCGCGGACGACGTGACGGCCGTGGTGCTGCTGGCCGCCCCCGAGGGCGTGGAGCTGATGGAGCGCGAGCTGGCGGGGACGCCGGTGACGGTGGTGACGGCGGCGGTCGACGACCACCTGAACGAGCACGGCTACATCGTGCCGGGCCTGGGGGATGCGGGCGACCGCCTCTACGGCGCCGCTGAGTAAGACGCCCTGAAGGGGCGCGGGGAACTGCGCGACCAGCCACAACGGAGGCGCAGTCGCCGTACAACCGCACCCCTACGGCGAAATGGCGTCGCTCAACACGCCTTCTTCGAAGAACTAGGCGCAGGCTGCGGCTTCCCCAGCGCGGCCAGCGCCTTGTCCGCGTCCGCCTTCTTCGTCAGCGACTTGAACCCCGTGCCGATGACGAGGTCCACGTCGGCACCCTTGCGCCCGTCCGCCCGTGCCTCGGCCCCCGCCACCTGCGTGCCCAGCACCTCCAGCGACGTGCTCATGGCCGACGTACGGCCCAGCAGTATTCCGGCGCCCTTGACCTTCTTGTCGAACTCCTTGGTCGCGTTGCCCACGTCGCCGATCTTGAAGCCGCGCTTCTTCAGCGCGTCGGCCGTCTCCTTGGCGAGCCCCGCGCGGGGCGTGGCGTTGAAGACGTTGACGGTGATCTGGGACGGCTTCGGATAAGCGGAGGCGGTCGCCGAGGCTGAGGGGGACGCCTTCGTCGCGCAGTCCGCCTTGGGGCCCGCCGCGGACGCCTTCTCGTCGTTGCCCGTGAAGATGCCGATGAGCTGCAACGTGCCCCAGCCGACCAGACCGAGCGCGGCGACGGACGCCACCAGCGCGACCACGAGCCTGCCGCGCCGCCGGGGGCGGCGCATGCGTGGGTATTTGTCCCCCGTGATCCGGTACTTGCCGCCCATGCCTGGGGGAGTCAGCATGCTCATGGGCGCAGCGTAGTGCGCCGCGGCGGCGATGCCTACTAAATGATCATTGGATACCGGCCAGGAGAACCCGAAAGGGCCAACCCTTCACAGGGTCGTCACTCGGGGCCTGTCCTAATCCAGTTCCAGCACACGCGCGTGCAGCACCTGGCGCTGCTGGAGCGCCGCTCGCACCGCGCGGTGCAGGCCGTCCTCGAGGTACAGGTCGCCCTGCCACTTCACGACGTGCGCGAAGAGGTCGCCGTAGAACGTGGAGTCCTCGGCGAGCAGGGTTTCCAGGTCGAGCTGGCCCTTGGTCGTCACCAACTGATCGAGGCGGACCGGGCGCGGCGCGACGTCCGCCCACTGCCGGGTGCTTTCCCGGCCGTGGTCGGGGTACGGCCGGCCGTTTCCGATGCGCTTGAAGATCACACGGAAAGCCTACCGGTCAAGACCTTCCGGGCGCAGCCATGGCGACGGAGTGTGATGCTGGAAAAGATGCCATGAACGGGGGCAAACCGGAACAGGTGCCTGAGATGAGTGACAGCGAAACCATGCCGCCGGCCACCGCTCCCGAGGCGCCGGGCAGTGCCCCCGCGCTTCCGGAGGAGGCCCTGGAGATCGCCTCCGGGTACGCCTTCGCCGGGCCCGCCCTCGATCTCGGCGCGCTGCTGTGGGACGGGGTGTGTCTGCCGGACGCGCAGGTCAGGATTCCGCTGCCGATGCTGAACCGGCACGGACTCGTCGCGGGCGCCACCGGCACCGGCAAGACCAAGACGCTCCAGCTGATCGCCGAGCAGCTCTCCGCGCAGGGCGTGCCGGTGTTCCTGGCGGACATCAAGGGGGACGTGTCCGGGATCTCGGCGCCGGGGCAGCCGAACGAGAAAGTCCAGGAACGCGCGCGGGACGTCCATCAGCAGTGGGCGGCGACCGGCTTCCCGGCCGAGTTCTACGCCCTCGGCGGCATCGGCCACGGCATCCCCGTGCGGGCCACGATCACCGACTTCGGCCCGCTGCTGCTCTCCAAGGTGCTCCAGCTCAACCAGACCCAGGAGCAGTCGCTCGGCCTGATCTTCCACTATGCCGATCAGAAAGGGCTCGAACTCGTCGACCTGAAGGACCTCAGGGCCGTCGTCACCTTCCTGACCTCGGACGTGGGCAAGCCCGAGCTGAAGAACATCGGCGGCCTGTCCACCGCCACGGCGGGCGTGATCCTGCGCTCCCTCACCGCCTTCGAGGCGCAGGGCATGGCCGACTTCTTCGGCGAGCCGGAGTTCGACACCGCGGACCTGATGCGCACGGCGTCCGACGGGCGCGGCATCGTCTCCGTCCTCGAGCTGCCCGCCGTACAGGACAAACCGGCGTTGTTCTCGACGTTCCTGATGTGGCTCCTCGCGGACCTCTTCCACGATCTGCCCGAGGTCGGGGACGCGGACAAGCCGAAGCTCGTCTTCTTCTTCGACGAGGCGCATCTGCTCTTCCACGACGCCTCGAAGGCGTTCCTCGACTCCATCACGCAGACCGTCCGGCTGATTCGCTCGAAAGGGGTCGGCGTCTTCTTCGTGACGCAGACCCCGAAGGACGTACCGTCCGATGTCCTCGCCCAGTTGGGCAATCGCGTCCAGCACGCGCTGCGGGCCTTCACGCCGGACGACCAGAAGGCGCTGAAGGCGACGGTGAAGACGTTCCCCGACTCCGCGTACGACCTGGAGGAGCTGCTCACCGGGCTCGGCACGGGTGAGGCCGTGGTGACGGTGCTCAGCGAGAAGGGCGCCCCGACCCCGGTCGCCGCGACCCGGCTGCGCGCCCCCGAGTCCCTGATGGGCCCGATCGAGCCCACCGCCCTCGACGAGGCGGTCAAGGCCTCGCCGCTGCACGGACGTTACGCACAGGCTGTGGACAGAGAATCGGCGTACGAGAAGCTGAACGCGTCCCGCGGCGCGAAGGGCCCGGACGAGATGAAGGCCGCTCCGCGCAGGGCCGCCCCGAAGGAGGAGCCCTCCGTCGTCGAACAGGTAGTCGGCAGCGGGATGTTCAAGTCCCTGGCCCGCTCCCTCGGCACCCAGATCGGCCGTGAGATCACCCGCTCGATCTTCGGCACGGCCAAGCGGAGGCGGTAACCCCGGTAATCCCGGTAATCCCGGTGGCCCGGTTACCCGTAGGCCCCGCCTCCGCCACTGGCTCAGCCGCGCTTCCCTTCCTTCACCGGCGGCTTCTCTTCCCGGCTGACCGGTGGCTTGGGCGCGCTGCGGGCAGCTTCCGCGCGCAGGAGGGCGCGCAGGACGGCGTACGGGTCGACGGACATGGTGGTCGTGCTCCTTGTGTTCGTTGCTGAAAGGGCCTCGGTCGCGAGGGCCGGTCAGCAGCGCAGGACCACCGTGCGGAGGGCGAGCAGACGATACGAGGGGTGCGGCGGCGCCGGGAGTGGGGTGCCCTCCGGGGCGACGGGGGAGGGCGGCTCGACGCGGGGCGCGGGACGGCAGCGGGGCGACGGGATGCCGGTCGGCCGGGCGCAGAACGGTGTCGAGCACGTCGTACTCGGCGATCTCCCCGACCGCGACCGGTGCGGCGGCGGGCGCCCCGGCGGGTGCAGCCGGCACGAGCAGCGCGAGCAGCAGGACGAAGGCGCGGAGCCAGGTTCTGCTGCTGCTCATGACTGCTGGTCTGCCCCGGGGCGTACGCGGTGCATCGCGTCGCCCGTCAGATCCGCCCGCACGGGTGACTCACACCTCGCGCGGCACCTGAGCGGCCCGCCCCCGCATCCGTACCGCCGTGACGATCTCGACGACACCCACGACGACCAGCCAGATCCCGCCGACCACGGTGAGGACGGCGACCGACTCGAAGGGGGAGTCGATGAGGACGATGCCGGCGACGAAGGTGAGGATCCCGAGGAAGACCTGCCAGCCGCGGGCGGGCATCGACGGGTCGGAGGCGGCGGCCAGGGTCTGGGTGATGCCGCGGATCAGCCAGCCGATGCCGATCCACAGGGCGAGCAGCAGGATCGACTGCATGGGGCCGCGGAAGCAGAACAGGCCCAGCAGGATCGACAGGGCGCCGCTGATGAAGGCGAGGACGCGCAGGCCGGTGGTCTTGTGGGTGCCGAAGGCGGAGACGAGCTGGAAGACGCCGCTGACGACGAGGTAGACGCCGAAGAGGATGCCGGTGGCGAGGAGCGTGGAACCCGGCCAGACCAGCACCAGGACGCCCAGGATCAGCGAGGCGATCCCGGTGATCAGGACCACCTGCCAGGCAGCCTTGGACAGCGCGTGGAGGGGGCCCTCGAAGGGGGGTTCCGGCTCGGCGGTCCGCCGCTGGGCGTGGACCTTGCGGTCGTCGTACTCCGGGCTCCAGGAGGAGCCGCTCGGTGCCTCGGTCATGGTCCATGCTTGGACCGCGGACGGCCGCCCTGCGAGGCGGGCTGAGCCGACCGGGTTACTTCTTGGCGGCCTTCGCCGCCTTGGCCGCCGCCTTCATCTCCTGCTTGTGCGCCCGCACTTTGGTCAGCGACTCGGGGCCCGTGATGTCGGCGACGGACCGGAAGGACTTCGCCTCGCCGTAGGCGCCCGCGGCCTCCCGCCAGCCCTTCGGGGTGACGCCCAGCTGCTTGCCCAGCAGTGCCAGGAAGATCTGCGCCTTCTGCTTGCCGAACCCGGGGAGTTCCTCCAAGCGGCGCAGCAGCTCCCGCCCGTCCGTCACGCCCTTCCAGATCAGCTCGGCGTTCCCGTCGTAGTGCTCGACGAGGTACTGGCACAGCTGCTGGACGCGCTTGGCCATGGAGCCCGGGTAGCGGTGGACCGCCGGCTTCTCGGAGAGCAGGGCCGCGAAGGCCTCCGGATCCTGGGCGGCGATCTCGTGGGCGTCGAGGTCGTCGCCGCCGAGGCGGTCCGCGATCGTCCGCGGCCCCTTGAACGCCCACTCCATCGGGACCTGCTGGTCCAGCAGCATCCCGACGAGCGCGGCGAGCGGGGAACGCCCGAGGAGTGCGTCGGCCTCGGGGTCCTGGGCGAGGTGCAGGGTGACGTCCATGACCCCGATCATGCCGCGTAGCGGGTCAGGCCGCCCGCCAGTAGCCCAGCGCGTGCATCCGGTCCTTCGGTACGCCCAGTTCCTTGCGGACGTACCCGGAGAGGGTGCGGGTCGTGCGGGTGTCGCAGGCGATCCAGACGTAGGCGTCCGGGTGGGACTCGAGGAGGTCCGGGAGGTCGGTCTTCACCCGGGTGATGAGGTCGTCGCCCGAACGGACGTCATGGCGGGACGCGTCCGTGCGGAACGGGAGGCCGTCGGGGGCGCCCTCGAACCAGATCGTCGCCGGGGAGGAGTCCAGGGCCGCCAGGAGGGAGTTGATCGCGGGCAGCGAGGCCGGGTCGCCGATCGCGAAGACGTGGGTCGGGGCCGGGTCGGGGTGTTCGAAGGCCGTGCCGTGGACCGTGGCCTCGATCGTGTCGCCGGGCTTCGCCGCGCGCGCCCAGTCGCTGGCCACGCCCTCGTGCAGGGCGAACTCCAGGCTGAAGGTGCCGGCCGCCGGGTCCGGGTCGACGAGGGTGTACGCCCGCTGGTGCGGCTTGCCCGCGGCGGAGAACCACAGCCGGACCCACATCGTCGGGTGCACGCCGGTCGCGGCGAGCAGACCGCCGTCGGTCAGGTGCAGCCGCCGGTAGTGCGGGGTGACGTCCTCGGCGCCGGTCACCGTGAGGACGAAGTCCTTAGCGCGCAGCAGTTTGAGGACCGCGCCCTCCCAGCCGTGCCCCTGCCCCATCGCCTCTTCACCCCTCGCGTACGATTCCACCACGAATACTTAGGTGAGCCTAACCTAAAGCACGGGAGAGCTGCAGAGTGAGCGCCGAGATCTACCGAGATGCCTGGGGCATCCCGCATCTGCGGGCGGACGGCGTGCGCGCACTCGCCCGGGCCCAGGGCCTGGTCACCGCCCGCGACCGCGCCTGGCAGCTGGAGGTCGAACGGCACCGCGCCCGCGGCACCTCGGCCGCCGT
This sequence comes from Streptomyces sp. GKU 895, assembly GCA_002027195.1. GTDB lineage: Bacteria > Actinomycetota > Actinomycetes > Streptomycetales > Streptomycetaceae > Streptomyces. Next base: position 14,958 of record MWJO01000026.1, on the reverse strand, counting down.
CCTCGGCGTCGACGCCCTCCCCTGGGACCGCTTCGTCCGCCGCGCCCGGCTCGACGACACCGCGAGACGCTGCTTCGCCGACCTCTCCGTGAAAGACCCCGAGACGGCCGACTGGGTACGGGCGTACGTCGACGGCGTCAACGACGGCCTCACCGGCGCGGACCTCCCGCTCGGCACCCCCGGCCGCTGGGAGCCCTGGACCCCGCTCGGCATCTGGCTCGCCACCCACGTCCTCTTCGCGGGCTTCCCGGCGAAGCTCTGGCGTACCGAGGCGATGAAGCACCTCGGCGAGGCGGCCGTCGGACTGTTCGCCACCGACGGCCCCGGCACCTCCGGCAGCAACGGCTGGCTGGTCAGCGGCGAGCGGACCGTGACCGGACGGGCCGTCATCGCCGGCGACCCGCACCGCTTCATCGAGGACCCCGGCGTCTACCAGCAGATCCACCTCTCCTGCCCGGAGTTCGACGTCGTCGGACTCGCCGTCCCCGGCGTCCCCGGCATCGCCCACTTCGGCCACACCGGCACGGTCGCCTGGGCCATCACCAACGCCATGGCCGACTACCAGGACCTCTACAGCGAGAAGCTGCGCCGCACCGGGGCGGGCGTCGAAGCCCTTGACCCCGACGGGAGTTGGCGGCGCGCGACCCGGCACACCGAGACCATCGAGATCGCGGGCGAGGAGCCGGTCGAGGTCGAGGTCATCGAGACCGCGCGCGGCCCGGTGATCGCGGGCGGCCCCGAGGGCCTCGACGACGGCACCCCGCTCGCCCTCAGCCTGCGCACCCCGCCCCGCGTGACCGGCGACCTGGGCTTCAGCACCCTCCTCCCCTTCTGCGCGCCCGCCGGGTCGCCGCGTGGACCGGGCGTCGACCAGTGGGCCGAGCCGGTCAACGTGGTGCAGGCCGCCGACACCGAGGGCGGGCTGCTGCACCGGGTCGCGGGCCGGGTGCCGGTACGGTCCGCCGCCAACCGCACCCGGGTGGTGCCCGCCTGGGAGGCCGGGCACGAGTGGACCGGCTGGCACGACATGCCCCGCACCGGTCTCACCGACGGCGTCGCCGTGATGGCCAACCAGCGCGGCCCGGCCGCACCGCTCGGCGTCGAGTTCGCGCCGCCGCACCGGGCCGACCGCATCGCCGAGCTGCTCGCGGAGAAGGAGAAGTGGACGGCCGCCGACATGCCGGCGATCCACATGGACACCCATCTCGGCTCCGCGGGGCCCCTGTTGGACCACCTGGCGGCTCTGCCGGACCTGAGCCCGGCGGCCACCGGGCTCAGGGCGACCCTCCTCGCCTGGAACCGCCGTATGGACGCGGACAGTTCGGCCGCCGCACTGTTCGCGGCGGTGCGCTCCGCACTCGTACGACGCCTCGCCGCGCACCCCGCCTTCGCCGCGCTCACCACCCCACCCGCCTACCCGGAGGTCCTCCTCCCCTGGCTCGGGCTCACCCCGCGCATCGGCTACGCGCTCGAACACCTCCTGCGGGCCGAGGAGCTGTACGGCATCGACCGGCCGGCGGAGGTGCGTGCGGCCGTCGAGGAAGTCGCGGCGGCGGGCCCGGTGAAGACCTGGGGGGAGAGCCACCGGCTTTTCCCCTGGCGGGCGTTGCCCGATCCCGCCTTCGACGGCCCCGGCCTCTCCGGCGACCACGACTGCGTGCTGTGCACCTCCGCCGTCCCCGGCCTCACCGACCTGGCCGCGCGCGGACCCGCCGCCCGGTACGTCTGGGACCTGGCCCGGCGTGCGGACAGCCGCTGGGTGGTGCCGTTCGGCGCCTCCGGGGTGCCCGGCTCGCCCCACCACCGTGATCAACAGCCCCTGTGGCTCGGCGGCGACCTGGTCCCGGTCGTCACCGACTTCGAACAGCTCAGCAAGGAGAGCGATGTCTGACCGGTACGTGCACACGCAGGACGTCGACGGCTTCGGCACCGTCGCCATCCGCCCGCTCGACGCCAAGGCCGACGCCGGGCTGGTGCACGGCTGGGTCCGAGAGGAACGCGCGGTGTTCTGGGGCATGAACGGCCTCACCGAGGCCCAAGTGGCCGGCATCTACGCCCACATGGACACCCTCGACACCCACCACGCCTACCTCATCGAGAAGGACGGCGAACCGGTCGGCCTGCTCCAGACCTACGAGCCCGAGGCCGACCGGGTCAGTGAGTGCTACGCCGCCGAGCCCGGCGACATCGGCGTCCACCTGCTCCTCGCGCCCGCCGACACCACCGCGGGGCCGCGCCCCGGCTGGTCCACGGCGCTGCTGGGCGCCGTGGCCTCGTACGTCCTGATCGGCCTGGACCGGCGGCGGGTGGTGGTCGATCCCGACGTGCGCAACGACAAGGCGATCGCCCGCTTCCTGCGCATGGGGTTCGTGGCGGGGGAGCGGGTCGTGCTGCCGGAGATCGACCTCCCGGACGTGTACCTGCCCGAGAAGCACGCCCAACTGGCGTTCCTGCACCGGGAGGTAGTGTTCCCCGGGTGACCCCGGATGACCTCGTCGCCCACTACGGACTGGAACCGATCCCGCGCGAAGGAGGCCTGTTCCGCCGCACCTGGGAGGGCCCCGAGCGCGCGGACGGCACCCCGGAGGGCACGGCCATCGTCGCCCTCCTCACCGCGGACGACCACTCGGCCCTGCACCGCCTGCCCGCCGACGAGATCTGGCACTTCTACCTCGGCGACCCCCTCGAGCTCCTCCTGCTCGCCCCCGACGGCACGTCCCGCACGGCGGTCCTCGGCCCGGACGTCCTCGCCGGACAGGCGGTGCAGCTGACCGTCCCCGCCGGCACCTGGATGGGCGGCCGCAGCCTCGGCGCCTGGACGTTCTTCGGGTGCACGATGGCACCGGGGTTCACCTACGAGGGGTACGAGCACGGCGACCTGGACACGCTGCTGGCGCGTTATCCGGCGGAGGCCGACCGGATCGCGGGACTGTGCCGTCCATGAGACTCCTCGAAGGACAGGTCGCCCTCGTCACCGGCGCGGGCGGCGGGATCGGGCGCGGTATCGCGCTGCGGTTCGCCGAGCGGGGCGCGGCGGCGGTCGCGGTGCACTGCCGTACGTCCGTGGCGGCGGCGGAGGAAGTGGCGGCGCGGGCCCGCGAGGCGGGGGCCCGGGCCGTCGTCCTGCGGGCCGATCTGCGGGACGAGGGGGAGTGCCGGCGGCTGGTGCGGGAGGCCGCCGAGTGGGGTGGCGGGCGGTTGGACGCGCTGGTCAACAACGCGGGAGTGCAGCCGGTGCAGGGGCTGCCCGGGATGACCGCCGAGGAGTGGCGGGAGGTCGTCGACGCCAACCTGTCGAGCGTGTTCGCGTGCACGCAGGCGGCGGCCGAGGCGATGCACGGGGGCGGGTCCGTCACGCACATCGCCTCGATCGAGGCACACGCCCCCGCCGCCGGGCACGCCCACTACTCCGCCGCGAAGGCCGCCGTCGTCATGCACGCGCGCTCCGCCGCCCTGGAGTACGGGCCGCGCGGCATCCGCGTCAACACCGTCTCCCCGGGCCTGATCGACCGGGACGGGCTGGCCGAGGCCTGGCCGGAGGGCGTGCGGCGCTGGGAACAGGCGGCCCCGCTGGGCCGGTTGGGCCGCCCCGAGGACATCGGCGACGCCTGCGCCTTCCTCGCCTCCCCGCTCGCCTCCTGGATCACCGGGCAGGACCTGGTCGTCGACGGCGGGGTGTCGGCGCGCCCGACCTGGTGAGCGTTCCGCGGCTCGCGTACGTACCTCTCCCGGAGCGGCGGGACGGAGTGGGGTACGGACGTGGAGCGTGACGGTGGCCGAGGACGGCGGCGATTTCAAGGGCTGGTGCTGCTGGGCACCGTGCTGGTCCTGCTCCTCTTCGGCGGCGCGGGACCCGCGTCGGCCCACGCCGCCCTCCGCGCCGGCGACCCCGAGGACGGAGCCGTCCTCAAGTCCGCGCCCCGCCACCTCACCCTGACCTTCACCGAGTCCGTCGGCCTGCTCGACGACTCCTTCCGCGTCCTGGACCCGGACAACCAGCGGGTCCGCACCGGCGAGCCCGAGCATGTGCCGGGCCGCTCCGACACCGCCCGCGTGGCCCTGCCCGCGAAGGGGCTCGGCGAGGGCACCTACACCGTGGCCTGGCGGGTCGTCTCGGCGGACAGCCACCCGGTGTCGGGCGCGTTCACGTTCTCCGTGGGCAGGCCCTCGGCCACCTCGGCGGTCGCGGACCCCGGCCCGGTCGAGAACCCGACCACGGCCACGCTCTACAACATCGCCCGCTATCTGGCCTACCTCGCCGCCGCCCTCCTCATCGGCACGGCCGTCTTCCTCGCCGTCTGCCGCCCCGCGGACGCGACCGCCCTGCCCCGGCTGCTGTGGGCGGGCTGGGGGATCCTGGCCGCCGCGACCGTCGCCCAGCTGCTGCTGCGGGCCTCGTACGAGACGGGCACGGCCCCGGCTCTCGACGGCTTCGACCGGACGCTGACGACCCGCCCCGGCCTCGTCCTCCTCGCCCGGCTGGGGCTGCTCGCGCTCACCGCGCTGTATCTGCGCTGGGTGCGCAAGGCATGGAGCGCCAAGGGCACCCGGATCGCCGGCGGTGCCCTCGCCGTCGCGCTCGCCCTGACCTGGGCCGCCGGTGAGCACGCCTCCGCCGGTATCCAGGTGCCGGTGGCGATGACCTCCTCCGTGCTGCACGTCCTCGCGATGGCGGCCTGGCTGGGCGGCCTCACCGCCCTGGTCATCACCCTGTACCGGGCCTCCGTCGTCGAGGCCGCCACGGTCGCCCGCTTCTCCCGCCTCGCCTTCGCCTGTGTGACCGTCCTGGTCGTGACCGGCGTCTACCAGTCCTGGCGCGGCCTCGGCTCCTGGGCGGCGCTGACGGGGACGTCGTACGGCCGTCTGCTGCTCTTCAAGCTCGCGGCGGTGCTCGTGCTGCTCGGCGCGGCCGGGCTGTCACGGCAGTGGACGGCACGGCTGGTGACGGTGGGCGCCGAGAGCGTCGTACCGGAGCAGGAGCGCGTGCCGGAGCCGGCGGGCGGGCCCCCGATGCCCGCGCCGGAGAAAGCCGTCGCGAACCCGCCCGGTGACGACGGGTACCGGCGGGGGCTGCGGCGGTCCGTGGCCGTCGAGATCACCGTGGGTGTCGTGGTGCTGGTCCTCACGACCGTGCTGACCGGCACGCTGCCCGGGCGGGCGGCGGAGGAGGCGGGCACGGCCGCCCCGGCCGGCGGGCTGCCCGTCGCCTCGGTCACCAACGTGCCCTTCGACATGGGCCCCGCCGGGCGCGGCACCGTGCAGATCACCCTCGACCCGGGCCAGGTCGGCCAGAACCAGGTGCAGGCGATCGTCTTCGGCGCCGACGGCGGTTTCGCGACCGTCCCCGAGCTGCGGCTGACCTTCACGCTGCCGTCCCAGGACATCGGCCCCCTCGACGCCCGGCTCACCGACCTGGGCGGCTACTGGGGCACCAGCGACTTCAACCTGCCCATCGCCGGGACCTGGACGATGCGGACGACCGTGCGGATCTCCGAGACCGATCAGGTCAGCGAGACGAACAAGGTCGAGATCCGTTAGGGCCCGCGAGCGCCGATTACTTCCGCCACCGGCCACGGTCATGAAGGGCGACACCGACGCCACGAAAGGACGTGAGTCACATGACCGAACCGGTGAAGGGCCCCGCCAGCTACTTCCCGTCCATCGAGAAGACGTACGGCCGCCCGATCGAGGAATGGGTGGAGCTGATCCGCAGCTCCCCGCTGACCCGGCACATGCAACTCGTCACCTGGCTCAAGACGGAGCACGGCCTGGGCCACGGCCACGCGAACGCCCTGGTGGCGCACACGCTGGCCGAAGGCAGGTGAGCATGCCCCGGCAGGAGCCGCCGGGCGCCGATGGCAGGATCCACCCGCATGGGAACAGCAGCAGCACAGGACCGCCCCGTAGCCCTGGTCACCGGCTCCACGTCCGGTATCGGTGAGGCCGTGGCCCGGCGGCTGGCCGGGGACGGGATGCGGGTCGTCGTGCACTCGCGGCGCAGCACGGATGCCGGCGAGGCCCTCGCGGCGGAGCTCGGCGGGACGTACGTACAGGCGGACCTGGAGGTCGAGGACGAGACGCGGGCCCTGGTCGGGACCGCCCTCGACCGCCTCGGCCGCCTCGACGTCCTGGTGAACAACGCGGGCATCAGCCGGCCCATCCCGCACGCGGACCTGGCCGCCGCGACCCCGGCGGACTGGCGCCGGCTGCTGGAGGTCAACCTGATCGCGCCCTGGGTGCTGTGCACGGAGGCGCTCCCGGCGCTCCGCGAGGCGCCCGGCGGCGGCAGCGTGGTGAACATCACCAGCCACGCCGGGGTGCGCCCCAAGGGCTCGTCCGTCCCGTACGCGGCCGGCAAGGCCGCCCTGAACCACGTCACCCGCCTCCTCGCCGCCGCGCTCGGCCCGGACGTCCGGGTCAACGCGGTGGCGCCCGGTCTGGTGGACACCCCGATGACGAGGGACTGGGCCGAGGCCCACCAACTCTGGCGCGAACGCGCCCCGATGCACCGCCCCGCCCGGCCCGCCGACGTGGCCGACCTGGTGGCCTCCCTGATCGCGAGCGACTACCTCACCGGCGAGGTGATCGTGCTGGACGGTGGCCTGAATCTGACGTGAGCGACCGCACGGACGCGGCGGGCCCGAACCGGTTTCCCTGCCGGGCCCTCTGAAGGGTGGGGGTCTTTGAACTTACGATGAGCGACGGCCCAACACCGCAAGACGCCCGTCCGACATCCGCCCGCACCCACGCCCGTCCGCACCCACGTCCAAGAAATCGGCCGGCCCATTGATACCTGGAGAGCCGCGGGACCACCCGCTCCCGCGAATACGACGAAGATCCACGTCCGCCGCGTGGCGCCGCCCACAAACGATCCTGTGGACCGCGGCCGGTGCGGTGACCCTCGGCTTCCTCATCGCGATGGAGATCACCGCACGCCACTACGGCCTGCCGGGACCGCTGACCACCCAGGTCAAGGAGGTGATCCTGCCGCCCAAGTCGGGCTTCCTGCTGTACGGCGCGCTGGCGCTGATGATGGTGGTGCTCACCCGGCGGGAGCGCTTCCGCGCGCTCGGCGTCGCCCTCGGCATCGACGCCGTTCTGCTGCTGCTGCGCTGGGCGACGGGCAGCGGCCTGCACGGCGGCCACCCCTTCGGCAACGGCGCGCTGTGGGTCGTCCTGGGTTTCGGCGTCATCGCGCTGACCCGCCGCACCGGCGCCGAACGCCTCCTGCTGCTGAAGGGCGTGGGCCTCGCGCTGCTCCTGGTGGCGGGCCGTAAGACGGGCGACACCTGGCTGCTCATCACCGCCAAGGCCCGCCCGATGGTCCTCGACCCGTACGTGGCGGTCGCCGACCGTGCCCTGGGCGACCCGTCCTGGGTGGCCGGCCGCATGCTCAAGGCCACTGGCCCGCTCGGTGCCCACGTCCTGGACCTGGTCTACGGCCAGCTGGCCGTGGCCGCCGTCCTGGTCTCTCTCTACGGGCTGCGCAACGTGGCGGCCGAGCGCCGCTTCCCGCGCCACCACCTGGTGCGCACCTTCCTGGTCATCGGGCTGCTCGGACCGGGCATCTACATGATCTTCCCGGTGGTCGGCCCGATCTTCGCCTACGGCACGGGCATCGAGCACTGGCAGCCGGTCGGCCTGTGGACCCACACGCCCGCCACCGCGCAGTGGTCGGTGGGCGACTTCTGGCCGAACACGCCACCCCCGCTCACGGACCCGCACGCCATCCCGTTCGACGAGCTCACCCCGCGCAACTGCATGCCGAGCCTGCACACGGCCTGGGCCACCGCGATCTTCATCCACTCCCGCCAAGGCCCGCGCGCGCTGCGCTGGGCGGGCACGTTCTGGCTGATCGCCACCCTCGCCGCGACCCTCGGCTTCGGCTGGCACTACGGCACCGACCTCGTGGCCGGCGTGGTCTTCACGCTCACGATCGAGGCGGCCCTGCGCGCCCAGGCCCGCGGCTGGGACCGCTCGGCGACCCACCTGGTCACCTACGGCACGACGATCTTCACGGCCCTCCTCCTGTCGTACCGCTTCCTCCCGACGGAACTGGCCCGCCTCCCGTGGCTGTACGGCCCGCTGATCCTGCTGGCGATGGGTTCCGTCATCTACGGCTACCTCCGCACCACTAGGGCATGGGAGCGGCAGGACATCTCCCTGCCGACCCAACGCCAGCCGGAACCGGAAGGGGAACCGGCACCGGTGTCCTGAGGCGACCGCGGGCCGCCGCTGACGAGCAGCGTCAGCGTCGGCCCGAGCGAGGGTCAGGAACGGATGAACGCGAGGATGTCCGGGTTGAGGACCTCGGGGTGCGTCGACAGCATCCCGTGCGGATAGCCCTCGTAGGTCTTGAGGGTCCCGTTCTTCAGGAGCTCGACCGTCAGGGGTGCCGAGTCGTCGTACGGGACGACCTGGTCGTCGGTCCCGTGCGCGACGAGGACGGGTACCTCGATCCGCCGCAGGTCCTCGGTGAAGTCGGTCTCGGAGAACGCCGCGACGCACTCGTAGTGCGCGTTCGCCGCGCCCATCATGCCCTGGCGCCACCAGTTGTCGATCAAACCCTGCGACACCTGCGCGCCGGGACGGTTGAAGCCGTAGAACGGCCCCGAGGGAATGTCGACGAAGAACTGGGCCCGGTTGGCGGCGACGCCCGCACGGAAGCCGTCGAAGACCTCCATCGGCAGGCCGCCCGGGTTGGCCTCCGTCTTCAGCATCAGCGGTGGCACCGCGCCGACCAGGACCGCCTTGGAGACCCGGCCGGGCCGGGCGCGGGCGACGTAGCGGGCCACCTCGCCACCGCCGGTGGAGTGACCGATGTGTACGGCGCCCCGCAGGTCGAGCGCGTCGGTCAGGGCGGTCACGTCCGCGGCGTAGGTGTCCATGTCGTGGCCGGTCGCGGTCTGGGTGGAGCGTCCGTGGCCACGGCGGTCGTGGGCGATGACCCGGTAACCCTGCGCCAGGAAGAACAACATCTGGTTGTCCCAGTCGTCGGCGCTCAGCGGCCACCCGTGGTGGAAGACGATCGGCTCCCCGTCGCGAGGACCCCAGTCCTTGTAGAAGATCGTGGTGCCGTCGTCGGTCGTGACTGTACCCATCGCAGATCCTCCGCTTGTCCAGGCGCACCCCAGCCACGGAGCAATGAGCGGGAGGCACGCGGGACTTCACGCCCAGCGGGCGCGGTCCAGGATGAATGCCCAGATTACGCCCTGCCTCTCCGGGCCACATCCGCAACCAGAAACGTCGAAAGGCCCCACCGCGAACGGTGGGGCCTTTCGACATCGTGCCCGGTGAGGCACTGGCGGAGGATACGAGATTCGAACTCGTGAGGGGTTGCCCCCAACACGCTTTCCAAGCGTGCGCCCTAGGCCTCTAGGCGAATCCTCCGCCGCAAACAATACAAGACGTTGAGGAGTGCTCGCGAACTCGTTCCCACCCCCGGCCATCGGGTACTGTTTGGGCAGCCCCTCACGCGGCGCTATCTGACTGAACTCCCCCAGGGCCGGAAGGCAGCAAGGGTAGGTCGGCTCTGGCGGGTGCGTGGGGGGCGCTTGCGTTCCCGGTGGAGCGGACGGGCGGGCCCGGGTTGTCAGTGGGCGCCTATAACCTCGTATGCGTGTCGTCTCTCGCGCTGTACCGCCGCTATCGCCCGGAGTCGTTCGCCGAGGTCATCGGGCAGGAGCATGTCACCGACCCGTTGCAGCAGGCGCTGCGGAACAACCGGGTCAATCACGCGTACCTGTTCAGCGGTCCGCGCGGTTGCGGCAAGACGACGAGCGCGCGCATCCTGGCCCGCTGTCTGAACTGTGAGCAGGGTCCCACGCCGACCCCGTGCGGCGAGTGCCAGTCGTGCCGGGACCTGGCCAGGAACGGCCCGGGTTCCATCGACGTCATCGAGATCGACGCCGCGTCCCACGGTGGTGTGGACGACGCCCGTGAGCTGCGCGAGAAGGCCTTCTTCGGGCCCGCGAGCAGCCGGTACAAGATCTACATCATCGACGAGGCCCACATGGTCACGTCGGCCGGCTTCAACGCACTGCTGAAGGTCGTCGAGGAGCCCCCGGAGCACCTCAAGTTCATCTTCGCCACCACGGAGCCCGAGAAGGTCATCGGGACGATCCGGTCGCGGACCCACCACTACCCGTTCCGGCTCGTGCCCCCCGGCACCCTGCGCGACTACCTCGGCGAGGTGTGCGGCAAGGAGAACATCCCCGTCGAGGAGGGCGTGCTCCCGCTCGTCGTCCGCGCCGGTCAGGGTTCCGTGCGTGACTCCATGTCCGTCATGGACCAGCTCCTCGCCGGCGCCCGGGAGGAGGGTGTGACCTATGCCATGGCCACCTCCCTCCTCGGCTACACGGACGGCTCCCTCCTGGACTCCGTCGTCGAGGCCTTCGCCACCGGTGACGGCGCCGCCGCCTTCGGGGTCGTGGACCGGATCATCGAAGGCGGCAACGACCCGCGTCGCTTCGTCGCGGACCTGCTGGAGCGCCTCCGTGACCTCGTGATCCTCGCCGCCGTCCCGGACGCCACCGAGACGGGGCTCATCGACGCCCCGGCCGACGTCCTGGAACGGATGCAGGCCCAGGCAGCCACCTTCGGACCGGCCGAGCTCAGCCGCGCCGCCGACCTCGTCAACGAGGGCCTCACGGAGATGCGGGGCGCCCACGTCCCCCCGGCTGCAGCTCGAGCTGATCTGCGCCCGCGTGCTGCTGCCGGCCGCCTATGGAGACGAGCGGTCGGTGATGGCCCGCCTCGACCGCCTGGAGCGAGGCGTCAACTTCTCCGGTGGCCACGCCGCCGGTGGCGTGGCCGCACCCGCGATGGGCTACGTCCCCGGCCCCGACGCCCACGCCCTCGCGGCCGCCCGATCCCGCCGGGCGGCGGCGCGATCCCGCCGGGCGGCGGCGCCGCGGCGGCGCGAGCGGCGGCACGCGGCGGAGGCGCAGGCCCGCGGGCGCAGGCCCGCGGGCGCGGGAGGCCGGAGACCGCCGGCAGCCCGTGCAGCCGGCCGGCGCCGCCGATTGCCCTCGCCGCCGCCGGTTCCGCCGACGGCCCAGGAACCCCGTCGCTTCCGCGCCCGTCGCCCGCCCGCCGCCACCGGCACCCCGCCCCGGCGCATGGCCCACGGCCACCCCGCCGGTGGCGCAAAACGTGGCCCTGGCGGCTGGCCACGGTCACCTGGTGGGCGGCGGCGGCCAGCCCGCAGCGCCGCACGCCGGCGCCGCCTGGCGGCACCAGCCCACCGCGGCCCCGGCACCCGCCCCGCAGCCTGGCACCCCGCGGCCGCGGCGGCCTACGCCCGGCCCGGCTCGACCCCGCATGCTCTGGCCGAACATCCTGGAGGCCGTCAAGAACCGCCAACCGCTTCACTGGATCCTGCTCAGCAGAACGCCCAGGTGGCCGGCTTCGACGGCACCACCTCCAGCTCGGCTTCGTCAACGCTAGGCGCTCGGGACAACTTCGTCAGTTGCGGCAGCGAGGACGTCCTGAAGCAGGCGCTGGGCGAACAGTTCGGCGTCCATGGAAGATCGAGGCGATCGTCGACGCGTCGGGCGGCTCAGCGGCCGCGCCGACCGGCGGCGCGCAGAACTTCAACGGCGGCTACGGCGGTGGCGGCGCCTGCGGCGCGCGCGGCACCCCGGCCGCCCCAACGCCCCAGTCCCCAGCCCACCCCGCGGCACCCGCCACCCTGACCCGTCGACACCCCCGCGTTCGCACCTCCGCCCCGGCGCCCCGGCCCTCCGCCCGAACCGCCCCGGTCGCCCCGAGGACGACATCCCGGGACGACGACCCCGACTCAACGAGTCGGCCCTCTCCGGCCGCGAACTGATCGTGCGGGAGCTGGGGGCGACGGTGATGGAGGAGTTCACGAACGAGTAGGGCGGCGAACCCGAGGACGCACCCGACACCGAGCCCGGTCCCGGCAACCTCGGCCGCGAGTTGGAGGAACGTACAGGCCTCTCACGCTCCTCCCCTCAGCAACCCGCACAAAGCCGCACTCCCCGCGCCGGTTACCCTGAACCCCGTGAAGGTCCTCGTCATCGGCAGCGGCGCCCGCGAACACGCCCTGTGCCGCTCCCTGTCCCTCGACCCCGACGTCACCGCGCTGTACTGCGCCCCCGGCAACGCCGGCATCGCCGAGGTCGCCGAGCTGCACCAGGTCGACGCCCTGGACGGCAAGGCCGTCGCCGCGCTGGCCGGTGAGCTCGGCGCCGAGCTGGTCGTCGTAGGCCCGGAGGCACCGCTCGTCGCCGGTGTCGCCGACGCCGTGCGCGAGCTGGGCATCCCGGTCTTCGGCCCCTCCAAGGAGGCCGCGCAGCTCGAGGGCTCCAAGGCCTTCGCCAAGGACGTGATGGCCGGCGCCGGAGTGCCGACCGCCCGCTCCTACGTCTGCACGACGCCCGAGGAGGTCGACGAGGCCCTCGACGCCTTCGGCGCCCCGTACGTCGTCAAGGACGACGGTCTCGCCGCCGGCAAGGGCGTGGTCGTGACGTCCGACCTGGAGGCCGCCAAGGCGCACGCCAACGCCTGCGACCGCGTCGTCATCGAGGAGTTCCTCGACGGCCCCGAGGTCTCCCTCTTCGCCGTCACCGACGGTGAGACCGTCGTCCCCCTCCAGCCCGCCCAGGACTTCAAGCGCGCGCTGGACGGCGACGAGGGCCCGAACACCGGCGGCATGGGCGCGTACTCCCCGCTGCCGTGGGCGGACCCGAAGCTGGTCGAGGAGGTCCTCGACACCGTCCTCCAGCCGACCGTCGACGAGATGCGCCGTCGTGGCACCCCCTTCTCGGGGCTCCTCTACGCCGGTCTCGCGATCACGAGCCGCGGCGTCCGCGTCATCGAGTTCAACGCCCGCTTCGGCGACCCGGAGACCCAGGTGGTCCTGGCCCGCCTGAAGACCCCGCTGGCCGGCCTGCTGCTGGCCGCCGCCAAGGGTGACCTCGCCGACCTGCCGCCGCTGCGCTGGAGCGAGGACGCCGCGGTCACCGTGGTCATCGCCTCGCACAACTACCCCGGCACCCCGCGCACCGGCGACCCGATCACGGGCCTGGACGCGGTGGCCGCCGAGGACGCTCCGCACGCCTACGTCCTGCACGCGGGCACCAAGCACGACGGTGACGCCGTGGTCAGCGCGGGCGGCCGCGTCCTGTCCGTCACCGCGACCGGCAAGGACCTGAACGAGGCCCGCGACCGGGCGTACACCGCCGTCGGCCGCATCCACCTCGACGGCTCCCAGCACCGCACGGACATCGCCGCGAAGGCCGCGTCCGGCGCCTGAACCGGCGCAGCCCGGCCCCGGGACCCGATGAACCGAGCAGGCCCCGAATCCGTCTCTGGATTCGGGGCCTGCGGCTTTCGCTCGCCCCGAACGTGACTGAATCCAAGTCAAGATCCAAGGCCTGATCATCGCTGTCCGTCATCCACCTTTCCCCAAAGCCATTCCATCGAGTGACCGATGTCTTTAACGGCTGACGGGGACCGAGGCCCCAACTAGGGTGCGGCGCAAGCGTTCCGGCACTTGGCCCACCGGCATTGCGATGTCGGTGGTGGGTGCCACAGTGGGGGAATGAGCAACGCCAGGACAGCAGGGAGGGGGCGACTCCGGTCGTGACCGGTATGGGTGTGGAGGCAGGAGCACAGGCCGCTCGTTCCCGGGCTCTCGCCGTGCTGCGCATCCGCAGCCGCGCGCTGGCCGTCGCACTGCTGCCCGCCGCGGTCGCCGTGGTGCTGTACGCGGGCGACACGACCGGCCATCTCGTCGGCCCCGGCTGGCATGCCGCCCGCTGGACCGTCACCCCGCTCGCCGCCCTCGTCCTGCTCGCCGCCGCCGGCATCGCCCTGGTCGTCGCGCGCGCCCGCCCCGCGGTGAGCCCCGACGGTCCCGACTCCGCCGAGGAGTCCGCCCCGGACCTGTACCGCATGGTCCGCGACCTGGCCGACCGCCTCGACGTCCCCGCCCCCTCCGCGATAGCGCTCACCCCGGACTGCGACAGCTGGCTGGAGGACCGCACCCACCCGGCCCACGGCCCGCCCCCGCAGACCGACCGTGACGAGCTCACCGGCGCCCGCGGCGCGCACCGCCGTACGACAGCCGCCCCCGTCCTCGTCATCGGCTCCCCGTTCCTGTGGTGGATGCGCGTGGGCGAGCTCCGCGCCGTCCTCGCCCCGGTCGTCGCCGGTACGGGCCCCTCGGCCCACCCGGACATAGCCGCGGCCCGCCGTTTCGTGCGCGGTCTGGACGCCGCGGTGGCCGTCTCCTCGACGTCCGCCCGCTGCCGGCTGACCCGCGGGGTGTGCGCGGGCGTCGGCTGGGTGGCGCGGCTGCTGCTGCGCGGCTGCCGGGAGCACGCGGCGCTGATGGAGCGCGGGGTGGCCGCCGCGGCCGCCGAGCGCGCGCAGGCGGTGGACTACGGACTGCGGATCGTCGCGCAGGAGCAGGTGGGCCTGGCGTACGCGGGCTGGGACCGGCTTCTGACCCGCGTCGCGCTGCCCGCCTGGCGCATGGGCCGCTGGCCCTCCCGGCTGGACGCCGGAGTGGTGGCCGCCCTCACGGAGCTGTCCCGCCGCGACCGGCTGGCCGAGGGCTTCGCCTCCCGCCTGGGCGAGCGCCCGGCCTGCGACCTCCTGGAGGAACCCGGCGCGATCGACGAGGCGGCCTCCCTCCTCGCCGCCCGCCTCTTCCACGGCGGCCCTGCCGAAACCGGCCCGGACTGGGCCCCGGTCACCTGGCAGGAGTACCCGGAAGAGGTCGTGGACCGGAAGTGGCGCCTGGACGCCGCCCGCCTCCACCGCGTCCTGGACGCCCAGGGCATCCACCACACCCCCGGACCCCGCCACCCCGGCCACGGCGGGACCCACCCTGTCGAGGGTCCTGGACGCCGATCGGTCGGCCGGCCCCGGCGGGGTCCCGCCGCCAGGGCGACAGGTGCCTGTTCGGCGCCTTCGCCGCTCCTC
>MWJO01000025.1 GCA_002027195.1 Streptomyces sp. GKU 895 | reverse complement strand
TCGAGGTTGGTTTCGTCCATTGCCCCGAGCACGGCACGGGCGTAGGCGTCGGTTTGCAGGAGGCCGTGGATCATGTGACTTCGCTGGCGAGTACGGCGATGTTGTCGGCGACCGCATGGAAGCGGCTGGAGCCAGGGCCTGGAGGGCGGTGCTGTGGGCGCGGGTGCGGGCCAGGGTCAGCTGGCGGTCGAGCAGGGCACCTGCTTTGGCTGCGCCGACGGTGAGGTTGCCGCGGTCTGGAGTTGGCGTACCGGGGTTGCCCGCAACCAGGTCGGCATGACTGCCGGCACGACTGCCCGCAACCAGGTCGGCTTGAGCGGGGACCATCGCGCCCGACAGCCTGTGCAGCGCCAGCAACAGGCGTTCAGTCGTGCCTCGTACGCGTGCTCCAAGGCCAACGTGCCTGACAGCCACGCCAGTTCGGGGCGGATGCGTTCTGACCAGTCCGGGTCCAGGAGGGGGCGGAAGGTGTGGAGGCTGGCGCTGATGCGGCGGGCCGAACGGCGCAGGGCCCGGGCCGCGGCGACGGACGCCTCCGAGCCGCCCGCCGCCGCACCGCCGTTCTCGCGGTGCTGGCGCAGGGCTCGGAGGAACTCTGTGGCCTGGGCGCGGAGGTAGCCCGCGAGGGCGTCCGCCGTGGCCGCCCCGGCCGTGGCGTCCGTCGGTTCAAGGTGTTGCTGTGCCACGCCGGCGCCTCCGGGCGTCTATGAGCATCTCCTGGATGTTGCGCAGGGGCTGGCCGTCCGCGTCGGTGGCGTGCCGCTCCCAGTCGCCGTCCGGGCCCAGGTGCCAGGAGGCGGTGGTGTCGGACATGCCCGTTTCCAGAAGGCGGTTGAGGGATGCGCGGTGGGCCGGGTCGGTGACCCTCACCAGCGCTTCGATACGGCGGTCGAGATTGCGGTGCATCATGTCGGCGCTGCCGATCCACACCTCGGGCTCGCCGCCGTTGCCGAAGGCGAAGACCCGGGAGTGTTCGAGGAAGCGGCCGAGGATCGAGCGGACCCGGATGTTGTCCGACAGGCCTTCCACGCCCGGGCGGATCGCGCAGATGCCGCGCACCCAGACGTCGACCGGCACGCCCGCCTGGGACGCGCGGTAGAGGGAGTCGATGAGCGCCTCGTCCACCATCGAGTTGACCTTGATGCGGATGAAGGCGGGGCGGCCCGCGCGGTGGTGCTGGACCTCCTTGTTCACCCGTGAGATCAGGCCGTCGCGCAGGGACTTGGGGGCGACCAGGAGGCGGCGGTACGTCTCGCGGCGGGAGTAGCCGGAGAGGCGGTTGAAGAGGTCGGAGAGGTCCGCGCCGACCTGGGGGTCGGCGGTGAGCAGGCCGAGGTCCTCGTACAGGCGGGCCGTCTTCGGGTGGTAGTTGCCGGTGCCGACGTGGCTGTACCGCCGTAGCGTGTCGCCCTCCTGACGGACCACCAGGGACAGCTTGCAGTGGGTCTTCAGGCCGACGAGGCCGTACACCACATGGCAGCCCGCCTCCTCCAGCTTGCGCGCCCACTTGATGTTGGCGTGCTCGTCGAAGCGGGCCTTGATCTCGACCAGGACGAGGACCTGCTTGCCGGCCTCGGCGGCGTCGATGAGGGCGTCGACTATGGGGGAGTCGCCCGAGGTCCGGTACAGGGTCTGCTTGATGGCGAGGACGTCCGGGTCCTCGGCCGCCTGCTGGAGGAAGGCCTGTACGGAGGTGGAGAAGCTGTCGTACGGGTGGTGCAGGAGGACGTCGCGGGCGCGCAGGGCCGCGAAGATGTCCGGCGCGGACGCCGACTCGACCTCGGCCAGGTCGCGGTGGACGCCGGCGATGAACTTCTTGTACTTGAGCTCGGGGCGGTCGAGCGAGGCGATGCGGAAGAGGCCGGTGAGGTCCAGGGGGCCGGGGAGCGGGTACACCTCGGCCTCGGAGATCTTCAGCTCGCGCACCAGGAGGTCGAGCACCTCGCGGTCGATGGACTCCTCGACCTCCAGGCGCACCGGCGGGCCGAAGCGGCGCCGCATGAGCTCCTTCTCCAGGGCCTGGAGCAGGTTCTCGGCGTCGTCCTCCTCGACCTCCAGGTCCTCGTTCCTGGTGAGGCGGAAGGCGTGGTGCTCCAGCACCTCCATGCCCGGGAACAGCTCCTCCAGGTGGGCCGCGATGACGTCCTCGATGGGGACGTAACGGCCGGGGGAGCTCTCCAGGAAGCGGGACAGCAGCGGCGGGACCTTGACGCGGGCGAAGTGGCGGTGGCCGGTGACCGGGTTGCGTACCACCACGGCCAGGTTCAGGGAGAGGCCCGAGATGTACGGGAAGGGGTGCGCCGGGTCGACCGCCAGCGGGGTCAGGACCGGGAAGATCTGGTGCCGGAACAGGGTGAAGAGGCGGGCCTGCTCCTTCTCCTGGAGCTCGTTCCAGCGGACCAGGTGGATGCCCTCCTCCGCGAGCGCGGGGGCGACGTCCTCGTGGTAGCAGGCGGCGTGTCGGGCCATCAGCTCGCGGGAGCGGGCCCAGATCATCTCCAGCACCTCGCGCGGCTGGAGGCCGGAGGCCGAGCGGGTGGCGACGCCGGTGGCGATACGGCGCTTGAGACCGGCCACCCGGACCATGAAGAACTCGTCCAGATTGCTGGCGAAGATGGCGAGGAAGTTCGCCCGTTCGAGCAGCGGGGTGTTCGGGTCCTCGGCGAGCTCCAGGACGCGCTCGTTGAACGCGAGCCAGCTGCGTTCCCGGTCGAGGAAACGACCCTGCGGAAGCTCGACGCCGTCGTACGGCGCCTCCTCGTACGCGTCGAGGTCGGCGTCGATGTCGGGTTCCAGATCCGAGACGGCCGCCGCGACGGTGTGCGGGCGGTGCGCGGCTATGGAACCCACGGAGGGCTGCGCGTGCTGGACCTGTGCGGACGCCTGGGCGTTGGGCTGGCTCATGGACCCATTGTTCCGCGCCAGGGGCGATACAGGCGCGTCGGACAGCGCGGGCGGGAGCGCGGCGGCGAGGCGGAGGTCCCCGTTCCCCGCGGACCCCCTGGAGGGCGGCGAAGGCTCTGGCACGGCGGGCTTCATTCGCCGAGCGTCGCAAGCCCGTCTGAACCAATGGTTACGGAGACATGGCGTGCGGGATATCGCGGGACGGCTCCCGGGCATCCACAGGTCCGGGCCGCACGTCCCCCACCCCCGTGGGAGGACGTGCGGCCCGGAAGTCGTGGCCCGTCGCCGGCCGGATGTCAGGCGGTACGGCGGCGCAGCACCCAGAACGCGGCGGCGACGGCCGCGGCGGCGACGCCCAGCAGGATTCCGGTCTCGGCGAGCTGGAGCGGCCAGAAGTGGGAGGCGGGGTGGTAGTCGGCGTAGAAGGCGACCGCGTGGTGGTCGGCCATGCACCGTGCGAAGTCGTCGTCGCAGTTCGGATAGGGGATCCGGGCGCCGGCGTCGGTCAGCATGCCCTGGTCGCCGAACAGGACGTCGCCGCGCGTGCTGGGCCACTCGGACTCCAGGGACGCGGTGGCGGTCTTCCACGGCCACAGATCGGGGCTCACCAGGGCGGCGAGGCGGACGACACCCCAGGTGACCGCGGTGCCGAGGGCCAGCGCGGGCAGGGTGCGGCGCAGCAGCAGGCCGGTGAGGGCGCCGAGGGCGAGGGCGCACAGGGGCAGGGCGAGGGCGACGGAGCCGTTGGCGACGAAGGTCTCCCGTTCCGACCAGCGCAGGTACACCGGGAACGGGTTCGCCTCGAAGGTCAGGCGGTGCACCAGCACCAGTGCGGCCGTGCCCGCGGTGAGCACGGCGGCCGGCACGGCGAGCTTGCCGACCAGCCAGCGGGTGGGGCTCACGGACTGCGTCCAGGCCAGCTTCGCGGTGCCGTTCTCCAACTCGCGGCCGATCAGCGCGGCGCCCGCCCAGGCGGCGACGGGCAGGCACACCCAGGAGATCGCCAGCTCGGGAAGGCGTACGGCCCGGTAGTAGCCGTTGATCGTGGTGTCCCACATGCAGGCGTCGATGTCGTCGGGGCACCCCCGCCGCCAGTTGGCATAGACCTCGGTGGCGCCGGGACCGTACGCCCACAGCAGGCTGCCCGCGGCGGCCGCCACGGCGACCAGCCAGACGATCAGCGCGGAGCGGTGCAGGCGCAGCACGGTCCGCCCGGTGGCGGCGGGTCTTCCCGTGGCGGGTGCCGGGGCGGCGGTGGTGGTGGTCGCGGTCATGCGGGGACTCCTGGCGGGGCGTGGCGGGCGGGGACGGTGCGGTGGGCCAGCAGGAGGAACGCGGCGGCGGTGGCCAGGGCCGTGACGGTGAGGATGATGCCGGTCTCGACCAGGTGCAGGGGCCAGTAGTGGGACTGCGGGTGGTACGAGGCCGAGTCGACCTGTATGACCGCGCCGTGCGGGGTGCCGGTGGCCGGGGGCCAGTAGTCCTCGCGGTACTTCTCGACGTACCGGTTGAGCACGATCATCACGGCGACCGAGAGAGCGGCCGCGGGCAGCGTGCGGCGTACGACGAGCGCGGTGAGCGTTCCCACGGCCAGCGCGCACAGGCCGTACGCCACGACGAGCGGGCCGCGGGCGGCGAACACGTCGGCGAACGTCCAGTCGTCGCCCATCAGGGCGCGATGCGCCGACCAGGCCCAGCGGTAGACGGGCACGAACACCGCGCCGCCGGCGATCAGGACCAGGGCGGGAGCGGTGAGCTTCGTGACCAGCCAGCGGGCCGGGGTGACGCCCTGCGTCCACGCCAACCGGGCGGTGCCGGACTCCAGTTCACGTCCGACGAGCGCGGCGGCCGACCAGGCGGCGACGGCCCAGAAGCCGTAGTACATGAACGTGCTGACCCAGCCCATCGGGCTGCTGTACTCGAGGTAGTCCAGGCCGATCGTGCACTGGCCCGTCCCGCCGTCGGGGCAGCCGCGCGGGGGCCGAGGAGGGAGGGGGCGGTGACCTGCGTCAGCCACACCAGGTAGCCGACGCAGCCGGCGACGAAGACGGTCCACACGATCAGGGCCGCGCGGTGCAGGCGCAGGACCGTGGCGAGCTGTGCCGTGAAGGGACTCATGCGGACCTTCCCGTGCGGAGGCCGGTCTGGCGGTGCAGCAGCCGGAAGGCCAGCAGGGTCAGCAGCGCGGTGAGGGCGAGGACCAGGGCGGTCGCCGTGAGCTGGAGGGGCCAGTAGTGGGAGGCGGGGTGGTAGTCGCGGTACCAGCCGACGGCGTCGAACTTGTCGTAGAACGCGAGGCATTCGTCGTTCTCCGAGTTGCCGCAGGTCAGGTTGGAGACATGGGCGCCGGTGGCGGTGACGATGCCCTCGTCGACGCCGAGGCCGCCGCCGGCCGGGGCGAAGCGGCGCAGGCCGGTCACGGCGGTGGACGTGCTCCACAGGTGGGGGACGGCCAGCTGGACGCCGTACCAGAGCAGGCCGGTGAAGCCCAGGCCCGCGACCAGCGCCGGCAGGGAACCGCGCCGGAGCAGGCCCGCGAGGGCGCCCGCGACCAGACCGGCCAGTGCCAGGGCGACGACGACCGGGCCGTTGGCGTAGAAGGTCGGCGGGTCGTACCAGCTCTTGAGGTTGTCGATGTGGCCCTTGCCCGCCGACCACGCCAGGTGGTGCAGCAGGACCAGCAGGCCGGTGCCCGCGGTGACGACGGCCGCCGGGAGCGCCAGCCGGGAGGCGAACCAGCGCAGCGGGGAGCTGCTCTGCGTCCACGCCAGCCGCGCGGTGCCGGTCTCCAGCTCGCGGCCGGTGAGGGCGGCGCCCGCCCAGGCGGCGACCAGGAAGGGCGCGGCGAGCACGGCGTACGTCGTGTACGTGTAGACGTCCTTGTAGCGGAGGATCGCGGCCTGGTCGTAGCGGCACCCGGACGCCCGGCAGGCGTCGTACGCCCGCCAGGCCGCCGCGGACGCGTCGGCGAGCGGACCGCCCAGCCACAACAGGACGCCGGAGACGGTGACGACCACGGCCGTCCAGAACAGCAGGGCCGGGCGGTGCAGGCGGATCAGCCAGCGGGTGAGGTGCGGGGTGCCCGGGGCGGGCGGGGCGAGGAGTGGGTCATGCGACGGACTCCTCGCGGGACTTCGCCGGGGTGCCCGTCGCGGTCGCCTGCGCCTCGGGGTTGCGCAGGTAGGACAGGACCAGCTCCTCCAGGGACGGCGTGCCGGTGCGCCAGTCGGCGGGGAGCGGGGGCGGCCGGGCGGGATCAGGGCGGTGAGCCGGCGGCCGTGGTGCGGGACTCGACGACCGTGTGCGGGGTGAGGTCGGTGCCGGCGGCGGCCGACACGCGCGCGTGCGTCTCCAGCAGTTCGTCGATCTCCCCGGCGAGCCGGACCCGTCCGCCGCCGATCAGCAGCAGATGGTCGCAGGAGTCCTCCAGCTCCGCCACGACGTGCGAGGACATGACGATGGTGGTGCCGTGCTGGGCCGCCTGGGACATCAGGACGCCCATCAGCTCGTGCCGGGCCAGCGGGTCGAGGTCGGCCATCGGCTCGTCCAGGAGCAGCAGCTCGGGCCGCTTGCCGAGGGTGAGGGCGAGCGCGACCCGGGTGCGCTGACCGCCGGACAGGGAGCGGATGCGGGCCTTCGGGTTCAGGTCGCCGTCCGTCACGATCCGCTCGGCGGCGCGCGCGTCCCAGCGGCCGGGATTGAGGTCGGCGCCCATGCGGAGCGTCTCGGCGACGGTGAGCTGGGGGTAGAGCGGCTTGTCCTGTGCGACGAAGCCCACCCGCGCGCGTGCCCGGCCCGCGGGCCCGCCGAGGACGGCGAGGCTGCCCTCGGTCGGGGCCGTGAGGCCCGCCGCGAGGGTCAGCAGGGTGGACTTGCCCGCGCCGTTGGGGCCGACGACGGCGCACACGCGTCCGGCGGGGAGCGCGAAGGAGCAGTCCCGCAGGGCCCATCCGGCGCTCCGCCGCAGCCGCCCGAAACGCTTGCCCAGCGCGGCTGCCTCGAGGGCGGTGTCGGTCATGAAGGGTCTCCCTGGCTGTGCTTGGTCGCGGCGGTCTGTTCCGGGAACGGCGTCGAGTGTTCGGGGAACGGCGTCGAGAAGTGCTTGTCGAGTACGGCGGTGAAGAGGGCGGCCACGTCGTCCCGGTCCAGGCCGGCCTCGCGGGCCCTGGCCGTCCAGCCGTCCAGCTCGGCGTTGAGCGGGGAGTCGGCCGGGGCGGCGCCGAGACCGCGGCGCACGAAGGTGCCGAGTCCGCGGCGGGCCTCGACCAGTCCCTCGCGCTCCAGCTCGCGGTAGGCCTTGAGAACGGTGTTGGGGTTGATGGCGGTGGCCTCCACTACCTCGCGAGCCGTGGGGAGCTTGTCGCCCGGCTCCAGGTGGCCCAGCCGGAGGGCCTGCTTGGTCTGCTGGACGATCTGGACGTACGTGGCGACCCCGGAGTGCCGGTCGATGCGGTACTCGAGCACCCGTGAACCACCCTTTCACTAATTGAGTAGTGAAAGGGTGGTGGAAGGGGGGTGGCAAAGTCAAGCGGCGGTTTGGGAGGACGGCTGCGGAAAGTCGTTCGCCGAACCGTGAACCGATCGGCGGGGCTCGTGCGATGAGGGGTTGTGAGCGAGACGAGAAGCGACGGCGAGCTGCTGCGGGCCGCGGCAGACGGGGACCGGCGCGCCTTCGAGGAGCTGTACCGGCGGTTCGCGCCCTGGCTGACCGCGCGACTGCGGGGCCGGTGCGCCGACGCCGGGATAGTCGACGACGTCGTGCAGGAGACCTTCCTCGCGATCTGGCGCGGCAAGGCCCGCTACCGGGAGGACGGCGACGTGGCCGGGTGGCTGTGGCGGATCGGGTCGCGGCGGCTGGTCGACGCGCTGCGCGGGGACGGGGCGCGGGGGCGGCTGCGGCAGGCCCTGGCCAGGCTGCGGCACCGCGACGAGGCGTCCGCGGAGGAACGCGTGCTCGCGGGGGTGGAGCACGGAGACCTCGCGGGCGCCCTGGTCCGGCTCTCGCCCGAACTCCGCGCGGTCCTCCAGGCGACGGTCATCGACGGGCTGACCACCCGCGAGGCCGCCGTCGTCCTGGGGATTCCGCCGGGGACGGTCAAGACGCGGGCCTCACGCGCCCGCAAGCAACTGCGGGAGGCGCTGGCATGAGCGGGCGAATGGGGATGGCTCGGTGGGTGCGACCGTGGGTGCGGGTGCGAACAGTGGAGGTGACGGCATGACATGGCATGTGGATGCCGAGGATCTACGGGCCTACGCCCGGGGCGAGTTGGCGGCGCCCATGCTCTGGTCCGCCGACACCCATCTGATGGCCTGTGCGGACTGCCGGGAGGCGCTCGCCTCGGTGAGCGACCCGGTCGCCCTCGACGCCGGCTGGGAGCGGCTCGACGCCGAACTCGACGTGCCCCGAAGGGGGTTGCTGGAGGGGCTCCTCGTGCGGCTCGGCGTCGCCGACCATGTCGCCCGGCTGCTCACGGCGACCCCCGTACTGCGCCGCTCATGGCTCGCGGCGGTGGTGTTCCTGCTGGTGACGACCGTGGGCGTGGTCTACACGGCCGACTCGCCGACCCTCTTCCTCGCCCTCGCCCCGCTGCTCCCGCTCGCCGGGGTCGCGCTGTCGTACGGCCCCGCGCTGGACCCGACCTACGAGATGGCGGTTGTCAGCCCGGTGCACGGCTTCCGGCTGCTGATGATCCGCACGGTGGCGGTGCTCGCCGCGGGACTGGGCCTCAACGGCCTGGCGACCCTCGCGCTGCCCTCGTACGGCCTGCGGGCGCTGGCCTGGCTGCTGCCCGCGCTGGCCCTGACCGCGACCGGGCTCGCGCTCACCCCCCGGCTGGGGCCGGTGCTCGCGCCGTCGCTGGTGGGCGGCGCGTGGGTCGCGCTGCTCGTCGCCGCCGACCGGCCGGTGACGGCCCGCTCGCGCCGTTCACCGCGGCCGGCCAGGGCGCCGCCGCGGCGGTCGCGCCCTCGCGGTCGGCCTGCTCTTCCTCGTACGTGACCGTTTCGACGTCTTCCACAGGAGTGCCGTATGACACCCACCGTCTCCGCCGAGGGGCTCAGCCTCCATTACGGCGGCACCCGCGCCCTCGACGACGTGTCGCTGCGGCTGACCCGAGGCGTCACCGGGCTGCTCGGCCCCAACGGCGCCGGAAAGACCACCCTGTTGCGGGTGCTGGCCACGGCCGTCCCCGCCGACCGCGGCGCCTTCACGGTCCTCGGGAACGACCCGGGCACCGCGCGCGGCCGCCAGGAGGTGCGGCGCGGCTCGGCTATCTGCCGCAGACCCCCGGCTTCCACCCGGACTTCACCGCCTTCGAGTTCGTCGACTACGTGGCGATCCTGAAGGAACTCACCGACCGCGGCGCCCGCCATCGCGAGGTGCGGCGGGTGCTGGACGAGGTCGACCTGGGCGACGTCCGCGGCAAGCGCATCAAGAAGCTGTCCGGCGGGATGCGGCAGCGGGTGGCGCTGGCGGCGGCGCTCGTCGGCGACCCCGGCTTCCTCGTCCTCGACGAGCCGACGGTCGGCCTGGACCCCGAACAGCGCATGCGTTTCCGGGAGTTGATCGCCCGGGCGGGCGAGGGCCGGACCGTGCTCCTGTCCACCCACCAGACCGAGGACGTGGCGATGCTCTGCCACCGGGTCGTGGTGATGGCCGGCGGCCGGATCCGTTTCGACGGCACCCCCGCCGAGCTGACCGCGGTGGCCGCGGGCCGCGTGTGGAACAGCGCGGAACGCGACCCGGGAGCGAAGGCGGGCTGGCGCACCGGCACCGGCTCCTTCCGCAACGTGGGCAATCCGCCCGCCGGCGCGGACCTCACCGACCCCACCCTGGAGGACGGCTACCTGCTGACCCTGGACGACGCGGGCGTGGAGGTGGCGGCGGCATGAGCGCGGTCATGGAGGCGGCCCCGGCCGCCACGCAGAAGCAGGCGCAGAACCCCTGGGCGGCCGTGTTCGCCCTGGCCCTTTTCGAGGCGCGCAGGCTCCTCGTCACCATCCCGGTGCTCCTCGGCTTCCTCGTCTACGCGGCCTGGATCGCATGGCGCGCCCAGGACTACGCGGACGGCTACCCGGCCCTCCAGGACGCCGACCGCGCCACCCAGGGCGGCCCTCTGCTCGTCGGCCTCGCGGTCCTGCTGGCCGTGAACCAGGCCGTGCTGAGATCCCTCCGCCGCGACACCGAACGGCACTTCACGGTGCTGGTGATGAGCACGGCACACCGGACGGCCGCACATCTGCTCTCCGTGGTCCCCGCCGCCCTGCTCACCGCGGTGTGTGTGGCCGGGCAGTTCGGCTGGCAGGCGCTCAAGCCGGGCTCGCTCGGACACGGTTCGCCGGGCGAGCTGCTGGTCGGGCCGCTGACGGTGCTGGCGTTCGGGGCGGCCGGGGTGCTGATCGCCCGCGTGATCAGGACAGCCTTCACGGCACCGCTGGTCGTGGTCTTCTTCCTGTTCCTCTTCCTGCTCGGCACCGGCGCCGGCATCGACGAGGGCTGGACGCGCTGGCTGACCCCGGTCATAGGCGTCTCCAGCAGCAACACCCTGCCCTCCGACCTGATCGGCCGCCCCGCCGCCTGGCACGCGCTGTATCTCGCCGCGCTCGGCCTGACGGTGGCGCTGCTCGCGGTGCTGGCCGGCGGCGGCCACCGCGCGCGGTCCGTGCACGCCGGGTTCGCCGGGGCGCTGGCGCTGACGGTCCTCGGCGCGGTCGCGCAGGGCCAGGGCGTCTCCCCCGAGGTGACGGCGGCGCGGGAGCGGGCCACGCTCCACCCCGAGCAGGTGCAGACATGCGTGGAGCGGGACGGGTCGCGCTACTGCGCCTTCCCCGAGTGGCGGGGCCGGACCGCGGACTGGGCGCGGACCGTGGCCGAGGTCCAGTCCCTCGCCGGCGGCACCGCCCACGACCAGAGCCTCCTCGTCCGACAGCGGCTCGACGCGCGCTACGGCCTCGACGGCGACGCCGCTCTCGACCCCGCGACGGCCCCGCACCAGGTGACGGTGGGCACGGCCTGGGGCGGCAACCGCGTCCCGGAGTTCTCAGCCGCCGTCGCGGGGGTGCTGGTCACCGGCGACGAGAAGACGACCGGTGAGCTGTGCGACGGCCGCATGGTCACCGTCATGTGGCTGGCCCTGGCCGGGCAGCCCGACCCGATCGGCTCCCTCAAGAACGTCCGCCTCGACGACAGCACGAGCGGCTCGGCGATCGTCCTGTCCCAGACCGACCCGCTGTCGATGACGGCCGGTCAGACGACGGTCGTGCGCAAGCTGCTGGAGCAGCCGCGGGACCGGGTGGCGGCCGAGGTGCGGGCGAACTGGACGGAACTGACGTCCCCGAAGGTGACGACGGCACGGGTGGCGGAGCTGCTGGGGGTCAAGGCGAAGGTGGGGGCGGACAAGTGCACGTGACGCGTGCCCTGTTGCTTCCCGTCCTGCGCACCCTTCCCTGGCGAGCGCTCGGTGCCGCCGGAGTCCTGGGGTTGCTGATCGTCTCGCCGGCGCGGCTTTCGGACACGGCCGACGAGCCGCTGGTGCTGAACCTGCTGCGGGCCGCCGTCCTCGCCTTCGCCCTGGGTCTGGCGTTCGTGCTGGACGACCCGGCCCGGCACACCACGACCCCGGTGCCGACCCGCCGGCCCGCCCGTCATGCCCTGCGGGTGGCGCTCCTCGCGCCGGTCACCGCGGTGTGGTGGACGGCGGCGGTGCTGCTCGTGCCGGACGGGATACGTCCGCCCGTGGGCGACGTGACCCTGGAGGCGGGCGCGGCGTTCACGCTGGCGCTCGCGGCGTCGGCGGCGGCGGTCCGCTTCACCCAGGCGGCGGAACCGGGGCAGGCGGTGGCCGGCGCGGTGCTGACGACGGCCGTGCTGGGGCTGCTGCTGTGGCCGGAGCGGTGGGCACTGTTCGTGGCCACGCAGGACCCGAGGTGGGCGCAGGCGCATGACCGGTGGGGGATGGTGCTGGCCGGTGCGGTGGTGGTGTGGGGGGTGTGCGGGCCGGAGCGCTCAGACGCGGGGTGGCCTTGAAGCCCAGCAGGGCCTGAGTCGCCGGGGCCCGGGGTCCCCGGACGTGGGTGCCTGGACCGTGAGCCCCGGGCCCCAAGCCCCGGGCCCCAAGCCCCGGACCCTGAGCCCCCACCGGGCCCGGGGCCCCGGCGTCACATCACGTCTCCGTGCGGTACATCAGGTCCGTCTCATGCGTGACGAACCCCAGCCGCTCGTACACCGACACCGCCGCCTTGTTGTCCGCGTCGACATAGAGCATCGCGGTCGGCAGCCCCTGCGCGGCGAGGTGCCGCAGCCCGATGGTCGTGAGGGACTTGCCGAGCCCTCCGCCCTGGACGCCCGGCTTCACACCGAGGACGTACACCTCGCCCAGTCCCTCCGCCGCATGGATCTTGGTCCAGTGGAAGCCGACGAGTTCGTCGCCGCGGAAGGCGAGGAAGAACCCGGCGGGGTCGAACCAGGGCTCGGCCATCCGGTCGTCGAGGTCGCGCTGGACGAGGGAGCCCTGTTCGGGATGGTGGGCGAACGCGGCGGCGTTCACCGCGAGCCAGGCGGCGTCGTCGGTGCCGGGGACGAAGGACCGTACCGTCACCCCGTCCGGCAGGACCGGGTCGGGCAGGTCCAGGTCGGTCAGCGGCCGTCGCATCTGCCGCAGCTCACGGAACAGGGTCAGGCCGAGGACCTGGGCGAGATGGCGGGCGGCGGCGTGACCGCCGTGGGCCCACACCCGCAGCCGTTTGCCGGAGGCGGCTAGGAGGGCCGAGCCGAGGGCCCGGCCGTGGCCGCGACCGCGGTGCGCGGGGTGGACGACCAGCTCGGCGGCCGGGGCCTCCACGGGGTCGGTGTCCTCCAGCTGGGCGTAGCCGACGAGTTCGTCGTCGACGGTCAGCAGCAGATGGGCCACCCCCTCGCGGGCGCCGCCGCGCAGTTGCAACCGGCCCTGTTCCGAGACGGCTTGCTGGCCGTCACTGTCGGCGGCCGCCGCGAGGAGCGCGAGGACGGCGTCCGTCTGGGCCGGGGAAAGTGCCGAACAGGTCTGGATGGAGCGAGTGCTGCCGGGCCGCACGGTGTCGTCGCTGGTCATGCGTACGAGAGTACGGGGGAGGACCAGCAAAGTGGCGGCACTGTAAACCCCGCAAAGCGTCAGCAAAGGAGAGGGCAAAGGGAAACCAGGATGTAACCAAGAAACCCCTGTCGCGCTACGCGCGTTGACTTTAGGCTGCGCCGGACGGGGCCCACTTGCTCAGACGACCCACAGGGGGGCGTATGCCAGCCATATCCCAGCCGCACCGCCGCAGACGGACCGTCCGGCTGCTCGCCGCAGCCGCCGGTCTCGCGACCGCCGGTGCTCTCGCCGCCGCGCTGCCCTCGTCGGCCGCCCCGGTCGAATCGGGCAAACCGGGCAAGCTGCCCAGTCGTTACCAGGACGTGCAGCTGCTGTCCTTCAACGACCTGCACGGCAACCTGGAGCCCCCGTCCGGTTCCTCCGGCCGCGTCACCGAGCTCCAGGCGGACGGCACCACCAAGACGATCGACGCCGGTGGTGTCGAGTACCTCGCCACGCATCTGCGCGACGCGCGGGCGGGCCACAAGTACTCCATCACCGCGGCCGGCGGCGACATGGTCGGCGCCTCGCCCCTGATTTCGGGTCTCTTCCACGACGAGCCCACCATCGAGGCGCTCAACAAGCTGGACCTGGACGTCACCTCCGTCGGCAACCACGAGTTCGACGAGGGCGCCAAGGAACTGGCCCGGCTTCAGCACGGCGGCTGCCACCCGACGGCCGGCTGCTACACGGACGAGGAGTTCGAGGGCGCGGACTTCCCGTACCTGGCGGCCAACGTCCTGAACGAGAAGACCGGCAAGCCGATCCTCAAGCCCTACTGGGTGTGGAAGAAGGACGGCATCAAGGTCGGCTTCATCGGCGTCACCCTGGAGGACACCCCCGGGGTCGTCTCCGCCGAGGGCGTCAAGGGCCTGAAGTTCAAGGACGAGGTCGAGACGATCAACAAGTACGCGCGGGTGCTCCAGGCCCAGGGCGTGAAGTCGATCGTGGCCCTCATCCACGAGGGCGGCGCCCCGGCCTCGGGCGCGTACAACTACAACTGCGACTCCCCCGGCGCGGGCGACGGCATCTCCGGCCCGATCGTGGACATCGCCAAGAACATCACCCCGCAGGTCGACGCGCTGGTGACGGGTCACACCCACGCCGCGTACGCCTGCACCATCAACGACCCGGCGGGCCACCCGCGCACGGTCACCTCGGCGGCCTCCTTCGGCCGGCTGTACACGGACACGACGCTGACGTACGACCGTTGGACGGGTGACATCGCCCGTACCTCGGTGAAGTCGGCGAACCACGTGGTCACCCGGACCGTCGCCAAGGCGCCGGACATGACCGACCTGATCAGCCGGTGGAACACCCTCGCGGCGCCCATCGGCAACCGCGCGATCGGCTACATCTCCGCCGACATCCCGAACACCGGCACCGAGTCCCCGATGGGCGACCTGATCGCGGACGCGCAACTGGCGTACGGCAAGCAGCTCGACCCGGAGACCGACCTCGCGCTGATGAACCCGGGCGGTGTGCGGGCGGGCCTGACCTACGCGCAGAAGGGCACGGAAGGCGACGGAGTCGTCACCTACGCCGAGGGCTTCACGGTCCAGCCGTTCTCCAACACCGTGAACCTCCAGGACTTCACCGGCGCCCAGCTGATCCAGGTCCTCAAGGAGCAGGTCAGCGGCGGCAACGCGGCCTCCCCGAAGATCCTCCAGCCGTCCTCGGGCCTCACCTACACCCTGGACCTGACGAAGACCGGTGCCGACCGGATCGTCGCCGACTCCGTCAAGCTCAACGGTGTCGCCCTCGACCCGGCGGCCACCTACCGCGTCGCCACCAACAGCTTCCTCGCGGGCGGCGGCGACGGCTTCACCACGCTCGGCCAGGGCACCAACGACCTCGTCGGCACGGACGACCTGGCGGCGCTGGAGCAGTACCTCACGGCCAACTCCTCGGCCGCGAGCCCGATCGCACCTCCGGCCGCGAACCGGATCACGATCGTGAAGTAACCCTTCGGGGCGGACAGGAGGAGGCGGCCGCGTCATGGACGCGGCCGCCTCCTGGCGTAGGGGCCGCCTCGCTACTTGGCAGCCCACAGACCCAAGGTGTTCCGGTTGCCGTCGGCCGCCCGGCGCAGTGCGTCCGTCGACCCCAGCAGCCCGTACGGCAGATATCCGGACCGGACGCCGAGCTCCCACCCGTGCACCTGCACCGCGAGGCAGGCCAGGGTGAGGGCGCCGAGGGGGAGGAGGGAACGGGGCGCGGGATCACCGGCGCCGGCCTCCACGCCCTCCCGGTACGCCACCAGCCGGGCGGCCAGCGCCGCCTCGAAGGCGTCCTGGTCGTCGTCGAGGAGCACGCGGAGCAGCCGCTGGTCGTCGCTCAGCGCGTCGCCGAGCTCCTCGAGCCGCCGGCCGGCCTCCGCGCGCTCCCCGGCGTCGGGCTTGCGCAGCGGAACCGTCGGCCAGTCGCGGGGCAGATGCCCGGCCGCCTCGGTCAGGTAGAGGCACAGCGCGTCCATGGCGGCCAGGTCGGCGGGCGCGGAGACGGAGGTGTACGGGTTGTAGGGCACGCCGTCGCGGATGGCGGGCGCGTAGTCGCCCCGCAGCAGCAGCCCGGTGACCCGTTCCCAGTCCCACACCAGCCCGCTGACGACGCACACCTCGAACATGTCGAGCCAGGTCCGCGCGGTGGGCGCCTCCTTGACGACGTCCCGGAAGGTGATCGGCCCGTCCCCGAACTCGTCGTCGTCGGGGTCCGTGCTGAGCCGTTCCCCGACGAGCGGCAACCGGATCTCCTGGTCCCCGTTCGGGTAGCACAGGACGCTCAGTACTCCGTGCACACATTCCGCGGCGGTGACGGCGACCGTGGCGGCCGCGGCGTCGAGCCCCGGCTGGGTGACCGCGCGCGCGGCGACATGGTCGAGGAGCTCGTCCGCCATCGCCCGTATCAGCGCCGGCGAGATGCTGCCGTAGCGCAGTGAGTGCCAGCGCGTGTAGGCCCGCCCGCGGATGTCGTCGAGCGCCTCGGCCAACCGCTGCTCACCGACCTGATGGCATGTCACGTCCCGCACGCGCCCCGTCCCTTCCCGCAGGTGATCACTGGACGAGGCACATTAGCAACGGGCTCGGACAGTGCAGGGCGCCAGGAGCCGGCGGCCCTTCACCGCGGTGGCCCGGCTACGGCGTCTCCGGGGGAGGTGTCGGCGCCCCCGGCAGGCGTACGGTCGCGATCGTGCCGCCGCCGTCCGCGCGGCCGAGGGTGACCTGGCCGCCGGCCTGCTCCACGGTGCGGGCGACGATGGACAGGCCGAGGCCCGAACCAGGCAGTGCGCGGGCACTGGGGGAGCGCCAGAAGCGGTCGAAGACGTGCGGGAGTTCGTCGGCGGGGATGCCGGGACCGTGGTCCCGGACGGTCAGCACGCCCTCGCTCAGCCGTACGTCGATCGTGCCGCCCTCCGGGCTGAACTTCACGGCGTTGTCGAGGATGTTGACGACGGCCCGCTCCAGTGCGGCGGGCTCCGCGCGGCTGAACCACGGTTCCAGGTGCGCGTTGATCGTCAGCTCCGGCCCACGGAGCCGGGCCCTGCGGAGCGCCGACTCGACGGTGTCCTCCAGGGACACGACCTGCACGCGCTCACCCCGCTGCTCCTCGGACCGGGACAGCTCCTGCAAGTCGCCGATGAGCGCAGCCAGTTCGGTCATCTGCGCCTTGACCGAGGCGAGCAGCGCCTTGCGGTCGGCCTCCGGGATGGGCCGCCCGGTCTCCTCGCTCCGGGTGAGGAGCTCGATGTTGGTGCGGAGCGAGGTGAGAGGAGTGCGCAGCTCGTGACCGGCGTCCGCGATCAACTGCTGCTGGAGATCGCGGGAGCTGGCGAGGGAGGAGGTCATCGAGTTGAAGGACCGGGACAGCCGGGCCACTTCGTCCTCGGCGTCGTCCTCGACGGGGATCCGCACGCTCAGATCCTCGGTACGGGCCACGTGTTCGACGGCCTCGGTGAGCTTGTCGACGGGCCGCAGCCCGGCGCGGGCGACGGCGAGCCCGGCGGCACCGGCACCGAGGACGCCGATGCCGGAGACCAGGAGGAGGATGAGGGCGAGTTCGTTGAGGGTGGACTGGGTCGTCTTGAGGGGAACGGCCACGGTGAGGGCGGCTTCGGTGAACAACTGGGGTTCGGCGCCGATGCCGGGGGAGACGTACAGGGGAGTCGTGAGCACGCGTACGGCGTTGCCGTCCGAGTCGACGCCGTTGCGCAGCCTCCCTTTCCGGCTGGCCGCGTTCTTGACCACGTCGGTGTCCGAGTTCGTGGTCTTCACCCGGCCCATGGAGTTCGACGAGACACAGGCCTTGCCATCCGCCTGCACCAGCTGGAGATAAACCTCGTCCCGGATCCGGAAGTCACGGAAGGTGCCCGCCGGGGTCTGCGGACACTCGGAGAGGGTGGCCAGTACCGCCTGAGCCTGTTGCGGCTTTGCCGCATTCTGCAGATCCTCGTCCAGCTGGTCGTACAGCTTCCCCTGCACGATGAACCAGCACGTCACCGAAACCGCCGCCACCGCGAACGCCACCGCCGCCGCCACCAGCAACGACAACCGTGCCCGGATCGGCAGCGTCTGGAACCGGCGCAGCACCCTTCTCACTCCGCGCCGCCCTGTCGCAGCACGTACCCCACGCCCCGCACGGTGTGCACCAGGCGAGGCTCGCCACCGGCCTCCGTCTTGCGGCGCAGGTACATCACATACACGTCCAGCGAGTTCGACGACGGCTCGAAGTCGAAGCCCCACACCGCCTTCAGGATCTGCTCCCGGGTCAGGACCTGACGCGGGTGCGCCATGAACATCTCCAGCAGCGTGAACTCGGTGCGCGTCAGTTCCACCGGCCTCCCGGCACGGGTGACTTCCCGCGTCGCCAGGTCCATGCGGAGGTCGGCGAAGGTCAGCGCGTCGTCCTCCACCACCGCACCCGCACCGGCCGCGGCCGCCGCGTAGGAGCTGCGCCGCAGCAGCGCACGGACGCGCGCGAACAGCTCGTCCAGCTCGAACGGCTTGACCAGGTAGTCGTCGGCGCCGGCGTCGAGGCCGGTCACCCGGTCGCCCACCGTGTCCCGGGCCGTCAGCATCAGGATCGGCGTCGTCGTGCCCGCGCCCCGCATCCGGCGGGCGGCGGTGAGGCCGTCCATGCGGGGCATCTGGATGTCGAGGACGACCAGGTCGGGCCGGTACGCGGTCGCCTTCTCCAGTGCGTCCGCGCCGTCGACCGCGACCTCCGTGTCGTAGCCCTCGAACGCGAGGCTGCGCTGGAGCGCTTCGCGCACCGCCGGCTCGTCGTCGACGATCAGGATGCGCTGGGGGTCACGGTCGCCATCGGCGGGGCTCATCGCTCGCGGTTCCTCGGGGTGCGGTGGGACGTGGGCGCCTTCAGCGTCGCACGTCGGTCGGCGGTGGGGTCAAGCACCGGACGGGGTGGGCACGGGCCAGGTCAGGCGCGCACCTTGCGGCGCCGGGCGGTACGGCGGGCGGCCACGGTCGAGATCTCGGGGGCGCGAACCGAAGGCGCCGTCGGCGCGTGCAACTCGTGCGCCACCTCCAGCGCCAGCGCGAGGCCCGCCGGGTCGGTACCGGCCACTGTGTGGGAAACCTGCTGGATCATGACGGACTCCCTAGGTGCTCAGAGGTGGTTCAGCTGTCGGTGCCGCCGGCCCGCAGCGTCGCGAGGTCGGACTTGACGGTGTTGATCGGGATGGAGAACCCGAGGCCCTGGCTGCCGGCGTTGGAGGAGTCGGAGCTGGAGGAGTACATCGCCGAGTTGATCCCGATGATGTTGCCGTTCATGTCGATCAGCGCGCCGCCGGAGTTGCCGGGGTTCAGGGACGCGTCGGTCTGGATCGCCTTGTACGTCGTCGTGGACGAGCCGGTGTCGCCGTTGAACTGCTGGCCGCCGAACTCGAACGGCCATCCGCCGCCGCCCTGCTGTTGCTGCTGGCCCTGGCTCTCGTCCGTCGAGACGGTGACGTCGCGGTTGAGGGCGGAGACGATGCCGCTGGTCACCGTGCCGGTCAGGCCCTCGGGGGAGCCGATCGCCACGACCTCGTCGCCGACCTGGACGCCGTCGGAGTTGCCGAGGGTTGCGGGGGTGAGGCCGGAGGCGTTCTCCAGCTTGATCAGGGCGAGGTCCTTCTTGCTGTCGGTGCCGACGACCTTCGCCGTGTACTCCTTGCCGTTGCTCGTCGAGACCTTGATCGAGGAGGCGCCGGCGATGACGTGGTTGTTGGTGATGATCTCGCCGTCGCTGCTGATGATCACGCCGGAGCCGGTGGAGGAGCCGTTGCTGAGCGTGGCGTTGATCTCGACGATGCTCGGGCTGACGGCCTTTGCGACCCCGGAGACCGTGCCCCTGGCGGAGGACGGCACCACATTGGTGCTGGTGCTGCTGGAGGCGACGGTGTCGTTGCCGGTCAGTTCCTGGATGCCGTACGCCGTGCCGCCACCGATCGCCGCGGCGACGATCGCGACGGCGGCGAGGAGGGCGAAGGGGCCCCGGGCGCGCTTCTTCGGCGACGGCACGGGGGCCTCCGGGGCCGCCGTCAGGACGGCGGTACCGCCACCGCCGTCGTTGCCGTCACCGCCGGCGACCTGAGTCTGCGCCGGCCACACCGTGGTCCCCGGCTCCACCGTCACCGGCTGCGGCGCGGGCGGCTGCGCCGGCGGGGGCGGCCACTCCGGGTTCACCGGGGAGGAGTGCGCGGGGGTGGCGGAGGCGTGCTGCTGGGCGCCCTGATACGGGTTCGTGTACTGCTCGTACTCGCCGTCGCGGCGGAAGCTCTCGGTCATGACACTGAGCTTGTCGCCCGACCATGAGAGCTTCCTGAGTGCTCCCTGAGAACGCCGCCAGAAGCTCGTTTGCCCGATATAAAGCCGGTACTGGGACCGGGCCGGGCCCTCTCAGACAAGCCTCATAAAGGCCCGCCCAGCCTCATAAAGGCCCGTCAAGCCTCATGAAGGCCCGCGGAGCCTCATGCGCAGCCGCAGGACCGGCGTACGACCAGCTTCGACGGGAACACCTTCAACCGCTCGCGCCGCGACCCGGCCACCCGCAGCCCGTCGTCGAGGACGAGGTCCACCGCGGCCCGCGCCATCGCCGAGCGGTCCGATGCGATCGTTGTCATCGGCGGATCGGCGAGCGCGGCTTCCTTGATGTCGTCGAAGCCGATGACGGCCAGCTCGCCCGGCACGTCGATGCGCAGCTCGCGCGCCGCCCGCAGCAGGCCGATGGCCTGGTCGTCGGTCGAGCAGAAGATCGCGGGCGGCCGGTCCGGGCCCGACAGCAGCTGGAGCGCCACCTGGTAGGCGTCGTAGCGGTTGTACGGCGCCTCGAAGAGCCGTCCCTCGGTGGGGATGCCGGCCTCCTCCATCGCGCGCCGCCAGCCCTCGACGTGGTCGGAGACCGGGTCGCCGACGGCGGGGGTGTCCGCCGTACCGCCCATACAGGCGACGTACGGATAGCCGTGGCCCAGC
Source organism: Streptomyces sp. GKU 895 (assembly GCA_002027195.1). Taxonomy (GTDB): domain Bacteria; phylum Actinomycetota; class Actinomycetes; order Streptomycetales; family Streptomycetaceae; genus Streptomyces. Next base: position 65,477 of record MWJO01000025.1, on the reverse strand, counting down.
AGGTGTTCCACGGCGGTCTGCGCGCCGGCGAGGTCGTCGAGGACGACGGCGACGTCGTCGATCGCCTCCGGCCGCTCGTGCAGCAGCACCACGCGCGCGTCCCAGGCCTCGATCTCGGCGGCGGCCAGGTCGCTCAGGGCGTGGCTGACGAGGATCAGGCCGGAGACCCGCATCCCGAGGAAGGCGCGCAGATAGTGGGTCTCGCGCTCGGCGACATAGTCGGTGTTGCCGACCAGGACCATTTTTCCGCGCTCGGCCGCGGCCTGTTCCACCGCGTGCGCCATCTCGCCGAAGAACGGCTGACGGGCGTCCGGGATGATCAGGCCTATGAGATCCGTGCGCCGGGACGCCATCGCCTGGGCGACCCGGTCGGGCCGGTACCCCAGCTCCTTGATCGCGGCGAGAACGCGCTCGCGCGTGGCCGGGGCGACCGGCCGGGGTCCGTTGTTGATGACGTAGCTGACGACGGCAGTGGACGTCCCTGCCAGCCGCGCCACGTCATCTCGAGTCACCTTGGCCACGCGCGGAGTCTACGCGGATGGACCCGCTCTGGGCAGGGCGTAAGCGGTCTTGCCTGTGCTCCGCCCGAGCGACCCCTGTGCGCGTCGGACCCCGTCAGACCTCGGCGCTGACCTCAGCGGCGTCCAGAGCGGCCGTCTCGTCCGTCTCCTCCGCCTTTGGCCGCTCGCTCCTGGCCTTGGCGTCGTCGGTGGCGCGCTCGCCCTTCTCCGGAGTAACGAATCGATAACCGACGTTCCGGACGGTTCCGATCAGCGACTCGTGCTCGGGGCCGAGCTTGGCGCGCAGACGTCGTACGTGCACGTCCACGGTCCGGGTGCCACCGAAGTAGTCGTAGCCCCAGACCTCCTGGAGCAGCTGGGCGCGCGTGAAGACGCGGCCCGGGTGCTGGGCCAGGTATTTGAGGAGTTCGAACTCCTTGAAGGTCAGGTCCAGGACCCGGCCCTTGAGCTTGGCGGAGTACGTCGCCTCGTCGACCGACAGGTCGCCGTTGCGGATCTCCATCGGGGAGTCGTCGTTGACGATCTGCTGGCGGCCCATCGCGAGCCGCAGCCGCGCCTCGACCTCGGCCGGTCCGGCGGTGTCCAGGAGGACGTCGTCGATGCCCCAGTCGGCGGTGACGGCGGCGAGGCCGCCCTCGGTGACGACGAGGATGAGCGGACAGCCCGGCCCCGTGGAGCGCAGGAGCTGGCACAGGCTGCGGACCTGCGGCAGGTCACGGCGCCCGTCGATCAGGATGATGTCGGCGCCCGGGGTGTCGACGAGGGCGGGGCCCTCCGCCGGAGCCACTCGCACGTTGTGCAGGAGCAGGCCGAGAGCGGGGAGCACCTCCGTCGACGGCTGGAGGGCGTTGGTCAGGAGCAGCAGAGAACTCATACGGCTGGTTCCTCCTCGGTCCCGGCGAGGTCGTAGCTCTCGAATCTTTCGTATACAGACGATCCGAAAGCACAAAAGGACCCGGGGGCTGCATTGCCCGAGTCCTCTGTTCAGGAGAATAGCCCACATGCACATTGATCCGGCAGGTCGTGTGGTGCGATCCACGGCTATTCCGCACTCTGAGACGAACAGAGGCACACCTATACGGACGTTTCTGCACACTGTCGACGGGGTGACGATCGATTCCGTATACGATCCGCCGGCGTCCGTATACGACGCCTCCCCGTCACCTTCCCGTGGTCCCGTGTTCGTCATCGCGCACGGCTTCACCGGCGACGCGGATCGTCCTCATGTTCGCCGGGTGGCGGAGACGTTCGCGCAGTACGGCGGCGTGGTCACGTTCTCCTTCCGCGGCCACGGGGCGTCCGGCGGGGCCTCGACCGTGGGGGACCGCGAGGTGCTGGATCTGGCCGCCGCGGTGCGGTGGGCGCGCTCGCTCGGGCACACGCGCGTGGTGACGGTGGGGTTCTCGATGGGCGGTTCCGTGGTGCTGCGGCACGCGGCGCTGTACCGGGCGGACGAGCCGGGGCGTGAGGGGCGCACGGATGCGCACTCGGACGCGGTGGTTTCGGTGAGTGCACCGGCTCGGTGGTACTACCGGGGAACGGCGCCTATGCGGAAGCTCCACTGGCTGGTAACGCGGCCCGAGGGGCGGCTGGTGGGCCGGTACGGATTCCGTACCCGCATCCACCACAAGGAGTGGGATCCGGTCCCGCTGTCCCCCGTGGAGGCCGTGCCGAAGATCGCCCCCACCCCTCTCCTCATCGTCCACGGCGACCGTGACGGCTACTTCCCGCTCGACCACCCCCGCATGCTCGCCGACGCCGCCCCCGGCCACGCCGAACTCTGGCTGGAGCACGGCATGGGCCACGCCGAGAACGCGGCCCCGGACGAACTGCTGCGACGCATCGGGGCTTGGGCCGTCTCCCAGGAGAGCTAGCCTGACGGTGTTCAACACGGTCGAGTGAGGAAGCAGCGGAAGCAGATGCCAAAGGTCACGGTGCGCTACTGGGCCGCCGCGAAGGCCGCGGCCGGGGTCGCCGAGGAGGCGTTCGACGCCGACACCCTCGCCGAGGCGCTGGACGCGGTGCGTGAGCGACACCCCGGTGAACTCACGCGCGTGCTGCAGCGATGCTCGTTCCTCATCGACGGTGACCCCGTGGGCACCCGCGGGCATGAGACGGTACGGCTGGCCGACGGCGGCACGGTCGAGGTGCTCCCGCCGTTCGCAGGAGGGTGAGCGATGACGAACCAGCCGTACGAGCCGTACGAGGGTCAGCAAGGACAGCAAGGGCAGCAGGGGTACGACCCCTACTGGCAGCAGGCGTACGACGATCCGCACGCCGCCCAGCAGTACACCCAGCAGTGGCAGGGGCAGACCTGGGAGACGCAGATGCAGGCGCCGGTCGCGCAGGCGCCCTCGGAGACGGCCTATCTGCCGCCGCAGGGGTACGACGCCTCGCAGGGGTACGACGCCCCTCAGGGGTACGAGCCGCCGGTGTATCAGGAGCCCGTGTATCAGGAGCCCGCTCCGGCTCCCGAGCCGGTCGCGGCTCCTTCCGGTGACTACGGTCCCGCCACCCTCGGCGGCAACGCCCGTGTCACCGATGCCCAGCGGGCCCGGCTCGAAGGGCGTTCGCCGGTCATCGAGCCCGGGATGCAGCCCGCCGCCCTCACCGCGGTGCTGGGACTGCTGCTCTCGGGTGCGGCGGCCGTCGGTCGTACGCGCTGCTCGTGCCGCTCGTTCTGCTCCAGGCCGTCACCGCCGCCGGCTGGTTCCGGCTGAACGGCATGTGGCCGGCCCGGCAGGGCATCGCGCTGGCGTTCCTCGGGGCGGTCGTCGCGGACGTGGCGCTGCTGGCCGCGGACCGGTCGCCGTCGGCGATCCTCGGCACGCTGGGGGTGTGGGTGCTGCTGTGCCTGGTGCTGCAGCTGCGCTCGCACGCCGACCCCGACGAGCGGATGTACGGCCTGATGGCGACGGTCACCTCGTCGGCGCTGGCGATCGTCGCGGCGGGGTACTTCGCGGCGTCGGCGGACGCGGTGTCGGTGGGCGCGGCGTCGGTCGCGGTGGCGGTGCTGGCGCGGGCGTTGCCGTTGCCGACGCCGGCGTCGGTGGTCGTGTCGCTGCTGGCCGCGGCGGGTGCCGGTATCGCGGTGGGCGGGATGACCGGGCTGGGCACGGAGGGTGCGCTGCTCGGGGCGGGCGCGGGGGTGTGCGCGCTCATCGGCCACCGGGTGGCCAGTTACGACTATCCCTCGCGGTTCGTGCACTTCACGGCGGGCGTCGCACTGCCACTGGCCGCCGCTGCTCCGGCTGTGTATGTGCTGGGGCGGGCGCTCGGGTAGGTCGCGGGCGGTGCGTTGTGGGACGGGGCCGCGCCGGGGGGTGTCCGTCCTCGGAACGGCGCGGAATCGGTCAGCTATGAAAGGCGCCCGTGTTGACGCGCCAACCGCTGCGGGCGGACACCCCCCGACACGTCCCCTTCCCGCCGTACGCGGCCGCCGGTGCGTGGAGGCGCGCGTCCTGTCACAGGTGATCGACAATCTGGCGGGGGCCTCTGCCTGCGGCGCTACGGTGGCGGAGACGTAGACCGCCTAGTCGGGGGAACACCAAAGAATGCGCGCACTGCGAATACTGCTGATTGTTGTTGTCGTGCTGGGCGGGCTCTTCGTCATCGCCGACCGGGTTGCCGTGCATTTCGCCGAGGGTGAGGTCGCGGACAAGCTGCGGAGCAGTGAGAACCTCGCCAGTACACCCGATGTGTCGATCAAGGGCTTTCCCTTTCTGACCCAGGTGGCTTCCGGGGAGCTGGACGACGCCGAGGTGGGGATCAAGGACTACGAGGCCGCCGCCGGGACCGGGGGCGAGAAGATCCGGATCGACGACATCAAGGCCGACTTCAAGGACGTCTCGTTCTCCGGGGACTACAGCTCCGCGACCGCCGCCACGGCCACGGGTACGGCGTCCATCTCCTACGACGAGCTGCTCAAGGCCGCCCAGTCGGAGCCGACCGAGATCTTCACCGGCGTGACCGCCGAGGTCGTCGGGCTCTCCGACGGGGGCAACGGGAAGATCAAGGTGAACGTCAAGGTCACCGCCCTGGGCAAGTCGACCACGTATCCCGTGCTCAGCACGGTCACCGTCGACGGCGACACCGTGAAGGTGCACGCCGACAACCTGCCGAACCTGGTCGTCGAGGTCGCCGAGGGCAAGGTGCGGTCGATCACCGACTTCGAGCAGAAGATCGACGATCTGCCCGGCGGCATCCAGCTGGACAAGGTCGAGGCCGCGCAGGACGGTGTGGAGGTCACGGTGAAGGGTTCGAACGTCGAGCTGGCCGGGTAGGACCGCGTTCGGCGGACGGGGAGTGTCCGAGGAGCGAGACGGGTCGTCCGTGGACATGGGTGCGGTGACGGCCGTCGGCGTCCGGAACCCGTGCGAACGCGGGCCGGACGCTGCTCCCTTCCCACATTGCGGACGATCGCGTCTCAAAATACGACACACCGGTGACATGGCTGGTAGTCCGTCCCTACGATCGACGGCATGAAGCGACAGGCGGATCTCACAAAGCGGCGGGCAGTGGACCTGTGCCGCGTTGCCGCCATGCTCTGTCGCACTTTCTGAGCGGAAGCGCCGAGCGCCGTCCGCATCCCCCCGCCCTGACCTTGGGCACCCGTGCGCCGCGGCCCCGTCGGCCCGCGCACCCTCACAGCCGTATGCCCCGCCGTAACTGCCCCGGAGGAGAAAGAGCATGAGCCGCAGCGACGTCCTGGTCGACGCCGACTGGGTCGAGGCCAACCTCGACAACCCGAACATCGCGATCGTGGAGGTGGACGAAGACACGTCCGCCTACGAGAAGAACCACATCCGCAACGCGATCCGCATCGACTGGACGAAGGACCTGCAGGACCCGGTCCGCCGTGACTTCGTCGACCAGGAGGGCTTCGAGAAGCTCCTGTCGGCGAAGGGCATCGCCAACGACACGCTGGTGATCCTCTACGGCGGCAACAACAACTGGTTCGCCTCGTACGCGTACTGGTACTTCAAGCTCTACGGCCACGAGAACGTCAAGCTCCTCGACGGCGGCCGCAAGAAGTGGGAGCTCGACGCCCGCGAGCTGGTCGAGGAGGTGCCCGAGCGCCCGACGACCGAGTACAAGGCCAAGGCCCAGGACACCTCGATCCGTGCCTTCCGTGACGACGTGGTGGCGGCCATCGGTTCGCAGAACCTGGTCGACGTGCGCTCGCCCGACGAGTTCTCCGGCAAGCTGCTCGCCCCGGCCCACCTGCCGCAGGAGCAGTCGCAGCGTCCGGGCCACGTCCCGTCCGCCCGCAACATCCCGTGGTCCAAGAACGCCAACGACGACGGCACCTTCAAGTCGGACGAGGAGCTCAAGGAGCTCTACGCCGAGGAGCAGGTCGACCTGTCCAAGGACACCATCGCCTACTGCCGTATCGGTGAGCGCTCCGCGCTGACCTGGTTCGTCCTGCACGAGCTGCTCGGTGTCGAGAACGTCAAGAACTACGACGGCTCCTGGACCGAGTACGGCAGCCTCGTCGGCGTCCCGATCGAGCTCGGCGCCAACAAGTAAGCAGATCCAAGTCCCACCCCGACCGGCCTTCCTTCCGGTCAGACCCCTCTGAATCTGGAGAAAGACATGTGTGGAGCGAAGGCCGGCGGCCCCGACGCCTCGACGATCAAGCCCGGTGAGACCACCATCCAGGGCCAGGTGACGCGTGACGGCGAGCCTGTGGTGGGCTACGTCCGCCTCCTGGACTCGACCGGCGAGTTCACCGCCGAGGTCCCGACGTCCGCGACGGGCCAGTTCCGCTTCTACGCGGCCGAGGGCACCTGGACCGTCCGCGCGCTGGTGCCGGGCGGCACCGCCGACCGTACCGTCGTCGCCCAGCAGGGCGGCCTCGCCGAGGTCGCGATCGCCGTCTGACGGAGCTGTGTCGCACGAAGGGCCGTACCTCTCCGGGTACGGCCCTTCGTCCTGTCCGGGCCTACCCTGGACACATGCTGGCGCGTCGACGGCACGTCTATTTCGCCATGATGGGCACCTGTGTCGGGCTCTTCGTCCTGGCGTGGGGTGTCGTGCGGCTGTGGTCGGTCCCGGTCGCGGTCGGGATGTGCGTGGTCGCCATGCTGATTCCCCCCCGTCGCCGCCATGGTGGCCAACCGGCGCGGGCCCGACGACCGGTGGTGGGACGACCCCTCCGGCGACCCCAAGTCCGACGAGTGGTGGGACGAGCTGGACGGGAAGAGGCGGCGGCAGTAGGAAGGGGCCCATGTCGCCCATGAAGCTGTCGACCGTCGTGCTCGACGCACCGGACGCCCATCGGCTCGCCGACTTCTATCAGCGCCTCCTCGGCTACGTGGTGCGCGAGGAGGAACCCGACTGGCTGGTCATCGGGCCGCCTGGGGGAGGCGTGGGGCTCGCCTTCCAGACCGAACCCGCGTATGTGCCGCCGCTGTGGCCCGAGCGCAAGCCCGGCGAGCAGCAGATGATGCTGCACCTCGACATCGAGGTCGACGATCTGGACGGGGAGACGGCGAGGGCGGTGGCCGAGGGGGCGACGCTCGCCGAGTACCAGCCCCAGGACGACGTACGGGTGCTCCTCGATCCGGCGGGGCATCCGTTCTGCCTGTGGACGCCCGGGTCTCAGTAGACGAGCGCCTGCGTCCCGTCCGCGAGTGCCTCCTGCACGAACACCTGCGCGCCCGCGATCCGTACGCCCTCGATGACGTCCTTCTCCGTGATCTCCCGGCGGGCCGCGCACTGCGTGCACAGGGTCAGTGTGCCGCCGGCCAGGATCGACTCGATCAAATCGGGGAGGGGGGCCGCGTGCGGCAGCTCGAACTCGGCGGCCCGGCCCGGCAGCGCGAACCACGCGGACTCGCCGGTCAGCCACAGGGAGACCTCGACACCACTGGCCACGGCCACCGCCGCCACCGTGAACGCCTGCGAGCAGCGCTCGGGGGCATCGGCCCCCGCCGTCACCTTGATCACGAGCTTCTTCGCCATGGCTGAATCGTAATCAACGCCGCTACAACCCAGGCCGCAGGCCGTGAGTCTCCTGTGCGCACATATGGAATGTGCACTTCACGTTCTGTGGGGGGACGTCTTGGAAGTACCCGAAGTTCAGGAAAACCCGGTACCTGACGAGGTGCCGGAAGCGTCGGAAGCACCGGAAGCGCCGGATGCGTCGGAAACGCCCCGTGCGCCGCGCCGGCGCGGGCGCACCACGCTGCTCATCGCCGCGGCCGCCGTGCTCGGTGTCGTCGCCGGCACCTGCACCGGGTTCGTCGTACAGGCGAACCGTGAGCCCACCGCGCTGCCGCCGCTGTCGCAGCCGGTCGTCAAGCAGGCCGAGGGCGAGGTCGAACCGCTGTCGGCCGCGCAGGACCGGCACGTCAAGGTGGACGGCGATCTGCGCAAGCTGCTGCTGAAGCGGCCCAAGGGCGCCCGGGAGCCCAAGTTCGCGGCGGGCGTCGACGGGTGGATGGACATCGCCGAGTACGCGGACCTCTACGAGAAGCCGCAGAACGCCTTCGGCAACCTCGCCACCGACGAGTTCCGCCGGGCCGCCGTCACCGACTGGCTGGTGGGCGGCACGTACAGCGTGGAGATCGTGCTCACGCAGTTCCGCCAGGAGCTGGGGCTGACGGCCGCCGACTACACCGCGAACGAGCAGGGCTTCGCCGGTGACGAGGACGACACCGACAGCTGGGAGATCCCCGGGACCGGTGACGGGTGGGCGTACGTCCACAACCGGCCCGACACGAAGCCCGGCTATCTGCCGCTGTACTCCGCCGAGGCCATGGCCACGCGCGGCGACATCGCCATGACCGTCTGGGTCTACGACACCAAGCCCATTCCCAAGAAGAAGATCATGGACCTGGCCAAGCGGCAGATGGAGCGGCTGTGAGCGAGAACCCCGAGAGCGTCGAAGGCGCGGAGCACCCCGAGGTTCCAGCGGTTCCCGAGAGCGCCGCGCCCGAGAGCGCCGCGCTTGAGAGTCCCGCGCCCGCGAAGAAGAAACGCTTCCCCCGTCGCCGTGTCGCCACCCTCACCGGCGCCGTCCTCCTCCTCGGCGCCGTCGTCGGCGGCACCGGCTACACCGTCGTGACCGTCCAGGACGCCGACCGGGACCCCGGGAAGCCGAGCTGGAAGTTCCCGAAGGCCGCCGCGGACCAGGACGCCCCGAAGGCCAAGGGGCTGCGCGGGATGCTCATGCCGTACGAGGAGAACGGGTTCGCCCAGGGGCCCGACCTCGACGAGTTCGGCGCGGACGCGGAGCTCAGCGGCCGGCAGGCCACCGCCCTGCGCAAGGAGTCGCTCAAGGGCCTCCCGCCCGCCGACCGGCGGAAGCTGGAGAAGCAGCTCGACCGGCAGCACATCAAGGGCGTCGTCATGCGCAGCTACCTCAACAACGACAGGTACGCGGCCTACGCCGACAAGGTGTCCGCCGTCAGCGTCACCCTGACGCAGATGGAGAGCCAGGCCGCCGTGCGGAACAGCTCGACGTCCGAGATCGAGTTCTTCGAGGCCCTCGGCATCATGCGCAAGGGCCCGAAGATCGACGGCCACAAGAACGCCACGTGCTTCCTGTCGCCCAAGGACAAGGACGAGAAGATCGACTGGATGTTCTGCTCCGCCTATGTGGGCGACGTCCTGGTCGCCGTCAACGCGTCCGGGGTCGCCCCCCTGGACAAGGAGGGGATCTCCACCTTCCTCGCCGCCCAGCTCGACCGCATCGACGACCCGGGGAAGGCCGTATGACCACCGAGCAGCAGCCCGAGACGACGGCACCCGTGGCCGAGGCGCCGCCGATGCCCGAGGCGCCGCCGACGGTGTCCGCGGAGCCGCCGACGGTGCCCGGGGAGCCGGTCGCCGTCGCCGTCGTCAAGAAGGACCGCCGGGTCCTGCGCGCCGTCCTGCGCTGGACCGCCGCCGTCGTGGTGTTCGCCGCCGCGGGAGCGGGGACGGCGTACGGGATCACGCGGATGGAGCGGACGGACGTACCGGGACTCGCGACCGAGTCGGACGGGCGCTGGGAGTACCCGGCGATCGTCAAGCCGCCGCTGCCCGCCGGCAGCCCCGCGCCCTTCGACAAGGCGAACACCGCCAACTCCCACTACGCCGACCTGCGCGAGCTGCTCCTGCCCGCGCCCGAGGGCGTGAAGGCCGACAAGGCGCTCGACGGCCAGGACGGCTGGCTGGCGAAGAAGGACTTCCTCGCGGTCTACGAGGACAAGGACGACCGGGACGCCATCGACCAGCTCCTGACCGACCAGGGGCTGCGGCACGTCGCCGCCCGCGGCTGGACCGCGGCGGACGGCACGCACACCCGAATCTACCTGCTGCAGTTCGAGACGGCGCGGGTCGTCGACTCCCTCCAGGAGAACAACTTCACCGGCTACGACGCCCCGCAGTTCGCCCTGAAGGGCGCCTCCGAGGTGCACATCGACGAGAAGTTCCCGGAGAAGGCCGACGTGGAGAACGTACGGCACTACGCGTACGGCGAGGCCGAGCCGTACGGGGCGGAGCACGTGCGGGAGGCGTATCTGGTCTCCGGCGACGTCCTGGGGCTGGTCGTGCAGTCGAAGAAGGGCGGGGCGGCGGCCGTGCCGTTCCAGCAGACGGTGGTGCTGCAGAGCCAGCTGCTGGGCTGAGATCCGGGTCCCGCGGGCGCTGAGGCGTACCTCGCAGAGAAGGGCGGGCCCCGGCCGACTAAGCTGGGGCCCGGCTCTAGTACCGCCCATAACCGCTCAGCAAGGAGCACCCCGTGCTTGAGGCATTCTTCGAAGCCCTGCTCGTCCTGGTCTGCGTCGGCACCCTCGCCTTCGCCGGGCTGACGGTGAAGAAGCTGTACCAGGGCCAGCGCTGACCCGACACCAGGAACTGTAGAAGCTCATGATCGAGATCCCGTCCGACCTTCACAAGGACCTCGTCCCCCTCGTCTTCCTGCTCGGCAACTGGGCAGGCGCGGGTGTGCACGACTTCCCCGGCTCCGAGAAGTGCAACTTCGGGCAGGAGGTCACCTTCAGCCACGACGGCCGTGACTTCCTGGAGTACCAGTCCCACACCTGGGTCCTGGACAACGACGGGAACAAGGTCCGTCCGCTGGAGTCCGAGCACGGCTTCTGGCGCGTCGACGCCGACCGCAAGGTCGAGATCACGATGGTCCGCGACGACGGTGTCGTCGAGATCTGGTACGGCGAGCTGGCCAAGCAGAAGCCGCAGATCGACCTGGTGACGGACGCGGTCGCGCGCACGGCGGCCTCTGGCCCGTACAGCGGCGGCAAGCGCCTGTACGGCTACGTCAACAGCGACCTGATGTGGGTCGGCGAGAAGCAGACCCCCGAGGTCGAGCTGCGCCCCTACATGTCGGCGCACCTGAAGAAGGTCGTCACCCCGGAGGACGTCGAGCGCTGGGCGAAGGCCCTGCCGGATGACATGCCCGACGACGGCATCGCCTTCTTCAAGTAAGCCTCCGCTGAAGTAGTCATACACTCGTCGGTGTGGTGAGCACCGACTGGAAGAGCGACCTCAGGCAGCGCGGCTACCGGCTGACGCCGCAGCGGCAACTCGTGCTCGAAGCCGTGGACACCCTGGAGCACGCGACCCCCGACGACATCCTCACGGAAGTGAAGAAGACCGCGTCGGGGGTCAACATTTCCACGGTCTACCGGACCCTGGAGCTCCTGGAGGAGCTGGGCCTGGTCAGCCACGCGCACCTCGGGCACGGCGCGCCGACGTACCACCTGGCCGACCGCCATCACCACATCCACCTGGTCTGCCGCGACTGCCAGAACGTCATCGAGGCGGACATCGAGGTGGCGGCGGAGTTCACCGCGAAGCTGCGCTCGACCTTCGGCTTCGAGACGGACATGAAGCACTTCGCGATCTTCGGCCGCTGCAAGGACTGCTCCGCAAAGGCCCTCAAGGCTTCAACTACCGAGTCGTAGGCTTGTGCATATGAAGAGCCCTCTGCTGTCCCTGCCCGGCGCCGTCCCCGGCGAAGGCGTGGACGAAGACGTCGCCGCCCACTACGGCGACCTGTTCCGCGAGCAGCGTGCCCTCGCCGAGGGCACCGGATTCGTCGACCTCTCGCACCGCGGGGTCATCGCCGTCACCGGCGAGGACCGGCTGAGCTGGCTGCATCTGCTGCTCACCCAGCACGTCAGCGAGCTGCCGGCGGGCGAGGCCACCGAGGCGCTGATCCTCTCCGCGAACGGCCACATCGAGCACGCCCTGTACCTCGTCGACGACGGCACCACGGTCTGGGCCCACGTCGAGCCCGGCACCCAGGAGGCGCTGCTGGCGTACCTGGAGTCGATGAAGTTCTTCTACCGCGTCGAGGTCACGGACCGCACCGCGGACATCGCGGTCGTCCACCTCCCGGCCGGCTCGATCGCCGACGTCCCCGAGGGCGTGGTGGTCCGCGAGACGGCGTACGGCCGCGACCTGTTCCTCCCCCGCGAGGACCTGGAGTCGTACGCCGAGAAAACCGGCCCCGCGGCCGGCCTCCTCGCCTACGAGGCCCTGCGTGTCGAACAGCACCGCCCCCGCCTCGGCTTCGAGACCGACCACCGCACCATCCCGCACGAACTGGGCTGGATCGGCACCGCGGTCCACCTCCAGAAGGGCTGCTACCGCGGCCAGGAGACGGTCGCCCGCGTCCAGAACCTCGGCAAGCCCCCGCGCCGCCTGGTCTTCCTGCACCTGGACGGCAGCGAGGTCCACCTCCCACCCGCCGGCACGGACCTCCGCCTCGCCTCCGACGGCCCGGACGGCCGCAAGATCGGCTTCATCACGACCTCGGTACGCCACCACGAACTCGGCCCGGTCGCCCTGGCGCTGGTGAAGCGGAACGTGTCGGTGGACGCGCCGCTGGTGGCGGGGGAGACAGCGGCGGCACAGGAGGTCGTGGTCGAGCCGTAGGCGGGACGCGTGGAGCCGGCGGCATGGGTTCAGCGCGGCACGGCGATCTTCGCCGCGAGCGTGAAGCCGCCGCCGGTGATCGTCACGGCGCTGCCCAGACCCTCCAGCACCCCCGGCGTCAGCATCAGCACCGTGATGCCGGCGGCCAGCGCCGCAACCGCGATGATCACCGCCGTGATCGCGTTCGACATCGGGATCCGTGCGATGCCGGTGCCGCCCGGGTCCTGTCCTGTGGGCGGGTGGTGTTCCATGCCGCTTCTCCCTTCGTCGAGCACGTCAGCCCAGGTGATTGACGGACCACGGACGACGCGGTGACAGCCGCATATTCCGTGATGTTCCGTGCTCCGAGAGATTCCCAGCGGCCGGGTAGGCCAACACACCCCAGATATACGGGATTTGGGACAGGAAGGCGCAGGGGGCGCGGCTCCTGCGCCTGCGGTAGGGAAAGTACGACGGGGACCCCGCCGAGGTCTTCGCCCCGGCGGGGTCCACCGCTGTCGAGGGGGCCCGCTGTCACGAGCCCCGCGAGTCGGTTTCCGCTGCCCCGAGAACCAGGCTCACCTGGGCTGACAGGGAGAAGGGCATCCGGGTGGCTGAACGGTCACACAGCCCAATTGGACTGCCAACTCTCCCAAGTTGTGCCCACCTGGCACCTCCTCGTAAACAACGAACAGGCACCTTCCCTTCAACCCGGCAGCGGCAGTCAGACGGTGCTGGACTGGTTGGCGGCTCACATCTCCAGCAGGACCGTGAACGGGCCGTCGTTGGTCAGGGTGACTCTCATCTGGGCGCCGAAGCGGCCCGTCGCCACCGTGGCGCCGAGGGTGCGGAGTTGGGCGACGACCTCCTCCACCAGGGGCTCGGCGATGTCGCCGGGGGCGGCGGCGTTCCAGGTGGGGCGGCGGCCCTTGCGCGCGTCGCCGTAGAGCGTGAACTGGCTGATGACGAGGAGCGGGGCGTCGATGTCGCTGCAGGACTTCTCGTCGTGCAGCATGCGGATCGACCAGAGTTTGCGGGCGAGTTGGGCCGCCTTCTCCTTGGTGTCCTCGTGCGTCACCCCGACGAGGACACAGAGCCCTTCACCGGTGATCTCCCCGACCGTCTCGCCGTCGACCACGACACTCGCGCCGTCGACCCGCTGTACCACTGCACGCATGGCCCCATGATGCCGTGCGCGGAAAGGACGACGGACCGGGGACTTCTTAATGATCCTTACCCCCCAATCTGGGCCGTTCGGGGGCACTCGGTCACATAGCGGCCACTTGGGGTGGCACGATGCTCACACACGCCGGTCGAGGGGACGGTAGAGGCACATGAGCACACCGAGTACCGAGCAGCCACAGCCGCCCGGGTCCGCGTTCCGGCCGCCCACGCAGCGGACGGACGGGCCGGCACCGGCACCGGCACCGGCACAAGGACCAGCACCGTCACCGGCACCGCTGTCCGCGTCCCGGCTGCCCGGGGACCGCCTGGCCGCGGACCCGCCCGAGCCCGACCTGGCCGTCCTGAGCCTGCCCGAGCTGCGCACGGTGCGCCGGGACGCCCAGCGCGACGAGGCGGACCTCAGCTACGTACGGCGCCTGCTGCAGGGCCGGATCGACATCCTGCGCGCGGAGCTGGCCCGCAGGTCGCCCGCGGGGGAGCGCTCGGTGGTCGAGCGCCTCCCGGAGATCCTGACCGACGCCCCGGCCCGCCAGCGCTCCTCCGCCCGCCACGTCACCCTGGGCACCCCGCACAACGAGGAGTACCGCCGCCTGGCCGCCGACATGCTCGCCGAGGTCGAACTGTCCGACCTCGCGGCCCGCACGGACGCCGAGCTGAACGCCGCGATGGGCCGCCTCGTCCGCTACGAGCAGCAGGTCTCCCGCCGCCGCCAGCGCCTTCAGCACACGACCGACGAGTGCAGCGGGGAGATCGCGCGCGGTACCGGGAGGGGGAGGCTCAGGTGGATGACCTGCTGATGTGAAGGCTCCGGGGTCCCCCCGCTCGGAGCGAAGCCGAGAGTGGGGTAGGGGCGGGTAGGGGCGGCGGGAGCGAAAACTTGTTGTGACCTGCACCCATCACCCCCCTACCGTGACCCCATGACCACCCGCCCCGCCATCGACGTCCGCCCCATCACCGAGGCCGACATCCCCGACTGGATCCGCGCCCTCCACACCGGCTTCCTCCGCAGCCCGACCCCCACCCAGGAGGAGATCGACTCCCGCGCCGGCTACCTCCTCGCCCACCGCACCCAGGGTGCCTTCGACGCGGGCCGCTGCGTGGCGACGTACCGCTCCTTCGACCAGCAGCTCACCGTCCCCGGCGGCCACCAGGTCCCCGCCGACGCCATCTCGAACGTCGCCGTCACCGCCACCCACCGCCGCCGCGGCCTCCTGACCCGCATGATGAACCAGGACCTCACCGCCGCGAAGGAGCGCGGAGACGTCGCCGCCACCCTCATCGCCGCCGAGTACCAGATCTACGGCCGCTACGGCTTCGGCCCCGCCACCTCGATGACCGAGTGGACGGTCGACGTCCTGCGCACCGGCCTCGACCCCCGATGGTCCGCCCCGGACGACGGCGGCCGTATCGACCTCGTCGACGGCGAGGACGTCCGCAAGCTCGGCCCCGACCTGCACGACCGCCTGCGCCGCGCCCAGCCCGGCGCGGTCAGCCGCGACGACCGCTGGTGGCAGGTCAACACGGGCGTCGTCCACCTGGACCGCACCCCCTGGACCGAGCCCTTCTACGCCCTGTACCGCTCCCCGTCCGGCGAGCCCCAGGGCCTGGTGTCGTACGTATGCGACGACACCTGGCACGACAAGCAGCCGCACGACACGGCCCAGGTGAAGTGGCTGATCGCGACGACCCCCGCCGCCGAGCGCGCCCTGTGGCACTACCTCTGCTCCATCGACTGGGTCACCCAGGTGAAGACCGGCTGGCGCGCCCCCGACGACCTGCTCCCCCTCCACCTCCCCAACCCGCGCGCCGCGAAAGCGACCACATCGCAGGCGGACTGGTTGTGGGTTCGGCTGCTGGACGTCGTACGGGCTCTGGAGGCGCGTGCGTACGACGGGGAGGGCGCCCTGGTCCTGGAGGTGGCCGACGCGGCCGGGCTGGCCGGCGGGCGTTACCGGCTGGAGGCGGCGGCGGACGGCGCGTCCTGCACGCCGACCGGCGCGAGCCCCGAACTCACCCTGGACATCGCCGACTTGGCGGCCCTGTGGCTGGGCGACGAGTCCGCCGTACGGCTGGCCGCGCTCGGCCGGGTCCGGGAAGAACGAGCGGGCGCCGCCCAAGTGGCCGACGCCCTGCTGCGTACGTCCAGGCGACCGTGGTGCCCGGACATGTTCTGAACGCTCCTTCCGATGGGCGACGGGGTCGAATCCGTAGCTGTGCGTATTCCGTTGTGACTGTTCACTGGTGCCTGTTCAGTTGTGGCTGTGCTTCAAACGCTGCCGCTGTTCGGTTGTCGGTGTTCAGTTGTGACTGTGCTGTCTTCTGCTGACCGATCAGGCTCCCGGCTCCCCTCCGGAAGGGAGCCCGATCGGCCGGACTGACCTCGGACGTGGGCGGTCCGGTCAGCCGGACTGGGCGAGCAGCATCACGAGGATCGCCGCTCCTAGGCCGCCGACCATGGTGTTCTTGGCCTTGACGCCGACCGTGAGCAGGAGGAAGGCGATGATGCCCATCGGCCCCCACTTCCACTGGACGAGCTGCTCGAATCCGAGGGCGATGGCGGCGACTGCGATGGCGAACGGCATGACGATCCCCCCTGGGCGAAGCATGGTTCGTGCTCGGCCTGCTGGCGCCAACCTCCTTGAAGCTTGACCATGTTCTGCAAGTTGGCGACCAACTTCACTGTAGTTATGCCGCTTGGAAGCGTCTCATAACCACCTTTCACTGAACTGCCCAAAGATGGCGGGAAGTTGTAGTGTTTGGTCGTGGACCCGAAACCCGCCTCCGTCAATGGGCTGGAGAAGGCGCAGCGGTCACAGAAGTCTCCTCGCGAGGTGGCGGACGAGCTGCGTTCCCGTATCCGGTCCGGTGAGCTGCGGCCGGGTCAGCGCATGCCCACCCAGGCCCGGCTGGCGGACGAGTTCGGCGTGGAGCGTGGCGCCGTACGGCAGGCCCTGCGCATCCTGCAGTCGGAGCGACTGCTCACCAACGTGTCCAAGGGCAGCCCCGCGACGGTCGCCCCCGACCTCGGCAGGGCGCTGACCGGGCCTGGAGCGCCACCGCTGCCGACCATGGTCGCCCTCGCGCCGCGCATTGCCGCCGCCTTCGCCGCCCCGCACGTGGAGATCGACGCCCTGTGTCTGACGTCGGTCTCCTTCA
This sequence comes from Streptomyces sp. GKU 895, assembly GCA_002027195.1. GTDB lineage: Bacteria > Actinomycetota > Actinomycetes > Streptomycetales > Streptomycetaceae > Streptomyces. The sequence goes on along the minus strand of MWJO01000025.1, from coordinate 48,747 downwards.
ACCTCGCCCTCGGTGAACCGCTGCGCCAGATCCACGCCGGACGACTGAAACCGGCCAAGGTCGACGTCCGCGTCCTGCTGCCGAGCCGGGACATCGACCTCGCCTTCCCGATCCCCGTGGACCCCTCGACGGACGGCAGGGTGCAGCGCCGCTGGCTGTCCCAGCGCAACGCCCAGGGCCAGGTGCTCCAGCACAACCTCCTCGCCCTGCGCGCCACCCACGGCATCGACGTCAAGGTCACCTTCCGCGCCCTGCCCTTCACCCCGCCGGTGAAGCTGTACCTGCTCAACAACACGGAAGCGCTCTTCGCCTACTACACGCTCTCCAAGCGCGAGGAGGAGATCGACCACGAGCAGCTGGTGATGTACGACGCGGAGGGCACCCAGTCGATGCTGTTCGCCTTCGAGCAGGGGGCCGGGCTGCGGGACACCACCTTCGTCGAGCAGTCCCACCTGTGGTTCAACGCACTGTGGGAGACGATCAGTTCGGAGCTGACGCTCACGAGCTGAGGTCTCCCACAGAGGTGGATCCGGGCTGTGCTTCTTCATAGGGCCTGCCCCGAGACGAGGAGCGCGAGCACCACGGCACCGACGGAGCTCAGGGCCGGGCTCTTGGCCTTGAGGCCGACACTGAGGAGCAGCAGGCCGAGGATGCCGGCAGCGCCGTACTTCCACTGGATGGTCTGCTCGATGCCGACGACGAAGATGGCGGAGAGAAGATAGATGGCAGGCACGGTGATTCCCCCTTAGGGCGTGAGGCGGGCATCCGGGGCGAGCGGATGTGGGGGGTTGGGCGATGAGGAGGCAAAACTTCCGCCAACTTGTCTAAGTTGGCAACCAACTCTGCTGTACTTGTACCCACTTGGTCCTAACTCGGAAACAACTCTCCAACAACTCCCGCTAGATGGATCAGAGTTGTACCGTTTGGTCGTGACCCAGGAGAACGTGGCAGTGAACGGCAGCAGAAAGCTCTCGCCCCAGGAGATCGCCGACATCCTCCGGGACCGAATCCGCTCCGGCGACCTCAAGGCGGGCGACCGCCTGCCCACCCAGGCCGAGCTGGCCGAGGAGTTCAACGTCGAACGGGGCACCGTCCGCCAGGCCCTGCGCGCGCTCCAGGAGGACGGCCTTCTCAGCAACGTGAGCAAGGGCAGCCCGCCGCGGATCGCGGAACCTGCCCCGGTGCGCGGGGCCCCGCAGCCGACGATGGTCGGGCTGGCCCCACGGCTGACGGAGGCGTTCGCGGCGCCGCACGTGCGCGTGGACGTCGTCAGCCACACCTCCGAGACCCTGATGCTGGCCCTCGGCGACTCGCTCCGCCGCATCCACGAGGGCACGATCCACCCCGAGTCCATCGAGTTCCGCGTCCTGCTGCCGTCCCGGGACATCAACCTCGCCTTCCCGATCTCGGTCGAACGCGACGGCGAGGAGGACCCGGTCCACCGGCGCTGGCTGGAGATGCGCAACGCCCAGGCCCACGTCCTGAAGTACAACCTCAACGCCGTCCGCTCCACCCACGGCATCGACGTCCGCATCACCTTCCGCGCGCTGCCCTTCACTCCGCCGGTGAAGATGTACCTGCTCAACGGCGAGGAAGTGCTGCTCGGCTACTACATGCTCGAAAAGCGCGAGGAGGAGTACGAGAGCCGGACCCTGGAGATGTACGACGCCCTGGGCTCCCAGTCCGTCCTGTTCTCCTTCGTCAAGGCGGCGAGCCAGCGGGACGCGGCGTTCGTGGAGGAATCCCAGAAGTGGTTCGACGCCCTCTGGGAAACCATCACGACGGACCTGACACTCTCCTAGTGACTTCTGATACGGCGCAGACTGATTCGGTGACAGCAGAGACAGAGAACGATCCTGAAGCACTGGAAGACCTCCGGGAGCTGATCAGGCACGCCCGAGTCGTGCTGTGGGACTTCGACGGCCCGATCTGCCGGCTGTTCGCGGGGCACTCGGCGGAACGGGTGGCGGCGGAACTGGTCGAGTGGCTGGAGAGCCGCGGCCTGCACGGCCTGGTGACGGACGACGAACGAAAGTCCCTCGACCCCCATGTCGTCCTGCGCGCCGTCGACCTCCGCCACCCCGGCAGTGACCTGGTGGCGGAGTTGGAGGAACGTCTCACCCAGGAGGAACTGCACGCCGCGACGTCGGCGATGCCGACGATGTACGCCGACCCGCTGATCCGGACGTGGGCCGCGGTGGGTTCACGTCTGGCGATAGCGACGAACAACTCCCCGAGGGTGGTTCGCAAGTACTTGGCCGGACGGGGTCTGACTGCTTGCTTCCATCCCCACATCTACGGCCGCACCCAGAACCTGCACCACCTCAAACCCCACCCCCACTGCCTCAACCACGCCCTGAACGCGATGGGCGCGGCCCCTTCGGCGGCCCTGATGATCGGCGACACCCCGTCGGACTACGAGGCCGCGCAGAGCGCCGGCGTCTCGTTCCTGGGCTACGCGCGTAACGGGCGTAAGGAGCGGTTGTTGCGGGAGGCGGGGGCCTCGGTGGTGGTCAACTCGCTGGATGTGGTGCGGGACGTGCTGCTGGGGCGGGTCTGAGCCGGTGACGCCGCAACAGAGGCATTCTGGCCCACCTCCCTTCCACTTCACCGCCAAGGCCTCAACTGCCCGGCCAATTGGACTGGTTGACTTGTGGGTGGTCTGCCCGGCCTGACTGATCCCTTAACCAACTGGGCAGTCCACTCGTGGAATTGACTGGAGATTGGTTTGCCGGTGGACGGCAGGCGGTACGGTCGAGGCGTGGACGCACGGGGCAATGGCGACAGCGGCGGCAAGGAGTTCCAGCGGGTCGCCGAGACGCTGCGCACCCGGATGACGGACGGCACCTACTCGGTGGGGTCCTTCCTGCCGCCGCAGCGGGAACTCGCCGAGGAGTTCGGAGTGTCGCGGGACACTGTTCAGCGAGCTCTGCGGGAGTTGGCAGACGAGAGCTGGATCGCCTCCCGGCAGGGGAGCGGTTCCCGGGTGATCAAGACCCAACTGATCAAGTCGGCGGCACCCAAGGCGGTCAGATCGCGGCACGGGGCGACGCTGAGCCACATCATCGGATCGGCGTTCGAAGCGCCCGAAGTCACCCTGGACGTCTACACGCTGACCGCTGAGTCACTGGACGCCCACATCCGCGTCCAGGCCGAGCGCATCCACGCCGGTGAGATCTCCCCCGAGCGTATCGCTCTGCGGCTGCTGCTGCCGGACACCACGCAGCCGCTGCCGTATCCGCGGGTGAAGGGCAAGAAGGAGGACATGCGTCTTCAGGATCGGCTGCGGGCCATTAGTCATCGTCATACCGAGTCGTTGCAGGGGTCGCTGAAAGATCTGCGGACCGAGGGGCTGGTTCCGTCCGTGGGCGTCGAGATCCACCACACGCCACTGGTCCCGCCGTTCAAGCTCTACCTCATCAACCGCGCCGAAGCTCTGCACGGCATGTACGACGTGATCGAGCGTCAGATCGAGCTGGACGACGGCGATGTGGTCACCGCGCTGGACGTCCTGGGGCTGGGCGCGACACTCACCCATCAGGTGAAGGACGACGACGCGAACTCGCCGGGATCGGTCTTCGTGGACAACATGCAGGCGTGGTTCGACTCCGTCTGGGCCCGGCTCTCGGAATAGCGGCCAAACGGTGACCGGGGGACATGGTTCGGTGCGCTAACATTCCCGCACCGCTGAGCAATCGCTCTGTTTCGCCCGTATGGACGTGGCAAAGAGCCAATCTCGCGCGGCCTGACGAACGAAGAGTGGCAAAACCACTCGTTATGGCTACTCAAGCCGGGCTCTGGTCGTGCTTGCTACAAACGGCACCTAGTGTTGCCGTGCCTCCCGTCTGTCGCGCGAACGATCCGGAGTGTGGCCTGTGGGCGCACCGCCTCTTCCAGAGACCCCGCCCGGGGCACGCACGGTCGAGGAGTTCGTGAGTCTGGCCGAGCAGCTGGGGCAGGCGACCAGCGGGCATCACAACAAGAACTTCGTCCTGCCTCTCACGGAACCCGCGGCACGGTTGGCCGGGCGGGACGCCGGGACGACGGTGACCGTGCGTATCCGGCGCGAAGAGGCGCTGCCGGTCGTCATCAGAACCTGGGCGGACGAGGCGGAGATCCTCGATGCCATTCAAGGCGTGCTGCCCCACGTTCCGCAGTGTCTCTACAAGGGCGACAGCTTCGCGATCCACAGCTATGTGGAGGGCGTGCCGCTGTCCAAGGTATGCAGCAACGGCAAGCCGGTCGACACCATGATCATCCGGGCGCTGGCGGGGCTGCTCGCGCAGATGACTCAGGTGCGCAGTGGGGTCTTGCCGGATCTGCCCTCCGACTGGCCCGGTAACCACACGGACAGCCAAGCGTTCTTGCGGGCGTTGGCATTGATGGCGGACCGGCAGATCAGGCAGCCCAATTGGGCTGCCTTCGGCGGCCTGTTCGCCGCCCTGGGCATTCCCGAGGACGCCATGCTGCGGTTCGCCGAGCGGGTGCCGGTCCTGTCCCGTCGACCGTTCAGTCTGCTCCACGCCGATCTGCACCGCGACAACCTGATCATGTCGTACGCCGGTGATCCACCGCTCATCTGCGTCGACTGGGAACTGGCGACCTACGGCGACCCGCTGCACGATCTCGCCACGCACCTGGTTCGCATGCAGTACCCGTCCTATCAGTGGGACGAGGTCATCGATGCCTGGGCGGCCGCAATGCGCCGGGTCCGTCCTGCGGCGGTGAAAGGTCTGACGAGGGACCTTCAGTATTACCTCGACTTCGAGCGAGCCCAGTCGGTCTATCCGGATGTGATGCGGGCGGCGCAGTCCCTGCAGAACTCACCCGACCAGAAGACCCTCGACGAGGCCAAGGTGAAGGTGGCATGGGCGCTTACGGCGGCCGCCGGCCCACTGAGACTCGGCAGCGTTCCGGACGCGCGGGAGATCGAGCGGATCCTCTTCAGGTGGCTGGCTGCGCGGAACGACGGGCGTGGCCCGATCGCCGAGATCGGCAAGTGGTCATGGGACCCACGCTTCCCCAAACACCCCGACTTTCCGCATACGGCCGTGGACGAGGCGCTGCGTGCGGAAGGCGCGGCGCCCGCAAGCCGGGTACTCAAGGGCACCGGGCACCTCAACACGATCGTGCATGTGCCGGGCATCCACTTCCCTGTGGTGGTGCGGCGCAAGGTGCCGAACGTCGACCGGCGCGAGCGGGGTTTTCTCAGCGAACACGCCGTGTTGCGCACCATCGAGGAATCGAAGGCGATGGTGGCAGCCCCGAGGTTCCTGGCCCTGGGCACGAGTTACCAGGGGGAACCATTCGCCATTCACACCTATGAGGGTTCCCCGACCCGGATCAACCGCCCAGCCACCCCGTTCAGGGCCTGCTGCCGCACGAAGCCAACGCGCTCGTCGATCAACTGTGCGCACTTACTCAGGTGAACTACGAGGTGTTGGACCCGGCCGCAGGGGAGGGGTCCTTCTACGCTGCCCTGAGCGAACAACTCGTCCTTCTTGTCAGCGAATTGCCGAAGGAGTCCCAGCAGCTCGCCCGCCTGCTAGGGCTCCCGGATGCCGAGCGGCTCCGGCAGATCCTCGCCCGCCACCAGGTAGGCATCGCAAGCCGGCCCTGCTGCACGGCGACCTCAACCCGTGGAACCTGGTGCGCCGCCCCGACCGGCAGGCCCTGACCATCATCGACTGGGAGATGGCTGTCGTAGGCGATCCGCTCTACGACCTGGTGCGGCATATGCACCTCACCCCCACGAAGCCAGAGATCCGGGACCGCATGTTCAACCGCTGGGCCCTCCGGCTAGCCCCCGAATACACCGAGGGCTGGCGGCGTGATTGGGGCGTGTACCGGTGGATCGAGATCGTGCGCTCGGCGTACATCGACCTCGACCGCCTGGTGACCGGCGCCAGCCTGGACGCCCCGAACGTCCGCCGCGCGCTTGACTCCTACTCGATGACCCTGACGGCGGCAACAGCCTCCCTCGGCATGCCGCTGCGCCGGATGCACAACCCCTATCTCGCCCGCACGCTCGTCAAGCGAGGCCCCCGTACCCTCACCCCATGACCACCCCCGGCCTGCGCGCCCGCAAGAAACAGCGGATGTACGAGACCGTCTCCGAGATCGCGATCCGTCTCTTCCTGGAAAAGGGCTACGACGCAGTCTCCGTGGCCGAGATCGCCGCCGCCGCCGACATCTCCAAGCCCACCCTCTTCCGCTACTTCCCCGCGAAGGAGGACCTCGTCTTCCACCGCATCGCCGACCACGAGGACGAGGCCGCGCGGGTGGTGAGGGAAGGGCGGGGGGCGCCGCTCGAGGCGCTGCGGCGGAACTTCCTGGACGGCATCGCGCAGGGCGACCCCATCACCGGGGTCAGTGACCACCCCGCCGTCCGTGCGTTCTACGACCTTCTCTACGGCACGCCCGCCCTCGTCGCCCGCCTGCATCTCCACCTCGAACGTTCCGAGGAGGCCCTCGCCGCGGCCCTCGGCGGTGATCTGGACGCGCGGCTGGCCGCCGGGCAGATCGTGGCCGTGCGGCGCATCCTCGCTCAGGAGAACTGGCGGCGGATCGGGGCGGGAGAGCCCGTCGCCGAGGTCAGGGACGCAGCTCTCGGTGATGCCGAGCGGGCCTTCGATCTGCTGGAGGCGGCCATGCCCCGGTACTCATGACAGCTGAGGCTCGGTAAAAAATTTAACTCGGTTACGTTATGTCGGTACGCTCGGTCCCATGACGTCACCCGACCCCACCCCGCTCACCCACACCCTCCACCTCGAACGCGCCCACCACGACACCTGCCGCGCCGCCCTTGCCGCCATGGTCGACGGCGCCCAGGAGCAGGTCGTCGTCGGTGAAGACGTCTCCGCCTCCGGGGCCGACGCCGAAGTCCTCGGCTATCGGCTGCGCAGCAAGGCCAAGGAGATGCGGGAGCTGCCCGAGGGGCCGTTGTTCTTCGGCCGGCTGGACTTCGACGGCAGTGAGCACGCCGGGCAGAGCTACCACGTCGGGCGGCTCCGGATCAGCGAGCACCCCGCCGCCCCACCCCTCGTCGTCGACTGGCGCGCCCCCGTCTCCCGTGCCTTCTACCAGGCGAGTGCCCATGATCCGCAGGGTGTCGCCGTGCGGAGACGGTTCGGGTGGGCGCCGGGGAGCAGGGGAGCCTCGGACGACCTCACCAGCCTTGAGGACGAGCATCTGAGCCGGGGCGAGGACCGCGCCAGCGACATCCTCGCCCGCGAGATCGAACGCCCCCGCGTCGGCCCCATGCGCGACATCGCCGCGACCATCCAGCCCGAGCAGGACGATCTCGTACGAGGTGATCTCGGCGTCTCGGTGTGCGTGCAGGGTGCTCCGGGGACGGGCAAGACGGCCGTCGGGCTGCACCGGGCCGCCTACCTCCTCTACACCCACCCCCAGCGCGTCCAGCGCGGCGGCATGCTGATCCTCGGCCCCAACCGCACCTTCCTCTCCTACATCGCGCAGGTCCTGCCCGCCCTCGGCGAGACCGGCGTACGGCAGTCCACGCTGGCGGAGGAGATCGGCGGCCGGCATGCGGTCACGGGCCGCGACGATCCACCCGCCGCCTTGCTCAAGCACGACGTGCGCATGGCCGAGGTGCTGCGGCGGGCGCTGTACGCGCGCGTGTCGGCGGAGCGGGCCGGGGAGATCGCGATTCCCGAGGGGGCTTACCGGTGGCGGGTGCCGGGGGAGGTGTTCGCGCGGATCGTGGCCGGGGTGCGGGCGGAGGAGCCGCCGTACGCTGTCGGGCGCGAGCGGGTGCGGACGCGGGTGGTCGCCTGCATCCAGGCGCTCGCCGAGCGGCGGGCGGGTCCGCCGCCGAACGCGTGGGTGCGGAAAATGGCGACGGCGGTCCGGCCGTACGTCGATGTCGTGTGGCCGCGGGTGCGGGCGGAGGAGGTCGTCGCCGAACTGCTGGCAGACGAAAGGGTGTTGGAGGCTGCGGGGCGCGGCCTGCTCGACGGTGACGAGCAGAAGGCGTTGCTGTGGCGCAAGCCGCCGCGGTCGTGGAAGTCGGCGCGCTGGTCGGCCGCCGACCTCGTGCTGCTCGACGAGGTCGGTGGGCTGATCGAGCATCCCGAGGGTTACGGCCATGTCGTCGTCGACGAGGCGCAGGACCTCTCCCCGATGGAGTGCCGGGCGATCGCGCGGCGGGCCGTGTTCGGTTCGCTGACCGTGCTCGGGGATCTGGCGCAGGGCACCACGCCGTGGGCCGCGCGGACGTGGGCCGAGCAGCTCACGCACCTGGGTCGGGCCGACGCCGCCGTCGTGCCGCTGACCACCGGGTTCCGGGTGCCGGAGGCCGTCGTGGGGCTCGCCAACCGGCTGCTGCGGCACCTGGACGTCGACGTACCGGAGGCCCGATCCCTGCGCGGGGACGGGGAGTTGAGGATCCGGGAGGCGGGGGAGGACCTCACCGGCGCGGTGGTCGCCGCCGTGCGCGACGCCCTGGCCCGGGAGGGGTCGGTGGGCGTGATCACGGCCGACGCGGACCTGCCCCGGGTGCGGGCCGCCCTCGACAAGGCCGGTGTCCCGGTGGCCGCGCCGGACGACCTGGCCGCCCGCGTGACCCTCACCCCCGCCACGCTGGTCAAGGGACTCGAGTACGACCATGTCGTCGCCGTCGAGCCCGCGGCGATCGCCGAGGCGGAGGAACGAGGGCTGCACCGACTGTACGTGGTGCTCACGCGGGCGGTGTCGGGGCTGGAGGTGGTGCACGGACGGCCGTTGCCGTTCTGAGCCGAGGGGCCATGCCGTTCCGGGTCAGCCTTCCAGCAAGGGGATCAACTGCTCCTCCTCGAACGTCAGATGGGCCTCCAGCTCGGTCGCCAGCCGTTCGAACTCGGCCAAGGCCGTGCCGGGTTCACCGGCCGTCCACACCACCTGCCGCATCTCCAGCACGAGTTCGGCGATCCGCTCGTGCTCCTCGCGCAGCCGGGCCAGCGCGGGGGCGGCGGCGGGATGCCGGGCGGCGACGAACGGGAAAAGGGCCGAGTCCTCGCCCGTGTGGTGGTTGTGCACGCCCTGGCAGAAGGTGAGGCAGTTGACGCGGAGCTGGGCGCCGAGCGGGGAACCGTCGCCGCTCTTCCTCATCTCGTCGCGGATCCGGGCGAGTTCATGGCGGAAGTTGTCGTGGACGAGCTTGATCGCCTCGCCCATCGAGCCGGCCCGGATGTTCGGCGGGCCGGGTGCGGCGACCTCGTACAGGGCGACCACCGGGAGCACCCGGTCGCCGGCCTTCTCCTGGTACTCCGCCCAGCCCCGGTCGGCCTCCACGGCCCGAGCGAACGACCGGTCGCGTTCCTCGCCCTCCAGCACGACGGCCTGCGCCTCGTACGTGAACGCGCCCGCCTCCACCGTCACTTGGGGATGCGCGAGGACATTGCGGTACCAGTCCGGATGCCGGGTCGAGCCACCGGCCGAGGCGATGACCAGGACGCGGTCGCCGCCGTCGGGGAGATAGCCGAGGGGAGTGGTGTGGCGGGTGCCGGTGCGGGCGCCGGTCGTGGTCAGCAGGAGCAGCCGGCCACCCTCCAACCAGCCGCCGACGCGGCCGTTGTGGGCACGGAACTCGTCGATGACCTGTTGATTGAAGTCGTTGGGCATTCTCGTCTTTCTCTTCCTCGTCGATCTCGTCGATCTCGTCGGTCTCTTGGAGGGGAGTCGATGGCGAAGAGAAGCGGCGGACCTCTGGCCCGCACGGGCCTCACGCGGAGGCCGGGTACCCAACTGTCGCGCGGCGCGTGGCCGCAAACCCGGCAGTCATGGGCGGGACGGTAGTCGCGGCCCGGGAAGACCGCCACTGGATTTCCCGCGGGTACGTTGGCCCCATGGCTGACGAGTGCTTCGAGCATCCGCGACTGGCCGCGCTCTACGACCCCCTGGACCCCGACCGCGCCGACCTCGACGCCTACGTCCGCATCGCGGCGGAGTTCGGGGCGCGCCGGGTGCTGGACCTCGGCTGCGGCACCGGCGTCCTCGCCCTCCGGTTGGCGGACCGCGGCATCGAGGTCGTGGCCGTCGATCCCGCCGGTGCGTCGGTGGACGTGGCCCGGTCCAAGCCCGGTGCCGGCCGGGTCCGTTGGATCTGCGGTGACGCTACGGACCTGCCGCCGCTCGCCGTGCACCTCGTCACCATGACGGCGAACGTCGCCCAGGAAGTCGTGGAGCCGAAGGCCTGGCGCGAGACCCTGCGCGGGGCGTATGCGGCACTGCGTCCCGGCGGCCGTCTGGTCTTCGAGACCAGGGATCCGGCCCGGCGCGCGTGGGAGGAGTGGAACCGTGAGGCGTCGTACACCGTGACGGACGTACCCGGCACCGGGGCGGTCGAGAGCTGGGTCGAACTTCTCGACGTGTCGGGCCCGTTGGTGACGTTCCGGTGGACCTACGTGTTCGCCGCGGACGGGCAGGTGCTGACGTCGGACTCGACGCTGCGGTTCCGGGAACGGGAGGAAGTGGAAGCGCAGCTGGCCGCCGAGGGCTATGCCCTGGACGCCGTCCGCGACGCCCCCGACCGCCCGGGCCGGGAGTTCGTCTTCGTGGCGCGGCGCCCGCGGTGACGAGGGACGGGCGGCCCGGGCGCCGGTCTCCGGTCAGGGGGTCAGGGCAGTCGGACTTCCGCGGCTCCCCGGGTGAGGACATCGCCGTCACCCGCCCGGGCCAACCCCGTACGTGGCGTGGCGCACTTTTGCAAGCGGGTGCTTGCAATAGTTAGCGAGAGTGCGGCACAGTGGAGGCATGGCATCGCTCAACGTCGGCAATCTCGGTGAGTACCTGCGCGAGCAGCGGCGAAACGCCCAGCTCTCGCTCAGGCAGCTCGCCGACGCCGCCGGGGTGTCCAATCCGTATCTGAGCCAGATCGAGCGCGGGCTGCGCAAGCCGAGCGCGGAGGTGCTCCAGCAGGTCGCCAAGGCCCTGCGGATCTCCGCCGAGACGCTGTACGTCCGGGCCGGCATCCTCGACGCGGACCGGGACCGGGACGAGGTGGAGACGCGCGCCGTCATCCTCGCCGACCCCACGTTGAACGAGCAGCAGAAGCAGGTGCTGCTCCAGATCTACGAGTCCTTCCGCAAGGAGAACGGATTCGGGACCGACGCCGGGGAGCGGAAGCAGGACGGCTCCGAGGAGCCGGACGCCCCCCGCCGCCGATCGTCCCGGCCGAGGACGCGCAGAGCGCTCAGAGAACTCAGAGCGCTCAGAGCACTCGGAACAGCACCACCACGCGCCGTACCCGCAACAAGAGCGCGGCGCCCGAGACCACGGCCCCCCGCACGGCCGACGGCAGCGATGCCGACCCGCAGCAGACGGCCAGTTGACGCCCATGCACCACGGACGTCAGAGCCGACCGACCGCGGGACCCAAAACCCTCACCTGAAAGCGACCCGGGAGGACCATCACCATGGCCATCACCGACGACATCCGCAAGGCCGTCACCGACCCGACCCCGCTCTACTTCCTCGCCGCGCCGGCGACCTGGCCTTCCAGGAGGCCAAGAAGGTGCCCGGCCTCGTCGAGCAGCTGCGCGCCGAGGCCCCGGCCCGGATCGAGGCCGTCCGCGGCACCGACCCCAAGGCCGTGCAGGAGAAGGCCGCCGCCCGCGCCAAGGAGGCCGGTGCCCGGGCCAAGGAGGCCCAGGAGAGCATCCAGGCCAAGGTCGGCGAGTTCATCGCGACCCTCGACGGCGACATCAAGAAGCTCGGCAGCACGATCGACGCCGACCTGAAGAAGTTCGGCGAGAGCGCCCAGGACTTCGCCCTGCGCAGCGTCGGCGTCGCCGCCGAGTACGCCGTGAAGGCGCGTGAGACCTACGAGAAGGTCGCCGAGCACGGCGAGCAGGCCGTCAAGACCTGGCGTGGCGAGGCCGCCGAGGAGATCGAGGAGCTGGCCATCGCCGTCGAGCCGAAGGCCGAGCCCGTCGAGGTCAAGGAGGAGCCGAAGCCGGCCGCTGCCGCCGCTCCGGCCCCCGCGAAGAAGACCGCCGCGAAGAAGGCCCCGGCGAAGAAGACCACCACCGCCAAGAAGACGACGCCGCCCGCGAAGTAGTCGGCGGACAGCCGGAACAGACGAACAGCTGGAACAGGCAGTGGGCCGGGCACCTCGGGGGTGCCCGGCCCGTTGTACGGGTACGGTGACCGCGTAATGACGAGCCGAGTCAGGTGGTGGACGTTGTGCTGATGCAGGGTTTCGCGGGATTGATGTGGCTGCTCTACCTCGCGATGCTGGCCTTCGCGGTGGTGGCCTTCGTGATGGCCGCCTTCTTCCGCGAGGACGCGTACCGCGCGGCCGACAAGCAGGGCAAGGGCTTCTGGCTGATCATCCTCGGCATCGCGGTGGCCGTGAACCTGCTGGTCCCGATGCTGTTCCTCCAGCTCGCGGGCCTGGTCGCGTCGATCGTCTTCTTCGTCGACGTACGTCCGGCCCTGCGCCAGGTGTCCGGCGGCGGCCGGGGCCGCAGGGGCGGCGGTTCGAGCAGCGACGGCCCTTACGGCCCTTGGAACGGCGGCAGGTAGAAAGGCTTTCAGGCGCGGGGCTGTTTCGATGTGCGGCTCGGCCGCGCGGGCGTGACCAGCCACGACGGACGCGCGCGCGGCACACGCAGGCCCCGCAACGGCGCGTAGCCCTAGGCCGCCCGATCCAACAGCACAACCGCCACGTCGTCCGCCAACTCGCCCCCGTTGAGCTCCCGCACCTCATTCACGGCAGCCCGCAACAACGCCTCCCCGCGCAGCCCTTCACCCAGCTGCCGCCGGACCATCTCCACCATGCCGTCCTGCCCGAGCCGCTCCCGTCCCGCACCGACGCGGCCCTCGATGAGCCCGTCGGTGTAGAGCATCAGGCTCCACTCCCGCCCCAGCTCCACCTGCATCCGCGGCCACCGGGCCCCGGGCAGCAGCCCGAGGGCGGGCCCGTTGTTGTCGTACGGCAGCAGCCGCGCCGGCCGCCCCGGGCGGGCCACCAGCGGAGCCGGATGCCCGGCCAGGCACAGCCCGGCGCGGCGGCCGTCCGGCGCGATGTCGACCGTGCACAGCGTCGCGAAGATCTCGTCGTCGGCCCGCTCGTGCTCCAGGACCTGCTGGAGCGTCCCCAGCAGCTCGTCCCCGCACAGCCCGGCGAGCGTCAGCGCCCGCCAGGCGATCCGCAGCTCCACACCCAGCGCCGCCTCGTCGGGCCCGTGCCCGCAGACGTCGCCGATCATGGCGTGCACGGTGCCGTCGGAGGTCCGTACGACGTCGTAGAAGTCACCGCCGAGCAGCGCGCGCGAGCGTCCCGGCCGGTAGCGGGCGGCGAAGCGCAGCGTGGAGCCCTCCAGGAGCGGCGTGGGCAGCAGCCCGCGCTCCAGGCGCCGGTTCTCCTGCGCCCGTACGCGGCCCTCCGCGAGCCGCCGCTCGGCGGTGTCGGAACGTTTCCGCTCCACGGCGTAACGGATCGCGCGGCTCAGCAGCCGGCTGTCCAGCTCGTCCCGGAAGAGATAGTCCTGGGCGCCCACGCGCACGGCCTCGGCGCCGCGCTCGGCGTCGCCGGAGGCGGTCAGGGCGAGCACGGCATGCCGCGGGGCGAGCTGGAGCACGTGCTTGAGCACGGCGAGCTCGTCGTCTTCTCCGGCGCGCACCGGCGCGGGCAGCGCCAGGTCGAGCAGGATGCAGTGGACGTCGTCGGTGAGCAGGCGCTCGGCCTCGGTGAGGTTGCGGGCCGTGCGGACGCGGATGGGGTTGCCGGCGGCGTCCAGGAGCTCGGGCACGACCGTGGAGCCGCCGGGATCGTCCTCGATCACCAGCAGCGTCAGATGGGTGCCGTGGTGCTTCTCGACCGTGCCGTCCTTACGCGGGGTCTCCTCCTTCGGAGGGCCGCCGACCGGGCCGCCGAGTGCTGTCGCGGCCTGCGCCTGACCACCTTCCACGGCCGGGATCGCTCTCTGCCGCGGTACGGGTACGGGCATCGTCTTGGGTTCCTTCCCTCCCCCCGAGGGCATGGTGGGGCGAGGGACCTCGACCCACGACGGGGACCATAGCGGTAGTCGGCGCCGCAACGGAATGGCGTGGGGCACGCTGCTCGGCGGGCGGCCGCTGTCATATGCCGCGTTCCCTACCGCAGTTGGACACCCCGCCCGAAGTGCGGGAATGACGAACGTCACGTCCAGGAAGGGTTTGTGCGGCGCCCGAGGTGCCCTGCGTCACGTGACCCCCGCCACGCGGCCTCACGCGTCCGGCCGCACCACCGCCAGGATCGGCATCGACCCCGCCCCCGCGATCGTCACCGTCCGCCCCGGGCGCGGGGCGTGCACGATCGCGCCGTCGCCTATGTACATCGCGACATGGCTGGCATCGGAGTTGTAGATGATGAGGTCGCCGGGCCGCATGTCCTTGATGTCGATTTTCTTCAGCTGCTTCCACTGCTCCTGCGAGGTCCGCGGAATGGGCTGCCCGGCACTGGCCCAGGCCTGCGAGGTGAGCCCCGAGCAGTCGTAGGACCCCGGCCCCTCGGCGCCCCACTCGTACGGCTTGCCGATCTGCGAGGTCGCGTACTCCACGGCCTTCTTGCCCTGCGCGGAGGCCTTGCCGTTGATCTCGTCGAGGATGCCGGAGTCGAGCCAGGTGCTCTGCGCCTTGTAGGCGGCCTCCTGCTCCAGCCGCGCCAGCCGCTCCTTCTCTTTCTTCTCGAGCTTGGACTCGAGCTCCTCGGCGGCGGCGATCTGCTGCTTGACCTTCTTCTTGGCGGCGGCCTTGGCCTTCCGGTTGGCCTCCAGCCTCTCCCACTGCGCGGAGGCGTCGTCGGCGTACTGCTCCAAGTCCTCCTGGGTGCGGGTCAATTCCTCCAGCAGCCCCTTGGTGGCGCGCTGTCCCTGGAGCACCCGTCCGGCCCCGTTGAGGAAGTCCTCCGGGTCGTCGCTGAGCATCAGCTGCGCCTCGTCGGGCAGTCCGCCGCTGCGGTACTGGGCGGCGGCCGCCGCACCCGCCCGCTTCTTCAGCTCGGCGAGCCGCTCCTGCCCCTTGACGATCTTCTTCGCCAGCGCCACGATCGCGGCCGACTGCTCGTCGGCGGCCTCCTCGGCGGCGTTGTACTGGTCCGTGGCCACGGCGGCGTCGTGGTACAGGGCGTCCAGCTTCTCGCGTACGGCCTCGAGGTCCTTGCCGGGCGCCGCGGAGGGCGAGGCGCTGGGGGTCGGTGTCGGTGTGGGAGTCGGTGCCGCGAACGCCGTACCCGGAGCCGCCAGCACGGTGACCGCACAGACCACGGTCACGGCCGCCGTCAACAGCCCCCGCTTGCCCGCACCCATACCTCTGCCCCCAAACCTGATTTACCGTCAGTAACTTACGGACGCTTGGGGGATCGTGCCATGTGCCACCGAAAAGCGACAGAGGTCGTGCTTCAGCGGTGCTTCGCTCTTCCTGCCCCCCGTTCCCGTCCCCCACGACGATCTCCCCGCCTTTGTGACGAACGACTCACGGAGATCGTTCCCCGCAGCTCAGCGGCCCCGAGGCGCCAACGCCTCCCACGCCAGGGTCACTTCGCCCTGCCGCCACCGCACAGGCCCGTCCACCACCGGCCAGTCGGCCCGCATCTCCCGCACGGCCCGCATCCACCGCTGCCGGGCGCCGTACGACGCATAGGGCGCGGCGGCGGCCCAGGCCCGGTCGAAGTCCCGCAGGAAGGCATGCACGGGTTCCCCCGGCACGTTGCGATGAATAAGAGCCTTCGGCAGCCGCTCGGCGAGATCGGACGGCCGCTCAAGTGACCCCAGCCGAGCAGCGAACGTGACGGTCCGCGCCCCTTCCGCCCCGAGCGCGACCCACACATGCCGCCGCCCGATCTCGTCACAGGTCCCCTCGACGAGCAGCCCCCCGGGCGCGAGCCGCGCACAGATCCGCCCCCAGACCTCCGCGACCTCACCCTCGTCGTACTGCCGCAGCACATTCGCCGCCCGCACCAGCACCGGCCGCTGCGGTATCGGGATCTCGAACCCACCGTGCCGGAAAACGAGCCCCTCCCGCTCATAGGGCTTGGCGGCGGCGACCCGAGCGGGCTCGATCTCCACCCCGACCACACGCACCCGCGGGGCGACGGTACGCAGCCGGCCGAGCAACTCGACGGCGGTCCACGGGGCGGCCCCGTACCCGAGATCCACGGCGACGGGGTCCTCGACCCGCCGCAGCTCGGCCCCATGGGTGGCGGCGATCCAGCGATCCATCCGCCGCAGCCGATTGGGATTGGTGGTCCCGCGCGTGACAGTGCCCACGGGACGGGTACTGGCACGAGATGTCATACGTACGAGGGTATGCGGCGACTCGCCACCGCCCTCACGCACAACGCAACGCAAGCCCGAACAGTTGAGCGCCTTCGGTAATGCGAGGGCAAAAACTGCCCCGCCCGGAATGGGAACCAGCCCCTCCGACGTTGCACCCCCTTGGAGGGCGCCCCACACCCTCCGTCCGGCATGCCCGCAGCAAGGAGGAAACGCCACGTGAGCCAGTACGTCAGCAGGCTCGGGCGTCGTTCCCCGGCCACGCCCCCCAGGCTGAGGCTGCACCGTCGCCCGCGCCGCGTGGCGATGCTCTCCGTGCACACCTCCCCCCTCCACCAGCCCGGCACCGGCGACGCGGGCGGCATGAACGTCTACATCGTCGAGCTCGCGCAGCGCCTCGCCGCGATCAACATCGAGGTCGAGATCTTCACGCGCGCGACCACGGCCTCCCTCCCGCCCACGGTCGAGCTGTCCCCCGGGGTCCTGGTCCGGCACGTCGACGCCGGCCCCTACGAGGGCCTCGCCAAGGAGGACCTCCCCGCCCAGCTGTGCGCCTTCACGCACGGTGTGATGCAGGCGTGGGCCGGCCACCGCCCCGGGTACTACGACCTCGTCCACACCCACTACTGGCTCTCCGGCCACGTCGGCTGGCTCGCCGCCCAGCGCTGGGGCGTCCCCCTGGTGCACGCCATGCACACCATGGCCAAGGTCAAGAACGCCAACCTCGCCGACGGCGACACCCCCGAGCCCGCCGCCCGTGTCATCGGCGAGACCCAGATCGTGCAGGCGGCGGACCGGCTCATCGCGAACACCACCGAGGAACGCGACGAACTCGTCCACCACTACGACGCCGACCCCGCCAAGGTCGCCGTCGTCCACCCCGGCGTGAACCTGGACCGCTTCTGTCCCGCCGACGGCCGCGCGGCGCCCGAGCCCGCCTCGGCCTCCCCCAGGACGCCCTCATCCCCCTCTTCGCGGGCCGCATCCAGCCCCTGAAGGCCCCCGACATCCTCCTGCGCGCCGTCGCCGTCCTCCTCGACGAGCGCCCGGAACTCCGCTCCCGCCTGGTCGTCCCCGTGGTCGGCGGCCCCAGCGGCAGCGGCCTGGCCAAGCCGGAGGGCCTGCAGAAGCTGGCCGCCCGCCTGGGCATCGCGGACGTCGTACGCTTCCGCCCGCCCGTCGGCCAGGACCAGCTCGCGGACTGGTTCCGTGCGGCATCCCTGCTGGTCATGCCGTCGTACAGCGAGTCCTTCGGCCTGGTGGCCATAGAGGCGCAGGCGACCGGCACCCCGGTCCTCGCGGCCGCGGTCGGCGGCCTGCCGGTGGCGGTCCGCGACGGTGAGACCGGTTTCCTCGTACGGGGCCACAATCCCGCCGACTACGCGCGCGTGCTCGCCCGTTTCGCCGACGACCCGCAGCTCACCCCCCGCGCGGGCGCCGCGGCGGCCCGGCACGCGCAGTCCTTCGGCTGGGACACCGCGGCGGCGGCGACGGCCGACGTCTACACGGCAGCGACCCAGGCCCACCGCCGTCACGTACGCTCCCACCATGGCTGACACGGCGAAGACGGAGAAAGCGGCGCAGGTCATCGAGACCGTCCTCAAGGACAACGAGCTCGACTGGGAGAGCCCCGCCCCCGGCACCTACGTCGTCCAGCTCCCCGGCACCCGCAAGCTGAAGACGACGGTCTCCCTGCTCGTCGGCCGGCACTCCCTCTCCCTGAACGCCTTCGTCATCCGCCACCCCGACGAGAACGAGCCGGGCGTCCACCGCTGGCTCCTGGAGCGCAACCTCAAGCTGTACGGCGTGAGTTACGCCGTCGACCAGCTCGGCGACATCTACGTCACCGCCAAGCTCCCGCTCGCCGCGGTCACCCCGGACGAGATCGACCGTCTCCTCGGCCAGACCCTGGAAGCGGCGGACGACAGCTTCAACACCCTCCTGGAACTGGGCTTCGCGAGCGCGATCCGCAAGGAGTACGAGTGGCGCGTCTCCCGGGGCGAGTCCACCCGGAACCTGGACGCGTTCGCCCACCTCACGCAACGCCCGACGGGCGGCCCCTCAAACTGACTTGGCGTACCGCCCCGGCGTGACCCCCACCAACTTCCGGAAGTGCCGGGTGAGATGGGCCTGGTCGAAGAACCCGGTGGCCGTGGCCACCTCACCGGGCCGCCGCCCCTCCAGCAGCAGCCGGCGGGCCCGGTCGACGCGGCGGGAGGTGAGGTACTGGTGCGGGGCGATGCCGTAGGCGGTGCTGAACGCCCGTACGAGATGGGCGGGATGGGCGTGCAGCAGGGCGGCGGCCTCCTCCAGGGCGACGCCCTCGACGATCCGCGCGTCCAGCAACTCCCGTAGTCGCCGGGCGAGTCCGGGGTCGGCGCGCGGGACCTCCGTGACCAGGCGCGGCCGTAGATGGGCGGTGAGCCGCTCGCCGATGAACGTCAGCCTGCTGGCCGCCTCCAGCTCGTCGCCGGGATGGTCAAGGGCGTGGTGCAGCTGTCCGACGCGCCGCCGCAGCACCGGGTCCCGCAGGTCGGGGGTGTCGACGGCCGACCCGACGAGGTCCGCGCCGAGCAGTGAGGTGTCGAGGTAGACGACCCGTTTGCGGAAGCCGCCCGGCGTGGCGGGGGAGCCGTTGTGCGGGACGTGCGGCGGCAGCAGCGACACGGTGTCGTGCGGGGTGCCGTGCTCGTGCCGGTCGAGGTCGTACCGTACGGCCCCGTCGTCCACGATCAGCAGCGTCCACGCCTCGTGGACGTGCATCGGGTAGGCGTACCCCGTGAAGTGCGCGTGGAAGACCTCCACGACACCCGGGACGGCCGGGCGCCAGGCGGTGACTTCCTGCCGGGTGGCCATGCAAAGAACGTACAAGACGAAACCGTACGACCGCCCGCACGCTTCCTGCATGAGCACTGAACCGATCCCTAGCGCTGAACCGGTCCGCAGCACTGAACCGACCCGCAGCGCTGAACCGATCCGTTTCGACACCAAGATCGCCGTCCTGCTGCGCGAGGACCTGGAGTCCTGGCAGCGGCTGAACGTCACCGCGTTCCTCGTCAGCGGCCTCGGCACCGAGGTCCCCGAGGTGGTCGGGGAGCCGTACGAGGACGCGGACGGGGTGCGGTGTCTGCCGATGTTCCGGCAGCCGGTGCTGGTCTTCGAGGGCACCAAGGAGACGCTGAAGGCGGCCCACGCGCGCGTGCTGTCCCGCGCGCTGCCGCGCGCGGTGTTCACGAGCGACCTGTTCGCCACCGGCAACGACCGCGACAACCGGGCGGCGGTACGGGCCGTACGGACGGCCGACCTCGACCTCGTCGGGATCGCGGTCCACGGCCCCCGCAATGCCGTCGACAAGGTCATGAAAGGCGCCCGGATGCATCCGTGACGGAATCTGCACAGACCGTCCGCAACCATGCCGCGGGCGGGCGCTGTTGATGCGGAGTTGTCCCGTTCGCGCGCGTGAGCGCGGCCCCGGTCGGCCGCCCGTGGGGTGCCGGGTGTAGAGAACCTGCCCCCAATTCGTGGACAGGCCCTCATGGTTGGGTCACCTCCGCGCTCAACCGCACTGCGACGAGCGCGGACGCGCTGGATGCCGGGCGCGCTCCGTGGTTTGATCCTGCGCACCGCGCCCCGCCCGCTGTCCCCCGCGGGGCGGTCCCCCCAAGTGCACCCATGCGAAGGGCTGTTTCCTCATGAACTCCGCTCCCCAGGTTCAGACCGCCGAGCTCTCCGACGCCGACCTCGACACCGTCTCCGGTGGCCTGGCCCCCCAGATCACCGCCACTGTCGGTGACACCACGCTCAGCAGCGCGGACGTCCTCGCCCAGCTCGACTCGGTGAAGGCCACCGCCCTGGGCACCGTCGGCGGTGCGCTGGGCGCGCTGCCGCACGAGGTCGGCGTGACGGCGAGCTTCTGACCCAGGGCTTCCGACCCCAGGTTTCCGGCCTCAGGCCGCTGCTCGTGTGACGACGAGTCGAGCCCCCTGCCCGCGTATCCGTCCGGGCAGGGGGCTCGGCGCCGTTCTATGTCTCTGTGTCTCTGTGTCTGTCTGCCTGTCAGGCGGCGCTGACCTCGGGCTTCGCCAGGGACGGCGGTTCCGCGAGGACCGGCTCCTCGGTCGGCAGCCGCCGCATCAGGGCCGCGTACCCGATGCCGGCCACCGTCCCGACGACCGCGCACATCCCCCACAGCCACTCGGCGCCGTAGTGGTCGATGACGAGACCGGACATCAGCGGGGCGACGAGGGAGGCGACGGCCCAGGACAGGGTGTACATGCCCTGGTAGCGGCCGCGGCCGTGGACGGGGGAGAGGCGGACGACGAGGCTCGTCTGGGTCGGGGCGTTGACGATCTCGGCGAGGGTCCACACGCAGACGGTGAGGGCGAAGACGCCGATGGACCCGGCGAAGGCGGTCAGCCCGAAGCCGTACCCGGCGAGAAGGGACGAGATGACGAGCAGCCGGCGCGGGTCGCGGTGCTGGATGAACCGGGTGACGGGGATCTGGAGCGCGACGATCAGCACGCCGTTGACGGCGATGGCCATGCCGTAGTCGGCGGGCGTGAACCCGGCCTCACCCATCGCCACCGGAAGTCCGACCGAGCCCTGCTGGAAGACGAGGGCGACGAGGAAGGACAGCCCGACGACACCCATGTACCGCCCGTCGCGCAGCACGGTCCCGAGGCCGACCTCGGTGTCCGCCTTCGCCTCGCTCGCCGTGCGCTCGGGCCGTGACTCGGGCAGCTTCAGGAAGACGACGACCGCGCACACGGCGGTCATGGCGGCCTCGATGAGGAAGCCGGCGAGGTAGCTGAACTCGGCGATGAACCCGGCGCCCATGGAGGAGACGGCGAAGCCGAGGTTGATGGCCCAGTAGTTGAGGGAGAAGGCCCGCACCCGGTCCTCGGGCCGCACGATGTCGGCCATCATCGCCTGCACGGCCGGCCGTGAGGCGTTGGAGGTCAGGCCGACGAGGAAGGCGACGGCGGCGATGGCGGCGGGGTGGTGCATGAACCCGAGCAGGGCGACGGAGGCGGCGGTGGAGGCCTGCGCGGCGAGCAGCGTGGGCCGCCGCCCGAGCCGGTCGGTCATGACGCCGGCCCCGATGGAGGAGACGACACCGCCGAGCCCGTGCAGTGAGGCGACGAGACCGGCATAGGCGGCGCTGTACCCCCTGTCCAGCGTCAGGTAGAGCGCCATGAAGGTGGCGACGAAGGCGCCGAGGCGGTTGACGAGGGTGCTGGTCCACAGCCACCAGAACTCGCGGGGGAGCCCGGAGACGGTCTCCCGGAGGGCGCGTCTGACGGCGACGAGTGGCATGACGAGTCCCCCGGTGATGTAAGCGTCCCAAGCGGCGATGAGAACTTACATAACAGGGCTCCGGCGAGGCCACTCAATTAACAGATCCCGTCAAGAGTCCGCCCATCGAGCGCAGGCGCGAGCGGCCGAGCCCTTGGATTACGCTCATACGCATGGCCGACGCACCGTACAAGCTGATCCTCCTCCGCCACGGCGAGAGCGAGTGGAACGCGAAGAACCTGTTCACCGGCTGGGTGGACGTCAACCTCAACGAGAAGGGCGAGAAGGAGGCGGTCCGCGGTGGCGAGCTCCTGAAGGACGCCGATCTCCTGCCCGACGTGGTCCACACGTCCCTCCAGAAGCGAGCGATCCGCACGGCGCAGCTGGCCCTCGAGGCCGCCGACCGCCACTGGATCCCGGTCCACCGCAGCTGGCGCCTGAACGAGCGCCACTACGGCGCCCTCCAGGGCAAGGACAAGGCGCAGACCCTCGCGGAGTTCGGCGAGGAGCAGTTCATGCTGTGGCGCCGCTCGTACGACACCCCGCCGCCCCCGCTCGAGGACGGCACGGAGTTCTCCCAGTCGGCGGACCCCCGCTACTCCTCCATCCCCCCGGAGCTGCGCCCCCGCACGGAGTGCCTGAAGGACGTCGTGGTCCGCATGCTCCCGTACTGGTACGACGGCATCGTCCCCGACCTCCTGGCCGGCCGCACGGTCCTCGTCGCCGCCCACGGCAACAGCCTCCGCGCCCTGGTCAAGCACCTGGACGGCATCTCGGACGCCGACATCGCGGGCCTGAACATCCCGACGGGCATCCCCCTGTACTACGAACTCGACGCCGACTTCAACCCGGTGACCCCGGGCGGCCGCTACCTCGACCCGGAGGCGGCAGCGGCGGCGATCGAGGCGGTCAAGAACCAGGGCAAGAAGAAGTAGAGAATGCGATCATGCCCCTGAGCTGCGCAAACGGCGTGGCTCAGGGGTATTTTCGCGGCCCGGGGGCGGTCGTTCGCGTCAGCGAGTTGATCCCCGCCCGTTCCCCGCGACTCGTGCCTCAGACCGACAACGGCACCGGATGGATCTCGTCCGCCTTGTGTCCCGCGCGTTCGTGGATGCGTTGGACCGCCTCGGCCGACGGGGCCTCCGAGAGGCAGTAGACCGTGCCGGACTCGGGGTCCGCCCAAGCCTGCTCGAAGTGGACCTTCTCGTCCTTCTCTATCGCCAGGTCGGCCTGGTGAGCCTCGCGCAGCTGGTCGGCGGTGATGCCTTCCATGCCGTGGTGTACGTCCATGAACCGGGCCATGTCCCCACACCTCCCTCTCGTTTCTCGCTTCTCGCGGCGCTCCCCGTCCCTCCATGCTGCGCCTGCTCGCCCACCCGTGCGACCGCACACCAAGGGCCCCGGCGCACATGCGCACCGGGGCCCTCACGTCGTACGGGACCGCGCCGCCCTACGTCAGCCGCACTGGCACGGATTGCCCGACTGGCACCCGCAGCCGCAGCCCGAGCCGCAGCCGCACGCGCCGATCAGGAGCAGGTTTCTGACCTCGGCGGGCTGCTCGGTCCGGCGGTCCTGGGTGGGGTCGGGTGTCTTGCTCGGGGTGTCGGCCATGGGTCCTCCTCGAGGCAGGGGTCTGAACTCTCGGCCCTCGGATCAGACCCTGTGCCCATTGCATGCCCGCCCAGCAGGTCGCATCAACGGCGCACTGAGGCTTGCGCACGCCCCGAACAGGCGCCTGCGCGCCCGGCGTCAGGCCCCCTCGACCCCCGTCACCGGCTGGATGTCCGCCGCCGACAGGTCGTCCGCGTGCTCGCCCGTCACCAGGTACACCACCCGCTTCGCCACCGACACCGCGTGGTCGGCGAACCGCTCGTAGTAGCGGCCCAGCAGGGTCACGTCGACGGCCGTCTCGATGCCGTGCTTCCACTTGTCGTCCAGCAGGTGCTGGAAGAGCGTGCGGTGCAGCAGGTCCATCTCGTCGTCGTCCTGCTCCAGCTGGAGCGCCAGGTCGACGTCCTTGGTGATGATGACCTCCGCCGCCTTCGCCATCAGGCGCTGCGCGAGCTGGCCCATCTCCAGGATGGTCGCGTGCAGGTCGTGGGGGATCGCCCGCTCGGGGAAGCGGAGGCGGGCGAGCTTCGCGACGTGCTGGGCCAGGTCGCCCGAGCGCTCCAGGTCCGCGGACATGCGGAGTGACGTGACGACGATCCGGAGATCGGTTGCCACCGGCTGCTGGCGCGCCAGCAGGGCTATGGCCCGCGCCTCCAGGTCGTGCTGGAGGTCGTCGACCTTCTGGTCGGCCTCGATCACGCTCTCGGCCAGCTTCAGGTCGGAGTCGAGGATGGCCGTCGTGGCGCGCCCGATCGCCGACCCCACCAGCCGGGCCATCTCCACCAGACCGTCGCCGATCGAGTCCAGTTCCTCGTGGTACGCGTCCCGCATCAGGGGTCCCTCTCTTACGTCTGCCTCGGGGGTTCCGGGGGCCAGAACCAGCCTCCGGAAGCCTGGAAAGGCTCCGGACGACCGGCGCTGTGAACCCCACGCTCCCACGTTCGGCCCTGTACGCGTCGTTTTCCGCCACCCCAAATGAACCATCCCTGGCTCCAAGGTGAACTCTGGGCGACGAGTGTTCGAGCTCGCACCCCGATGGCTGTGGCCAGGACCGATCCCGTGCCTAACCTGGATGCATGGACGTGAACGCGGCGGTCGCCGCAGCGGCAGCGATCGCCGGAGTGCTCACCGGTGTGATCGCCATGCTGGCGTTCCGCTTCAGCGAGCGGGAGCAGAAACGCCCCACACGTACCTCCCTGCACACCGACCCGGTGCTTCCGCCGGGCGTGGACACCGTCCTGTCCGTCCTGCGCTCCTCCGCGGTCGTCCTCGACGAGGCCGACTCCGTCGTCAAGGCCAGCTCGGCCGCGTACGCGCTCGGCCTGGTCCGGGGCGGAAAGCTGGCCGTGGAGCCGATGCTCCTGATGGCCCGGGACACCAGACGGGACGGGGAGATACGACAGGTCGAACTGGACCTCCCCAGGCGCGGCACCGGGCGCGGGGAGGCCCTCGCGGTCTCCGCCCGTGTCGCGCCGCTCGGCTCCCGGCTGGTCCTCCTCCTGGTGGAGGACCTCACCGAGGCCCGCCGCATCGAGGCGGTACGGCGCGACTTCGTCGCGAACGTCAGCCATGAGCTCAAGACGCCGGTCGGCGCGCTGTCCCTCCTCTCCGAGGCCGTCATGGACGCCCATGACGACCCCGAGGCGGTGACGCGCTTCGCGGGCCGCATGCAGATAGAGGCGACCCGGCTCACCAATCTGGTCCAGGAGCTCATCGACCTCTCCCGGGTCCAGAACGACGACCCGCTGGAGGACGCCGAGCCCGTCCGCGTCGACGAGCTCGTCGCGGAGGCCATCGACCGCTGCCGCCACCAGGCCGGCACCAAGCAGATCACCATGGCCTCCGGCGGTACCGCCGACCTGAGGATCTGGGGCAACCGCGGCCAGCTCGCCGCCGCCCTCGGCAACCTCGTCGAGAACGCCGTGAACTACTCCCCGGCCCGCACCCGGGTGGGCATAGCCGCCCGCCGGGTGACCGCGCCCGGCGGAGAGCTCATCGAGATCGCCGTGACCGACCAGGGCATCGGCATCTCCGACAAGGACAAGGAGCGCATCTTCGAGCGCTTCTACCGCGTCGACCCGGCCCGCTCCCGCCAGACGGGCGGCACGGGCCTCGGTCTCGCGATCGTCAAACACGTGGCCGCCTCGCACGGCGGGGAGGTCACGGTGTGGAGCTCCGAGGGTCAGGGCTCCACCTTCACCCTGCGACTGCCGGAGGCGGGGGCCGCCCGCGACCGCGCACCACAGCAGTCCGGTCTCGACGACGAGACGGCGGGCCCACCGACTCATCCCCGTACGAACCGCTTCCCGCCCCGGAGGTCCTTCCGTGACCCGAGTGCTTGTCGTCGAGGACGAGGAGTCCTTCTCCGACGCCCTGTCGTACATGCTCCGCAAGGAGGGCTTCGAGGTCGCAGTGGCGACCACGGGCCCCGACGGACTCGACGAGTTCGAGCGCAACGGCGCCGACCTCGTCCTCCTCGACCTGATGCTGCCCGGCCTGCCGGGCACCGAGGTCTGCCGCCAGCTGCGCGGCCGTTCCAACGTCCCGGTCATCATGGTGACCGCCAAGGACAGCGAGATCGACAAGGTTGTCGGCCTGGAGATAGGAGCCGACGACTATGTCACCAAGCCGTTCTCCTCGCGCGAGCTGGTCGCGCGTATCCGCGCCGTACTGCGCCGCCGCGGCGAGCCCGAGGAGGTCACCCCGGCCGCCCTGGAGGCGGGCCCGGTCCGCATGGACGTGGACCGTCACGTGGTCACGGTCTCCGGCTCGAAGGTCGACCTCCCCCTCAAGGAGTTCGACCTCCTCGAGATGCTCCTGCGCAACGCGGGACGCGTCCTGACCCGTATGCAGCTCATCGACCGCGTCTGGGGCGCCGACTACGTGGGCGACACCAAGACCCTCGACGTCCACGTCAAGCGCCTGCGCGCGAAGATCGAGCCGGACCCCGGGGCGCCGCGGTATCTCGTGACGGTCCGTGGCTTGGGATACAAGTTCGAGCCGTAGACCGAGACCGACTGGAGCCGGCGGACGGAGTCCGGCGCAGCACGCCGAAGCCTGCGCAGCAGTGCGAGGGGGGGCATCAAGAAGGGGGTCCCTCGACGTCCACGTCAAGCGCCTGCGCGCGAAGATCGAGCCGGACCCGGGCGCGCCGCGGTACCTGGTGACGGTCCGGGGCTTCGGCTACAAGTTCGAGCCGTAGGCCGAGTCCGACTGGAGCCGGCGGACGGAGTCCGGCGCAGCACGCCGAAGCCCGCGGAGCGGTGCGAGGGGTGCGTCGAGGATGGTGCTCGAGCCGGACCCCGGGGCGCCGCGGTACCTGGTGACGGTCCGGGGGCTGGGCTACAAGTTCGAGCCGTAAACCGTCGTACGACGCACGAAGGGCGGGACCTCCTGGGTGAGGTCCCGCCCTTCGTCGTACGACGTGCTTACTCGGCCGCGCTCTCGCTGGCCGACACCGATGCCGACGCCTCGCCCGACGGGGTCGCCGAGCCGGTGGCGGACTCGGTCGGGGACGGGGACGTCTCCGCGGGGGTCGACGGCAGGTCGGTCGGGCCCCACTTCTCGAAGTAGCTCTTGGCCGGGACGATGAAGGCCTGCAGGCTCACGTCACCGGTCTTGCTGAAGGAGAAGGTGACCTTCTGCGCGGCACCGTCCTTCAGGCCCTCACGGCTGCCGGTCAGGACCGCGGAGGCGTTGCCCTCGCCGCCGAGGACGAGGGAGCCGCCGGCCGGGACGGTCAGCTTGCCCTTGCCCTTGGCGGGGGAGAGCTCGGCGGGCCCGCTGACGCCGGCCACGGTGATCGCGTCCAGCGTCTGCGCGCTGGTGCCGCTGTTGAACAGGGTCGCGGAGATCACGGCCGGGCCGGTGGACTGGGAGTCGGGCTGGGTGATGACGAGGGCGTTCTGCACCTTGATGTCGCCGACGGTGGTGGCCGCGTTGTCCGGCTTGATCTCCAGCGTCTGGGCGTTGTTGCCGGCGCCGCACGCGGCGAGCGAGGCGATCGAGAACGCGATGGCGGCGGCGGCGAGGGCGCCGCGTCGAAGGCTGCTGCTCACGGCGGCGGCAACTCCTTGACTCGAACGGGCGGGCACTGCATAAAGCCGCCCTAAGTGTCTGTCAGCGGCCTTAGGTTACCGAGCCGTTCCCGCGTCACCGCACCCGACCCTCCCCTCAAGCGGTCGGCTTCCCTCAGCAGGGGGTAGTCGGAGCGCGAAGGAGGGCGCCGAGTCGCCCCCTTCCCCCGTGAC
Organism: Streptomyces sp. GKU 895; assembly: GCA_002027195.1. Classification (GTDB taxonomy): domain Bacteria; phylum Actinomycetota; class Actinomycetes; order Streptomycetales; family Streptomycetaceae; genus Streptomyces. The sequence continues at coordinate 21,336 of MWJO01000025.1, read as the reverse complement.
TCCCGAGTCGCTTTGGCGCCGTTCTCGTCCGGCATTCACATAAGAGTCCGTGCCACCGCTCGCAAATCTTCCGTGAAGGATTCCGCGATCGCCCACGGAATTGATCACGGGGTGATCCGGTGGGCGCTCGTGATTGCGCGTGATTGTGTGTGATCAATTCCGGAATCGGCGCGGAAGCGACTCCGGGTACCGAACGGAGTAGCGGAAGTCGCACACCTGGAACCAGACATATGGGGACGTTCGTCCTTCCTGGAGGCCCTCCGGATCGGTGTAACGTACGCGTTTCACCTCCCCCGGAGAGCCGCTCCGACCTGCGAATACCTTCTTCCGCTCGCCCTCCGCAGCACGTTCCTGTTGCTGTTGTCAAGCCCCGAGATATGCCCTGACCTGCGAAAACGCCATTCAGAACGCGCAGTTTCCGTGTTACCCTGGATAGCCACGGAAGGGGTACCTGTCACATGACGTTCAAGGTTGGCGACACCGTGGTCTATCCCCATCACGGGGCCGCGCTGATCGAGGCCATCGAAACTCGCCAGATCAAAGGCGTGGACAAGACCTACTTGGTGCTGAAGGTCGCCCAGGGTGACCTGACGGTACGTGTGCCAGCGGACAATGCGGAGTTCGTCGGCGTGCGTGATGTGGTCGGTCAGGACGGGCTGGACCGGGTCTTCGAGGTGCTGCGCGCGCCGTACGCCGAGGAGCCCACGAACTGGTCCCGTCGCTACAAGGCAAATCTGGAGAAGCTCGCCTCCGGCGATGTCATCAAGGTCGCGGAAGTAGTGCGTGACCTGTGGCGTCGTGAGCGCGAGCGTGGACTCTCCGCCGGTGAGAAGCGCATGCTCGCCAAGGCCCGCCAGATCCTGGTGAGCGAGCTCGCTCTTGCGGAGAACACGAACGAGGACAAGGCCGAGGCCCTGCTCGACGAGGTCCTCGCGTCCTGACGACGCCCGCTGCCGCCAGGCCGGCACTCTGATAATGCCGCGGTGCCCGATGACGTTTTCCCGTCGCCGGGCGCTGCGGCATGTCCATGCCCGGACGCTGTACGTTCGCACGCGACCGTACGTCCGCATGCGACCGTCCGGTGCGACCACTGGGATGGGGACCCCCGACACCTGAGCTCCCGAGACACCTGGAGCCCCGATACTTGGCGTGCCGGGCCCGGGCAGCTGGCTCGACCGGCGCGTCACGGAAGGGTCCGGTCAAGGCGTCGCGCCCGGCACGCTGTCTGTCGTACCCACGTTGGCCGAGCACACAAACCTGACAGGAACCGATGTCTGACGATTCGCGCCCTTCGCCCACGACGGCCCGTGCCGAAGCCCGCACAGCGGTCGTGATCCCGGCCGCCGGCCGGGGCGTACGCCTTGGTCCAGGCGCCCCCAAAGCACTCCGCGCGCTGAACGGCACCCCCATGCTGATCCACGCGGTCCGCGCGATGGCCGCCTCCCGCGCGGTCTCCCTCGTCGTGGTCGTGGCCCCGCCCGACGGCGCCGCCGAGGTCAAGAGCCTCCTCGACGCGCACGCCCTGCCCGAGCGCACCGACTTCCTCATCGTCCCCGGCGGCGCCGAACGCCAGGACTCCGTGAAGCTCGGCCTGGACGCCCTGCCGCCGGACTACGACATCGTCCTCGTCCATGACGCGGCCCGCCCGCTGGTCCCCGTGGACACCGTCGACGCCGTCATCGAGGCCGTACGGGACGGCGCGCCGGCCGTCGTGCCCGCGCTGCCGCTCGCCGACACCGTCAAGGAGGTCGAGTCCGCCGCGGTCGCGGGTGACCCGGAGCCGGTCGTCGCCACCCCCGAGCGTGCCCGGCTGCGTGCGGTGCAGACTCCGCAGGGCTTCGACCGCGCCACCCTGGTCCGCGCCCACGAGGCGGTGACCGACAACGTCACCGACGACGCCAGCATGGTCGAGCAGCTCGGCCTGACCGTCATGGTCGTGCCCGGGCACGAGGAGGCCTTCAAGGTGACCCGCCCCCTCGACCTCGTGCTCGCCGAGGCGGTCCTGGCCCGCAGGAGGCTCAACGATGGGTTCTGAGACGCCCGTGGTGCTGCCCCAGGTCGGCATCGGTACCGACATCCACGCCTTCGAAGAGGGCCGCGAGCTGTGGTGCGCCGGGCTGAAGTGGGAGGGCGAGGGGCCCGGCCTGGCCGGTCACTCCGACGCCGACGTCGTCGCGCACGCCGCCTGCAACGCGCTGTTCTCCGCGGCGGGCCTCGGCGACCTCGGTCAGCACTTCGGCACCGGCCGACCCGAGTGGTCGGGTGCTTCCGGGATCACCTTGTTGACGGAGGCCGCGCGGATCGTGCGGGACGCCGGGTTCCGGATCGGGAACATCGCCGTACAGGTCGTGGGACCGCGCCCGAAGATCGGCAAGCGGCGGGACGAGGCGCAGAAGATCCTGTCCGAGGCGGCCGGGGCACCGGTGTCGGTGTCGGGCGCGACCACGGACGGGCTGGGCTTCCCCGGCAGGGACGAAGGACTGATGGCGGTGGCGACCGCACTGGTCGTCCGAACCTGAGGATGAACCGGGGGATGAACCCGGGGATGAACCCGAGGATGACTGTTATCCACATCCGTCCGATGCACTAGGCATCGCCTACTACCCTTGGTCTCGTGACTATTCGCCTGTACGACACCAGCGCCCGGCAGATCCGTGACTTCACCCCGCTCACGCCGGGCTGCGTCTCGATCTACCTCTGTGGTGCCACCGTGCAGGCCGCACCGCACATCGGGCACATCCGGTCGGGGCTCAACTTCGACATCATGCGCCGGTGGTTCGAGTACCGCGGCTATGACGTGACGTTCATCAGGAACGTCACGGACATCGACGACAAGATCATCGCCAAGGCGGCCGAACAGGGCCGCCCCTGGTGGTCGATCGGGTACGAGAACGAGCGTGCTTTCAACGAGGGCTACGCCGCCCTCGGCTGCCTCCCGCCCACCTACGAGCCGCGGGCCACCGGCCATGTGACCGAGATGGTCGAGATGATGCAGGGCCTCATCGAGCGCGGTCACGCCTACGAGGCCGACGGCAACGTCTACTTCGACGTGCGCTCCTTCCCCGGCTACCTGGAGCTGTCCCGGCAGGAGCTGGACAACCTGCTCCAGCCGTCCGGCGACGGCGAGACCGGCAAGCGGGACCCGCGCGACTTCGCCATGTGGAAGTCCGCCAAGCCCGGCGAGCCCACCTGGGGCACGCCGTGGGGCCGCGGGCGCCCCGGCTGGCACCTGGAGTGCTCGGCCATGGCCCACAAGTACCTGGGCACCGCCTTCGACATCCACGGCGGCGGCCTGGACCTGATCTTCCCGCACCACGAGAACGAGATCGCCCAGGCCAAGGCCTTCGGCGACGACTTCGCCCAGTACTGGGTGCACAACGCCTGGGTCACCATGGCGGGCGACAAGATGTCGAAGTCGCTGGGCAACAGCGTGCTGGTCAGCGAGATGGTCAAGGCCTGGCGCCCGATCGTGCTGCGCTACTACCTCGGCACCCCGCACTACCGCTCGATGATCGAGTACAGCGAGGAGTCGCTGCGCGAGGCCGAGTCGGCGTTCGCCCGCATCGAGGGCTTCGTGCAGCGCGTCGTCGAGAAGGCCGGCCATGTCGAGCCGTCCGCCGAGGTGCCGCCCGCCTTCGCCGAGGCCATGGACGACGACCTGGGCGTCCCGCAGGCGCTCGCCATCGTCCACACCACGGTCCGCCAGGGCAACTCCGCCCTGGCGGCCGACGACAAGGAAGCCGCCGTGGCCCGCCTCGCCGAGGTCCGCGCCATGCTCGGCGTCCTCGGCCTGGACCCGCTCGACCCGCACTGGGCCGGCGAGACCGACCGCGGCGAGGACCTGCACGGCGTGGTCGACAGCCTCGTACGCCTCGTCCTCGACCAGCGCGAGGCCGCCCGCGGGCGCAAGGACTGGGCCACCGCGGACGCCATCCGCGACCAGCTCAACCAGTCCGGACTGGCCATCGAGGACAGCCCCCAGGGCCCCCGCTGGAGCCTCGGCCCCCGCTGAGCCCCAGCCCGGTCACGAAGATCGATTGTGCCGTCCGGCCTTCCGGGCGGCACACTTCATAGACGTACGAACATTTCGACGACGTAGGACAGGTAGGTCATGGCAGCCAACAACCGCCGCATGTCCGGCAAGAAGGGCGCGCAGGTCGGCAGTGGCGGCCAGCGACGCAAGGGTCTCGAGGGCAAGGGCCCGACCCCGCCCGCCGAGATGCGCAAGAAGCACAAGAAGAACCGCATCGCCACCGCCAAGGCGAAGCAGGCGGCGCGTCGTCCCGTGCCCCGCGGCCGGGGCGGCAAGGGCACCTCCGAGATGGTCGTCGGGCGCAACCCCGTCGTCGAGGCGCTGCGCGAGGGCGTGCCCGCGACGACGCTCTACGTCCAGCAGTTCATCGACAACGACGAGCGGGTGCGTGAGGCGCTCCAGCTCGCGGCCGAGCGCGGCGGGATCAACCTCATGGAGGCCCCCCGCCCCGAGCTCGACCGCATGACCAACGGCCTCAACCACCAGGGGCTCGTGCTCCAGGTCCCGCCGTACGAGTACGCGCACCCCGAGGACCTCGCCAGCGCCGCCTACGACGACGGCGAGGACCCGCTGATCGTCGCGCTGGACGGCGTGACGACCCGCGCAACCTGGGTGCCGTCGTCCGGTCCGTCTCTGCCTTCGGCGGCCATGGTGTCGTGGTGCCCGAGCGGCGCGCGGCCGGCATGACCGCCGGTGCCTGGAAGACGTCCGCCGGTACGGCCGCCCGGACGCCGGTCGCCCGCGCCACCAACCTCACGCGCGCCCTGGAGGGCTACAAGAAGGCCGGCATCGTGGTCGTCGGCCTCGCCGCCGACGGCGAGCACGAGGTCGGCGAACTGGACGCCCTCGACGGCCCGGTCGTCATCGTGGTCGGCAGCGAGGGCAAGGGCCTGTCCCGACTCGTCGGCGAAACCTGCGACTTCCGCGTCCGCATCCCGATGCCGGGCGGCGCCGAGTCGCTCAACGCCGGTGTGGCGGCGGGGATCGTGCTGTACGAAGCGGCGCGTCGGCGGGGCTGATGACAGGGCCTTGAGCGGCGCCCGCCGTGGTTGGTGGCGGGGCCGTTCTGGGCGCCTGCCGCGGCTGAACACGCGTGCCCGTTCTCACCCGTACGGGGTAATCGGGGTGTTCTGCGCGAGCTTGACGGGGTCCGGACACATCCGGGCGGTCAAAGCAGTGTCCTAAACACACGTCACTCGGTTAGATGAGTGTGGACACCAGAACACCCCGCACACCCACGGGGGACCGCTCGTCGGGCTTCAACTCCGGATTCGCCTCCGGACTCGACGACGCTCCCGCGCTGAGCATGGTGAAGGTGCCGAGCGATCCGGCGCAGATCATCGTCAATCACGCCAGCTTCCGCGTGCAGTTGGGCGCGACGACGAGACGCGCGGCCCAATCCCCGCGGATCGCCCGGCACTTGAGCGCCACCGAGGACACCGCCCGGATGCCCGCCGTCGGTGCCACGGGCACCGGTGCGGCGCGCCGCCGGCCCGTCGTCTGGAGCGGCAAGTCCGCCCCCGACGACACCGGCGCCCACCGCCTGCTCCAGGCCGTGCGAGGCGCGTCCGCCCCGTGGAGGAGCCGGGCGGCCGACGCCGGACGCCACCCAGGTCATCCCCCGCATCGACGTCGACGGCGGCTACGACCCCGGCTACGACGACGCGTTGACCCAGACCGTCGAGACCCCCGTCGTCGGCGCCCAGCGCACCCACGAACCACTGCTGCCCGGCATGCGCACGGTGGGCAGCGCGTACGACGAGGAACTCGCCTACGCGGACGAGCAGTTCGCCGAAGCGGTCGACGAGCAGACCGGCACCCCCGGCAGGCGCCACGGCGACGACCCCGCCCGGCACGCCTACTACCCGGGCCGCCGCATGAACCTCGGCGTCGTCCTCCTCCCGCTGCGCATCTTCCTCGGCTTCATCTCCATCTACGCCGGCATGGGCAAGCTGTGCGACCCCGTCTACTTCGACGGCGGCAAGCGCGGCTCCATGGTCAAGTGGCTCAACACCCTGCACCCCTGGGAAGTCGCCGAGCCGCTGCGCCAGTTCGCGCTGCACCACCCGGTCGGCTCCGGCCTGGTGATCGCCTTCCTCCAGGTCATCGTCGGCGTCCTCACCATCCTCGGCTGCTGGCAGCGCGTCGCCGCCGCCGTCGGCGCGATGCTCTCCGCCGCGCTGCTCCTCACGGTCAGCTGGAAGAGCGTCCCCGCCTACGACGCGCCCGACATCATCTACCTCGCCGCCTGGTCCCCGCTGATCATCGCCGGCGCCCCCGTCTACTCCATCGACGGCCGCCTCGCGGGCAGTGCCTGGCGTCGCCTCGGACCCCGCTCCGACATCTGGGACCTGCGCCGCTACGTCCTGCGCCGCGGCGCCCTCGTGAGCGCCATCGTCATCGGCCTCACGCTGCTCATCGGCTCCCTCCTCGGCGGTGCCGTCCGCGACGCCGACCGGGTCGTCGTCCCCGGGCCCGGCGAGGCCCCGCGCAACGAACTCCCGGGCTCCCCGCTCCCGCAGGACCCGGCCAAGCACAAGAAGCGCCCCAAGGCCTCCACGGCGCCGAGCCACGGCGCCACGGCCGGTGCCACCCCCTCCGGCGCCGCGACCACCCCGGGCGCCACCCGCGACACCGGCACGGCCGGCACGCCCAGCCAGACCCAGGGCACCGGCCAGGCGCCGCCCCAGCAGTCCTCCCCGGCCCAGCAGGCCCCCAGCACCAGCTCAGGACCGACCGGCTCCACCGGCGGCACCGGCTCCAGCGGAGGAACGGACACGGGAGGCACGTCCTCCGGTGAACCGGGCCTGGTAGGCGGCCTGTTGGGGTAGACGGGCCGGTGGGAGGCATCCTCGGGCAACCCACCGGCTGAACCGCAGGCCCGACGACGAAGGGCCCCGCAGCAGCGGGGCCCTTCGTGACATCCGTACGGGTGGGGCTATCGCCCCAGCGCCGCCAGCTCCTTCGCGGCCTCCGTCAGGTCCTTCGCCGTGTCGATCGCCCGCCAGTACGCCCCGTGCGGGATCGGGAACCCGGCCAGCCGCAGCTCGCGCGCCAGATGCGGGAACGTCGTCCGCTCGTGGTCGCCGCGCTCGGGGAGCATCTCGGCGAACTCGGGCGAGAAGACGTACACACCGGCATTGATCTCGTACGTCGTCGGCGGGGACTCGATGAAGTCGGTGACGTGACCGAACCCGTCGGTCTGCACGGCGCCCCACGGGATGCGCGGACGCGCCAGCGCCAGCGTCGCCACCGCGTCGCGCTCGGTGTGGAAGTCCGCCATCTCGCGCAGCGAGAACCGGGTCCAGATGTCGCCGTTGGTCGCGAACCAGGGCTTGTCGGGGTGCGGGAGACGCGCCGCGGCGTACTTGAGGCCGCCACCGCGGCCCAGCGGCTCCGTCTCGACGACGGTCGTCACGTTCACCGGCAGATCGGCGGAGGCCAGCCACTTCTGCAGGACGTCGGCGAGGTGGCCGCAGCTGACCACCACATCGGTCACGCCCTCCTCGGCGAGCCAGGCAAGCTGATGGCCGATGATCGGCGTCCCCGTGCCGGGGATCTCGACCATCGGCTTGGGCCGGTCGTCGGTGTAGGGGCGCAGCCGTGAGCCCTGGCCACCTGCCAGGACGACGGCTTGAACGGGGCGGGACGCGGCGTTCGGATCGGTCATGACCGAACTGTACGTGGCGTCCGCTCGCGGCTTCTGCCGGTAACCGTTTCTTATTCAGCCGTAAATCGCCACAAGAGGAATCACGGCTTCCAGTGGGCCTCGGCAGGCTCTAGGTGTGCGAGGCCGCCACACCCGTGGCGAACGAGGTGTCGCAGACGGGGCGGGCGTACGACTGCGCCCGCGTCGGGCCGTACACCCGCACCGCCGCACGGCCCAGTGCCCGCGCGATCGAGGCGCAGTGCTTCGCGAGCGACGGGCGGTCGTTGACGGCCTCCTGGAGGTGGGTCAGCGCGATGCCAGGGTTCTCCTCCTGGAGCTCCGCCAGGAGCTTGTCGCGCAGCACGTCCTGCGGGGCACGGGCCTTCGCACGCGCCGCCGAGATGTCGGAGGCGGTGAGCACCGAGTCCGAGGGGCTCCCCGTCCAGTTGACCCGGGTGACCGCGAGGGTCCCGGAGAGCACCAGGAAGACGGGCAGGACAAGGGCGAGCGTGCGGCCGATACGGCGGGCGGGGCCCCGGCCGCGTCGCGTCTGTGGGTTAGTGGAGTGCTTCACGCGTGTGAGGGTAGCGCGGGGTGATGATTTGGCGACATTTAGTCACCGGTTCGGGGGATGAACTGGTGCCTCGAATTGGGTAAGGCGTTGACGCACACGGCTCGAAATGCCCGGTCTGCCGGGGTATTTGGGCGCGGCCCCGGGGGCACGAAGAGGGCCCCGCAGCAGCCTGCGGGGCCCTCTTCGTCAACCTGGGTGATTTACCCGGGATTCTGCTCAGTCCGACAGACGGGCGCCGTCGACGTCGAGAACACGTGTGGTCTCCGCCGCGCGCGGACGACGTTCAGCGTGCTGCCCTTCTCCGGGACGTCACGGCCGCTGACGCGGACGACGAGGTCCTTGGAGTCGTCGCCGACCTTCGCGGTGCCGTACACGTACGCGTCGGCGCCGAGCTCCTCGACGACGTTCACGGTGACCGCGAGACCCAGCTCGGCGTCCGGGCCGGCCACGTCGAAGTGCTCGGGGCGGACGCCGACGGTGACGGTCTTGTCCGTGGCCGCGGAGAGCGCCTCACGGTCCACCGGCACGACCGACTTGCCGAACTTCACACCACCGTCGGTGATCGGCACCTCGACCAGGTTCATCGCCGGGGAGCCGATGAAGCCGGCGACGAAGAGGTTCGCCGGACGGTCGTACATGTTGCGCGGGGTGTCGACCTGCTGGAGCAGACCGTCCTTGAGGACCGCCACGCGGTCGCCCATCGTCATGGCCTCGACCTGGTCGTGGGTGACGTAGACGGTGGTGATGCCGAGGCGGCGCTGGAGCGAGGCGATCTGCGTACGGGTCGAGACACGGAGCTTGGCGTCGAGGTTCGACAGCGGCTCGTCCATGAGGAAGACCTGCGGCTCACGCACGATGGCACGACCCATGGCGACACGCTGACGCTGACCGCCGGAGAGCGCCTTCGGCTTGCGGCCCAGGTACTCGGTGAGGTCGAGGATCTTCGCCGCGTCCTCGACCTTCTGCTTGATCTCGGCCTTCGGCACGCCGGCGATCTTGAGCGCGAAGCCCATGTTGTCGGCGACCGTCATGTGCGGGTACAGCGCGTAGTTCTGGAACACCATGGCGATGTCCCGGTCCTTCGGCGGCAGGTGCGTGACGTCACGGTCACCGATGCGGATGGCGCCGGCGTTGACGTCCTCGAGCCCCGCCAGCATGCGGAGCGAGGTGGACTTGCCGCAGCCGGACGGGCCGACCAGGACGAGGAACTCCCCGTCCTCGATCTGGATGTCGAGCGCGTCTACGGCGGGCTTCTCGGAACCCGGGTAGATCCGGGTCGCCTTGTCGAACGAGACAGTGGCCATGGTGAAGGGCCCCCTTCTACCGGCAGGAACGTGCCGGACGATCCGTTGTAGGAAGGTGGTGGAGTAGTCCACACAGGTGAACTTCAGCGGACGCTACCTGGCGTTCGCCCGATCTGTCAGTAGTCCGGCGCATGTGAACTTCGTCGAAATTTTCGAGAGGGCCCCGCCGGGACCTGGGTACACTGCACGGGCGCGTACGCGACAGCCGTACGTCTGCCTCCTTAGCTCAGATGGCCAGAGCAACGCACTTGTAATGCGTAGGTCGTCGGTTCGAATCCGACAGGGGGCTCCGCACGCGGGGGCACGGACGTGCCCCCGCGTCGTCTTGTTACCCCTGGGTGACCTGCCGGGTGTCAGGGTGGGGGCATGCGCGTACTGATCGTGGAGGATCACAAGGATCTCGCGGAGAGTGTCGCGAGGGGGCTGCGGCGGCATGCCATGGAGGTCGAGCTCGCGCACGACGGCGAGCAGGGGCTGAGCCGGGCCGCCAGCGGGGTCTACGACGTCGTCGTACTCGACCGGGACCTGCCGCTCGTGCACGGGGACGACATCTGCCGGGCGCTGGTGCGGCAGGGGTGTCCGTCGCGGGTGCTGATGCTCACCGCCGCCGGGACGCTCGCCGACCGGGTCGACGGTCTGGATCTCGGCGCCGACGACTACCTCGCCAAGCCCTTCTCCTTCGCCGAGCTCATAGCCCGCGTCCAGGCCCTGGACAGACGCGACCAGCCCGCCGTGCCGCCCGTCCTCGTCCGCGGTGACATCGAGCTCGACCCGGCCCGCCGTACCGTGCTGCGCGGCGGGCGCAGGCTGGAGCTGTCGCCGAAGGAGATGGCCGTCCTGGAGGTGCTGCTCGCCGCCGGCGGTGCCGTCGTCTCCGCCGAGGAGCTGCTGGAGCGGGCCTGGGACCGGGACGCCGACCCCTTCAGCAACGCGGTCAAGGTCACCGTCAGCCGGCTGCGCCGCAAGCTCGGCGACCCGCCGGTCATCGAGACGCTCCCGCACGTCGGCTACCGGATCTGACGCCCGGCCCGATCGGCCTTGTTGCGACGCGAGGGGCCGTACGCCAGCCTGTGAAGGTGGTAACCCGGCTGTGACCGGGGATGGGGCAGCCTGGGGTCCGTGGCGCGTGTCTCGTAGGGGGAATGATGAGGGTACTGGTGGTCGAGGACCACACCGAGCTCGCGGACTCGATCACCAGAGTCTTCCGCCGCCAGGGCCTCGCGGTCGACACGGCCTACGACGGCTCGACCGCCCTCGACCTCGTCGAGGAGGTCGACTACGACGTCGTCGTCCTCGACCGTGACCTCCCCGACGTGCACGGCGACGACGTCTGCGGCGAACTCACCGCCAAGGGCGTGCGCACCAAGGTGCTCATGCTGACCGCAGCCGCCTCCATCGCCGACCGCGTCGAGGGCCTCGGGCTCGGCGCCGACGACTACCTCGCCAAGCCGTTCGCCTGGCCCGAGCTCCTCGCCCGCACCCGCGCCCTAGGCCGGCGCGCCCACCCGGAGCGGCAGCCCGAACTGGTCCGCGGCGCCCTGCGCCTGGACCCCGCGCGCCGCACCGCCAGCCACTCCGGCACCCAACTGCCGCTCACCACCAAGGAGTTCGGCGTGCTCGCCTATCTGCTCGGCGCCGAAGGACGGACCGTCCCCGCCGACGAGCTGCTCGCCAAGGTGTGGGACGAGGTCGCCGACCCCGGCACCACCACCGTCAAGGCGACCGTCAACCGGCTCCGCGCCAAGCTCCTCGACGCCTCGGTGATCCAGACCGTGCCCGGCCGGGGCTACCGGGTCTGACATGGCCCCGCCCGTCCTCGTCCGGCTCGCCCGAGCCCGCGACCGTGTCCTGCGCACCGCGCCCGCGTCCTGGCTGCGCGCCGTGGCCCGGCGCCTGACACCGCGCCGGGTACGGGTCCGCTTCGCGGTCCTCTTCGGCCTGCTGTTCATCGCGTCCGGCGCCGTCCTGCTCGGCATGACCTATCTGCTGGTCAACCGGCCCACCCACAGCAGCGTCGTCAAGTACGAGATCAACGGAGAAGCCGGCCGGCAGCCCACGATCCACATCCAGCCCGGCGGCCAGGGCGGCGACGCCCCGCCACCCGAGTTCGCGCTCGACGCCCAGCTGCGCGACCAGGCCGCCCGGATGCACGAGGCGCAGATGCACGACCTGCTCGTGCAGTCCTGTATCGCCCTCGCCATCATGGCCGGCCTCTCCGTCGTGCTCAGCTGGCTGCTGGCCCGCCGGGTGCTGCGCCCCATGCGCACCGTCACCGCCGGCATCCGCAGCATCTCCGCCCGCAACGTCCACGAGCGGCTCGCCGTCGAGGGTCCCGGCGACGAGATCGGCGACCTCGCCAACAGCGTCGACGGCCTCCTCGACCGGCTGGAAGCCGCCCTGGAGTCCCACAAACGGTTCGTCGCCAACGCCGCCCACGAGCTGCGCACCCCGCTCACCGTGGAACGCGCCCTCCTGGAGGAGTGTCTCCTCGACCCCGACGCCACCGCCGACTCGTTCCGCGAGAACTTCGAGCGCCTGCTGCGCATCAGCACCCACCAGGGCGCCCTGCTGGAGTCCCTCCTCACCCTGGCCGTCAGCGAGCGGGGCATGGACCGCACCGAGCCCGTCGACCTCGCCGACGTCGTCGAGTCCGTCCTGCTCACCCAGCTGCCCCCCGACCAGCGGCACGGCGTACGGATCGTCGACCGCACCGAGCCCGCCCAGGTCGCCGGTGACACCGCGCTGCTGGAACGCCTGGTCGCCAACCTCGTCCACAACGCCGCCTACTACAACGTGCCCGACGGGACCGTCGACGTCACCGTGCGCCGTCACGGCCGGCACGCCGTCCTCGCCGTCGCCAACACCGGGCCCGCCGTCCCCGCCGAGCGCGTCGACGAGCTCTTCGAGCCCTTCCAGCGCATGAGCCGCACCGCGGGCGACGGCCATCACGGCCTCGGCCTGTCCATCGTCCGGGCCATCGCCGCCGCCCACGACGCCGCCCTCTCCGCCCGCCCCGGACCGCACGGCGGCCTCGTCGTCGAACTCTCCTTCCCGCTCCTTGTCAAGGACGGCGAGCGATACGAGATCTGGCCGCAGACCCGCGCGGCAACCGCGTCCAAGTGACCAGAACGGCCGGTTGGACGACGCCGACGACGCCCTTCGCTGGGTATTGTTCTGATTGACCGGCCCCGGTCGTGAACGGGTTATGGCGACGTTTCACCGGGCCTTTCGGTCCACGGGGTGATATTCCCAGGAGCTTCCCGAGCGGAAGCTCTTTTCCTTGCGTTTCCCACGGAATGGCGCGCCGGGCAGTCCATGCCCATGGAGAGGGAATGAGGGGTGAGGGGCGGACATGAGCGAGCGAATCGACGGCGGCATTCCCCTGTCCGACAGCCAGGAGGGCATCTGGCGCGCACAGCGCCTGGCGGGCCCCCGCGCGCGCTACAGCGTCGGGCAGGCCGTCGAGATCACGGGCGCGCTCGACGTGGCCGCCTTCGAGGCCGCGCTGCACCGGACGGTCGAGGAGACCGAGATCCTGGGCCTGCGCTTCAGCGAGGACGGGACGGGGGCGGTCCGGGGCGTACGCTGGGCGCGGGGCCGTGGGCGCTGCCCGTGGAGGAGTGGAGCGAGGGGCGCGAGGGGAGTGGAGCCGGCGGTGACGACGACCGGCGGACGTGGCTCGAATCCCGTATGCGCGAGGAACTCGCCGCCGTGGAGAACCCGCTCGCGGACCGGCTCTACTCCTTCGTGCTCTTCAGACTCGATGCCGAACGGTACTGCTGGTTCCAGGGCTACAATCACCTGCTCCTCGACGGATATGCGTGCACCCTCATGGCTCGCCGGGTCGCCGAGACGTATTCCGCGCTCGTCGCGGGCAGGGAATTTCCCGAGTCCGATCACATCTCCTTGCGCGAGACATTCGCCGAGGAGGCGGCATATCGCGGATCGGCTGAATTCGCAGAAGACCGACGCTATCTGTGTGACCGTTTCGCGGATCGCCCGGAAATGGCAGAGGCCGCGCGCCTGTCCACAGTCTCCGGAGGCGGTGCGGGGGCGGTGCTCCGGGTGACGGACACCCTCGCTCCCGACGCCGCGGACGCGCTGCGTGCCGCCGCCGACGAGCCGGTCTGCCGACATCCCGGCTGCTCCTCGCCGCCGCCGGCGCCTTCGTGAGCGGCATGGCCGGAGCGGCCGAGGCGCTCCTCAGCCTGCCCATGACCGGCCGCGTCAGCGACACCGACCTGCGCGCCCGCGTCACCCGGGCGAACATGCTGCCCCTGCGGTTCCCGGTCCCCACCGGAGCGAACCTGCTCGACCTCGCCCACACCGCCCACCAGGCCGTCGCCGAACTGCTCCGGCACCAGCGGTACCGGGGGGAGCGGCTGCGCCGGGAACTGGGCTGGCCGGAAGGCGACCGCTGGCACTTCGGGCCGTACGTGAACATCCTGCCGCGCGCCGGAGAACTGGCCTTCGGCGACTGCCGAGGCGTGGCACGGGACGTGTCGACCCGGCTCGTCGAGGACTTCGGGGTGCTCGTCGACCGGACCGCCACGGGGATCGAGATCACCGTCGAGGCGAACCCGGCGCTCTACGACCGGGCGTGGACGCGGGCCGTCCATCGCTCCCTCGTCGGCTTCGTCGAGCGAGCCGTCCGCGAGCCCGCGACGCCGGTGCGGCGGATCGGCGTGGCGGGGGATGACGAGCGGGGCCTGGTGGCGGTCGTCGAGGAGTGGAACGCGACGGCTGCGGTGACTGAGGCCGGTTTGGTGGTGGAGCGGTTCCGCGCCCGTGTGGGTGAGGCTCCGGGGGCGGTTGCGCTGTGGTCGGGTGGGCGTGCGTTGTCGTATGCCGAGGTGGATGCGTGGTCGGATGCGGTGGCGCGTGGGCTTGTGGCGCGGGGCGTGGGCGCAGAGTCCCGGGTGGGGCTGTGCTTGCCGCGTGGGGCCGAGATGGTCGTGGCGGTGCTGGGGGTGTGGAAGGCCGGTGGGGCGTATGTGCCGCTGGATCCCGAGTATCCGTCTGAGCGGCTTGAGTTCATGGTCGCGGACAGCGGTGCCGGGGTGGTGCTGGTCACGGAGGTGACGGCCGGGCGGGTGGCCTCGGGTGTGCTGCTGGATGAGGTGGGGAGTGAGGCCGGTGTGCTGCCGGAGGTGGGTGGCGATCAACTGGCCTATGTGATCTATACGTCGGGGTCGACGGGGCGTCCGAAGGGTGTGGCCGTGGCGCATGCCTCGGTGGCGAATCTGGCGTCGGTGATGCGTCCGGTGCTCGGGGTTGAGCCTGGTGTCACGGCGTTGCAGTTCGCGTCGTTCAGCTTCGACGCGGCGGTGCTGGATGTGGCGGTCACGCTGGCTGCCGGGGGGACGTTGGCGATTGCTTCGGCGGAGGAGCGTCGGGATGCGTCTGCGTTGGCGGCCATGGTGGAGGCGGCCGGTGTCGATGTGGCGAGTGTGGTGCCGTCGTTGTTGGGGGTGCTGGAGCCGGGCGCCGTTGCCGGGATCGGCAACTGGGTCTTGGGGGCGGAACGGCTGGAGGCGGGGTTGGCCGCCAAGTGGCGCGCGGCGGCCCGGGTGTGGAACACCTACGGGCGACCGAGGCGACCGTCATCACGACTGCGGTGTTGTTGGAGGACGGCATTACGGGTGAGGACGCGCCACCCGCGATCGGCCGCCCGCTGGGGAACGTCCGCACCTACGTCCTGGATGCCTTCCTCCGCCCCGTGCCCGTGGGGGTTCCCGGTGAGTTGTATATCGCCGGCGACGGTCTGGCCCGGGGGTATGTCAACCGTCCTGGTCTGACGGCGGAACGGTTCGTCGCCTGTCCGTTCGATGAGGACGGTGGGCGGATGTACCACTCGGGGGACCTGGCCCGCTGGACTGCCGACGGGCAGTTGGAGTTTGTGGGGCGGGCGGATGCGCAGGTGAAGCTGCGTGGTTTCCGGGTGGAGTTGGGTGAGGTGGAGGCCGTTCTCGCCGCTCATCCGGGGGTCGAGCGGGCGGTGGCTGTCGTACGGGATGGCCGGCTGGTCGGGTACGTCGTCGGCGGGGGCGCGGACGGTGACGACGTGCGGGCGTATGCGGCGGCCCGGTTGCCGGAGTACATGGTGCCGTCCGTGGTGGTCGTGCTCGACGCGTTCCCGCTGACCGTGAACGGCAAGGTCGATCGGGCCGCTCTGCCGGTGCCGGAGGCCTTGGCGGGGGCTGGGCGGGCGCCGGTGACCGCGGGCGAGGAGGTGCTGTGCGCGCTGTTCGCGGAGTTGCTCGGGGTGGAGCGGGTCGGGGCGGAGGAGAGCTTCTTCGCGCTGGGCGGTGACTCGATCACGGCGATGCTGCTGGTGTCGCGGGCCGCCGGGCGGGGTTGGTCTTCGGTGCGCGGCAGGTGCATGAGTTGCGGACGCCGGCGCGGCTGGCCGCGGGGGCGGGGGCGGTCGGCGGGGCGGCGGAGGGTCTTCGGCCGGTGGACTCGGCCGTGGGTGAGGTGCCGCTGACGCCGGTGATGCGGGAGGTGCTGGACCGGGTCGGCGTCGACGGTGTGCGCGAGGTCGTGCAGTCGATGGTGGTGGAGGCGCCGGCCGGGCTGGACGAGGTGGCGCTGCGGGGTGCGGTGGCTGCTCTGGTGGAGCGGCATGAGGTGTTGCGGGCGCGATTGGTGGCGGAGCCCGGCGTGCTCGTGGTTCCGGAGCGGCTGGTGGTGCCGGTCGAGGGGCTGGTGGCGCGTGTCCGCGTCGGCGGTGCGGACCTGGCGGCGTCGGTGGATGCGGAGGTCGCGGCCGCGGTGCGGCGGTTGGACCCCGTGGCCGGGGTGATGGTGCAGGTCGTGTGGCTGGACGGCGGGGGTCGAAGTGGCGGGGCGGCTGGTCGTCGTGGTCTGTCATCTGGTCGTCGACGCGGTGTCCTGGCAGGTGCTGCTGCCGGACCTGTGGTCCGCGTACGAGAGCCTCGCCGAGGGGCGGGCCGTGGAGTGGGAGCCGGTTCCGGTGCCGTTCCGGGCGTGGGCGCGGGAGTTGGCGGCGCAGGCGGGGCGGCCGGAGCGGGTGGCCGAGCTGGCGGCGTGGCGGGCGGTGCTGGACGGGCCGCAGCTGTCGCTCACGGACATGCCGCTGAACCCGGTCCTGGACGTCGGCGCGACGGTGCGTGAGGTGTCGGTGACCGTTCCGGCGGAGGTGACGGCCGGACTGCTGACGGCGGTGCCGGTGGCGTTCCATGCCGGGGTGGACGAGGTGCTGCTCGCGGGCCTCGCCGGGGCGGTCGGTCAGTGGGCCGGGGCGGGGGAGCTTCTGGTGGACGTCGAGGGGCACGGCCGTGAGCCGCTGTCGGACGGCGTCCAGGATCTGTCGCGGACCGTCGGGTGGTTCACGTCCTCGCGTCCGGTGCGGTTGAGCGCGGGCGTCGGGGTGTCGGTGGCGGTGGTGAAGGAGCAGGTGCGGGCCGTCCCCGGGGATGGGCTCGGTTACGGGCTGCTGCGGTACGTCCGTCCGGACACGGCAAGGGAGTTGGCGGGCCTGCCCTCGGCGCAGGTCGGCTTCAACTACCTGGGGCGGGTCGGGACGGGGAGCGGATACCTGGGGCGGGTCGGCGCCGGCAGCGGGTACCTCGGGCTGGTCGGGGCGGGCGAGGGATTCGGAGCGGGGACTGCTCCGGACGCCCCGGTGATGCACGCCGTAGAGCTGCTGGGAGCGGTACGCGACACGGCGGACGGTCCGGTGCTGGAGCTGCGGCTGGCCCACCCGGCGCGACTGATGGGGCGCGGGGGCGGGCGCGCGCACTGCTGGAGGCGTGGGCCGACCAGCTCACCGGGCTGGTCGCGGACGTCCGGGGCGGGGCAGGCGGTCACTCGCCGTCGGACTTCCCGCTGGTGGCGCTGGACCAGGCGGGCGTCGAGGAGATCGAGGCGGCGGTTCCGGGGCTGGTGGACGTGCTTCCCGTGGCGCCGCTTCAGGAGGGGCTGCTGTTCCACTCCCTCTTCGACGAGGAGGGTGTGGACGTCTACGTCGAGCAACTGGTCCTGACGCTCGACGGTGCTGTGGACGGGGACCGGCTGCGGGCCTCGTGGCAGGCGCTGCTGGATCGGCACGCGGCGTTGCGGGCCGGTTTCGTGCAGGTCGCGGGTGCGGCGGGACCCGTGCAGATCGTGGTCGAACGGGCCGAACTGCCGTGGCGGGACGTCGATGTGACGGGCCTGGACGACGGCGCCGCGGAACGGGTGGCCGCCGAGGAGCGGGCCGCGCGGTTCGACCGCGGCACCGCCGCCGCTGCGGGGCGCTCGTCAGGGAGGGCGCGGGCGGGGCGTGCCGGCTGGAGGTGCCGGGCCGGGGTGCCGAGCGGGAAGCCGCGCAGGGTGGTGCCGGGAGCGCGGACGGTGGTGCGGGCGAGGGCAGGCGGGGGCGCGAAGGATGGTCGTCACCATCTGCTGCTGGACGGATGGCTTGCCGCGGTGTTGCAGGGCGTGGACGCTCTACGCGGCCGCGCCGGCGGCCGGGCTCGCTGCGCCGGTGTCGTCGCGGCCGTACTGGGCGGCTCGCCGAGCGGGACACGTCGGCGGCGCTGGAGGCATGGCGAGCCGAACTGGCGCCGGTCGAGGAGTCGGTGCTCGTCGCTCCGGCCGAGCCGAGCGCGACGACGTCCGTAGTCCTGGACCGGGTCACCGAGCGCGCGAGCATCGAACTGGTGCGCGATCTTGAGCGGCTCGCCCGGGGTGCCGGCGTCACCCTGAACACCGTGGTGCAGCTGGCGTGGGGGCTGGTACTGGGGCAGCTGACGGGCCGGCCCGCGGTGGTGTTCGGGGCGACGGTGGCCGGGCGGCCGGCGGAGCTCGCGGGCATGGAGGCGATGCTCGGCCTGTTCATCAACACGCTGCCGGTGCGTGTCGATCTGGACCCCGCCCGAACGGTCGGCGAGGCCCTGGCGGAGTTGCAGACACGGCAGTCGGCGCTCCTCGACCACCAGCATGTGGGGCTCAGCGCGGTGCAGCGGGCCGCGGGTCCCGGCGCGACCTTCGACACCCTGCTGGCCTTCGAGAACTACCCCGGCGACCTCGACGCCCAGCCCCTCGGCGAGGGCCTCACCCTCGCGGCCACGGAGCTGCGCGAGTCGACCAACTTCGCCCTGGCCCTGGGCGTCACCCCGGCCGACGGCCTGGAGATCCGCCTCGATCACCGCGCCGATCTCTTCGACCGGCGGGACGCGTCGCGGATGGCTCGGCGTCTGGTGCGGGTGCTGGAGCAGATGGCCGCCGATCCGGGGCTGCGGCTGAGTGGCGTGGAGCTGTTGGACGCCGCAGAGCGGGACGTGGTGGTGGGGGAGTGGAACGCGACGGCGCGGGCGGTCGATGCGTCGTCGGTGGTGGGGCGGTTCCGCGCCCGTGTGGCTGAGGCTCCGGGGGCGGTTGCGCTGTGGTCGGGTGGGCGTGCGTTGTCGTATGCCGAGGTGGATGCGCGGTCGGATGCGGTGGCGCGTGGGCTTGTGGCGCGGGGCGTGGGCGCGGAGTCCCGGGTGGGGCTGTGCCTGCCGCGTGGGGCCGAGATGGTCGTGGCCATGCTGGGGGTGTGGAAGGCCGGTGGGGCGTACGTCCCGCTGGACCCCGAATACCCCTCTGAGCGGCTTGAGTTCATGGTCGCGGACAGCGGTGCCGGGGTGGTGCTGGTCCTGGAGGAGACGGTCGGCTGTCTGTCGGGTGGGCTTTTGCTGGATGAGGTGGGGAGTGACTTCGGTGTGCTGCCGGAGGTCGGCTCCGACCAGCTGGCCTATGTGATCTATACGTCGGGGTCGACGGGGCGTCCGAAGGGTGTGGCCGTCGCGCATGCCTCGGTGGCCAACCTGGCGTCGGTGATGCGTCCGGTGCTCGGGGTCGGGCCTGGGGTCACGGCGTTGCAGTTCGCGTCGTTCAGCTTCGATGCGGCGGTGCTGGACGTGGCGGTCACGCTCGCCGCGGGCGGCACGCTGGCGATTGCCTCGGCCGAAGATCGGCTCGACGCTGCTGCCTTGGCCGGGACGGTGGAGGCGGCCGGGGTCGACGTGGCGAGTGTGGTGCCCTCGCTGCTGGGTGGTGCTGGAGCCGGACGCGGTGCCGGGGATCGGCAACTGGGTGCTGGGCGCCGAGCGGCTGGAGGCCGGGCTGGCCGCCAAGTGGCGGGAAAGCGCCCGGGTGTGGAACACCTACGGGCCGACCGAGGCCACCGTCATCACCACCGCCGTACTCCTGGACGAAGGCATCACGGGCGAGGACGCACCGCCCGCGATCGGCCGGCCTCTGGGGAATGTCCGCACCTATGTGCTCGATGCGTCGCTGCGGCCTGTTCCTGTGGGTGTGGCGGGTGAGCTGTACATCGCTGGGTCCGGTCTGGCCCGCGGTTACGTCAACCGTCCTGGTCTGACGGCGGAACGGTTCGTCGCCTGTCCGTTCGACGCTGACGGTGGCCGGATGTACCGCTCGGGGGACCTGGCGCGCTGGACGGCGGACGGGCAGTTGGAGTTTGTGGGGCGGGCGGATGCGCAGGTGAAGCTGCGTGGTTTCCGGGTGGAGTTGGGTGAGGTGGAGGCCGTTCTCGCCGCTCATCCGGGGGTGGAGCGGGCGGTGGCTGTCGTACGGGATGGCCGGCTGGTCGGGTACGTCGTCGGTGATGTAGAGGCCGAGGACGTGCGGGCGAGTGCGGCTGTCCGGTTGCCGGAGTACATGGTGCCGTCGGCTGTGGTCGTGCTGGATGCGTTCCCGCTGACCGTGAACGGCAAGGTCGATCGGGCCGCTCTGCCGGTGCCGGAGGCCGTGGTGGGGTCCGGGCGGGCGCCGGGGACCCTTGCCGAGGAGGCGTTCTGTGCGCTGTTCGCCGAGGTGTTGGGGCTGGAGAAGGTCGGGGTCGGCGACGGGTTCTTCGAGTTGGGCGGGGACTCGATCATGTCGATGCTGCTTGCCTCGACGGGCGCGGCGGGCCGGGTGGGTGGTGACGCCCCGGCAGGTCTTCGAGGAGCGGACGCCGGAGCGGCTGGCGCTGGTGGCGGTCGAGACCGGGGACGGGGCGGTGGCGGTCGAGGACGGCGGGGTCGGCGAGGTGCCGTGGACGCCGGTGATGCGGTCGCTGGGCGCGGATGCGTTGCGGGCGGGGTTCGCGCAGTGGATGGCTGTGGGGGCGCCTGCCGGGCTGGGGACCGAGGTGCTGGAAGCGGGGCTGGGGGCGGTGCTGGGCGTGCACGCCATGCTTCGGGCTGAGGTGCGGGGTGGAGCGGCGGGGGCTCCGGTACGGGGTTCAGTCGCGGGGCCGCGAGTGCTGGATGGGCCCGAGGGGGCGCCGGTGCTGGTGGTGCCCGAAGCCGGGGAGGTGGATGTCTCCGGTCGGGTGGTGCGGGTGGATGCCGTCGGTGTGGCCGACGACGGTCTCGACGACGTGGCCGCGGAGGCCGCCCGGGACGCGGTCGCGGGACTGGATCCGCTGGCGGGCGTGATGGTGCGTGCGGTGTGGGTGGACGCCGGTCCGGACCGGGTGGGGCGCGTGGTCGTCGTAGCGCATCACCTGGTCGTCGACGGAGTGTCGTGGCGGGTGCTGATGCCGGACCTGCGGGCGGCCTGCGAGGCCGTGGCCGAGGGGCGGGACCCGGCGGACGCGCTGGAGCGGGGCGGGGCCTCCTTCCGTTCCTGGGCGCGGCAACTGGAGCGCGCGGCCCGGAGTGCTGAGCGCACGGCGGAGTTGGACGGTTGGGTGAAGTTGCTGGCCGGGGATGACGTACGGCGAGTAGCCGGGGATGACGTGACGGCGGAGTCGGCGGGGCTGCGTGCGGCGGGCGGG
>MWJO01000024.1 GCA_002027195.1 Streptomyces sp. GKU 895 | reverse complement strand
GAGAGGAGGCCGTCCTCTCGGGGGTCTGCCGACGGTAAGGCCGGGGTCAAGGCCCGCACCAGAGGACGGTTTGTCCATCATTCGTGTCGCGGATGTGCGAAACCTCCATCACTCGGTGTCCGTGGGCGCGTCCTCCGGCTCGGCGTCGGGCCCCTGGGCCCGTACGCGCTGGACGTGTTCGAGGGAGTCGCGCAGTTCGGTGAGCCAGTCGTCGGTGTGCTTCTGGACCAGACGGACGCACCAGGCGAGCGCGTCGCTGCGGCTGCGGGCCACGCCGCCCGCGATGAGCGTGTCCAGCACCTGCCGCTCGGGCTGCCGCAGCCGGGTCATCACGGGCGCGGCCACGTGCGTGAACAGGGCGCGTTCCCCGGCGCACTCCACGCCCCAGGACACCTTGCGGCGGAACCGGTGCTCGGCCTCGCGGGCCACCTCGATCCGGGCCTCGCGGGTGCGCTCCCGGAACTCCTGCATCCGGCTCCGTACGGCCGCCTCCCGCTCGGTGGCCGAGGCGCCCTCGGCCAGCCGGGGTGCGGGGATGCGGCCTACGACGGTGATCTCCTCACGGTCGACGGTCAGTTCGGCGAGTTCCTCGAAGAGGTCGTCGGGCAGGCGCCCGGCGAACCAGCCGCGCAGTTGCTCTCGTTGCTCGGTCGTAATCATGTAATGACGATTACTCCACCGGAACATGAACGCAA
This sequence comes from Streptomyces sp. GKU 895, assembly GCA_002027195.1. GTDB lineage: Bacteria > Actinomycetota > Actinomycetes > Streptomycetales > Streptomycetaceae > Streptomyces. The sequence goes on along the minus strand of MWJO01000024.1, from coordinate 86,708 downwards.
GGGGACGGGACGGAGTGCGCCGAGAGCTCAACCGGAATGTTTCAGGCCGATTGCAGAGCCGGTGTGAACCGGCCATTCGGTCGGGAACGACGATCAAGAACCGCGTGGTTACTGGGATCCGGTGTTCGAATTCCGTGACTTCGCGCCACTGATTCAACACGAAAGGTTACTGAAACGCGTGGGGTCGATGTGTGTTCCGGCCGCGGACTCGGCAGACTCGCGCTCGCCGCCCCGGCACCGACCGTGCCGGGCGCGGCACCACCCTCGTATCAGCGGAAGGATGCACACTATGCGGAACACCGCGCGCTGGGCAGCGACCCTCGCCCTCACGGCCGGCGCCGTCTGCGGCCCCCTCACCGGAGCCGCGCTGGCCGCCCCGGACTCGCTCTACGCCCCCTCCGCCCTGGTCCTCACCCTGGGCCACGGCGACAGCGCCGCCACCGCCACCCCGGCCCGCGCGGTCACCCTGACCTGCGCCCCGACCGCCTCCGGGACACATCCCGCGGCGGCTGCGGCCTGCGCCGAACTGCGCGGCGTGGGCGGCGACCTCGACGCGTTCCAGGCCCGTGACGAGGTCCACTGCACCAAGGAGTACAACCCCGTGGTCGTCACCGTCGACGGCGTCTGGCAGGGCAAGCGCGTCTCCTACGAGCGCACCTTCGCCAACGAGTGTGTGAAGGGCTCCCTCGGGGCGAGCCTCTTCACCTTCTAGAGCCGGGGTCGCGGGGTTCCCGTGCAACCGGACGGCCGCCCGTGGCTGGGGAGCGCGGGCGCCGTCACGAGGACCCCCGTGATCTCGCACCGAGGGCCGGCCGGGCGGAGTGGGGCCACCCGGCCGGCCTTCGCAGTCACGGCCGCTGTCCGGGGACACCGGGCAGCGGCGGAAACCGGCCGAGCAGGCCCGAGGCCCGTAACAGCCGTCGTATACGGGGGCTTTCCGAGACCACCCGCAGCCGGCCGCCGTGCTCGCGCGCCCGGGACTCGGCCCGGCACAGCACGCGCAGCCCTGAGCAGTCGAAGAAGGCGACCGCGCGCAGGTCGACCAGGACGTCAGGTCGCGGGCCCGCCGTCGCGGCCGACAGATGCTCCGCGAGGGCACCCGCGCTCGCCATGTCGATCTCGCCCGAGGCCTCGACCACCGTGAGCGTGCCGTGCGGACAGGTGCGGGCGTACGGGTTCGCCGCCGGGGTGCCGGTGTCGGCGCCGTCGGCAGGATCGGGGGCGCGGTCGCCGGACTCCGGTGTCATCTCGGCTCCCCCTCGGACGGGGCGGTGTTCGATGTGCGTTCTCACCCCGGCCGGGTACCCGGCATCCCGGCTCTGGCTCCGGACAAGCTCTGCTTCATCCGACCCGGTGAATTCCAAGCGGGGACATTGACTTCCAGTCGGGATTTCAGCTGCTGGAAGCCCTCGCGGAGGGCCCTGTTCAAGCGGCCCCCGGCGTCGTACAGTCGCGGTGCTGCCCCGGTCCCCGGCCGCATCCGCTTCGACGCAGGGGGTGGGGCGTGGGCCCGCCGGTACGGACGAGCGCGGAGGAGCCTCCGCTGCTCACCGAGTGCGGGCTCCAGGAGCCCGCCTTGGAGATGGAGTTCACGGCGCACTTCCCGAGACAAGGCGGTACGGCGGCTTCGGACGCCGCCGCTGCCGCGGTCATCGGCGTGATCGAGGCGCCGACGGCCTTCGTCGTCGCCCTCCTGGACGCCGCGCACCGCGTGAACGGCTGTCTCCTCGCCCGTACGACGGCCGAGACGTGCCGGATCGTCCTCACGGCGGACCGCACCGGTATCACCGTCGCCGGCACCGACGACACGACGATCACCCTGGACCGCGCCGACGAGGACGGGACCCGGGACCTGCCCCTGTCGGCCGTCGTCGACGGGCTGCACATCCACCACGGGCCCGGGGGCCACGTCTGGGTGGTGTGGCACGGCGTCTGGTGCGCGGGGGCCGACGACAGCGTGTCCCCGCGGCGGGCGCCCTAGCTATTCGCCCTCGGATTCCTCCTGGGCGCGGGTGTTGGGCGTGATGGCCTCGCCGGCCTCGCCCCGTCGGCGGCGCTGTTCCTCGGTGTCCCGGGTGTGGCGTTCCGCCTCCTCGATCTTGCGCAGGACCTGCTCCGTGACCGTCTCGGGGTGCTTCTTGTCGTGGGTCATCACGCTCTCCTCTCTCAGATCGTCGTGGCCCTCTCCGGCCGTCGCGACGCCCGGTTCGTCGGGGCCCTCTCAGTTCCTCGCGGCCGCGATGCGCAGCGGCACGAGTTCCTGGCCGCCGTTCTCCTCGCTGCGACGGCTGATCCCGGCCCACCAGGACGGGCCGTCCTCGATGTGGCGCAGCAGGACGCCCTCGCGGATCGCCCACGGACAGATGCTGACGGCCTTGATGCCGGTCAGCTTCAGCGCCGTGTGGCCGACCAGCGCGCCGGCCAGGCTCTGGCCGGACCGGGGCGCGGAGATGCCGGGGAGCAGGGCGCGCTCGGCGGCGGGCAGGCCGGCGAGCCGGGTGATCGCCGCACGCAGGTCCGAGCGGCGCAACTCCCGTTCCACGAACGGTCCGTGCCGTCCGGGCCGCGCCCCGCACAACCGGCCCAGCTGCTGGAACGTACGGGACGTGGCCACCGCCGAGTGCGGCCCCTCCCAGCGGATCCGGGCCGCGACGTCCCGCAGTTGATGCCGGACCCGGCGCCGCAGCGCCCGCAGCTGCTCCGGCGACGGCGGGTCCTCGCCGCCGAAGAACTCGTGGGTCAGCCGGCCCGCCCCCAGCGGCAGCGAGGCCACGAAGTCCGGCAACCTGCCGCGCCCGAAGGCCACTTCGAGGGAGCCGCCCCCGATGTCCAGCAGGGCCAGCGGCCCCGACCGCCAGCCCATCCAGCGCCGCGCCCCGAGGAAGGTCAGCTCCGCCTCCAGCTCACCCGGCAGCGTGCACAGCTCGACGCCGGTACGGGTCCGTACGGCACGCAGCACGTCACGGCAGTTCGGCGCGCTGCGCACCACCGCCGTGGCGAAGGCCAGCGGAGGGGCCGAGCCCCACTCGGTCGCCGTCCGGTCCGCCTCGGCCACGGCGGCGACGAGTCTGTCGACGGCCTCCTCGGGCACCGGGCAGCCCGGCTTGACCTGTTCGGACAGGCGGAGCCGCCATTTCGCGGTGTGCACGGGCAGCGGTACCCCGCCCTCGGCGTCCGCCACCACCAGCCGGACCGTGTTCGACCCCACATCCACCACGCTGATTCGCATGGACCCGTGAGTACCCGTTTCGGGGCCGTCCCTCACCGCGCCGGGATGTGATGCGCACTATCCGGCCAGGCGCGGCAGCGAAGAGGGGCCGCCGTCTCCCTGGTGACGGCGGCCCCTCTGCTTGGGGGGAACTACATGTGGACCACGGGTGCGGCGTCCGGGTCCTGCTCCGGCACTCCGCGGCGGTAGAGCAGGAACGCGATCAGCGTGCCGACCGCGAACAGGCCCGCCGACCACCAGAAGGCGGTGGTGTAGCTCTCGATGGTGGCCTGCGCCTGGACCAGCTTGTTGCTCGGGTCCTTGCCGGCCAGGTAGTCGGTCGCGGCGCTCGCGGCCAGGGTGTTCAGCAGCGCCGTACCGATCGAACCGCCCACCTGCTGCATGGCGTTGACGGTGGCGGAGGCGACACCGGCGTCCTCCGCGGCGACTCCGCCGGTGGCCAGCTGCATCGCGGGCGGCATGACCAGACCGAGTCCGAGGCCGACGACGATCAGCTGCGGCAGCACCGCGCTGGAGTACGAGGACCCGACTCCGATGCCGGTCAGCCAGGCCATGCCGACCGCGGCGATGCCGAAGCCCAGCGGGATGACGGCCTTGGGGCCGAGCCGCGGCACCAGCCTGGTCGTGCCGACCTGGGCGGTGACCATCAGCGCGGCGACCATCGGCAGGAACGCGAGACCGGTCTTCGTCGGGCTGAAGCCGAGGTTGAGCTGGAGGTAGTAGGTGAGGAAGAGGAACACACCGAACATGCCGCCGCCGGAGATCAGCACGGCGAGGAAGGAGGCGGCGCGGTTGCGGTCGAGCAGGATGCGCAGCGGCAGCAGCGGGTGCGCGGCCTTGGTCTGCCACCAGGAGAAGGCGGCCAGCAGGACACCGCCGGCGATCAGGAAGCCCCAGGTCAAGGGCGAGCCCCAGTCGTGCGTCTCGGCGTTGGAGAAGCCGTAGACCAGGGAGAACAGACCGGCGGCGACCAGGACCGTGCCGGGGACGTCCAGCTTGGCGTTCTCGGCGTCGCGGTGGTTGTGCAGCAGGACCCAGCCGCCGGCGAAGGCGACGACGGCGATGACGACGTTGACGTAGAGGGTCCAGCGCCAGTCGAGGGCGTCGGTCAGGATGCCGCCGAGCAGCAGGCCCACCGCACCGCCGGCGCCGGCGATGGCGCCGTAGACGCTGAAGGCCTTGGCGCGCTCCTTGGCGTCGGTGAACGTCGTGTTCAGCAGCGACAGCGCGGCGGGCGCGAGGAGGGCGCCGAAGGCACCCTGGAGAGCACGGGCGGTGACCAGCATCTCGAAGTTGGTCGCGGCACCGCCGAGCGCGGAGACGCCGGCGAAGCCGACGACTCCGATCAGGAACGCCGTCTTGCGGCCGAAGAGGTCGGCGATGCGGCCGCCGAGCAGCAGGAGGGAGGCGAAGGCCAGCGCGTAGGCGGTGACGATCCACTGCCGGTTGCCGTCGGAGAACCCGAGGTCGGCCTGCGCCGAGGGCAGGGCGATGTTCACGATGGTGGCGTCGAGGACCACCATCAGCTGGGCGAGGGCGATGACGGCGAGGATCCACCACCGCTTGCCGGAGGAGGCGTCGGACGGCGCCTCTACCGCGCCCGCCTGGGCGTTCTCGGTCAGGGTCTTCTGGGACATGGCGGAACCACTCCAGGGAAGTCGTTCGGATTTTACGAGGCTGTAAACGAAACTGTTTCGTACACGTCGAGGCTAGAGCACTTCCAGCGAAACGGCAACGTTTCGCTGGGGAGGGAGGTCGAGTGTGACCAGCGGCACGTTCGAGGTCGAGGGCGCGGAGCTGTACTACGAGGTGCGGGGGAGCGGTCCGGCGCTGCTGATGATCAGCGGGGCGGGCGGGGACGCGGGCTACTACACGCAGGTCGCGGCGGACCTCGCCGACGCGTTCACGGTCATCACCTACGACCGGCGCGGCAACTCCCGCAGCACCGGCCGCACCGGGGCGCCGCTGGACCTCACCGAACAGGCGGCCGACGCCCGCGCGCTCATCGAGGGGCCGGCGGGTGGCCGGGCGCTGGTGTTCGGCAACAGCGCGGGCGCGATCATCGGGCTGACGCTGGCCGCCCTGCACCCCGCGTGCCTGGTGGGCCTGATCGCCCATGAACCCCCGCCGTGAACGTCCTGCCCGCGGACGACCCGGCCCGCGCCTTCTTCGCCGACGTGGCCGGCCGCTACGCGCTGGGCGGAGCCCCGGCCGCGGGCCGCCGGTTCGCCGAGACGGTCCGCGGCGAGGGAACGTATCGCTGGCCGGACGACCTGTGGCGGCGGTTCCTCGGCAACCAGGACCATCTCTTCGGCACCGAGTGGCCCGGCTTCGCCGGCTTCCGCCCCGACGAGGACGCGCTGCGGTCGGCGCCGTTCCCGATCGTCCTCGGCGCCGGCGTGGAGGACCGCGACACCTACTACGCCCGCCCCTCCGTCGAGATCGCCCGCAGGATCGGGGCGCCCTGGGTGGAGTTCCCCGGCATCCACATGGAGTTCCTGCGCCACCCGGACCGGTTCGCGGCGGCCGTGCGGGCGCTGGCGACCTGGGCGTACGCGGACGACCGGCCGCGAGAACCGCGTATGCCTTGACCGACGCCGACGCCGACGCCGACGCCGACGCCGACGCCGACGCCGACGCCGACGCCGACGCCGACACCGACCCGGTCCGGTCCGGGCCCGGCAGGACGCGCAGCGCCCCGCCGTATCTCCTTCGCGACCCCTACGCCATCTGCCGTCGCACCAGCTCGTGCAGTCGCCCGTTCGTGTCCGCGAGGAGTTGCGCGGGCGGGCCCTGCTGGGCGACCTTGCCGTCCTCCATCACGATCACGCGGTCGGCGTCCAGCACCGTGGACAGGCGGTGGGCGATGACGATGCGGGTGGCGTTGAGGGCCTTGGTGGACTCGATGACCGTGCGCTGCGTCTCGTTGTCCAGGGCGCTGGTCGCCTCGTCGAAGAACAGGATGCGCGGCCTGCGGATCAACGCCTGGGCGATCATGAGCCGTTGACGCTGGCCGCCGGAGACGGCGCCGCTGCCGGAGACGATCGTGTGCAGCCCCATCGGCATCCGCTGGATGTCCTCCGCGAGCCCCGCCATCTGCGCCGCCGCCATCACCTCCTCCGGGGTGTACGGCTCGGTGCCGCAGATGACGTCCATGATCGACCCGGTGAACGGCTGGGCGTGCTGGAGCACCACCCCGCACTGCCGGCGCACCGCCGACTGGTCAAGGGCGGCCAGGTCCTGCCCGTCGTACAGCACACTGCCGGAGACCGGCGGGTCGAAGCCGATCAGCAGCCTGAGCAGCGTCGACTTGCCGCAGCCGCTCGGGCCGACGATCGCCACGAACTCGCCCGGCTTCACCTCGAAGGACACGTCGTCGAGGATCAGCGGGCCGTCGTCCGAGTACCGGAAGGACAGCCGGCGCGCCTCGATCCCGCCGGTCAGCGGGCCCGGCCGGGTGCTCGCCGTGCGCACCTCCGGGGTGGCCTCCAGGACCGGTTTGATCTCCTCGAACAGCGGCAGCGCGCCCACCGCCGACACGAAGGCACCCGTCAGCTGGGTCACGGACGTCAGCACCATCGTCACCGAGGTGTTGAAGCTCAGGAACGCCGCCGCCGACATCGACCCGCGCGCCGGGCCCGCCAGCAGCATGAACATCAGCAGCGTGCAGACGGGCAGATAGACCGCGCCCATCACCGTGGTGAGGTTCTTGATGCGCCCGACCTTCTGCTGGAGCTCCCGGCTGCGCGCGAACTGCGCGGCCCAGGCCGCGTAGGCGTAGTTCTCGGCCGCCGCGACCCGCAGCTTGGGCAGTCCGCGCAGGGTCTGGAAGGCCTGGTTGTTGAGCTTGTTGCCGAGCACCACCAGGCGCCGCTGCCAGCGCACCTGCCACAGTCCGAGCCCGAGGAACACCCCGGCGATCACGACCAGCATGCCGATCGCCGCGAACGCCATCGGCACGCTGTACCAGAACAGCAGCCCCAGGTTCATAGCGCCGACGGTCACCGACTGGGCGACCACCGGACCGACTCCCGCCAGCAGACGGCGGATCGCGCTGATGCCCATCGCCGCGCTCGCCAGCTCACCCGTCGAACGCTCGGTGAAGAACTTGGTGGGCAGCCTGAGCAGCCGGTCCCACACGGCCGGTTGGAGGGTCGCCTCGATCCGGCCCTCCAGGCGCAGGATCGTCAGGTTCTGGAGCAGCATGAAGGTGGCGGCGACAAGACTGCCGACCATCACCGCCAGACAGAGCTGGACGATCAGATGTGTCTGGGCCTTCGGTACGAACTCACCGAGCACCTTGCCGGTGGCGATGGGCACGATCGCGCCGATCGCCACCGTGACCAGGCCGCTGAGCAGGAGGTTCGTCAGGTCGCCGCCCATGTTCTGCATGCTGAACCGCAGCAGGCGCAGGGGACTGAGAGCGCGGTCGGGCAACGGGCGGTAGAACATCACCGCGCGCGGTTCGAACTCCTCCGCGTTGGCCTTCTCGACCGGCGTCTCCCGGCCCGTCGCCGGATGCACGGCCACATAACCGCCCCGCCGCCACAGCAGTGCGACCGGCGCCCCGGACAGCGCCCGGTGACCCACCAGCGGGCCGACGTTGTCCCGCCACCAGGTGCCGTCCAGCCGGACGGCCCGGGTGCGCACCCGCGAGGCGAGCGCGATCTGCTCCACCGGGTCGAGCCGGTCGCTGCCGGTGCCGGACTGCGCCGGGTCGGCCAGGGTGATCCCGGCCGCCTGCGCCACCAGCTTGCACGCCGCGTACGAGGCGTCCGCGTCGGCGGCGTGACGCGCTTGCCGGACGACTTCCCGATCGACGCCAGCAGCGTCCGGTCGGCCTGCGCGCGGACCGCCTCACCGGCCCTGATGCCCTCGGCGGTGCGCGTCTCGTGGGTGCGCTCCAGCTGCTCGATCCAGCGGTCCAGCGTGGTCAGCAGCCGGTACTGCTGGTCGACCATGGACTGCCACACCGCGGGGTCCATCAGCAGGTCGGCGGCGGCCTCCGCGCCGTACAGCGAGCCGTACTGCACACTGCCCGGCGGGACCTGCATCCAGAAGACGTCGTCGTCGGTGATCTCCGCGGCGCCTTCGCTCGCCATCGGCGCCTGGAAGAGGATGGACAGGCTGCGGCCGACGCCGAGAGCGAGGGCGTACTCCAGCGGGCTCGTCGTCGGCGGGACGTACTGCGGGTTGCCGTACTCGTCGTAGGACCAGGTCTGGGTGTTCGCGGGCTGGTAGAGCTCGCGCAGTGCGATGCGGTGGACGACGCAGTCCCGCAACGGGCGGGCCACCAGAGTGTGTTGGGGTCCCGGCGTCGGGCCGAGCAGCAGCGAGCCCGCCTCCAGGCGGCCCAGGTGGTGCCAGTGGCCCTGCTGTTCGGCGTCCACCGCGAACAGGTCCACGGCCCCGGACGCCACCAGCCACAGCACCTGCGGCCCTTCGAGGTCCAGGCGGTTGTGCCCGGCGAGATCGTACGGTGTGCCCATCGAGCCGAGGGCCTGGAGAACCAGGTCCCCTTCGGGTGCGGTTGTCATCTCAGCGCTCCCTGACCAGAGCCGCGTACGCGCCCCCGCGCGCCACCAGCTCCTCGTGCCGTCCGCGTTCCACGACCGTGCCGTGCTGGAGCACGACGATCTCGTCGCTGTCGCGCACGGTGCTCAGCCGGTGCGCGATCACCACACAGGCGCAGCCGCGCTTGCGGAGGTTGTCCATCACCGTCAGCTCGGTCTCGGCGTCCAGCGCGCTCGTCACCTCGTCGAGGACGAGGATGCTGGGCCGCCGGACCAACGCCCGCGCGATCTCCAGGCGTTGGCGCTGGCCACCGGAGAAGTTGCGGCCGTCCTGCTCGACCCGGCTGTTGATGCCGCCGGGGCGGCGCATCACCACGTCGTACAGGGCGGCGTCCCGCAGCGCGTCCACCACCGCGTCGTCCGGGATCGACGGGTCCCACAGCGCCACGTTGTCGCGGACCGAGCCCTCGAAGAGGAAGACGTCCTGGTCGACGAAGGAGACGGAGGAGGCGAGGGCACCGCGCGGGATGTCCTCCAGGCGCCGGCCGTCGATGCGGATGACCCCCTCCCAGGGCGCGTACAGCCCGGATATCAGCCGGGAGACCGTCGATTTGCCGCTGCCCGAGCCGCCGACGAGCGCCACCTGCTGACCCGGGCCGACCGTCAGGTCGAAGCCGGTCAGCAGGGGCTTGTCCAGCGGGTTGTAGCCGAAGGAGATGTTCTGCAGCTCCACGTGTCCGTGCAGCCGGCGCGTCGACTCGGCGCCGCCGGGCCGGCCGTAGAGCGGGTCGGCCTGGAAGTTCTCCACGTCCTTCAGCCGGGCCACGTCCGCCGCGAAGTCCTGGATGCGGCCCGCGACGCCGTTGAGGCGGGTGATCGGGGCCGTGAAGCGGGTGACCAGGGACTGGAAGGCGACCAGCAGGCCGACCGAGATGCCGCCCTCGACGGCCCGCATGCCGCCGATCCACAGGATCACCGCGCTGTTCAGCGAGGCCAGCGTCGGCGCGACCACACCCAGCCAGGCGGACGGCACCCCGAGCCGCTGCTGCTCCTCCAGGGTGGTGGCGTGCTGCCCGGCCCACTTGCGGAAGTAGCCGTCCTCGCCGCCGGTCGCCTTCATCGTCTCGATCAACTGCAGGCCCGTGTAGGCGGTGTTGGTCAACCGGGCGCTGTCCGCCCGGAGTTTGGCGGTACGGGTGGCGCGCAGCCGGATGACCACCCGCATGGCGACGATGTTCAGCAGCGCGACGCCGATGCCGACGAACGTCAACTGCGGGTCGTAGGTGTAGAGGAGGACGGCGTAGAGGACGACGACCACCGCGTCCACGCCCGCCGCCGCCAGGTCGCGGGCCAGCGTCTCGGCCACCGCGTCGTTCGACTGGAGGCGCTGCACCAGGTCGGCCGGGCTGCGCTGGGAGAAGAACGTCACCGGCAGCCGCAGCAGATGGCGCAGGAAGCGGGCGCTGGAGAGGGTGGAGGAGATAATGCGGCCGCGCAGCAGGTTGGCCTGTTGCAACCAGGTCAGGACCAGGGTGAGCGCCACACACGTCCCCATCGACGCGAACAGCACGCCGAGCAGGGAGGTCTGGCCCCCGATGAGGAACATGTCGATGTAGACCCGGCTCAGCGCCGGCACCGCCGCGCCGACCAGCACCAGCAGCAGGCTCGCCAGCACCGCGGCCGGCATGGTGCCCGCCGTGCCGCGCAGCCGGGCCGGCATCGCGCCCAGCACCCCGGGCTTGCGCCCGCCCCTGGTGAAGCCGTCACCCGGCTCCATGATCAGGACGACCCCGGTGAAGCTGGAGTCGAAGTCCTCCATCGGCACGAACCGGCGGCCCTTGCCGGGGTCGTTGATGTAGACCCCGCGGCGGCCGAAGCGGCGGCCCATGCCGTCGTAGACGACGTAGTGGTTGAACTCCCAGAACAGCACCGCCGGTGCCTTCACCTCGGCGAGGGCGGCCGTGTCCATCTGCATGCCCTTGGCCGTGAGGCCGTAACCGCGGGCCGCCTTGAGCAGGTTGCTGGCGCGCGAGCCGTCGCGGGAGACACCGCACGCGATGCGCAGCTCCTCCAGCGGGACGTGCTTGCCGAAGTGCCCCAGCACCATCGCCAGGGAAGCGGCACCGCACTCCACGGCCTCCATCTGCAGAACGGTGGGCGTGCGGACCGCTCTGCCCTTGCCCTTCGGCACCGGGCGCTTGGGCGGGGCCGACCGGCGGCGGCCGCGGGTCTCCTGTGCGGTGCTCACGGCAGCAGCCAATCGACGGGACGCTGGTCGGCGAGCCGGATCGAACCCCGGGCCACGGTCATGGAGGTGAGGGCGAACGGCGGCCCGTCCGCGGACGACCACCGGTAACCGCTCTTCGTGCCGGACGACTTGTCCAGCTTCACCGTCACGGCCACCGGCCTGCCGTCCTTCGTGAACTGCTCGCCCAGCTGGCTGTCGCCGAGGAACGCGGAGATCTGCTGCGCCGACTGCGCCGAACGGTCCACCGACTTCACATGACCGCGCAGCACGCCGTACTCCTGCGTCGGCACCGACGACACCGTCAGGTCCACGGCGGCGTGCGCGGGGATCGAGGCGGCGTTCTCGGCGGGGACGTACACGGTGGCGTACAGCGGGTCGGAGGCGTGCGCGACCTTCTCCACGGCCGCCACATCGGCGCCGGTCTGGATGATCTGGCCGATCGTGGCGGCGAGTGCGGTGATCCGGCCCGCGGCGACCGAGCGGACGACGGCGTCGCCCTTGGCGGTCCGCACCTTCAGTACGGGGGCGTCGGCGGGCAGCTGCTCGCCCTGCTTCGCGAGGACGGCGGTGACCTGGCCCGCGACCGGGCTCTGCAGGATGTAACTGCCCTGCCCGTGCGTGAGGATGGCGGGCGCGGCCACCGTGGACGCCACCGAACCGGTCACCGCCCACACCGACGCGGCGGCCATCACGACCACCGTCACGGACAGCGCGAGCCAGCCCTGCGGGCGGGCGAACCGCACCGGAAGGTCGAGCTCCTCCGGTGACTGGAGCTTGGCGAGGGCCTGTTGGCGGAACTGCACGGAACTTTCCCTCACCTGAAAACGAGGAAGGACCGGCTGACGGCAGCCGGCTCAGTCAGGACATCCGAGAGTCCCGGAGCCGGGGAGCGGCTCCGGGACTCACGGCACGAGGTGCGATCAGAGACCGGCAACCAGGTTCGTGACCGGGGCCACGGAGAGGCCGGTGGTGCCCTCGACCGTGCCGACGACCGTGTCGACCAGGCCGGAGACCGGGGCGACGCCGTCCACCAGGCCGGTGACGGTGCCCAGGGCGTTCAGCTGCAGGCCGCCGGAGACGTTGTCGAGCTCGGCGTCGGAGATCTCGACGGTCTCAACCTGGGGGGTGGAGTTCATGGTGGAACTTCCCTTCATATGGATATTCACAAGGGGGGGAGCGGACCCCTGGCTGGGGCGACCGCGTGCCGCAGGCGCCGGGCATCCGTTTCCGGAAGGCCTCGGCGGCTGCCGCGGTGCGATGGATGTAAGCACGCGCCGGGCCCGGGCTTCCAATCAACCAACCGCCTCACCTGGGCACTTGAGTCCCACAGGTGCCGAACCGTGCAGGCGTGCGCACGTCTCGGCGCCGACTTCTTCACACCCGGCACGTCTTCGGTTCACACAAGGACTTGCGGCCCGGGAAGTGAATCCGACACTCCCGCCCCAATGACGTACGCGGCGGAGCACGCTTGTGCAGATCCGCCGCGCACGGTGACTTGGTTGGGTATGGGATGTGCAGATTCGCTGAAGCCGGGATTCCGCGGGAACTTCGAGACGGACCGTCGCCGGCCGGTCGCGGACCGTGTCAGGTCGGGTGGTCAGCCGAGAAGTGCGTAGACCGTGCTCGCGTGGGCCGCGAGTTCGCCTGAGTCCGCGTCGGTCATCGTGATGTCCGCGAACGCCGTGCGCCGGCCCAGCTTGGTGATCACCGCCTGGATCAGGACATCCGCACCGGACACCGCGCGCTGGAACGACGTCGACTGCTGCACGGTCGTCATCGGCCCGTAGCCGCCTCGCGCCGCCGCCACGGCGATCACGGTGGCGGTGTCCGCGGCGGCCATCAGCGCCTGTCCCGACAGCGCCCCGCCCTCCCGGGACAGCCGGTCCGACCAGGGAAGGCGCAGGGTCGCCCGGTCGTCGCCCAGGGACTCGACCGACAGGCCCAGATCGAGCACCCAAGGGGCGAAGTTGGCGGAGAGGATCTTGTCGGCTTCGGCGGTGGTCATCGTCATATGGGGGATTGTTCCCGCTCCCGCGCCGCCGGACGCGGACCCCGGCCGGTCTCGTGGCCGATTCGGCACTGCAAAGGGACTGCCAACAAACGGAATTGAACGCCCCACGTGCCTCCTGCGTACCCACTGCCATCCAGGCGCCCCGAACAGCCGCCGACGAACGGTGGCACTGACCCCGTCCTTCAGGAGGTCGAGAAGTTTGAGTCACAAGCGAATCCCCAAGCGCAAGGCCGCGATCGCGGCAGGCGGCGTGGTGGCGCTCGGAGCGGCGGCGATTCTCCTGCCCAACGCCAACGCCTCCCAGGACGGCTCCTCGTCCAACGGGGCCGCGGCGGCCCCGAAGACGCTGAAGGCGTCGGACGCATCGGATCTCGCCTCACAGCTCCAGGAACTGCTCGGCGAGGCCTTCGCGGGTTCGTACTACGACACCGGCCAGAAGCAGCTCGTCGTCAACGTGGTCTCGGGCGACAACAACAACGTGATCGTCCAGGCCGAGAAGGCCGGCGCGAAGATACGCGAGGTCGACAACAGCCTCGCCGAACTCGCCTCGGGCGCGCAGACGCTGAAGGCCAAGGCGACCATCCCGGGCACCGCGTGGGCCGTCGACCCCAGGACGAACAAGATCCTCGTCACCGCCGACAGCACGGTCACCGGCGCCAAGTGGGACCAGCTGGAGTCCACGGTCGACACGCTCGGCTCGGGCATGGCGACCATCAAGAAGTCGGCCGGCACCTTCAAGACCTTCGTCTCCGGCGGCGACGCCATCTTCGGCGGCGGCGCCCGCTGCTCGGCCGGCTTCAACGTCACCGCCGGCGACGGCAGCCCGGCCTTCCTGACGGCCGGTCACTGCGGGGTCGCGGCGGCCGAGTGGTCCGACGCGCAGGACGGCCAGCCGATCGCCACCGTCGACCAGGCCACGTTCCCCGGCGACGGTGACTTCGCGCTCGTGAAGTACGACGACCCGGCCACCGTCGCGCCGAGCGAGGTCAACGTCGGCGACGGCCGGACCGTGCAGATCTCCCAGGCCGCCGACGCCGAGGTCGGTCTCCAGGTCTTCAGGATGGGCAGCACCACCGGGCTCAACGACGGCCAGGTCCTCGGACTCGACGCCACGGTGAACTACCCCGAGGGCACCGTCACCGGCCTCATCCAGACCGACGTCTGCGCCGAGCCCGGCGACAGCGGCGGCTCGCTGTTCACCCAGGACGGGCTGGCCATCGGCCTGACCTCCGGTGGCAGCGGCGACTGCACGGTCGGCGGCGAGACCTTCTTCCAGCCGGTCACCACCGCCCTGGAGGCGGTCGGCGCGACCCTCGGCGCGGGCGACGCGGCGGGCGGCGGCCAGGAGGCGGGTGCCGGCGACGAGGCCGGTGCGGGCGAGGAGGCCGGCGCAGGCCAGGAAGTGGGCGGCGAGGAGGCCGGTCAGGAGGTCGGCGGCCAGGAGGTCGGCGGTGAAGAGGCCGGTCAGGAGGTCGGCGGCGAGGACACCGGCCAGGACGTCGGCGCCGGCGCGGACAACGGCGACTCCGGCCTGACCGAGACGCACTGACCCCGCCTCACTCACCCGCCTCACCAGCGCTCCACGGACACGCGGTCGCCTCCGGCGGGAGGGCCGGACCGCGTTCGTGTCGACCGCGCCCGCAGCAGCAGCAACGCCACGTCGTCGATCCGCTCCTGCTCGGCGCCACCCTGCCCCACCAGCTCGTCCGCCAACGCGTCCAGCGGCAGATCCCCGGCCGCCGCCAGCCGCCGGCCCAGATCGGCGAGCGCGTCCTCGATGTCGACCCCGGGCGATTCGATGAGGCCGTCGGTGTAGAGGACCAGCACGCTGCCCGGAGCCAGCTCGACCTCGGTCGTCGGATACACCGCCGAGCCGTCGATGCCAAGCAGCGGGCCGCCGGCCAGGTCGAGGACGCGTACCTTGCCGTCCGGGCGGCGCAGCAGCGGCGGGGGATGGCCCGCCCGCGCCATCACGGCCCGCCCGTGGGCCGGGTCCAGCCGCAGGTACAGACAGCTGGCGAAGAGGTCCGAGCCCAGGTCGATCAGCAGCCGGTTGGTGCTGCTCATGACGTCCTGCGGGACCTGTCCGACGGTCGTGTACGCCCGTACCGCGGTCCGGATCTGCCCCATCAGCCCGGCCGCCGTGACGTTGTGCCCCTGCACGTCCCCGATGACGGCCGAGGCCACCCCGTGCGAGGGCACCAGATCGTAGAAGTCGCCGCCGATGTCCATGCCCTGCGTGGCCGGCAGATAGCGGGCGGCCGCCTGGATGCCGGGCAGCGCCGGGAGCGAGTGGGGCAGCAGGGCCTCCTGGAGGCCGTGGGCGAGCCGGTGCTTGGCGTCGTACAGCATCGCCCGTTCCAGGGCCTGGGCGATCAGCCCGCCGAGGCTCGTCAGGACCGCCCGTTCGTCCGCAGGGAAGGGATGCGGCTCGGCGTAGGCCAGCACACATGTGCCCACCGGCCGGCCCGAGGCGATCAGGGGCAGATACGCCCAGGCGGCGAACCCGTCCGGGGTCGCGTTCCGGACCGGATACAGGCGTTCCAGCTCCTGCCGCGAGTCGAAGAACGCCGGCACCCCGCTGTTCAGGGCGTGCGTCCCCGGCGTCGGCTCGGTCAGCGGCAGCCCGTCGAACCGCTCCACGACGTGCGGGTCGGGATAGCCGCGGTGCCCCAGCACATGGAGCCGCCCCGCCCGGGACCCCAGCATGACCAGGGCCTGCCCGCCCACCGCCGGGACGATCTCGTCCGCGACGAGCTGCACCACGTCCTCCACGCCCGCCGCCTCGGTGAGCGCCCCGGCCAGGCTCAGCACCTGCGAGATGGTCACCAGCCGGGACGGGGCGCCGTCCCCCTTCGGCGCGTTCCGGCTCATCTCCGCCACCGCCCGCGCCCGGCTGATGCGCACGCTCAGCCCGGTCGTGCTCGGGTACAGCCGGAACGACAGCCAGTCGCCGGGCGGCCGCAGCGCCACGAACGACGTCGTCTGCTGGCTGAGCAGCGCGGCCCGGTAACGGTCCTCGTACACCGGGTCGTTGAGCCACGGCACCGACGCCCACAGCTGGGTGCCGAGCAGGCTGCTGACGGGGACGCCGATCAGCTCGGCCGCCGCCGCGTTGGCGAAGGCGATCCGGCCGTGCAGATCGAGCGAGCACAGTCCGTACGGCAGCCGGGACACCATCCGGGCCGCCTCCACCGTGCCGAGTGTGCCCGCCGCCCCGCCGACCGCCGTCCCGGCCAGCAGATCCGGTTCCGGGAACACCGGGCGGCTCTCCTCGGCGGCCCGCTCCAGGCGTACCGCGAGCCGCCCGCAGGCCGCGCTCAGATGGTCCCGCTCCCGGTCGGACAGTTCCGGCGGATGCGAGCCGGGCCAGGTCACGAAGATCGCGCCGTGCACCTTGGTGTCCGTCGCCACCGGCAGCGCGGCCAGCGCGAACGGGTAGGGGAGCACCACCGCGATCCGCGGATAGCGGCGGGCCATGTCCTCCTCGCCGCCCACCCACACCAGCCGCCGTTCCCGGACCGCCTCGGCGACCGGGATCGGCGCGCTGAGCCCGACCCGCTCCCACGGCGCCGCGAAGGCCCGCGGCAGCCCGGCCATCACCGCCATCTCCAGGACCGGCTCGCCGGACGCCAGCAGGTACACCGCGCCCGAGTGGGCGTGCACCTCGTCCATCATCGAGGCCAGCGCCAGGGACAGCAGCGGCCTGCCGACCCGCGTCCGGGCGGTCGCCGGCGCCTGCGTGGCCCTCGGCCCGTCGGACACGCCGACCACCTCCTCGCGCGCCCCGAAGGGCCCGGAGCCCGGCATGCGACGGGCTCCGGGATCAAATCTGCCCCCTGGCGGCGGGACGCGCACGGCGAGCGGACCGGTCCCCGGTGGCGGCCGCGCCCCATACCCCGTCCACCTCCGCCCATGCCCCTGCAGTCGAAGCGCGCGGCGGCGTACGAGAGCCGCCAGTGCGCCCCCGCGCACCCTGATGGCTTGTTCTTCGCGCCTGGGAAAGGTGCCGGACGCGAACAATGGGGCAGACGTTTCTCACCCATGGAACCGGCGAACGGCAACGCGAGGGGACGGGCAGTGATCCGGGTTCTTCTGGTGCACGACGAGTGTCTGGTCAGATCGGTCCTGGCGGAGTGGCTGCGCAGGGAACCTGACCTGGGGGTCTACGACACCCCGTGGCGCAGCGCGCCGGGCCGGCTGCGATCCCTGCTGCCGGACGTCTGCGCGGCCGACCTGGAGTGCGCGGACAGCTACGGGCTCCCGCCGCTCGGCGAACTCGCCGCCCGGTCGGCCGGCACGTCCTCGCCCCGCCTCCTCGTCCTCGCCAGCGCGAACCGCCCCGGCCTGCTGAAACGGGCCGTGGAGGCGGGGGCGCTCGGCTACGTGGACAAGGAGGGCTCGCCGGAGCGCCTGGTCCGGGGGATCCGCCGGGTCGCGGAAGGAAAACGTTTCGTCGACGACTCGCTGGGCTTCGGCTTCCTCAAGGCCGCCGAGATGCCGCTGACCCGGCGGGAGCTGAGCGTGTTATCCCTGGCCGCCGAGGGGGCCTCCGTCGCGGAGATCGCCGGGAGCCTGCACCTGTCCCACGGGACCGTGCGCAACTACATGGCGGCCATCAACCGCAAGACCGGGGCCCGCAACCGCATCGACGCGATCCGGATCTCCCAGGGCGAGGGCTGGCTGTGACGGCACCGGCGACCAGCCGCCGACGAGGTCGCGGTAGAGCGCCGAGCGCTCCAGCAGATCCCTGTGGGTGCCGTACGCCGTCGTCCGCCCGTCCATGACCAGGACCCGGTCGGCCCGGCGGGCCGAGCTGATGCGGTGCGCGACGACCACCAGTGTGCCGCCGGGCCGCGCGGCGAAGGCCCGCTCCGCGCGTTCCTCGGCGGACGGGTCCAGATGGCAGGTCGCCTCGTCGAGCAGGACGAGCGGGGCGTACGACAGCCAGGCCCGGGTGAGGGCGATCAGCTGGCGTTCCCCGCGGAGAGCGCCGCCGGGTCGACGGGGCGGCGGGTCCGCCGAGCGGCGTCGGAGCAGGGGGAGGAGCCCCACCGCCTCGGCGGCGGCGAGGAGTTCCGCCTCGGGCACGGGGTCCGGGCCGCAGCAGTCCCAGGTTCTCGGCCAGGGTGCCGGAGTGGACGTACGCCTCCTGCGGGACCAGTACCCGGCGGCCGCGGCCTCGGCCCCCGGCACCGGATACCCGCAGATCCGGATGACGCCGTGCCCGGGCTCCAGCACTCCGGCGACCAGCGCGGTGAGCGTGGACTTGCCGATGCCGCTCGGGCCGACGACGGCCAGATGGGTGCCGGGCGCGAGTTCCAGGTCGAGGCCGTCGACGACGGGGGCCGCGGCGGGGCCGTAGGCGAAGGTGACGGACTTGAGGGTGAGGGCCGGGACATCGGTCGGACCGTCGGCGGGGTGGCGCGGCCGGCCGGTCGGGGTGGCGGATGCCGGGCCGTCCTCGCGGAGCAGCCGCCGCAGGACCACCACCAGCCGTGAGCCGCTGGTGCCCAGGCCGTGGACCAGGCTGCGCAGGGCGGGCAGCAGGGACTGGGTGACGTAGGACAGCGCACCGACCAGGGCGCCCGGAGTGACGCCCTGTCCGAGGAGCCAGGGGGCGGCCACCAGCAGGAGCACGATCGGGAGCTCGCCGCCGATCGTCAGGGCGGCCACCCGCAGCACGCCCCAGCGGGCCAGCGAGGCCGCGGCGCGTCGCTCGGTGTCGATGTGGCGCCCGGTGTCGGCGGCCACCCGTTCCTCCGCCCCGGCCGCGGTGATGTCCCGCAGGCCCGGGCAGAGCGCGCCGTACCGTTCGGCGAGCGTCTCGTCGGCGACGAGGAACGCCTCCTGGCGGCGGGCCAGCGGACGCAGTGTCGCCAGGAAGAGGGCCAGCCCGGCGAGCAGGGGGAGGCCGACGACCAGGAGGAGGGGCGGGGCGAGCGAGAACAGGCCGATCAGCGCGCCGGCCGCGGTGAACACGAACGAGCGCGACACCATCACCAGCCCGGCGAAGGTGTCCCGGGCGATCTCGGTCTGCTGGGTGAGCCCGGACAGCGCCGCGGGGTCCCCCTCCCCGAATCCCGCCGCGCCACGACCCGCCTCACCAGCCCGTCCCTGAGCGGTTCCACCAGCTCGGCCACCGCCGTGTGGACCCGGGCCGTGCCGAACGCCCCGACGAGCACCCCGGCCCCGGCCACCCCCAGCCAGGCCAGCCCCGGTGTGCCAGCCGCCCCGCCCAGGAACCCCGTCGTCCAGGGCGCGCCGCGGGGGCGTACCCGGTGAGGAACGTCTGCCCAGTCTCCAGCAGGGACCACACGGCGAGCCGTACGACGACCCGCCACCGGTCCCGCAGGAAGCGCAGCCCGCGCCGGGCGATCACGGCTCTTCCCCCTCCGCGAACACCGCCCGGTAGTCCGGCAGTTGCCACAGCTTCTCGTGCGGTCCCACCGCCCGGACCCGTCCGCCGTCCAGCCAGGCCACCGCGTCCGCACGGGCCGCCGTCGCCGCGCGGTGGGCGATCAGCAGGCGGGTGCCGTGCGTGCCGGAGCCGAGCAGGGACGCCGTGATCTGTGCCTCCGTCACGGTGTCGAGGCTGGAGAGGGCGTCGTCGAGGACGAGGAGGCGGCTGTCATGGGCGAACGCCCGCGCCAGGCCGAGGCGTTGGGCCTCGCCGCCGGAGTGCGGGGCGTCGGCGCAGAGCGTGGCGTGACCCGGCGGGCAGCCGGTTGACGAAGTCGTCGGCGTGCGCGGTGCGGGCGGCTGCACGGACGCGCGCGGGGGAGGCGGGCGTGGGACCGAGGCCGATCTCCTCCTCCAGCGTGCCGCCCAGCAGTGCGGGCCGGTCGAAGGCGTGCCGGACCGCCCCGCGCAGCTCGTCGTGGGTCAGTTCGCGCAGCGGGACGCCGTCGAGCAGCACCTCCCCGGCGTCCGGGTCGGCGAGCCGTCCGGCGAGCGCGGCGAGCAGGGACTTGCCGGTGCCGGACCGGCCGACCACGGCCAGGGTCGTCCCGCCGGGCACCACGAGGTCGACGCCGGCCAGGACCACCCGGTCGCCGCGCCGGGCGGTCACCCCGCGCAGTTCCAGCCGGCCGGGGGCCGGGCGGCAGCGTCCGGTCGCCGTGCGGCGGGGCGGGTTCGGCCAGTACCTCGGTGAGCCGGCCGGTGGCCGCGCGGGCCCGGGCGAGGCCGGCGAGCTGCCCGACGAGCATGCCGACACGCCGGCGAGGACGGCGTACCGCGAGGCGGCGAGCATTTCGCCGACGGTGACCCGGTGCCGGACGAGCAGCAGACCGGCGACGGCGACCACGCCCAGCTGGAGCAGCGGCGCCACGGCGACGGACTGGCCGGCGGCCCGCCCCTGCACCCGCCACATGCGGTGCCCGGCCCGGGACAGTGCGGGCAGCGGCCGCAGGACGCGGGCGCTCTCCCGCTCCGCCGCACCGGCAGCCCGGATGGTGCGGTGCCCGTCGACGGCCTCCGCGAGCGCCGCCGCGATCCGGCCCTGCTCGCGCTGGTAGTCGGCGGCACACTCGCGGGTGCGCGGGCGAAGGCGCGCAGCAGCAGCGCCAGCACGGGTGCCCCGGCCAGCAGGACGGCCGCGGAGCCAGGGTCGATCGGGCGAGGGCGACCGTCCGCCGACCGGGCCCGCGAGGGCGGCCGGCAGGGCGGCGCGGGCGGTCGGCGCGGTGCCGGCCTGGGCGGCGTTGCCGACGAGGCGGGCGACGAGTCACCGGGCGAAGCGTTCGGCGGCGCGCGGGCCGACGCCAGGACATGGCCGGTCAGCCGCCTGCGCAGCCGATGGTGCGGGCGTCGAGGGTGCCGCCGAGCACGGTCCGGCGCGTCGACAGGGCGAGCAGCAGCACGAGCGCGGCGCAGTACGCCACCACCGGGTCGCGGCGCCGGCCAGCAGCAGATCGAGGGCGCGGCCCAGCGCGGCGGGCAGCAGCAGCCCGGCGCCGACGGCCGCCGTGCTACCAGTCCCAGGGCCACACACCGTCCGGGCGCCGGCCCGAGCAGTCCGAACGGTCCCAACCCCGTCCTACGCGCTGCCGGTGGTGTCGTCATACAGCCCTTCCCTCCGACGTGCGGACCCACCCCGGACCGGCCTTTCCCGGGAACGTGCGGACCCCGGGCGGCCCCTCCCTCGCGGGACGGACCGCCCGGAGCCTCAGGCACCCGCGCTCGTCAGAGACAGAGCGTGATGCTCGCGGCGCTGACGCAGGACAGCAGGCTGAGGCTGCTGTTGCCGCCGCCGCCCGTCGTCTCGTCGGATTCCATGGTCTGCAGGTCGAGAAGTGCCATGTCGGTTTCCTCTCATCGGTGTTGTCGTCACCCGTGGGGACGGGGTCGGATCACGGCTCCGTCACTCGCGGAACCGCGCTGTGGGGCCGCCCGAGCGGCGGCAGGAAGGGCAGATGCGCATCCGCCCCGGCGTCGAGGGCCGCGCCGAGCGCGAGCAGACAGCCGGCCGTGCCGGTGCCCAGGTCCATCGACAGCCGCATCATCTGGTGTCCGGGGAAGGCCAGTTGGCCCTGGTAGGACATGGAGAACCAGCCGAGCCCGTCGATCTGCCCGGCGAGCCGGTCCCGGGCTCCGGGCGTGGCGGTACGGGCGAGATGCAGGATCAGCCCGGCCCGGCCCTGGAAGAGCCCTGGCTGTACGTAGAAGCGGAAGGTGGCTGCGGTGAGGATGCCGCCCCGGACGTCCGCCAACTCGCTCCCCGTGTGGGCGAGATGGTCGTCCAGCACCATGCCGATGCCCGCGCTGCCCTCGCCGAGGTACGGCAGCGTCCGCCAGCCCTCGTCGACCTCCAGCGACCCGTTGGGGTGCGTGACGCAGACGTCGAGGTCCCGCTGGAGCGCGGCTCCGGCCGCCTTCAACAGCCGTTCCTCACCGGTGCGTTCGTACTCCCGCAGCAGGAACAGCGCGGGCCCGCTCGCCCCGCGCAACAGCCCGGCCCGACGCCGCCGGGTGCTGTCCGCGAGGGGTTCCTCGAGACGTCGTACGAGGATGTCGGCGGCCTCCGCGGCACGGTCCCGCAGCTCCGACTCGCCGGTGGTGCGGGCGAGTTCGGCGAGGACCAGGCCCAGGCCGGCCAGCCCGCCGTGCAGGTCGGAGGAGAGGTTCTGCCAGCGTTCGGCGAGGATCGAGCCGACCAGGTCGAGGGCCCGCTGCCGGTGGCCGAGCCGGTCCAGGACGTGGGCGACGCCCGCGAGCCCGTCGTACAGCCCGAGCGGGGTGCCCGTCGGCGGCGGTGCGGTGCGCGCCAGCAGCCAGCGTTCGCCCTCCTCGTACCGCTCGGCGCCGACCGCGTCCAGCGCGTACAGCACGCCGGCCGCGCCGTGCGCGAGGCCGAGTCCGCCGCCGTCGTTGAACTGGGTGATGTCGCCCGGGAAGAGCCGGTCGTCGCGCTCGGGGGTGGCCGAGGCGAGGATCGCCTTCACCATGGAGTCGCGGCTGTAGGGCCAGTCGGCGGGCTCGACGAAGGGTTTGACCAGTGCGGGCGCCGACGCCCCCGCTGTTCCGGGTGATCTCCGCGACCGCCTCGTCCAGGAACTCCTTCGGTACGTCCGGGAACTGACGCAGGATCACCTCCGCCAGATGGGCCGCTTTGCCGCGGTCGACCACGAACAGCGTGGTGACCGGCAGGAACAGGGCGATCCGCAGACACGCCAGCGCGTAACGGTCGACGTCGGCGCCCGTGCGGTCGGGCGGGGCGAAGAAGCCGGGGTGCGCGACGACCTGGCGGCCCTGCTCGTCGATGGGCGCGGCGGCCTCGAAGTCGAGCAGGGAGACGGACTCCCCGTCGGGCCGACCATGATGTTGAAGACGTGCAGGTCGTTGAAGACGATGCCGCGCGCGTGGATCGCCTCCACCGCCCGCTCGACACCGGCGTGGACGCGCAGTGCCCACGCGGTGTAGTCGGCCACCGCCTGCGGATCGGGGTCGGGGGTGAGCAGCGGGTGCCGCTCGGCGAAGAACGAGTTCAGCGGCCGCCCCTCGAGGAACTCCATGACCAGGAAGCGGTGGTCGCCGAGCGTGAACCAGTCCCGCACCTCCGGCACCACGCCGGTCCCCGCCAGCCGCTCCAGCGCGTACTTCTCGCGCTCCAGCCGGGCGATCGCGTCCGCCCCGTCCGCGGCGAGGCCCGCGTGCGGCCGGCCCTCCTTGAGGACGACCTTGCCGCCGTCCCGGGTGTCGGTGCCCGCGTAGACCCCGCCGCCGTTGGAGAAGTGCAGCGCCTTCTCGATGCGGTACGGCAGCTCTCCCACCGTCGTGGTGTTGCGCGCCGCCAGATGAGGGGCCAGGAAGGCCGGCAGCGTCACCCACTCCGGGACCTGGAAGGACGGGGCCCTGCGGTCCGGCACCAGGGCCCCCTCGCCGTCCCGCACCGCCGGCACCAGCGAGCCCCGCTCGTCGACCACGAACTGGCGTGCGAACGCCCCGTAGCGGACGTAGAGCGGCCCCTCGCCCCAGCGCAGGTCGGTCAGGATGTACGGCCCCTCGAACCCCTCCAGGAGCCTGCCCAGCTCGCGCAGCACCGTGTGCAGCTGCTCCTCGTCGGCCGGGTACAGGGTCACGAACTTGCCGCTGCCGTCGCGGGGCGCGTACTTGGTGTTCCGCAGATGCAGCAGATGCGGTCCCGGCACGAACTTGAACGGGATGCGACGCGGCACGCAGTAGTCCCACACGATCTCCGCGATCCGCTCCGCGTTCGCCCGGGTGGCCGAGGCGTGGACCTTCCAGCCCTGCGCCGGACCGGCCACCGGCCGGCCGTCCGGCCGAGCGGCGTCAGCGTCAGCCAGTCGCCGATGCGCGCCGCGTCCCCAGCCGGCCGGCACCTCGCGCCGCGCCGCCTCGAACAGCGGAACCGCCTCGCGCGCTCCCGCGGACAGCCGGTCCGGCGTGTCGTAGAAGTGCCGGTCGGCGAGCGCGTACACCTCGTACCGCTTGTCCATGCCTCCCCCTCCTTGGCCCGGAATAGAGCTTCCAGCGGGCAGGGCGGCCACGGACAGTCACCGGTGTCACGAGATCACCGTGCGGAACGCATGCGTAAAGACTTGTTCGGGGACTTTCGATCCCGACCCCGCGCCACCCCCCGCGGACACTCCACGGAACGGTCACAGGGGCTGCGCGCCTGCCTCATAAGCGCTGTAATGGCGGACGTGGTCAGTGAGGGAGCTGCGGGGCGCAGAACGAGAACGCTGCGTGCCGAAGTTGCCCTCAAAGCGCTCACGGCCGGTCCCGACTCCCCCGAACGGCTGCGGAGCGTCCTCGAACAGGTGCTCGTCTTCGCCAGGGCCTCGTTGGCCGCCGTGTACGCCCCGAGCGAGGACGGCGAGCTGCTCTGCCTGGTCGACGCGGCCGGGGTGCCCCGCACCCTGTACGGGCTGCGGGACGCCTATCCCCTGGGCGGCGGCTCCCCGGTGGCCGAGGCGCACCGCGGCGGCCGGCCGGCCTGGCTCGGCCCGGAGGAACTCGCCGAGTGCGCCGAGGCACGGCGCCTGCCGTCCCGGGACTTCCATCTGGCGGCCCTGCCCGCCCGCCGCGACGGCGGAGGCTGTCTCGTCGCCGTGAGCGAGCGCCCCGAGGGCTTCGACACCGACGACCGCAAGTGCCTGGAGCTCCTCGCCGACGCCGTGGCCTGCCCCGCCCCGGCCGCGGCCGCCGAGGGCGGGGAACTGCCCCCGGACGCGTTCAGCCTCGCCATGGACACCGGCCGCATCGAGGTCGGCGACGACATCCTGGACCTGTTCGCGCTGCGCAGGGAGGACTTCGACGGCCGCGTGGAGACCCTGCTGGCGCTCACCGTGCCCGAGGACCTGCCCAGCCTGATGTCCGTCACCGAGGCCGACCACATGTCCCTGGGCGACCGCGAGCTGGAGTTCCGGGCCCTGCAGCCCACCGGACCACCCAAGTGGCTCAGACTGCGCGGCCGGCTCCTGCCCGGCGGCGAGGGCCGCCCCGCCGGCCTCGTCGGCACCGTCGCCGACGCCTCCACCCTGCGCTCCGACGTCACCGACGTGGCCCGCGTCCAGCGCCTGGCCGCCGCCCTCGCCACCGCGGGCACCGTCCGCGACGTCAGCCAGGCCGTCGTCTCCGCCCTGCGCAAGCCGCTGCGCGCCGACCGGATCGCGCTGGCCGAGCTGGAGAACGACCGGCTCGTCGTCACCGTCCTCGACCCGCCCGACCCCGAGTCCTGGCCCGAGCTGTGGCGCCTGGAGTGGCGTACCGAGTGGCCCGACGCCCCCGTGCGCGCCATGCCCACCCTCGCCGCCGCCCTCAGCGAGGGCCGCGCCCAGATCTGGCCCGCCGGCACCGCCCTGGAGCCCGCCCTCGCCGAGGTCGGCCCCGGCGGCCTCGCCGTGCTGCCGCTGCCCGCCGCGGGACGCATGGCCGGCGCCTGCCTGATCGGCTGGGACACCCCGCACGAGTTCGGCCCCGACGAACGCGCCCTGCTCACCGCCTCCGCCGGGCTCGCCGGACAGGCCCTGATGCGCGCCCACGCCTTCGACGCCGAGCACGAACTCGTCGGCATGCTCCAGCGCCAGCTGCTGCCCCGCCGGCTGCCCAAGCTCCCCGGCGCGATCGCCGTCGCCCGCTATCTGCCGAGCACCGCCGGACTGGAGCTCGGCGGCGACTGGTACGACGTGATCCCGCTGCCCGACAACCACGTCGCCCTCGTCATCGGCGACGTCCAGGGCCACAGCGCCGGCGCCGCCACCCTCATGGGCCAGATGCGCACCGCCCTGCGCGCCTACGCCGTCGAGGGCCACCCCCCCGGACGTCGTCGTCTCCCACGCCAACCGGCTCCTGACGGACATGGAGACCGACCTCTTCGCCACCTGCGCCTACGTCGACCTCGACATGGAGGAGGGCTCCGCCTGGTGCGTCCGGGCCGGCCACCTCCCGCCGGTGCTGCGGCACCCGGACGGCACGACCGAGATCGCCGAGACCGAGGGCGGCCCGCCGCTCGGCGTGGTCGCCCAGGCGGACTTCCCGATGACGCCGCTGCGGCTGCGGCCCGGCACCGTGATCGCCCTGGCCACCGACGGCCTGGTGGAGTCCGCCGACGCCGACATCGACGAGGGCATGGACCGCCTCGCGCACGGCCTGTCCGCCTCCGACCCGGCCCACCTCGGCCTCGTCGCCGACGCCCTGCTCGGCAACGCCCGGCGCAGCGACGACGTCGCCCTGCTCCTCGTGCGCTACGACGGAATGGCCTCGCACCCGCTGCGCGAGAACTGGACGGTGTGGCGGGTCCCCCAGGCCGTCGGCCACGCCCGCCGCTTCACCCGGCGCACCCTGCGCTCCTGGAACGTGCCCGAGGACGCCCAGGACGCCGTCCTGCTCATCGTCTCCGAACTCGTCACCAACGCCCTCGTGCACACCGACGGCCGGGTCCGCCTCGACCTCACCCTCGTCAACCACCGGCTGCGCGTCGCCGTCGCCGACGCCTCGCCCCGCACCCCGGTCAAGCCGACCAGCATCGGGTGGGAGGCCACCGGCGGCCGCGGCATCCTGCTGGTCGAGGCCATGTCGGCGGCGTGGGGGAGCCTGCCGGTCAGCGGCGGCAAGCAGGTGTGGAGCGAGGTCACTTTCTGACCACTCGTACGAGTGCACCATGAACCGATCGCGCACGGCGCCGGCCGCTCGAAGCCACCCCGTGCCACCTCGGCCTTTGCGTAGCATGCAAGCCACGCCGCGCACGGTCGGCAACGGGTGAACGGGACTAAGGTGAACCAGATGAAGGCTCTAGTCCTCTCTGGCGGTGCCGGTACCCGCTTGCGGCCGATCACCCACACCTCGGCCAAGCAGCTCGTTCCCGTGGCGAACAAGCCCGTCCTGTTCTACGGCCTGGAGTCCATCGCGGCCGCCGGGATCACCGAGGTCGGCATGATCGTCGGGGACACGGCCGCCGAGATCGAGGAAGCGGTCGGCGACGGCTCGAAGTTCGGCCTGCAGGTCACCTACATCCCCCAGGAGCGCCCCCTCGGCCTCGCCCACGCGGTGCTGATCGCCCGGGAGTTCCTCGGCGACGACGACTTCGTGATGTACCTCGGCGACAACTTCATCGTCGGCGGCATCGCCGCCCTCGTCGACGGGTTCCGCGCCCACCGCCCCGACGCGCAGATCCTCCTCACCCACGTCCCCGACCCGCGCGCCTTCGGTGTCGCCGAGCTCGACGCCGCGGGCCAGGTGATCGGCCTGGAGGAGAAGCCCGAGACCCCCAAGAGCGATCTCGCCCTGGTCGGCGTCTACCTGTTCACGCCCGTGATCCACGACGCGGTCCGGGCCATCGCCCCGTCCTGGCGCGGCGAGCTGGAGATCACCCACGCCATCCAGCACCTCATCGACGCACGCGCCGACGTCCGCTCCACGGTGATCAGGGGCTACTGGAAGGACACCGGCAACGTCACCGACATGCTGGAGGTCAACCGCACCGTCCTGGAGACCGTCGCGCACCGCATCGACGGCGAGGTGGACGAGCGCTGCGAACTCGTCGGCCGGGTCGTCGTCGAAGAAGGCGCGCGGATCGTCAACTCCCGCATCGTCGGACCCGTGATCATCGGCTCCGGCACCGTCGTCGAGGACTCCTACGTCGGCCCCTTCACCTCGGTCGCCGAGAACTGCCGGGTCACCGACAGCGAGTTGGAGTTCTCCATCGTGCTGCGGGACTCCTCGATCCGGGGCGTGGGGCGTATAGAGTCCTCCCTCATCGGCCGGCACGTCGAGGTGACCCCGACGACCGGTATGCCCGCTGCCCACCGTCTAGTGCTCGGAGACCACAGCAAGGTGCAGATCCGTTCATGAACCTCCTCGTCACCGGCGGCGCCGGCTTCATCGGCTCCCAGTACGTGCGCAGGCTCCTGGCCTCGGCGGACTCCGACGCGTCCCGGATCACCGTGCTGGACAAGCTCACCTACGCCGGCACCCTGGACAACCTCGAACTCGAGCATCCCCGGCTGGAGTTCGTGCAGGGCGACATCCGGGACGCGGAGCTGGTCGACAAGCTGATGGCCGACGCGGACCAGGTCGTGCACTTCGCGGCCGAGTCCCATGTGGACCGCTCGATCGCCGGCGCCGCCGACTTCGTGCTCACCAACGTGGTCGGCACCCAGACCCTGCTGGACGCCGCTCTGAGGCACGGCACCGGCCCGTTCGTGCACGTCTCCACCGACGAGGTCTACGGCTCCATCGACGAGGGCTCCTGGCCCGAGACCCACCCGCTCGCGCCGAACTCGCCGTACTCCGCCTCCAAGGCCTCCTCCGACCTGCTCGCCCTGGCCTACCACCGCACCCACGGCCTGGACGTCCGCGTCACCCGCTGCTCCAACAACTACGGGCCGCGCCAGTTCCCGGAGAAGGTGATCCCGCTCTTCATCACCCACCTCCTCGACGGCAGGAACGTCCCGCTGTACGGCGACGGCCGCAACGTCCGCGACTGGCTGCACGTCGACGACCACTGCCAGGGCGTCGACCTCGTCCGCACCGCGGGCCGGGCCGGCGAGGTCTACAACATCGGCGGCGGCACCGAACTGAGCAACAAGGAACTCACCGGGCTGCTGCTCCAGGCATGCGGCGCCGGCTGGGACATGGTCGAGTACGTCGAGGACCGCAAGGGCCACGACCTGCGCTACTCCGTCGACTGGGCCAAGATCCGCACCGAACTCGGCTACGCTCCCCGGCACGACTTCGCCACCGGCCTCGCCGACACCGTCGCCTGGTACCGCGCCCACCGCACCTGGTGGGAGCCGCTCAAGCGACGCATCACCCCTCACTAAGCACGGTCCGACCGTGGGCCCGACAGCCGGCCCCAGGAAAGGAATACGTCGAGCTATGTCGATCAGAACAACTGTGAAGAACGTGTTGGGTGACAAGAACGTGCGTGTCGTGCGCCAGTTGAAGCGACGTATCTCCGGTCAGCCGCCCCAGCCGGTCAAGAAGAAGCCCACCGGCATCGACGCCATCTCCCACGACCTCAACAAACTCGCCGTGCACTTCAAGACGGACAAGTGGGGCGCGCACCGCTACACCCAGCACTACCAGAAGCACCTCCAGCACCTGAAGAACGAGGAGTTCAACCTGCTGGAGATCGGTATCGGCGGCTACAACCGGCCCGGTCAGGGCGGCGCCTCGCTGCGCATGTGGAAGGCGTTCTTCCCGAAGGCGCAGATCTTCGGCATGGACATCCAGGACAAGTCCCATGTCGACGAGGACCGCATCACGACGTTCATCGGCGACCAGTCCGACCCCTCGTCGCTGAACGCCGTCGCCGACAAGATCGGGGACCTCGACGTCATCATCGACGACGGCAGCCACCGTCCCCCGCACGTCCTCACCACGTTCGCCACGCTCTTCCCGCGCCTCAAGGACGGCGGCATCTACGTCGTCGAGGACACCCAGTCGTCGTACTGGCCCGAGTGGATGGGCAGCGAGGACCTCGACGACCCCAACACCAGCATGGCGATGCTCAAGCGGCTGGCGGACGGGCTCAACTACGAGGAGTTCGTGGACGAGCACTACCAGCCCAGCTACACGGACCTCAACGTCGTGGGCGTGCACTTCTACCACAACCTGGTGATCATCGAGAAGGGCAAGAACGCCGAGGGCACCAACAAGCGCAGTGCGCTGAAGGCGCGTTACGCCAAGAAGTGATCCCGGTCCCGGACAGCACATGAGCGCGGCCCCCATGAACTCCATGGGGGCCGCGCTCGGTCGCTGTCGCCTACTTGCCGCGGTTCCTGACCCGGTGGGCCGCCCCGCGCCAGCACCCTGCCCAGGGCCGCGCCGGACCTTGCGGGCCAGCCGCTGCGCGCCGCCGTGGCCGGGCGCGGCCACCGGACGGACGGTGTCCCCGGAGACGCGCAGGGCGAGCGGCAGCACGAGGAAGCGCGGCTCGGGCGCGTTCGGCACCGGGCTCAGCGCCACCCGCCACCGGGCGCCGCTCAGCTCGGCGAGCGGCAGATCGGCCTCCAGCACCGACCCCAGCCGCTCGTCCGCGGCGGGGGATAGGGTGCCCGGCACATCGACGATCCCGGCCGCACCGAGCCGCAGCAGGACCTTGGTCTCCTCGGCCACCTGGAACGGCACGGCCGTGCTGATCCGGGCGCCGTCGACGGCGACGGTGCCGGCGTGACCCGGTCGAGGCCCAGCCGCTTGGTGGCCCGGTCCACGTCGAGGGCGAAGTTGCCGTGCGGATGGGTCCAGTACGGCAGGACCACGCGCCCGCCGCCCAGACCGGCCTGCGGCCGGGGCCGGTTCCCGTCCGGGGCCGGACCCAGCCGGCACTCCTTGGTCCAGCCGCCGAGCCGGACCCGCACGAACGCGTCCCACAGACCGTCGTCCGGCGCCGCCCCGCCCGCCGCGGTGGCGGGATCGACGGACGCCGTCGCCCGCAGCACCAGCCGCACCCGGTCGCCGCCCTGGTCGGACACCGTCTCCCGGACGACCCGCACGGGCTGGAAGTGCTGGGCGGCGCTGGTCCGTTCCCGCAGCAGCAGATCGCCCGCGGCCTTGTCGAAGCGGGCCACGGAGTCGGCGCACACCCAGGCGATCGCCTCGGCCGCGTCCAGCGGCGGCGCGTCCGTCGCCAGGGCGCCCTGCGCGGGGAACCGCATCGGCTCGCCGCCCGAGGTGAACTCGGCGCTCAGCGAGACCTCCAGCACCCCGTCCCGCCACTCGACGCCCTCCGGAACGGCCTTCAGGGCGATCCCGGCCTCCCACTCGGCGAACGCCACGAGGTCGTCGTAGCGGTCGGCGGTGATCAGCGCGGCCACCACCCGCTGGGCGGGCGGCAGACCGGCCGCGACACCGGGCCCGAAGCGGTCGACGACGGTCGAGTGGATCTCCGCGAACAGGGCCCGGCGGTAGTCCTCGGGCAGCCCGAGCAGACGCCGACCGCGCATCCGCTCGACCATCTCGTTGCGCAGCCAGCGCCGGAAGAGGCGGTCGCGCAGATCGCCCGGCTTGGTGTAGGTCTCGACGACGTCGAGGGCCTCCCGCAGGTTCTTGAAGTACCCGGCCGGTTCGAACTGCTGGAAACCGGCGTTGGAGGCGTCGTCCCGGCGTACGTGGTAGTAGCAGACGTAGTCGCTGAGCACGGACACGTTGTCCGCCCGCAGATACGCCTCGGCGATGAAGACATGGTCCTCGAGCCGCCGCCGGCCCTCCGGGAAGCGCAGGCCGATGTCGTCCAGGAAGGCCCGGCGGAACATCTTGTGCGGGGTGAGGCTGTCGATC
Source organism: Streptomyces sp. GKU 895 (assembly GCA_002027195.1). Classification (GTDB taxonomy): domain Bacteria; phylum Actinomycetota; class Actinomycetes; order Streptomycetales; family Streptomycetaceae; genus Streptomyces. Next base: position 55,461 of record MWJO01000024.1, on the reverse strand, counting down.
AGCGGCGCGTTCTCGACGCTCGCGTGCGGGCGGTTGCGGCGGAACAGCTCGACGGGCACGGGACGGCCCTTGCCGGCCATCTTGCCCACGATCACATCGGCGCCGTTCGCCACGCCGTAGTCGTACATCCGCTCCAGGGCCTCGTCGCCGAGGTAGTCGTCGTTGTCGACGAACATCACGAACTCGCCCCGGGCGGCCTCGATCCCGACGTTGCGGGGCTTGCCGGACCAGCCGGAGTTCTCCTGGTGGATGACTCGGACGCGTGGGTCCTCGGCAGCGAGCTCATCGAGCCGGCCGGGCGTTGAGTCGGTGGAACCGTCGTCGACGAAGATCACTTCGTACTCGTCGGGAGGCAGTGACTGCCTCTTCAGAGACGCGATGCAGTCCTCGATGTAGACCCCGGGGTTGTACACGGGGACGACGACGCTGACCTTGACCGGCATGAGGCTCGGTCCCCCTTGGGTCGCTTGTCGTTTCTGTCATGGTGCGGTGCTTGTGGCCAGATGCTAACCCGACGCCGTAGTGGTTGATGTTGCGACCACCGCTCGGATCGCATACCGATCGTGTCAAGGTTGACGATCTTCCCCGGATAGTCTGACCGCGTGCGTCTGCTTCTGCTGTCCGACACCCATCTGCCCAAGCGCGCCAAGCAGCTCCCGGCCCCGCTGCTGGCCGAACTCCCGCGCGCCGACGTGGTGTTCCACGCGGGCGACTGGGTCGACACGGCCACCCTGGACCTGCTGGAGCAGCTCAGCCGCCGCCTCGTGGGCGTCCACGGCAACAACGACGGACCGGACCTGCGGGCCCGGCTGCCGGAGGTCGCGTACGCCGAACTCGGCGGCCTGCGCTTCGCGGTGGTCCACGAGACCGGCCCCGCGCAGGGCCGCGAGGCACGCTGTGCCGCCCGGTTCCCCGACGCCGACGTGCTGGTCTTCGGACACAGCCACATCCCCTGGGACACCACCGCCCCGACCGGGCTGCGGCTGCTCAACCCCGGCTCCCCGACGGACCGGCGGCGCCAACCGCACTGCACGTACATGACGGCGACCGTCGAGGACGGCCGCCTGGACGATGTGCTGCTGCACCGGCTGCCTCCGCGGTAGCCGGACGTGGCACCTCACGGGGATCCGGGCCGCTCCGTGTGTCCGGAGGCGGCCCGGGCGCTGCGTGTGTGCGCTGTCACGGACCTCCTTCCACGAAGAGGTGTGCCGAAGAGGCTGCGCATCGCCTGCACGTCCTCTTCCGTTGCGCGCCGCCTACCCAGGGGAGCGGGTCTCAACCCCCTAATTCGTTGGACGCCGCCGCCGTCGCCCCGCTGAGATGGACGGCGTGCTGATCGACACCACGCTCGTACGCCGTCTGCTGACCGCCCAGTTCCCGCAATGGGCCCACCTCCCGCTCACCCCGGTGCCGCAGTCCGGCATGGACAACGCGACCTTCCGGCTCGGCGACGAACTGTCCGTACGGCTGCCGCGCTACTCCCACTGGGCCGGGCAGGTGGCCCGCGAGCACCGCTGGCTGCCCCGGCTGGCTCCCCATCTGCCCCTGACCGTGTCCGAACCGCTGGAGATCGGCGAACCGGGCGAGGGCTACCCCTACCCTTGGTCGGTGTACCGCTGGCTGGACGGCGAGACGGCGACCACCGAGGCGCTCGCCGACCCGGTGCGGGCCGCGCTGGACCTGGCCGGGTTCGTCAACGCCCTCCAGGCCGTCGACGCGACCGGCGGTCCCGGTCCCGAGCAGAGCAACGCCTTCCGCGGCGTCCCCCTGGGCGACCCGCGCGACTCACTGGCCGCCGAGGCGCGCGTCCGGCCCAAGCTGGCGGCGCTGGCGGGCGCGGGCATGGTCGACATCGACGCCGTGACGGAGGTGTGGGAGGCGGCCCTCGCCGCGCCCGCCTGGCACAAGCCGCCGGTGTGGATCCACGGTGATCTGGCGACGGGCAATCTGCTGATGCGGGACGGCCGGTTGAGTGCCGTCATCGACTTCGGGACGCTCGCCGTCGCCGACCCGGCGGTCGACCTCCAGCCCGCGTGGATGTTCCTGCCGCCGCAGGGCCGCGACGCCTTCCGCGAGGCGGTCGACGCCGACGACGCGACCTGGGCGCGGGCCCGGGGCTGGGCGCTGGCCGGGTCGCTGCCGGTCCCGGACGACCCGTTCTTCCAGCAGGACCCGGCGCGGGTGACGGCGGCCCTCGCTCACCTGGAGCAGGTCGTCGAGGATCACCGGCGCTACGGGTGAGGCGCGGGCGCGCTGCGGTTCGGTGCCGCCGCCGTACCCGCAGCGCCACGACGACCGCCGCGAGGGCGACCACCCGCACGGCTTCCTGCGTCAGGTCGCCTCGGGATGGATGGCGCCCGCGGTCGCCGTCAGCGGGGTGCCCGTGCCGCCCCACCGCAGCGCGACGATCTCGGCGGCGACGGAGACGGCCACCTCCTCGGGTGTACGGGCGCCGAGGTCGAGCCCCACCGGGGAGCGCAGCCGGGACAGCTCACGGCCGGTCAGTCCGCCGTCGACCAGCCGCTGCGTCCGGTCCTCGTGGGTACGCCGGCTGCCCATCGCGCCGATGTACGCGGCGGGCCGGCGCAGCGCCTCCTGGAGCAGCGGGACGTCGAACTTGGGGTCGTGGGTGAGGACGCAGATCACGGTGCGTTCGTCGGTGTCGGTGCCCTGGAGGTAGCGGTGCGGCCAGTCCACGACGACCTCCACGCCCGGCGGGAAGCGCTTGGGGGTGGCGAAGACCGGGCGGGCGTCGCAGACCGTGACCCGGTAGCCGAGGAAGTCGCCGATCCGGGCGACGGCCGCGGCGTAGTCGATGGCGCCGAAGACCAGCATCCGCGGGGGCGGGGCGAAGGAGTGCAGGAAGACACTCACCGCGTCCTCCCGGCGCTCGCCGCGCGGACCGTAGTGCCGCAGGCCCGTCGCCCCGAGGGCGAGTTCACCGCGCGCGTCGGCGGTGACCGCCGCGTCCAGGCCGGTCGCCCCCAGACTTCCGGCGACCCGGTCCGGCCACACGGCGAGGGTCGCGCCGCGCGGGGCGGCCCGTCGGTGACCGTCGCGACGGTCACCGGCCGCCCCGCGGCCACGGTCTCGGCCACCTCGCCGAACGCCGGGTCCAGCGCGGGCGTGACGGGCCGCACCAGCAGCGTGATCTCGCCGCCGCAGGTGAGCCCGACCGCGAAGGCGTCCTCGTCGCTGTACCCGAAGGTCTGGAGCTGCGCCTCCCCGCTCGTCACCACCTCCTGCGCCAGCTCGAACACGGCCCCCTCGACACATCCCCCGGACACACTGCCGACGACCTCGTCCCCGGGCCCGACCGCCATGGCCGCGCCCGGATCACGCGGCGCGCTGCGGCTCACCGCGACGACGGTCGCCAGCCCGAACGGCGCTCCCGCCGCGTACCAGGCGCTCAGCGCCGGGAGAATCTCACGCACGATCCGCTCCTCTCACGACCGCCGCAAGCGTCGCATCCGGGTCCCCGGCAGCTCCGTATCGCCACACTCCAGACGGGGGTGGGGCGTTAATCCGTTGCCGCCCCGCGCGCCGATCTGCTGCACTGCAAGGGACCCGTAGGCGATCGATGAAGGAGAGCAGTAGTGCGCACTGCACGCATGTCCACCCAAGAAGGAATGCCCCCCTCCTCGAAGGACATGACGCTTCGTGCACTTGCTCAACCTCGGGATTCTCGCCCATGTCGACGCCGGTAAGACCAGCCTGACCGAGCGGCTGCTGCACTCGGTCGGAGTGATCGACGAGATCGGCAGCGTCGACGCCGGCAGTACGCAGACCGACACCCTCGCGCTGGAGCGCCGGCGCGGTATCACCATCAAGTCGGCCGTCGTCTCGTTCGCGGTCGACGACATCACCGTCAACCTCATCGACACCCCCGGCCACCCCGACTTCATCGCCGAGGTGGAGCGGGTCCTCGGCGTGCTCGACGGGGTCGTGCTGGTCGTCTCGGCCGTCGAGGGCGTCCAGGCCCAGACCCGCGTCCTGATGCGGACGCTCCAGCGGCTGCGCATCCCCACGCTGATCTTCGTCAACAAGATCGACCGCCGCGGGGCACGCCACGACGGTGTCCTCGACGCCCTCGCCGAGCGGCTCACGCCCGCGATCGTGCCGATGGGGCGAGTCGTGGACGCCGGCACGCGGGACGCGGCGTTCGTGGCCGGCGCGGTGGCGCCCGACGTCCTCGCCGACCACGACGACGAGTTGCTCGCCGCGTACGTCGACGGGACGCTCGCGGACGAGCGGTTGCGGTCCGCTCTCGTCGCCCAGACCCGGCAGGCCCTCGTCCACCCGGTGTATTTCGGCTCGGCCGTCACCGGCGCCGGAGTGCCCGAACTGATTGGCGGGATCAAGGAGTTGCTGCCCGCCGCCGACGGCGACCCCGAAGGGCCCGTCTCCGGCAGTGTGTTCAAGGTCGAGCGGGGCCCGGCGGGGGAGAAGGTCGCGTACGCGCGGCTGTTCTCCGGCACCCTGCGCACCCGTGACCGTGTGCCCTTCGGTCCCCGGCGCGAGGAGGGCCGGGTCACCGCGGTCAGCGTCTTCGACCACGGCACCGACGTCCGTGCGGACGTGGTCCCGGCGGGCCGGATCGCGCGGCTGTGGGGGCTGGGGAACATCCGCATCGGCGACACGATCGGCGAACCCCGAAACAGCACGGCCACTTCTTCTCCCCGCCCACCCTGGAGACCGTCGTCGTCCCCGGCCCGGGCACCGACCGCAGGGCCCTGCACCTGGCCCTCACCCGGCTCGCCGAGCAGGACCCGCTGATCGACCTGCGCCACGACGAGGTACGCCAGGAGCTGTCGGTCTCCCTCTACGGCGAGGTCCAGAAGGAGGTCATCGAGGCCACCCTCGCCGAGGAGTTCGGGCTCGCCGTCGGCTTCCGGGAGACCACGCCGCTGTGCATCGAACGCCCGGCGGGGACGGGCGCCGCCGCCGAGTTCATCAAGAAGGACGCCAACCCCTTCCTCGCCACGGTCGGTCTGCGCGTCGACCCGGCCCCGCCCGGCACCGGCGTCACCTTCGGCCTGGCGGTGGAGCTGGGCGCGATGCCGTACGCGTTCTTCCGGGCGGTCGAGGACACCGTCCGCGAGACCCTCGCCCAGGGGTTGCACGGCTGGCAGGTCGCCGACTGCGCGGTCACCATGACCCACTCCGGCTACTGGCCCCGGCAGAGCCACGCCCACCAGGGCTTCGACAAGAGCATGTCCAGCACCGGCGCCGACTTCCGCGGCCTGACCCCGCTGGTCCTCGCCGAGGCGCTGCGGCGGGCGGGCACGCGGGTGTACGAGCCGATGCACCGCTTCCGGCTGGAGGCCCCGGCGGACACGCTGGGCGCGCTGCTGCCGGTGCTGTCCGCGGGGCGCGCGGTGCCGGAGACCACCGGGACGCGGGGTGCGCTGTGCGTGCTGGAGGGCGTGGTTCCGGCGGCCCGGGTGCACGGCCTCGAACAGCGGCTGCCCGGGCTGACCCGCGGCGAGGCCGAGTGGGAGAGCGCCTTCGAGGACTACGCGCCGGTGGCGGGCGGGGACGACGTCCCCGAGCGTCCGCGGACCGACCTCAACCCCGTCAACCGCAAGGAGTACCTGCTGAACGTAACGGGCCGAAGGGGTTAGTGGGGTCAAAGAGCCGAGAAAACCTGAGACTTACTCATGAGTCAGAAGGTATTGACGGTGTCCTGATATCACCGGACTGTAGTGAACATGCCGAATATCCGGGCGCGTCTGCTGGTTGTCCTGGTTGTCCTCTGCGGACTCTGCGGTTTCCCCACGGTGGCGGGCTCCCCGCCCGCCACCGCGGCCACCGTCCCCGACTCCCTCTCCTTCGACGGCACGGCGCTCACGGTGTCCGGCGGCCGCTTCGTCGACGGACTCGGCCGCGAGGTCGTGCTGCGCGGCTACAACGTCTCCGGTGAGACCAAGCTCGCCGAGAACCACGGCCTGCCCTTCGCCTCCGTCGCCGACGCCCAGAAGTCGGCCAAGGCCCTGCGCGCCCTCGGCGGCGGCAACTCCGTCCGCTTCCTGCTCTCCTGGGCCTACGCCGAACCGGTGCAGGGCCAGGTCGACACCGCGTACCTGTCCGCCGCCACCGCCCAGATGCGCGCCTTCCTCGATGCGGGCATCCGCGTCTACCCCGACTTCCACCAGGACCTCTACTCCCGGTACCTCTTCGACGACGACAGCTGGTACACGGGTGACGGCGCCCCCAAGTGGGCCGTGGACCTGGGCGATTACCCCGACGAATCGTGCGGGATCTGCTTCGTGTGGGGCCAGAACATCACCCAGAACGGCGCGGTGAAGGCCGCCCAGTACGACTTCTGGCACAACAGGTACGGCCTCCAGGACGCCTTCCTCGCCACGGCCCAGAAGGTCATGGCCTACATCAGACAGAACGTGAGCACCGAGGAGTTCGCCGGCGTCCTCGGCTTCGACCCCTACAACGAGCCGTACGCCGGCACCTACGACTCCGGTCAGGCCAGCCGCAGTTGGGAACGTGACCTGCTGTGGCCGTTCTACGTGAAGTTCCGGGCCCGCATGGACGCGGCGGGCTGGCAGGACAAGCCGGCCCTGGTCGAGCCCAACCTCTTCTGGAACGGCAACGTCAGCAAGGAGGAGGGCGGTCTCCTCGACGTCGGCTCCCTCGGCTCCCGGTACGTCTTCAACACCCACTTCTACGACCAGAAGGCCATCTCCGGCATCCTCATGTGGGGCAACGCCTCGGACGGCCAGTACGTGAGCGACTTCGGCACCGTCCGCGACCGTGCCTCCGCGCTCGGCACCACGGCCGTCGTCAGCGAGTTCGGCCACCCCCTGAACGGCTCCACCGCCGGCAAGGCGCCGACCGTCCTCAAGGCGATGTACCAGGCCCTGGACTCCCGGGTGAAGGGCGCCAACTGGTGGACGTCACCGGCCGGTTCGGGCCCGGTGCTGTCCGGTTCGCAATGGCAGTGGGACATCTACAACGGTCGCCACAGCGAGCTGATGAACGGCAACCCCGACAAGGTGCAGACCAGCGGGGACGGCTGGAACGACGAGGACCTGTCCGCCGTACGCCTCGACGGCAACGGTGCGGTGACGCTCCGTCAGGACGCCAGGCTCCTGGACCGCCTCTACCCGAGCGCGACCTCCGGCAGCACCCTCGCCTTCACCTACGAGGACCGCTCCCGCGACGGCTCCACCACCCTGACCTGGAACCCGGTGCCAAGCTCACTGCCGAACGTGTCCGCCCTGGTGGGCTCCGGACAGTACGGCCTGCTGGTGTGGCGCTCGGGCAGCGGCACGGCCCCCACCGAACTGCATCTGCCGGCCTCCTTCCCCACCGCGACGACCACGGTCGTCTCCGACCTGGGCACGGCGTACGCTCCGCCGGCCTATACGACGTCCACCCCGATCGGCACGGCCGTCGAACCTGGCGGCACGGGCAGCCGACGCGTGCTGCTCACTGACGGGGACTCCGGTGCCCTGCACTACGCGCTGGTCACCAACGGGGCGACGACGCCGTCGGCGAACGTGCTGAACGCGGCCAAGGCGGAACTCGGGACGTGGATGGCGGCAAAGTTCGGTTGAGACGGTGGTGTGTCGGGTGCGGGGTGCGTCGGTGAGGTCGGACCAGTTCTGGTGCCTTCAGGGGCGCGGGGAACTGCGCGACAAGCCACGACGCGCCCGCACCCGACGCACAACCGCACCCGCCCCCTCAGGACGCCGGGCTCGTCCAGTTCGCCGCGACATGGCCGAGCCGCACCCGCTGCGGGTGGTCGCCCACCGGCACGGACACCGTCTTCTGGCCGGTGGCGAAGTCGATCGCCGTGACCTGGTCGGCGCCGCTCTCGGAGATGACGCAGCTCTTGCCGTCGCCGCTGACCGTCGCCCAGTACGGCTTGGACGCGGTGACCAGCGGGCCCTCCTGGAGCGTGCTGCGGTTGACGACGGTCGCGTAGTCGTCCATGGTCCCGGCGACGCACAGCTTGCTGCCGTCGGGGCTCATCGAAAGCCCGTGGTGGCGCGAGTCGTTGACGAACGTGGTGCGGTCGTCGCTGGTCGCCGGGTTCTTCGGCAGGGTCTTCGTCCGGGTGATCCGGTCCGTGGCGAGGTCGTACTCGAAGAAGCCGTTGAAGAACGACACCTGGAAGTACAGCTTGGACTCGTCCGGCGAGAACACGGCCGGGCGCACCGCGTCGGAGTAGTCCGTGAGACCGAGCGCATCCAGCTTCGGCCGCATGTCGATGGTCCTGACCTGCTGGTACGTCGTCGCGTCGACGACCGTGATGTGCCGGTCGCCCTTCGTCCAGTCCAGCCACGGGGCGTCGGTGCTCGTGTTCACGTCACCGATCGCCATGTTGTAGATGTACTTGCCGTCCTTGCTGAAGATGTTCTCGTGCGGCTTGTCGCCGGTGGCGAACTTGCCGACCTGCTTCCCGGTGTTGATGTCGAGGACGTGCACGGTGTTCGCGGTCGAGGCGGACACGGCGACCCGTGTGCCGTCGGGCGAGACGGCCATGTGGTCGGAGCGGTAACCCGACACGGGGAAGCGCCAGTTGATCTTCCCGGTGGCGAGGTTGATCGACACGACGTCGGCGAAGCTCGGCCGGGAGACGACGACCGAGGTGCCGTCCGGCGTGGTGTACATGTCGTCGGCGAACTGGTCGTGGCCCTCGCCGACGCCGTTGCGGATCGCCATGAAGTAGATCCACCTGATCGGATCGGCGTTGATCTCCGCCATCCGCGCGTCCTTGTCGGGGATGACGTTGATCCGGCCGACCTTGGCCAGACTTCCGGTGGACTGGAGGACGTCGGCGGTGCCGTCCCAGTTGTTGCCGACGAACAGCACCTCGCGCAGGGCGGCGGCATCGGCCGCGGAGGCGGCGGAGGCCGCCGGGACGGTGGCGGTCAGAGCGACGGCGGCGGCCAGGGTGCACAGGTGCCGGGTTCTGAAGGCAGGCATGACGGCTCTCTCCTCTGAGTGGGGTTCATGAGTAGGACATGCCAAATCGGGACTCGGAAAGGCGGCTCTCGGAAACTGAATACAGATGCTTTCAGAGTCAACTTACTGAAAAGTAAGGAAGGGGCGCCCTGTCCACAAGACTCCGCGCACGACAAAATTGGCGAGCCAGTGGGCGATCAACGGAGGTGACCGTGGCGGGCAGGCTCAAGGCGCCGACCGGCCGCTACGGCGGCAAGACCGCGGAGGAACGGCAGGCCGAACGGCGCCGCCGTTTCCTGGACGCCGCGCTGGAACTGTTCGGCGGCACGCCGGGCTACCGCAACACGACGGTGGCCGCGCTGAGTGAGGCCGCGGGGCTGTCCACGCGGCAGTTCTACGAGGAGTTCCGCACGCTGGAGGACGTCCTCGCCGCGCTGCACCTACAGGTCAACGGCTGGGCGGAGGAGGCGGTGGTGGCGGCGGTGGCCGAGTCGGAGGCGCTGCCGCTGGCCGAGCGGGTCGCCGCGATCTTCCGGGCGTACGCCGCGAACGTCACCAGTGACCCGCGCCGGATCCGGATCACGTTCGTCGAGATCATCGGGGTCAGCTCGCGGATGGAGGAACAACGGCTGGCCCGGCGCGCGCAGTGGGTGGATCTGGTGTGTGCGGAGGCGGGGGAGGCGGTGGTGCGGGGGGAGGCGGTGCCTCGGGACTATCGGCTGCCGGCGACGGCGTTCATCGGGGCCGTCAATGGGTTGCTCCATGACTGGAGTTCGGGGTGGGTTGATGCCTCGCTGGACGAGGTGGTGGAGGAGTTGGTGCGGCAGTTGTTGGCGATCTTGCGGCCCGTGGGGTGGGGGGACTGATTTCTTGTGCGGCGCCGTGGGGGCTGGTCGCGCAGTTCCCCCGCGCCCCTGTAGGGCGTTGTTGCTCACCCACTCAGGCAGTTCACGGCCTCCAGCACAGGGGCTACCCCGTCCTCCTTGCGAATGCGTGCCCCCAGCTCTCGCGCTCGCTCCCGATACCCGGCGTCTCGCGCGATCGCCGTCAAGGCCGACGCCAGTCTGTCCGTGGTGAGGCGGCGGAGCGGTACCGTCGTCGGGGCCACGCCCAGCGAGACCAGCCGCTCCGACCAGAACCCCGCGTCGAACTGGATCGGTACCGGCACCGCGGGCACCCCGGCCCTCAGCCCCGCTCCCGTCGTTCCCGCCCCCGCGTGATGGACGACCGCGGCCATGTGCGGGAAGAGCACCGAGTGGGCGATCTCGCCGACGGTCAGCATGTCCTCGCCGTCGGCTGCGAGCCCGGCCCAGCCCTGCTGGAACACCCCACGCAGCCCCGCCCGCCGCAGTGCCCGCACGATCTCGGTGCTGAGGCGTTCGGGGTCGGGAACGGTGGCGCTGCCGAGGCCGACGAAGACCGGGGGCTGGCCCGCGTCCAGGAAGTCCCGTACATCTGACGGGAGTTCGGTCGAGACGTCGTACGGCCACCAGTAGCCCGCGATGTCCAGACCGGGCCGCCAGTCGTGGGGCCGGGCCACCACCAGTGGGCTGAAGCCGTGCTGGACGGGCCAGTTGCGGCGCTCCCGGCGGCGCAGCGCCGTGCCGCTGCGCACCTGTCCCAGGCCCAGTCGGGTGCGCACCTCAGGGACCACCGACGAGAAGACGTGCTCGATGGCCATGCTCACGCCGTGTCCGGCCAGCCGGTTGCCGAGCGTGCCCCAGGAGCCGCCGCCGAGCATGGGCGGGGCGAACTCCCTTGTCCCGGCCACCGGTTGGAGGCTGAGGCCGAGGGTCGGCAGGGAGAGGCCCTCCCCGATGGTGTGGCCGAGGGGAGCGAGGGAGGCCGACAGGAGGAGTGCGTCGGCGGCGCGGGCCGCCGCCACCAGGTCGTCGGCCATCGTGCCCGCCAGTGCCCGTGCCATCGTGACCGCTCGCAGTAGCTTGCCGGGGCCGGTGGCACTGCGGTGCAGGCCTTTCCCGCGCTCGGACTCCAGAACCGTCCGCGGGTCCACCGGCAGGGCGTGGAAGCCGAGCCCCGAGCCTGCCACCAGCGGCTCGAAGGAGCCGTGCGTGACCAGGGTGACCTCGTGCCCGGCCCGCAGCAGGCCGTGCCCGAGCCCGGTGAAGGGGGCCACGTCGCCCCGCGAACCCGCCGTCATGATTGCTACGCGCACGAGCGTCAGTATGTCGGGAACGCGGCCCGCGAGGGGTGAACGACCCGTGCGAAAGGGCGAGTTCACGCCTGTCACAGCCGTTGACTTCCGACTCCCGCCGCTCTACTTTCGGCGCGCGATACGTTCGACTCTCCGGTCCTTGTTCTATATATCGACCGGGCCGAGCGTTCCTCCCCTCCGAAGGAGCCGCATGTTTCCCGCACCCCGCACGCCCCGCGGCGGCGCGTACGCCGTACCGGATCCGCCGTCGTACGCGCCGTCGTGCTCGCTCTGACCGCCACCGCCGCCCTGCTCTTCGCCCAGCCCGCCCCGGCCCAGGCGGCGACGAGCCGGCAGATCGCCGTGCCCGCCGCGCCGATGGGCTGGGCCTCCTGGAACAGCTTCGCCGCCGCCATCGACCACGACGTGATCGAGCAGCAGGTCGACGCGTTCGTGGCGGCGGGGCTGCCCGACGCGGGCTACAGGTACATCAACATCGACGAGGGATGGTGGCAGGGCACCCGGGACAACGCCGGGAACATCACCGTCGACGAGTCCGAGTGGCCCGGCGGCATGAAGGCCATCGCCGACTACATCCACAGCAAGGGCCTGAAGGCGGGCATCTACACCGACGCCGGCAAGGACGGCTGTGGCTATTACTACCCGACCGGCCGCCCCGCGGCCCCCGGTTCCGGCAGCGAGGGCTACTACGACCAGGACATGCTCCAGTTCTCGCAGTGGGGCTTCGACTTCGTGAAGGTCGACTGGTGCGGCGGTGACGCGGAAGGCCTCGACGCGGCGACGACGTACAAGTCGATCAGCGACGCGGTGGCCAGGGCGACGGCCGCCACCGGACGTCCGCTCACCCTCTCGATCTGCAACTGGGGCAACCAGAACCCCTGGAACTGGGCCCCCGGGCTCGCGCCGATGTACCGGACCAGCACCGACATCATCTTCTGGGGCAACAGCCCGTCCCAGACGAACATGCTGTCCAACTTCGACCAGGGACTGCACCCGCTCGCCCAGCACACCGGCTACTACAACGACCCCGACATGCTGATGGTCGGCATGTCCGGCTTCACCGCCGCCCAGAACCGCACCCACATGAACCTGTGGGCCCTCTCCGGCGCACCCCTCCTGGCCGGCAACAACCTGGCCACCATGTCCACCGAGACGGCGAACATCCTCAAGAACCCCGAGGTCATCGCCGTCGACCAGGACGCGCGCGGCCTCCAGGGCGTCAAGGTCGCCGAGGACACCGCAGGCCTTCAGGTGTACGGCAAGGTCCTGTCCGGCCAGGGCAACCGTGCCGTCGTGCTGATGAACCGCACCTCCGCCGCGCACAACATCACCGTCCGCTGGTCCGACCTCGGTCTCACCAACGCGAACGCCACCGTCCGTGACCTGTGGGCCCGCGCCGACCTCGGCTCGTACGGCACGAGTTACACCACCAGTGTCCCGGCGGGCGGCTCCGTGATGCTGACGGTCACCGGCGGCACCGAGCAGCCGGCCACCACCTACACCGGCACGGCGAGCTTCACCGGTGTGGCCGCCGGAAGCACCGGGATCAAGACCGTCGACGTCGCTTACACCAACAACACCTCCAGTGCCCGCACCGCCACCCTCAAGGTCAACGGCCAGGGCTCGACGACCGTCTCCTTCCCGCCCACCGGAGCCTCCCAGGGCACGATCTCGGTCATGGCCGGCCTGTCCAAGGGCTCCTCGAACACGCTGACCTTCACGGGCGCGCCCACGCTCGCCGACATCACCGTCCGCCCGCTGCCCGGCGCGAACAGCACCCTGGTGACGGGGAGCGGCTCCGGCCGCTGCCTCGACGTCTTCGACAACACCCTCACCAACGGCACCCAGGCCGAGCTCTGGGACTGCAACGGCGGCCAGAACCAGCAGTGGACGTACACCTCCCGCAAGGAACTCGTCGTGTACGGCAACAAGTGCCTCGACGCCGACAACAGCGGGACCTCCAACGGCACCAAGGTCATCATCTGGACCTGCAACGGCCAGAACAACCAGAAGTGGAACGTCAACAGCGACGGCACCATCACCAACGTCAACGCCGGTCTGTGCCTCGACGCCTACAACGCCGCCACGGCGAACGGCACGCTGATGGTGCTGTGGACGTGCAACGGCCAGAGCAACCAGAAGTGGACGCAGAACTAGCGCGGACAGAAGGCGAAGGCGCCGACGACCGCCGCGCAGGTGAGCAGCAGACCCGCCAGCAGTCGTCGGCGCAGCGTCCGGTACCTCGCCTCGTACTCGTCCCGCAGACTCGCCGCCCGCACTGCCGTGCGCTGCCAGGAGGTGCGGGCGAGTGCGAGGTACTCCGCCTCGAAGCGATGCTCCAGCTCGGTCCGCTGACTGTCCGTCAGCCAGTGCAGGGGTGCGGTGAACCGCTCGGCGGCCGTGCGGCCTTCCTGCCGGGTGGCGGCGAGCAGCAGATGGCCCTCGATGTCGTTGAAGAACGTCACTGTGCCGTCAACTCCGGTGCCGGGGCGTGGTGCATGTCGTACGCGGGGGACTCACTGCGGACACGGGGCAGGGTGAGGAAGTTGTGCCGCGGCGGGGGACAGCTGGTCGCCCACTCCAGGGAGCGGCCGTAGCCCCAGGGGTCGTCGGTCGTGACCGGTGTGCCGTACTTGGCCGTCTTCCAGATGTTGTAGAAGAAGGGCAGGAGCGAGGCGCCGAGCACGAGCGAGAAGATGCTCGACAGGGTGTTGAGGGGTGTCAGGCCCTCCACCGCCAGATAGTCCGGAATCCGGCGCTGCATGCCGTTCACCCCCAGCCAGTGCTGGACGAGGAACGTGCCGTGGAAGCCGATGAACAGCGTCCAGAACGTGATCTTGCCGAGGCGCTCGTCGAGCATCCTGCCGGTGAACTTCGGCCACCAGAAGTGGAAGCCGGAGAACATCGCGAAGACGACCGTCCCGAAGACGACGTAATGGAAGTGGGCGACGACGAAGTAGGAGTCGGAGACCGCGAAGTCGAGGGGCGGCGACGCGAGCATCACGCCCGTCAGGCCACCGAAGACGAACGTGACCAGGAAGCCGGTTGCCCAGAGCATCGGGGTCTCGAAGGACAGCGAGCCCTTCCACATCGTGCCGATCCAGTTGAAGAACTTCACGCCCGTCGGAACGGCGATGAGGAACGTCATGAAGGAGAAGAACGGCAGCAGCACACCGCCGGTGACGTACATGTGGTGGGCCCACACCGTCACGGACAGGCCGGCGATCGCGATCGTGGCGCCGATCAGGCCCATGTAGCCGAACATCGGCTTGCGGGAGAAGACCGGGATGACCTCGGAGATGATGCCGAAGAACGGCAGCGCGATGATGTACACCTCTGGATGGCCGAAGAACCAGAAGAGGTGTTGCCACAGCAGGGCCCCGCCGTTGGCGGCGTCGAAGACGTGGGCGCCGAACTTGCGGTCCGCCTCCAGCGCGAACAGCGCGGCCGCGAGGACCGGGAAGGCGAGCAGGACCAGGACGGCGGTCAGCAGCACGTTCCACACGAAGATCGGCATGCGGAACATGGTCATGCCCGGCGCGCGCATGCAGATGATGGTGGTGATGAAGTTGACCGAGCCGAGGATGGTGCCGAAGCCGGAGAAGGCCAGACCCATGATCCACATGTCGGCGCCGACACCCGGGCTGCGGACGGCGTCGGAGAGCGGGCTGTAGGCGAACCAGCCGAAGTCGGCCGCGCCCTGCGGGGTGAGGAAGCCGCCGACCGCGATGAGCGAGCCGAACAGGTACAGCCAGTAGGCGAACATGTTCAGGCGGGGGAAGGCGACGTCGGGGGCGCCGATCTGGAGCGGCATGATCCAGTTCGCGAAGCCGGCGAACAGCGGCGTCGCGAACATCAGCAGCATGATCGTGCCGTGCATCGTGAACGCCTGGTTGAACTGCTCGTTCGACATGATCTGCAGACCAGGCCGGGCGAGCTCGGCGCGCATGAGCAGCGCCATAACGCCACCGATGCAGAAGAACGCGAACGACGTGACGAGGTACAGCGTCCCGATCGTCTTGTGATCCGTGGTCGTCAGCCACTTCAGGTGTCTCATGCCCCGCCTGTGTCCGCGCCCCGCCCGGACGTCACACCTCGGGGAGGCGAGGAGAATCACCGAGGACGGCTGTGACGATCCCGAGGGTGCCGGACACGAACGGAACATGAGCAACGACGACGACTTCGCCGCTGCCTATCGCGAGCACTACTGGGCGGTCAGCCGCTATGTCGCGCGGCGACTGGACGGGCGGCCGAGCGAGGTGGAGGAAGTGGTGGCGGAGGTGTTCACCGTCGCCTGGCGACGCCGCGCCGACCTGCCGCCGGCCCCGCTGCCCTGGTTGTACGGCGTGGCACGCAACTGCCTGGCCAACGCGGTACGCGGACACGGGCGCCGGCGGCGCCTGGTGGACCGGCTGGGCAACGACGACACGGCACACGGGCGGCACATCGAGGAGGGCCCGGAAGCGGAGACCCCCGGCGCCTGGGTGCACGACGCCCTCGCCCGGCTCTCCCCGGCCGACCGGGAGGTGCTGCGGCTCACCGCGTGGGAGGAACTCGGCATCGAGGAGGTCGCCGTCGTCCTCGGCTGCGGCCGCCGCGCCGCGTCGATGCGGCTGCACCGGGCCCGGCGCCGGCTGAGAGCCGAGATCGACCGGATGTGCCCCACGACCACCGCCGCTGTGAAGGAGAACGGCCATGGCTGACGAACTCGACCTCCTGCGCCGCGCCAACCCCGTGCCCACCGACGGCCCCCACTACGGCGACGGCCCCCTCGACCACCACGCCGAGCGCCGGCTCGACGCGCTGCTGCGGCAGCGGACCGCCCGCCGCCCCCGGCTGTACTGGGGGCTGGCGGCCGGCGGAGTCGTCGCCGCGCTGGTCTCGGCCCTGCTGTTCACCGGCCCAGACCACCGCCCCCGGCGGCCGCCGCGCCCCCGCCCGCTGGTCGTACGGGCCGACTCCACCCCCGTACCCCTGGAGACCCTGGCGGAGCGGGCGCGGGCGGCGGACGGTTCGGCCGTGCTCCGCAAGGGCACCCACGTGCGGACCTGGAGCCTCGGCATGAGTGACGACACGCCGCCGATCACCTACCCCGAGGAACGCATCGTCCGCTGGAACGCCGACGACAGCCACACGGAGACCGTCGACGACGGCCGGCACCGCACCACCCGGACGTACCCGCCCAGTTGGAGCGACGCCCCGCCGCAGTCCCCGCCCCCGCACGACGTGGCCCGGCTGCGCGCCTATCTCCAGGAGGCCGCGTACAGCAAGACCCCGCTGGACACGGGCGAACTCCTGGACGCCGTGGACTACGTGCTCGACACCTGGCACCTCGGCGCCCGCGAGACGGCCGCGCTGGCCCAACTGCTCGCGGGCACCGACGGGTTGAAGCCGGTGGGGCAGGTGACGGACCGGCTGGGGCGGCGCGGACAGGCGTACGTGTACGAGCAGTCCGGCACCCGCCGCATGCTGATCATGGACCCGGCCACCGGCGCGTACTCGGCCTGGAGACCACCTTCACGAAGGCGGAGCCCGAGTACGGCGTGAAAGCCGGTGACGTCATGGACTACAGCGCCTGGACGGGCTGACCCACCCCGAGCTGCCGGGCGGCCGCGTCCACCGTCTGCTCCAGCAGTGTCGCGATCGTCATCGGACCGACGCCGCCCGGCACCGGGGTGATCAGGGAGGCCCGTTCCACCGCGGAGTCGAAGTCGACGTCGCCGATGTTGCCCGGGTTGTAGCCGGCGTCGATCACGACCGCGCCGGGCTTGATGTCCTGGCCCTTGATGAGCTTCGGCCGGCCCACGGCGGCGACCACGATGTCCGCCTCCCGTACGGCCGCCGACAGGTCCGCCGTACGGGAGTGGCAGTACGTCACCGTCGCGTCCCGGGCGAGCAGCAGCATGCCGGCGGGCTTGCCGAGGATCGCGCTGCGGCCGACGACCACGGCCCGCTTGCCGGACGGGTCGACGTCGTAGGCGTCGAGGAGCCGCATGATGCCGCCGGGCGTGCAGGACACGAAGCCCGGCAGCCCGAAGCTCATCGTCGCGAACGAGGCGAAGGTGACGCCGTCGACGTCCTTCTCGGGGGCGATCGCCTCGAACGCGGCCCGCTCGTCGATGTGGGCGCCCATGGGGTGCTGGAGCAGGATGCCGTGCACGGCGGGGTCGGCGGAGAGCTGCCGGAGCGTGCTCACCAGTTCCTCGGTCGTGGTCGCCGCGGGCAGCTCCACGTGCCGGGAGGCGATCCCGGCCTTGCGGGAACGGTTCTGCTTCATCCGGACGTACGTCACGGAGGCGGGGTCCGCACCGACCAGTACGGTCGCGAGACACGGCGTCGTGCCGGTGCGTGCGGTGAGGTCGGCGGCGCGCTCGGCGGTGTCCTCGACGATGCGTCGGGCGAGCGCGGTGCCGTCTATGAGACGTGCCTGGGTCATGATCCACTCCTGGGCTGACAGTCGGGTTCGCCCAGGCGCACGGCTTCATGTCGTACGGGCCGCTCCCCGGTGGTGCTCCACCTCAGCGCCAGTCACGGCCCGCCCCCAGACTAACCCCGGCGCCTCCTGATCCGGCGGTGCGGGGTCGGGGGGGAGCGCGCGGGGCCGGGTCCGTCGTAGCGCCGACCGCAGCAGTGCGGCGGACGCCAGCCGGGCCGCCGTCGCGGCCGGCAGGGTGCGCCGGGAGCGCACCGGGAACGACCGGCCGAGGCCCGCACGCGCCGAGAAGGTCCAGGTCAACCGGGACGTGATCTGGACCTTCGGCAGACTTCTCCCTACTCGTCCCATGCCTGGAGCATGATCTGTTCGGCGATCTTGCCGTCCCGCAGCGTGATCATGGATTCGGCGAAGACCCGGACCCCGTCCGAGTACTCGCAGGACTCCGTGTACGCGACCTGGTCGCCCTGCATGATGCACTTCTCCAGCTTGTGCGCCTTGATGTCGCGGCTGTAGACGTCCTCCAGAAGCTCGCCGATCTCGCTCCGGCCGTGCAGGACCCGTGGATTGCTGGGCTGGGTGTTGCGGTCCACGATGCGCAGCTCCGCGTCGTCCGCGTAGAGCGACAGCAGATTCGCGGCCTTGTCTCCCTCGATGCCCTGACGCAATGTCTCCGTGCTGAACGCGCCCATGATGACCTCCTGTGAGGCCCGCGGCCCGAGGGGAGGGGCCGCCCGGGTCTCACCTTCGAGACTCCTCCGCCCCGCCGGTCTCGGCAAGCGCAACCCGGGCACTGCGCCTGACGGGTGAGAGCCGCCCGGCACCCGTGTCCGCGCCGCGCGTGCCGGCGTTGCTCACGACATGATCTCCACTCGACGTATCGTCGCCGTCGTCGGTCTCGCCGCCGGTGTCACCGGCCTCGCCGCCCCGATGACGAGCGCGGCCCCCGCGGACGCCGACGCCGCCCAGCTCAGCCCGATCGCCACGCTCGACTCACTGTCCGTGAGCGACATCCCCGCGGAGCGCAAGGCCGAGATCCCGCGCCCGTCCGAGCAGCTGGCCCAGCTCAACCGTCTGAACGACCTCAACCAGCTGACCCAGATCACCGACCTGGCCGCCCCGGTCACCGGGCTGCTGCCGGGTATCCAGTAGTCGTCTGATCCGCGTACGGAGTCGTACGCGCACGTCCACACCAAGGGCCGTCCGGGCATCCGGGCGGCCCTTGACATGGCCCGGGGGGCGCGCGGAGCATGCGGTGAGCAGGTGAATCTTGTTTCACGTGGCGAACATATTCACGCAATGCGCACATATCGGTGGCGAACGAAGAGGTCCGCATCATGCCCATCACCCGTGAACTCCTCATCGGCGGCAAGGATGTCCCCGCCGCCTCCGGCCGCACGGCCGAGGACCTCAACCCCTACACCGGGGAGGTGTACGCGACCGTCGCGGCGGCGGGCCCCGAGGACGTGCGGCGGGCCGTGGACGCGGCCGACGCGGCGTTCGAGGAGTGGGCGGCGCTGGCCCCCTTCGCCCGGCGCGCGATCCTGCTGAAGGCGGCCGACCTGCTGGAGAGCAAGGGCGACCAGGTCGCCGAGCTCATGGCCGGCGAGGCCGGCGGCACCCGGCCGTGGGCGTACTTCAACGTGGCGCTCGCCGCCAACATGCTGCGCGAGTCGGCGGCCGCCGTGACGGCCCCGCGCGGCGAGGTGCTCACCGCACAGGAGCAGGGCGCGCTCGGTCTCGCGGTGCGTGAACCGGTGGGCGTGGTCGCCGCGTTCGCGCCCTGGAACGCGCCGGTCATCCTCGGCGTACGCGCGGTCGCGGCGCCGCTGGCCGCGGGCAACACGGTCGTCGTCAAGGCGAGCGAGGACGCGCCCATAGCCTGCGCGCTGTTCGTGGCCGACGTGCTGCGCGAAGCCGGACTGCCGGACGGCGTGCTGAACGTCATCACCAACGACCGGGCGGACGCCGCCGAGATCGCCGAGGCCCTGATAGCCGACGAGCGGGTCCGGGCCGTGAACTTCACCGGCTCCACCAACGTGGGCCGCATCATCGGCGAGCACGCGGCACGTCATCTCAAGCCCGCCGTCCTGGAGTTGGGTGGCAAGAACGCGGTGATCGTACTGTCCGACGCGGACGTGGACTACGCCGTCGATGCCGTCACCTTCAGCGTGTTCATGAACGCCGGGCAGATCTGCATGTCCGGCGACCGCATCCTCGTCCACGAGTCCCTCGCCGAGGAGTTCACCCGCAAGTTCACCGCCAAGGCCGCCTCGCTCCAGGCCGGCGACCCCTCCGACCCGCACACCGTGGTCGGCCCGCTGGTCGCCGCCTCCGCCGCGCAGCGCGTGGCCGGGCTGGTCGAGGACGCGGTCGCCAAGGGCGCGAAGGTCCTCACCGGCGGCGGCAAGCCGGACGGCGCGGTCCACCCGGCGACCGTGCTCACGGACGTGCCGAAGGACGCCGAGCTCTATCACGCGGAGGCGTTCGGGCCGGTGTGCGTGGTGGAGACGTTCGCCGACGACGCCACCGCCGTGGCCGTCGCCAACGACACCGACAACGGCCTGACCTGCGGCATCATCACCGAGAACGCCACCCACGGCCTCGCGGTCGCGCGCCGGATCCGCACCGGCATCGTGCACATCAACGACCAGTCGGTGGCCGACGAGCCGCAGGCCCCCTTCGGCGGCTTCAAGGCCTCCGGGTACGGCCGCTTCGGTGGCCGCTGGGGCATCGAGGCCTTCTCCAACACCCGCTGGGTGACCATCGCCACCCAGCAGGCGCACTACCCCTTCTAGCGGTCCTGCTCCGGCCCGGCGTCCAGGAAGTGGAAGCCGGGCCGCGGGTGCATCAGGAAGTCGTGGTGGGAGATGTTCCAGGCGTAGGCGCCCGCCAGCGAGAACAGCACCCGGTCACCGGCCCGCAGCCCGGCGGCGGGCACCCGACGGGCGAGGGTGTCCTTCGGTGTGCACAACTGCCCGGCCAACGTGACCTGTTGGCCCTCGGCGGCGGGGCGTGGCCAGGGATGCGGCCACGCCTCGACCGGGAGGACGGAGCAGGGCTGGTCGTGTCCCTTCGTCGCCGGGGTCCGCAGGTGGTGGGTGCCGCCCCGGACCACGGCGAACTCCTCGCCGTGGCTGCGCTTCACGTCCAGCACCTCCGTGGCGTACCAGCCGCAGTACGCCGTCAGCGCCCGCCCCGGCTCGATCCGCAGCGTCAACTCCGGGTGCCTCGCGGCGAGTCGGGCGAGCCCGCCGCCGTATGCCGCCCAGTCGAAGCGGCGCCCGGGGTCGGCGTAGTCGACGTGCATGCCGCCGCCGACGTTGACCTCGGCGAGCGGGACACCGAGGCCGGTGGCCCAGGCGACCACGGCCGCGGCCGCAGCGAGGAGGTCGGGAGCCTCCAGGCCGCTCGCCAAGTGGGCGTGGACGCCTCGGAGTTCGAGGTACGGGTAGGCGCCGTCGGCGAGAGCGCGTACCACCTCGGCGGCCTCGTCCGGGTCCATGCCGAACGGAGTCGGGCGCCCGCCCATCGCCAGTGAGCTGCCCGCCAGCGAGCCGTCCGAGAGCGGGAGGTTGACGCGCGGCAGCACCGCGACCCGCCGTCCGCTGCGCCGCGCCAGCTCGCCCAGCATCCGCAGCTCGTAGGCGCTCTCGACGTGGAAGCGGTCGACTCCCCGCTCCAGGGCCCCCGTCACCTCGTCCGGCGTCTTGCCGGGCCCGCCGAAGGCCAGCGGGCGGCCCGGCACGGCCTGGGCGACGTGGGCGAGTTCGCCGCCCGAGGAGACCTCGTAGCCGTCGACGTACGGACCGAGTGCGGCGAGGATCTCCGGCTCGGGGTTGGCCTTGGCCGCGTAGTAGAGCTCCACGCGCTCGGGGAGCGCGTCCCGGACGGCCGCGGCGTGGGCGCGGAGGGCCGCCAAGTCGTAGACGTAGGCGGGGAGTTCGCCGGCGGGCAAGGACCGGACATGGTCGTGGACCGTGCGTGTCGTAGTCATCGGGTGCTCCCGGTCAGGATGTCCTCGGCGAGCGGGGACGGCAGGCGGACGTACCCGGCCTCGCGGTCGGCCTTGCGCTCCCAGCGGGTGAGCAGGTTGGCCTTCGCGGGCAGCGGGACGCCGGCGAGGAGGGCGGCCAGGCGGGGCGGGCAGCCGTGGCGGTCCGCGTAGGCCCGGAGCGTCGCCCGCACCCGGTGCCACAGCGCGGCCTCCGCCCGCGGGTGCAGGTCGGCGAGGGCGGCGAGCAGCTCGGCCACATGATTGACCAGCAGGCAGTAGACGACCCGGTCCCAGCCCCGCTGCGCGTCGTACGTCATCGGCGTCGCGACCTCGGGCGGCAGCGCGGCCAGGGTGTCGGCGTGGTGCTCGGGGATCAGCTTGGTGCCCTCCAGGTCGCGGAAGAGGACCTGGGCGGGCAGGCCGGTACGGTCCACGCAGACCAGGACGTTCTGCAGGTGGGGTTCCAGGACCAGGCCGTGGTCGAAGTAGGCGGCCAGGACCGGTGGGATCAGCAGGTCGAGATAGGCCGACCACCAGTCGAGGGCCGCGCGGGCGTCCGGGGTGCCGAGGAGCCGGGAGATCTGCGCGGCGCTGGTCGGGTACTCGTCGGCCACCGCGGCGGCCAGCAGCGGGGTGGTGCCGGGCGCGAGGCGTGCGGGCAGCCCCTCGCGGACGATGACGCCGAAACCCTCGAACAGCTCCCGGTCCGGGGTGCCGTCGGGGCCCGGCAGGGCGAGGGTGCGGTAGGCGGGCTCACGGAGCACGGCGCTGCCGGGGAAGCGGCGGGCGAGGTCGGCCAGGGCCGGGGCGAGCGCACGGGTCAGGGCGACGGCGCCCGACAGCTCGTAAGTACTGTTCTTGCGCAGGCAGTTGGTGATCCGCACGTTCAGGCTGAACTTGAGGAAGGTCTCCCCGTCGTACAGCGTGCGCACGGACGCCGTGGCCGCGAACGGCCGGCCGCCCGGCCCGAGGTCGAGGACGTCGCCGCGTCCGAGGGCCGCGCGCAGGATCGGATGGTCGCGCAGCGTCTCGTACTGCCAGGGGTGGGCGGGCAGCAGCCGGTAGCCGTCCGGGACGTCGGCGCGCGGACGGTCCAGAGGGGCCACGGCCGACGGGTCGGCGGCCTCCTCGGCGATCAGGTGCTCGCGCACGGCGAGGTGCCGCAGCGGGAAGACCGCCCCGGCCTCCGGCGCGTACGCGGACCAGGCGTGCGGGTCGCCGGTGCGGGCCTTGGGGGTGGGGTGGAAGCGGTGGCCGAACAACAGGGACTGCTCGGAGGCGAGGTAGGCGTCGGTCGCCGAGGTACTCGGCGTGGTGAGCGCGGTCGTCACGGAGGCGTGGCTGGAGGCGACCTGTTCCAGGAACTCCTCGTTGGGCACGCCGCTGCGCAGCGACAGCTCGTCGCGCGTGTACTCGGCGAGACGCCGCCAGTCCACCTCGGCCCAGTCGGTGCCACGCTGTTCGTGGACGGGCCCGGTGAAGCGGTGCGCGCCGAGGAGCGAGGTGCGGCGCAGGGCGACGCGCAGCAGGACCCCGCGGCGCGGCAGCCGGAGCAGGAGCGTGCCGTCGGCGACGACACTCTGGCGTTCCGGCCCGGACACTCGCGCAGCAGACAGTTCAGGAGCGTGTGGGCCACCACCTCGTCGGCCGTGGGCAGGGCGGTGCGCTGCGGGGAGTGGGGGGCGAGCCGGGGGGCATCAGCGGCTCCGAGCGGGGGGTCATGGAGGAGAGGGAGGGCCGCCACGGCGGTGACGGCGGCCGCGGCGGCGCCGGTCAGCACGGGAGCGGCCGGGCCGAAGCAGGCGCTGCCCGCGGCGGCGGCGAGGCCCGCGACGACCGCGCCGGCCTTGGAGAAGAACTCGAGGGAACCGAACATGCCGCCGGGCGCCCGCCCTCTGGCGCACTCCGCGGCCAGCACTTGCAGGCACACCAGGCCGAGGGTGAGACCGGCGCCGAGCAGCAGCCGTACGGCGATCAGTGCGGGCAGGTGCGCGGCGAGGCCGTGCCCGGCGAGACCGAGAGCGATGAGGGCGAACCCGAGCACGATCCCGGCCCGGGGGCGGTCCCGGAAGGCGGCGTGCACGGCCAGCGCGCCCACCAGATAGCACAGGTGGGGGAGGGCGAAGAGCACGCCGGACAGCGTGGGCGAGGTGCCCGGCAGCCGGGCGTCGACCAGCGCGATGAGGTACGGGAAGGAGATGACGGTGGAGAACACGAACGCGAACTCCAGTGTGTACAGGGCCCGGAGCGAGAGGACGGGAGCCGTCTGGGGAGGGGCGACGGTGTCGGTCTCCCGGTGCTCGGCGGCCCCCGGTTCCGGAAGGGCCGCGAGCAGCAGCGCGGCCGTCAGCGGCAGTACGGCGAGCAGCGCGTACTGGCGGTGCGGCGACAGCCAGCCGGACAGCGTGCCGACCACGATCGGCGCCACCACCAGCGCCGCCCGGGCGCTGCCCTGCATCAGGGTGAGCGCCTTGGACAGGGCCGGGCCCTCCAGGGCCGCGCCCAGATATCCGTTGGAGGCGGCGAACGTGCCGCCCAGGACGCCCTGGAGGACGAGCGCCAGCGTGAAGGTCGCCAGCGAGTCGGCCCAGCCGGCCAGCAGGAAGGCGACGGTGAGCCCCAACTGGGCCCGCAGCAGCAGCCGTTTGCGTCCGTAGCGGTCGGCGAGCCGCCCCCACAGCGGGGCCGCCAGCGCGCCGAACAGGGTCGGCACGACATACAGCACCCCCGCCCAGCGGGCCTGGCGGTCGCCCAACTCCGGGAGGATCTCGGTGAGATACGGCGGCAGACCGAGGGCCGCGAAGGACGCCACGAAGTAGCAGCCCGCCACGGCGTGCACCTGGCCCCGCCCGAAGCCGCCGCGCGGCACTCGGACGGTCTGCGCGGCGCTCATGCCGGATCCCCGTCCGGGAGCAGGTAGTTGGGTCCGGTGGTGTAGTGCTTGTTGACGTCGGTGGCGCCCGAACGCTCCTTGGACAGCAGCGTCCCGGCCGTGACCATCGCCTTGACCGGCAGCCGGGGCGCCCGCAGCACCCGGGCCCGCAGCACCTCCCCGGCGTCACCGCCGAGCCGGTCCACCGCCTCCGTCAGCCGGTCCCGTACGAGATCCAGCACGGCCCGGCGCTGCCGCGGCAGCCCGAACGCGTAGGCGCCCGCGCACAGATGGACGGTGATCGTGGCGAACACGTCGGCCACCGGACCGTCGCCGGTGACATGGGTCCGGGCGTCGTCGAAACCCCACGGGCCGGGCAGGACCGCACCCAGCCGTTCGGGGTTGATCCGCGGCCCGTCGTCGTCCTTGAACAGCAGCCGCAGACGTCCCGGCTGCAGCACCAGCGAGATGTTCTGCTGGTGCGACTCCAGCGCGATGCCGTACCCGAACAGCGTGGTCTGCCAGTCGAAGAGCAGCGTCAGGAAGGCGTCGAGGAGGGCGAGCGGATCGCCACCGTGGAAGCGGTCGGCCAGCTGGTCGAGGACCAGCCGCCCGTCGGGCGCTTCGGCGAGCAGGGCGGCCAGCGGTACGACCTCGGCGCCGTCAAGGCCGGCCGGGAAGCGGCGGCAGAGCACGGCCAGCAACTCGTGCCCGGCATGGGCGTACGTGGTCTCGTCGGCGTGCAGGATCGTGTCCCGGAACCGGGGTTCACGGGCGAGCACGGCCTCGACGAGCCGCTGTCCCGCCGCGCCGTCGACGAGGGTGCCGGGCTTGACGGACCGCTTGTTGCGCAGGCCCAACGTGGAGGTGGCGAGGGGGAGTTTGAGATGGTGCGTGTCGTCCACGGCCACCGTGCGCATCGACAGGGTCGGTACGACGTCGAGGTGCGTGCGCTCGGCGAACAGGGCACCCTCGGGAAGCCCCGCCTCCCGCAGGGCGTTCACGGTCAACGGGTGGACCGGCAGGGGCAGATGGGTGCCCTCGGCCGCCGCCAGCCCGAGGTCGCCGCAACTGGGCCAGAACTTCGGGAGCGTGCCGGCGACGGTGACGGACTCGCGGGGCAGGGCCAGCCAGCGCAGGGCGAAGGACGGGCGGAACTCCGGTGCGTAGGCGCGCAGTTCATCCTCGGTGAGCCCTGCGCGTCCGCGTGCCGTGGGATACACGGGATGGTCGAGGCGGGCGGCGAGGGCGTCGTACGCGAGCGGCGGCCACCGGGTGGAGTCCGTGCCGAAGCCGACCGGTGAGGTCGCGTGCAGCCGCATGGTGGCCAGCGTCTGCCGGCACTCCTCGGCGAAGGCGTCGTAGCCCTCATGGTCGACGGGGTCGGCGAGCGCGCGCAGCGCGGTGAGGACGGTGTCGTACGAGCTGAGCTCCCTGCCGTCCGACTCGCGGACCAGCAGGGGCAGTCGGGCCGCGTACTCGCACTGGAAGCCGTCCTCGACGACGGGCAGCAGGAGCGCGTCGCCCTCGGCGGGCAGCCGCAGCCAGGGGCCGTCCGGGCGTTCGACGAGGCTGCTGCGGGTGCGCAGGCCCACGACGTCCTCGCGGAGGAGAGCGCTGAGGACACGGGTCAGCAGCTGTGCGTCACAGGTCGCTTCGGCCCGGATCGTGTCGGCCGTCACGGCTGGATCTCCCAGCGCAGGCCCGCCAGGAAGTCGGCCGTCACCCGGTCCACCGTCGGCTGGTCGGTGCCGGTGGCGCGCAGCACACCGAGGTAGTCGCGGTTGGTGCGGTACAGCTCGTGCCGCTCCCCGGTCGGCCGTAGCGGACGGTACGTCAGGTGAACGCCGTCCACGGCGAGTTCGGTGGCGGGCGGGGCTTCGGTGAGGAGGCCGGCGCGGTCGGCGCACGGGTACTCCAGGCGGGCGGCTCCGTCGCGGCGGGTGCCGAGGTCCGCGGGGAGCGGCTCGCCCAGATGGGTGCGGAGGATGTGCTCGAAGAGGGGGATCTCCAGGAGCCGGGCCAGCAGCAGGTCGCACTGGTCGCCGATGGCCCGGTAGTTGACCTCGATGATCCGCGCCCGGCCCTCGTGCACCACGAACTCCGTGTGGCAGGCGCCGAACCCGACACCCAGCGCGTCCAGTTGGGCGAGGACCTGGGAGACCACCGCCTCGGGGTGGGCCGGGACGAAGGTGAGGCGTTCCTCGATGAAGTACGGCGGGGGCGACAGCTCGGTGTGGAAGCCGCCCAGGACGTGCCGGACCTGCCCGTCGCCGAGGGTCTCCAGGGTGTGGAGCTCGCCGGGGAGGTACTCCTCCACGACGAGGACCGCGTCCGGGCGGCGCGCGAAGATCTCCTTGGCGCGGGTGGCCAGCTCCTCCGGTCCGTCGACGAGGACGACGTCCTCGCTGGCGACGCCCTCGCGCGGCTTCAGCACACAGGGGTAGGGGGCGTCGGTGAGGGCGGCGCTCGGTTCGGTGATCTCGGTCGACCAGACCGTGTCCACGCCCGCGGCGGCGAGCCGGCGGCGCATCTCCGCCTTGTCCTTGCAGCGCAGCGCGGTCCGCCAGTCCTTGCCGGGCAGGCCGAAGTAGGCGGCGGCCAGGGCGGCCTGGGTCTGGAGGTGGTCGCTGTTGGTGAAGACCGCGTCGGGGTGGTGGTGGGTGGAGATGCGGGTGACGACGGCCCGGAAGTCACGGACGTCGCACTCCAGGACCTCGACGTCGGGATACGTGGCGCGGTGGGCGGCGGGCTGGTCGGTGAGGACGGTGACGTCCAGGCCCAGCCGGTGCGCGGCGGGCAGGAAGCCCTCGGTGACGGAGTCGGTCGGATTGAGGGCGAGCAGGTACAGGCGCATGAGTGAGGGGGAACTTCCGCTAGCGGGTGGGGGGTTGACGGGGGCGGGCCCGGCCGGGGGGCCGTGCGGCCCGCCCCGGTTCAGCGGGAGTTACCTGGCGGGGAGTTCGACGCCGGTGGCCTTCGCGACGTCCGCGAGCATCTGCTCCGCGGCCTGGACACCGATGCCGGACATCCAGGTCTCGTCCGGCACCTCGAAGACCTTGCCGGCCTTGACGGCCGGGAGGTCCTTCCACACCGGGTTGGAGGTGACCTGCTTCTTCTGGGTCTTGTCGTCGACGTCCGCGGAGGTGACGAAGATCAGGTCGGCGTCGGCCTGGTCGATCTGCTCGGGGCTGACGTCCTTCATCGTGACCTCGGGGTCGTTGGAGACCTGCGAGGCGGGCCGCTCGAAGCCGATGTCGTTCAGGACGACACCGCTGTAGGAGTTGGACTGGTACAGCCGGGTCGGACCGGCGATGAAGCGGACCACGGACGCGGTCGGCATGGTGCCGCCGTCCTTCTTCCTGATGGCCTCACCGAGCGCCTTGGCCTGCGTCTCGTACTCCTTGAGCTTGGCCGCGGCCTCCTTCTCCAGGCCCAGCGCCTCGGCGTGGACCTTGAGGTTCTCCTTCCAGACACCGCCGGTGGTCTCCGTGAAGACGGTCGGGGCGATCGCGCTGAGCTTGTCGTAGACCTTCTCGTGGCGGATCTTGGAGGACAGGATCAGGTCGGGCTCGAGGGAGGCGATCTTCTCCAGGTTGGGCTCCAGGAGCGGGCCGACGTCGGCGGTGTCCTTCAACTCGCCCTTGAGGTACGTCGGGAAGCCGCCCTCGGTCTTGAAGTGCGGGGCGACCGCGCCGACCGGGTCGATGCCGAGGAGGGTGACGTCGTCCAGCTCGCCGGTGTCGAGGACGACGACCCGCTTCGGCTGGGACGGGATCTTCACGTCGCCCATCACGGTCTTCAGGGTGCGCGGGAAAGCGGCCGAGCCGGCAGCGGGCTTGGCGGCGGCGGAGCCGTCGGAGCCGGAGTCGGAGCCGCCGCAGGCGGCCAGGACGGCCGTACCGAGTATCACGGCGAGCAGGGTGGCCAGAATCTTCCTGATTCCGGGCAGGGTGAAGCGCTGGGACATGGGGGGTGGGTTCTTTCTGGGTAGGTGAGCGGGTCAGGCGGCCGTGGTGGAGCGCCGGGCCGCGCTGCTTCTCGGGACGACCAGCGGGGTGCCGGTCTCCGGGTCGGGGACGACCCGGCAGTCCACGTCGAACACGGACTTGACCAGCTCCGCGTCGAGGACGTCCGCCGGGGCTCCGGCGGCGGCGAGCCGGCCGTCCTTGAGGACCACCATGTGGTCCGCGTAACGGGCGGCCTGTCCGAGGTCGTGCAGCACCATCACCACGGTGCGGCCCGCCTCGGCGTGCAGTTCGGCGACCAGGTCGAGCACGTCGAGCTGGTGCCGGAGATCGAGGAAGGTGGTGGGTTCGTCGAGCAGGAGCAGCTCGGTGTCCTGCGCCAACGCCAGGGCGATCCAGGCGCGTTGCCGCTGACCGCCGGAGAGCCGGTCCACGGGCTGGTCGCGCAGGGACGCGGTGCCGGTGCGCTCCAGAGCCTCGTCGACCGCCTTCTGGTCGGCCGCCGACCAGGGGCTCAGCAGCCGTTGGTGCGGGTAGCGGCCCAGCCGTACGAGAGCCTCGACGGTGATCGCCTCCGGGGTGACCGGCTGCTGCGGCAGCAGGCCCATGCGCAGCGCGAGGGCCTTCGCCGGCATGCGGTGGATGTCGGAGCCGTCGAGGGTGACGGTGCCCGCGGCCGGGGCCAGCAGGCGGCTCAGGCCGCGCAGCAGCGTCGACTTGCCGCAGGCGTTGGGGCCGACGATCGCGGTGACGGCACCGCCCGGGAGGGTGAGGTCGAGGCCGCCGACGACGAGCCGGTCGCCGTAGCGGAGGTCGAGGGCCTCGGTGGCGAGCTGGTTGGGCGTGGTCACTGGCGTCTTTGCGGTCATGCGTGGGTCCTCCGGACGGGTGAGCTCTGCCGGAACATCAGCACCAGCAGCCAGGGCGCGCCGAGCGTGGCCGTCACCGCGCCGACCGGCAGCCCCTCGATCGGCAGCAGGTGCTGCACCACCAGGTCGGAGGCGAGCAGAAGTACGGCGCCGGTGAGGGCGGCGAGGGCGAGGGACACCGCGGTCGGCGGCCCGGTGAGGAAGCGCACGATGTGCGGCACGGCGAGCGCGACGAAGGTGACGGGACCGGCGAGGGAGGCGGCCAGGGACGCCAACACGACGGCCAGGAGGAGGAGTTGGAGGCGTGCGGTGGCCGTGTTGAGGCCGAGGGCGCCCGCCGAGTCGTCCCCGAGGTCGAGCACGGCCAGGCGGCGGTGCAGGACGAGCGCGGCGGCGAGCGCGACCAGCAGGGCGCCGCCCGCTCCCCACACCTCCGTCCACGTCCGCCCGTACACCGACCCCGTCGTCCACTGCAGCGCCGACCCGGCGAGCTCGGCCGGGAAGCGCACGATCATCAGGTTCACGGCGGCCGCGAGGCCGCCTGGACCGCGAGGCCGGTGAGCACAAGGCGGGTGACGGAGAGCCCGGAGCCCCAGGCGAACACGCCGAGCAGCAGGGCCGACAGGAGCCCGCCGGCCAGCGCGCCCACGGGGATCAGGGTCTGCGAGGCGCCGGCCGCGAGGAGCGCGACCGCGCCCAGCGAGGCCCCGCCGGTCACCCCCATGACGTCCGGGGACGCCAGCGGATTGCGGAACAGCCGCTGCAGCACACAGCCCGCGACCCCGAGCCCGGCACCGCCGGCGATCGCCGCCAGCGCGCGGGGCGCCCGGAACTGCTGCACCACCAGGACGTCACCCCGGTCGCCGAGCCCGACGAGGGCACGCAGGGCCGTGCCGGCCGGGATGCGCATCTCACCGGTCGTCAGGGAGACGGTGAGCAGTGCGAAGAGCGCCAGAAGTCCGAGGGCGGCGAAGAGAGGGACCCGGGTACGGATGCCGCTCATCGGGCCACCTTCCGGGCCAGCACTGCCAGCAGGGGCGCGCCCAGGAACGCGGTCACGATGCCGACCTCCAGCTCCGAGGGGCGCAGCACCATCCGGCCGAGCACATCGGCCGACAGCAGGAGCAGGGGACCCGCGATCAGACAGCCGGGCAGCAGCAGCCGGTGGTCGCCGCCGAGCAGCGGCCGTACGAGATGGGGAGCGGCCAGGCCGATGAAGGCGACCGGCCCCGTCACCGCGACCGCCGACCCGGCGAGCAGGACGACCGCGATGCCGCCCGCGAGCCGGACGCGGGCCACCGGGACACCGAGGGACTGGGCCGAATCGTCGCCCAGGGCAAGGGCGTTGAGAGCGGGGGAGACGGCCAGCGCGACGACGATCCCGAGCAGCAGTGTCGGCAGGACCGGCCACAGCGTGTCGAGCGGGCGCCCGGCCAGGGAACCGGCGAGCCAGAAGCGGGCCTCGTCGAGGGTGCGCTGGTTGAGCAGCATCACCGCGGATGTCCAGGACAGCAGCACGAGTTGGAGCACGGTGCCGCCCAGCGCGAGCCGTACGGGATCGATGTCCCCCGCGCGGCGGGCCAGTGCCTGCGCGAACAGGGCGGCCGCGGCGGCCCCGGCGAACGCGAACCACACATATTCGACCGGGTCGTTGAGCTTCAGGGCGAAGATCGCGACGACGACCGCGAAGGACGCGCCCGCGTTGATGCCGAGGGTCGTCGGCGAGGCGAGCGGGTTGCGGGTGATTGCCTGCGCAACGGCACCGGCGACGCCCGACGCGGCGCCGACCGCGAGGCCGATGACCGTCCGCGGCAGCCGCAGACCGGTCACGACGAGCGCGTCCCGCCCGTGGGCGCCGCCGAAGAGGGCGTCGACCACGGTACGGATCGGTACGGAGCGGGCGCCGAGCGCGAGGCTCAGCGCGGTGCACAGGCTCAGGGCGGCGAGGCCGGCCAGGAGCAGCGGTATGTGCCTGAAGGCACGGAAGGGCACACCTGTGGCGGGTGCACCCCGTTGGGTCGCAGTCACGAGCGGTGAGCTTAGGTGAGCCTTGCTTTAGTTTTCAACCGGCTGTGAGAATGCTGTGGTGCGGCCTGACGTGGAGATCTCTTGATCGAGATAAGGTAAGCCTTGCCTATCAAATCACTCTGTGGGGAGCGCGTCGATGCCCGTGGCCCTGAAGACCTCGCCGGACGGTGCCGTCGCCCAAGCCCTGGGTGACGTCTATCGGCGGCTCGCGGGCGTCTGTGACGCGCTGGACGTACGGGTCGACCGTGCGGCGGGGGCGCAAGGCGGCGTGACGGCTGCCGAGTTGGCCACCGACCGCGGCGCGCTGGACGCCTTCGTCGAGGCGGAGGCGGCCCGCGTTCACGATCGCTACGGTGTGCGCCCCCGCCCGGACGTCGCCGCCTCCCGCGCCCTGCACGACTACGCCTGGACCGTCGGCATGCTCATGGGCGGCCCCTGGTACCTCGAACGCCGGGTGCCGCGCATTCGCCCCGAGGATCTCCGCCTCGACCTCGCCTCGGGGACGTACACCATCAACCCCGGAAGCGAACTCGCCTGTCTGGCCGGCGACCCGGTGGCCGGACGGCCCGGCGCCCTGACCCTCCCTCAGGAGGAGCAGCTGCGCGCCCAGTTGAGGATGGCGCTCGCCGACCACATGCGTCCCCTGCTCGCCGCGATCGGACCCGTCGCGCGCCGCCGCTCACGTGCGCTGTGGGGCATGGTCTCCGACGACCTCGTCTCCGCCCTGTGGTATCTCGGACGGATGCTCGGCCAGGAAGGCGCCGCGATCAGAGCCGCCACCGAGGTGCTGCCGATGGCCGTACCGCCGTACCCCACCGGCGCCGACTTCCGCCATCTGGCCGGTCGGACGGCCGCCGCCATCCGACCCGGACCCGTACCGGCTGCTGCATGTTCTACGCGATCCGCCCGGCCGAGGCCTGCTCCACCTGCCCGCGCACCGGTGACGCCGAACGGCTGCGCCGCCTGGAGAGCTAGGGCAAACGTCAACTCCCCTGCCGGAGCGGCGGCTTCCGGCCTAGGGTGAGGCGATGACCGCAGCCCAGGAGACCTCCGCGTCCACGCCGTCCACCGAACTCGGCGCCGTCGACGCCTCCACCACCCTGCTGGAACGCCTCGCCGAGAAGCTCGGTGGCAAGGCCACCGTCAGCGCGGTGTACGGCGAGCCGATCACCGGGGACGGCATCACCGTCGTCCCCGTCGCCCGGGTCAGTTTCGGTTTCGGCGGTGGTGCGGGGCAGGGGAGTGGCGCCGCGCTGAGCGGCGAGGGAGGCGGCGGGGGAGGCGGTGTCGACGCCCGGCCGCTCGGCTATATCGAGATCAAGGACGGCGCGGCCGTCTACAAGCCCATCCGCGACCCCTGGGTCGACCTCGCGCTCCCGCTCGCGGGCATGCTGGTCGGCATCGTGGGGTCGAGGTCGGTACGTGCCCTGGTGCGCAAGCGCAACCGCCGCCCCTGATCCCGGAGTTCACCCCGCCGAGGTCGGGGACTCGAGGCATCCGGACCAGGCAAGGAGACAGCCACATTCCTGTGGACTTGTCAAAGGGGGTGCTGAGCGCGGTGCGGGACGGGGAGCGGGCGTACGTGCACGTCTCCGCCGGGTCCCACGCCGAGCCGCGCGGCGGCGGGCAGGGCTTCGAACGCGTACGGGAAGGGCTCGGCGGCGTGGCCCTCGCGGTCGGCGCCACGCCCGACCCGGTGCTGCGCGCCACCGCCGGGCTGGACGTGACGGTGCTCTACGCGACCACCGTCCGTCCCTTCGACGAGATCGGCCCGCGCACGGCCGTCCTCGCCGCCGACCGCGCGGACGTCGTCCTCGTCGGACCGGGCCGGCCGGGGATCGCGGCGGGGCACGTCGCCGAGACCCTGGTCCATGTACCGCACCGGCTGCTGGTCCCGGGCGCGGCGGACACCCACGACGAGCCGGCGCTCGGCCGGGCCGTACGCGAGTTCCTGACCTGAGCCGGAGGGCTCCGCTTCCCGTGCCGTTACTGATCGGTTACCCGTAGGGTCGGGGGAGGAACGACAGGGCCGAATGAAGGGTTCACCACCATGGCGCAGGAAGTACGCGGCGTGATCGCACCGGGCAAGGACGAGCCGGTCCGGGTGGAGACGATCGTGGTACCCGACCCGGGACCGGGTGAGGCCGTGGTGCAGATCCAGGCGTGCGGTGTCTGCCACACCGACCTGCACTACAAACAGGGCGGCATCAACGACGACTTCCCCTTCCTGCTCGGCCATGAGGCCGCGGGTGTCGTGGAGTCGGTGGGGGAGGGCGTCACCGACGTCGCGCCCGGTGACTTCGTGATCCTCAACTGGCGTGCGGTGTGCGGGCAGTGCCGGGCCTGTCTGCGCGGGCGCCCCTGGTACTGCTTCGACACCCACAACGCCAAGCAGAAGATGACGCTGACCGACGGCACCGAGCTGTCGCCGGCCCTGGGAATCGGCGCGTTCGCGGAGAAGACGCTGGTCGCGGCCGGCCAGTGCACCAAGGTCGACCCGTCGGTCTCCCCGCAGGTCGCGGGCCTGCTCGGCTGCGGAGTGATGGCCGGCATCGGCGCCGCGATCAACACCGGCAACGTCGGCCGGGGCGACACCGTCGCCGTCATCGGCTGCGGCGGCGTCGGGGACGCGGCGATCGCCGGGTCGAGCCTCGCGGGTGCGGCGCGGATCATCGCGGTGGACATCGACGACCGCAAACTGGAGAAGGCCCGCACCATGGGCGCCACCCACACGGTCAACTCGCGTGAGACGGACGCCGTGGAGGCGATCCGCGAGCTGACCGGCGGCTTCGGCGCCGACGTCGTCATCGAGGCGGTGGGCCGCCCGGAGACCTACCAGCAGGCCTTCTACGCCCGCGACCTCGCCGGCACCGTCGTCCTCGTCGGCGTCCCCACCCCGGAGATGAAGCTCGAACTGCCGCTGCTGGACGTGTTCGGCCGCGGCGGCGCGCTGAAGTCCTCCTGGTACGGCGACTGCCTGCCCAGCCGCGACTTCCCCATGCTGATCGACCTGCATCTGCAAGGCCGCCTGGACCTGGAGGCGTTCGTGACCGAGACCATCGAACTCACCGACGTGGAGAAGGCGTTCGAGCGCATGCACCACGGCGATGTCCTGCGCTCGGTGGTGGTGCTCTGATGACCGCCCGCATCGAACGCCTCGTCACCTCCGGCCAGTTCAGCCTGGACGGCGGCACCTGGGACGTCGACAACAACGTGTGGATCGTCGGCGACGAACACGAGGTCGTCGTCATCGACGCCGCGCACGACGCCCGGGCGATCGCCGAAGCCGTGGGCGACCGTCGCCTGACGGCGATCGTGTGCACCCACGCCCACAACGACCACATCGACGCCGCGCCCGAACTGGCGGACCTCACCGGCGCCACCATCTGGCTGCACCCCGACGACCTGCCGCTGTGGAAGCAGACCCACCCCGACCGCGACCCCGACGCCCACCTCCAGGACGGCCAGGTCATCGAGGCGGCGGGCGCCGACCTGAGGGTCCTGCACACCCCCGGGCACGCGCCCGGCGCGGTCTGCCTCTACGACCCCGGGCTCGCCACCGTCTTCACGGGCGACACGCTGTTCGCCGGCGGACCGGGGGCGACGGGACGGTCGTACAGCCACTTCCCGACGATCATCGACTCGATCCGCGCCCGGCTGCTGGAGCTGCCGCCGGAGACGAAGGTCCTGACCGGGCACGGTGACTCCACGACCATCGGCGCGGAGGCCCCGCACCTGGAGGAGTGGATCGCCCGGGGGCACTGAAAATCCCCCCGGGCCCATGGCGGGTCACGGCTAGGCTCGCCTGTCATGACCACAGACGAACTCATGAACCTCCATGGCGTCACCGTGCTGCGCTGCACGCCCGACGGACCCGCGCTCGACGGCGAGCGCGCCGCGCTGGACCTGGTCGGAGACGCCATGGGGCGGGGCGCCGACGTGGTCGCCGTGCCCGCCGAGCGCGTCGCGGAGGAGTTCTTCCGGCTGCGGTCGGGGGTCGCCGGGGCGGTCCTGCAGAAGTTCGTGAACTACCGGGTGCGACTCGCTGTCGTGGGGGACGTGTCCCGCCACCTGGACGAGAGCGCGGCGCTGCGCGACTTCGTGCGCGAGACCAACCAGGGCGGGCACGTGTGGATCGTCGCGAACGACGACGAACTGGGCGAGCGGCTGCGCCCGGCCGGGTGACCCGGCCCTGAAAACGCGGCAGCCGATGTAAAAGGCGACAGAAGATGTCCGGCTTACCGGAGACCGTGGAGTCGACACCAACGGTCGTACGGGAGGTTCGGACATGGCAGCACAGCCGCTGAGGGGCAAGGTCGCGCTGGTCGCCGGGGCGACACGGGGAGCCGGGCGGGGCATCGCCGTGGAGCTCGGGGCGGCCGGCGCCACCGTGTACGTCACGGGACGCAGTACGCGAGAACGCCGCTCGGAGTACGACCGCCCCGAGACCATCGAGGACTCCGCGGACCTGGTGACCGAGGCGGGCGGCGAGGGGATCGCCGTCCCCACCGACCACCTGGAACCGGCGCAGGTCCGCGCGCTGGTCGGCCGCATCGCCGACGAACAGGGTCGCCTGGACGTCCTCGTCAACGACGTCTGGGGCGGCGAGCGGCTCTTCGAGTGGGAGAGCCCGGTGTGGGAGCACGACCTCGACAACGGACTGCGGCTGCTCAGGCTCGGCGTCGAGACCCACGCGATCACCAGCCACCACGCCCTGCCCCTCCTCCTGCGGCACCCCGGCGGCCTGGTCGTCGAGATGACCGACGGCACCGCCGAGTACAACGGCGCGAACTACCGCAACACCTTCTTCTACGACCTGGCCAAGTCCTCCGTCCTGCGGATGGCCTTCGCGCTCAGCCACGAGGTGGGCCCGCGCGGGGCGACCGCCGTCGCCCTCACGCCGGGCTGGCTGCGCTCGGAGATGATGCTCGAAGGGTTCGGCGTACGTGAGGACAACTGGCGCGACGCCCTCACCCAGGTCCCGCACTTCGCCATCTCCGAGACCCCGCGCTATGTCGGCCGGGCGGTCGCGGCCCTCGCCGCCGACCCCGACGTGTCCCGCCTCAACGGACAGTCCCTCTCCAGCGGCGGCCTCGCCCGGATCTACGGCTTCACCGACCTCGACGGCAGCCGCCCCGACGCGTGGCGCTACATCGTGGAGGTCCAGGACGCCGGCAAGCCGGCCGACGTCACCGGCTACCGCTGACGGGCGGGGCCGCCTACGGTTCGGCCGCATGACACGTTTCCAGGGGTACGGAGTCCTCCTCACCGGCGCCGCCCGCGGCATCGGCGCCGCCACCGCCCGACGGTTCGCCGCGGAAGGCGCGCGCGTGCTGGTGACCGACCGGGACACCGAGGCGGCCGGGAAGACCGCGGCGAGCCTGCGGGACGAGGGCCTGGCGGCGGAGGCGTACGGCTGTGACGTGGGCGACCGGGCGGCGGTCGAGGCGGCGGTCGCCCACGCGGTCGCCGCCTTCGGCACCCTCGACGTCCTGGTCAACAACGCCTTCCACTGCACGCCGGACGCCCCGCTCTTCGAGGACGAACCCGACGAGGCGTGGACGGCCGACCTCGACATCACCCTCACCGGCGCCTACCGCTGCGCCCGCGCCGCCCTGCCCCACCTGGCCGCCTCAGGCCGCGGTGCGATCGTCAACGTCGGCTCCGTCAACGGCCTCGCGGACTTCGGCAACCACGCCTACAGCGCCGCGAAGGCGGGCCTGGGCTCCCTGACCCGCACCCTCGCCGGGCACGCCGCCGAGCGGGGCGTCCGCGTCAACCTCGTCGCCCCCGGCACCGTCCGCACCACCGCCTGGGAGGGCCGCGACGACGAACTCGCCCTCCTCCGCCCGCTGTACCCCCCTCGGCCGCGTCGGCGAGCCCGAGGACATCGCCGCCGCCATCACCTTCCTCGCCTCCCGCGACGCCTCCTGGATCACCGGCACCACCCTCGTCGTGGACGGGGGCCTCACCGCGGGCGACAGCGGCTTCCGGCGCGCCCGGCGCACGCCTCCCACTGCGAAGTAACGCTTAACATTCGCTGTAGATCTTTTCACTTGTGCTGCGCGGACGGCGTCGGGCAGCGTTCTCGTGTGCCCGAGACCCGACCCGACGCCCACGCCGCCACACTGCCCGACTCCCCTTGGCGCGCCGCCGACTTCCGCACCCTCTTCGCCGCGAGCGCCCTCAGCCAGTTCGCCACGAACGTCAGCTACGTCGCCGTCCCCCTGATCGCGGTCACCGCCCTCGACGCGGGACCCGGACAGGTCGGCGCGCTCGCCACCCTCAGCACACTGGCGTTCCTGCTCATCGGGCTGCCCGCCGGGGCCTGGGTGGACCGGATGCGCCACCGTCGGGTGCTGATCCTGGCGGACCTGGGCCGTGCCGTCCTGTACGCCTCCGTCCCGCTCGCCTGGTGGACGGACACGCTCACCCTCGGCCAGCTCTACGCCGTCGTGCTGCTCAACGGCGCGGCGACCGTGTTCTTCGACGTGACCTCCCAGAGCACACTGCCCCGTCTCGTGGGCCGCGAGGCCCTCGTGCCCGCCAACGCGGCCATGGTCGGCCTGCAGGCCGTGGGCAACGTCGCCGGGCGCGGCGCGGGCGGCGCTCTGGTCCAGCTCCTCAGCGCCCCCGTGGCCGTGCTGTGCACCGCGGTGACCTACCTGGCCTCCGCGCTCCAGCTCACCCGGATCCGGCGTCCGCAGGTACCCGCGGGACGGGAACGGCCGGCGACCTTGGGGGCGCAGATCGCCGAAGGCCTGCGCCACGTCTTCGGCAACCCGGAGCTGCGCGCCCTCGCGCTCACCGCTGCCCTCACCAACGTGGGCATGCAGATCGTCAACACCATGCTGCCCGTCGTGTTCGTCCGTGAACTCGACCTGCCCGCCGCCGCGTTGGGGCTGTTCTGGGCGGCGGGCGGCCTCGGTCTCCTGCTGGGCGCCCGCTGTGCCCGCCCCCTCGCCGGCCGGCTGGGCTACGGCCGGTCCCTCGGGCTGGCCGGTGTCGCCCTCGCGCCCGCCGCGCTGCTGGTTCCCCTGATCGACCGGGGCGGGTGGCTGTGGCTCGCCGGCGCGGGCTGGACGCTGGCCCTGTTCAAGACCGGCACGGACAACGTCCTCGGCGTCAGCCTGCGCCAGCGGATGACCTCGGACGAGCTGCTCGGCCGGATGAACGCGACGTTCCGCTTCGTCCTGACCGGCGCGCTCGCGCTCGGTGCGGCGGTCTCCGGCGCACTCGGTGAGCTGGCCGGTGTGCGGGTCACGTTGTGGGCCGGCGGGGCGCTGCTGGCGACTGCCTTCCTGCCGGTCTTCCTCTCGCCGGTCCGCGCCCGCCGCGAACTCCCGGACCGCGCCCCCGTCACCGCACCCGTGCCACAGCCGCGATGATCCGGTCCACGTCCTCCGTGGACACCCGCCGGTCACGGAGCCGGCGGCCCGCGCGGCCCGGACGTCCTCGGCCGTGCGGTGGAGCCGCTGCGCCGCTGCGACGAGCTGGAATTTCACCGTTTGGTCACAGCCTGAGCCGGCATACAACCGCCGCCCCGGTGTACCGGTCAAACAGGGAGATCGCACCGGACACGGAACAGGAAGGCACCGCCCACCATGGGGGACATACGCAGACGAGGGGCCGTCGCCCTCGCACTCACCGGGCTGGTCGCACCGCTCACCCTCGCGATGGGCGCCGCGCCCGCGCAGGCGGCGAGCTGCACCACGCAGACCGGGCCGTACCAGAAGCAGGTCGAGAAGTTCCTCGGCCTCACGGTCGACGGCAAGCAGTCGACGACCGACTGCAAGGCCATCCAGGCCTTCCAGAACAAGCACGGCATCAAGCCCAACGTCGGCTACGCCGGTTCCGTCACCTGGGGTGTGATGGACCTGATGAAGAAGCAGAAGGCGGTCGGCAACAACCCCAACAAGGAAGGCAAGTGCCCGACCAACAAGGGCCGGATCGCCTGCGTCAACCTCACCCTCCAGCTGAGCTGGATCCAGGACGGCGACCGGCTGGTCTACGGGCCCGTCCCGGTGCGCACCGGCCGTGACGGCTACGAGACCCGCACCGGTCTGAAGAAGATCTACTGGCGGGACATCGACCACGTCTCGAACATCTACAACGTGCCCATGCCGTACAGCCAGTTCTTCGACGGCGGCCAGGCCTTCCACTCGGTGAACCTCAGCATGTGGAACCCGCCGGGCTCGCACGGCTGCACCAACATGACCAAGAAGGACGCCAAGAAGTACTGGTCGCTGCTGAAGAAGGGCGACGACGTCTTCATCTACGGCCGCAAGCCGGGCACCTGATCGGCCACCCGGCCTGCGGCGCAGGCCGGTTACCGCGGTGCGTCCCCGAAGTCCGGGATCTCCAGCCGTACCCCACCCTGCCGCGCGGACTCGTGCGCGACGATGCCCGGCAGGGTGTAGCGGGCCGCCACCCAGGCGTTGACGGACGGCAGCGTGCGGGAGTTGACCGCGGTGACGAAGTCGTCCACCAGGAAGTGGTGGCTGCCTTCGTGGCCGTTGTGCAGGTGGTCGAACTCCCGCGGCAGCCGCGAGCGGTCGTGCACCGGCGCCGAGCCGGAGGTGAAGGCGGCCCGCAGGTCCGGCGCGATGTGCTGGAGTGACGGGTCGTCAGGGGACAAGGTGGGCTTGGGCTCCAGCAGTTCGCTGATGTCCTTCACGCCTTTCTTGTCCTGCCACAGCGCATATGTGGCGAGCTGCTCCATGCTCGCCTCCGTGCCGAAGAAGCGGAAACGGGACTCGCGGATGTGCGAGGGGTAGCCCACCCGCCGGAACTCGTTGGTACGGAACGAACCGCCGCCCGCCACCTCGAACAGCGCGGTGGCGTTGGAGAAGTCGTTGCCGAACTGGCTGACCTCCTTGTCGAACACCCCGTCCCCGCGGTCGTCCACGACACCGATCGCCGACACGCTCACCGCGTGCGTCTGCCAGGCGCCGAGCACCCCGCCCACCGAGTGGGTCGGGTACAGCAGCGGGGGATAGCTGGCGGTGGCCTTCCAGTTGTCGCCGCCGCTGTACTGGTACGCCTCGTAGAAGCCCAGGTCCATGTCGTGGACGTAGTCGCCCTCGGCGTAGAAGAGCCGTCCGAAGGCCCCCTCGGCGATCTGGTTGCGGGCGTGCACGGTCGCCGGGTTGTAGTGGCTGGTCTCGCCCATCATGTACGTCAGCCCGGTCGCCTTGACCGTGTCGATGATCGCCGCGATCTCCTCGGTGGTGATCGCCATGGGGACCGCGGAATAGACGTGCTTTCCGGCGTTCAGGCCCTGGAGGACCAGCGGACCGTGCGTCCAGCGCTGGGTGAAGATCGCGACCGCGTCGACGTCCTCCGACTCCAGCATGGCCTGGTACGAGGGGAAGGTGCCCGACAGGCCTTCGGCGGCGTCGAGTTGCTCGGCGCGATCCGGCAGGAGGTCGGTGACATGGACGTCGCTGACACCGGGGTGGGCCAGGAACAGTTTGGCGAACTGGCCCGAGAACTGCCCGGCGCCGACGATGCCGAGGGAGAACGTCATGGAGGAGATGCCTTTCACTGGTCGAGTCATGGCCCGAGTCATTGGCCGAGGATGAAGTTGATCTGGTCGTTGGTCTTGGTCAGCCCGCTCACGGGGGCGTCGTTGGCGAAGACGTCCTGCATGGCCGGCCGCATCAGCGCGTACACGTCCGCCGCGTAGTCGGTGACCGGGAACGAGAACGTCCGGGCGTGCCGCTTGTCGGTGACCGGTTCGGTGAAGGCGGACACGTCGATGCCCTTCTTCCGGTACGCCGCCACGGCCGCCGCGGTGCCGTCAGGGGTGGCCGGGAAGACGATGCCGTAGCCGCCGACGGTCTTCTGGCACTCGTTCGAGGCCAGGTACTGCACCCATTTCCTCGCGCCCTCCTTGTTGCGGGCGTGTCTGGTGACCGAGTCGGCGAGGCCGTTCATCATGGTGGCGCGCTTGCCGCTCGGGCCGGTGGGGGTGACGGCCGTGCCGACGTCGAGGCCCTTGGTGCCGTAGTACGTCGAGATCATCCAGGCGCCGTCGAAGGCCGCCGCCGCCCTGCCGGAGGCCACCTGCGCGTTGGCCGGGTTGGCGCCGTCGGTGTAGTCGGTGTAGGGCGCGAGATAGCCCTTCTTCGCCAGCCCGAAGTACCAGTCGATCACCGACTGGAAGGTCTTGCTGTCGTATTCGTAGGCTGTGCCCCAGCGGGCCCTGTCCGTGTAGTTCCAGCCCGCCGAGGCGGTGAACGGGCTCCAGGTGGTCTGCCCGTCGCTGTCGCCGGCGCCGCCTGTGGCGAGGCCGTACACCTTGACGTGGTTCTTGTCGAAGCCCGGTTCGTCGCCCCGCTTGCCGTTGCGGTCGACGGTCAGATGCGCGATGGCCTTCTCGAAGGTGCCGCCGTTTTCAGGGTTCCAGGACAGGGAGTTGAGCTGCTCGGCGGTGAGGCCGGCGGCCGCGGTCAGTTTCTTGTTGTAGAAGAGGGCGACGGTGTCCCAGTCCTTGGGGGCGCCGTAGCGGTGGCCGTCCCGGCCGATCCAGTTCGCGCCGAGCCCGGCCTGGTAGGCGGAGTCGTCGATGCCCAGGTCGTCCAGCGGTTCGAGCACGTCGAGGTCGGCGAACTGGCCGAACTTCTGGATGTGGTCGGTGAAGACGTCCGGCTCGGTGCCCGCGATGAAGCTCGCGGTGAGCTTGGTCCAGTAGTCGGCCCAGCCCATCTGTGTGATCTTGACGTCGAGGCCCGGGTTCTCCTTCTCGAAGTCCTTCGCGCAGGCCTGGTAGGCGGGCAGCTGGTTGGCGTCCCACAGCCAGTACGTCACGGAGCCGGCGCCCGAGCCGGCCGCGCCTCCTTGCGCGCACCCGGAGACCAGGGACAGCGTCAGCGCTCCCGTGAGCGCCATCACGGTACGAATTCGCATGCCTGG
The DNA here is from genome assembly GCA_002027195.1 of Streptomyces sp. GKU 895. Taxonomy (GTDB): domain Bacteria; phylum Actinomycetota; class Actinomycetes; order Streptomycetales; family Streptomycetaceae; genus Streptomyces. Next base: position 13,273 of record MWJO01000024.1, on the reverse strand, counting down.
CCCCTTACTTGACGCCGGTGAAGCTGATGGTGCTGACGATGCGGCGCGCGAAGACGCCGAAGAGCAGCAGCATGGGAAGGGCCGCGATGAGCGTGGCGGCCATCAGACCGGACCAGTCGTAACCGGTCTGCGGGGTCTGCGCCCGGAAGATGGCGAGCGCCACGGTCAGCACCCGCGAGCTGTCGCTGTAGGACACCATCAGCGGCCAGAAGTAGTCGTTCCAGGAGGTGATGTACGTCAGCACGCCGAGCGTGAGGATCGGCGTGGACGCCATCGGCAGCATCACCCGGAAGAAGATCCTCACCTTCCCGGCGCCGTCGAGCAGGGCGGCCTCCTCGACCTCGCGGGGCACGTTCATGAAGAACTGCCGCAGGAAGAACACCGCGAACGGCGTCATGAACATCGTCGGCAGGGCGATGCCCAACAGGTTGTCGATCAGGCCGAGTTGCTTGATGAGCACGAAGTTCGGCAGCAGCGTGAAGATGGTCGGCACCATCAGCCCGGCCAGGAAGAGCCCGAAGACCTTGTCCCGGCCGCGCCAGCGCAGCCGGGCGAAGGCGTAGGCGGCCATGGCGGAGAAGAAGATCTGGCAGACGGTGATCAGGGTCGAGACGACGACCGAGTTGATCAGATAGCGCCAGAATTTCAGCCCGCCGCCCGCCCCGCCCTGGGCGATCGCCTCCTGCGCGGACTGCAGGCCCAGCGCCCGTTCGAAGCCGCCGGTGGTGAAGTCGACGGGCAGCGGGTCGCCGGGGTGGGCGGCGAGCGCGGTGTTGGAGGACAGCGCGGTGCGCAGGATCCAGTAGAACGGCAGCAGGGTCACGAGCACGATCGCGGCCATCACCACCCAGGCGGCGATCCGGCCCACGGAGGGGCGGCGCCTGAGCGGTCGTACGGACACGGGACTCGTCGCAGCGGTCGCAGCGGCCATGTCGGTGTCTCCCCTCTCCTCAGCCGAGGTCGGTCTGGCCGGCGCGGGTGATCCGGTACTGGAGCACGGTGATCGCGCTGAGCACCACGAGCAGCGCCACCGACATCGCGGAGGCGTAGCCGAACTGGAAGCGGCCGAAGGCGGAGCCGTAGATGTAGAACTGCAGGACGTTGGTGGCGTTCGCGGGACCGCCGTTGGTCGTCACGGCGACCGTGTCGAACACCTGGAACGATCCGATCACCGTCATGATCAGCACGACCGCCAGGACCGGGCGCAGCAGCGGCAGGGTGATCCGCCAGAACATGCGCCACTCGCTCGCGCCGTCCACCTTGGCGGCCTCGTACATGTCGTTCGGGATGGCCTGGAGTCCCGCGAACAGCAGCAGCGCGGTGTAGCCGACGTGCCGCCACACGTTGATCAGGGCGATGGTCGGGATCGCCCAGGTCTGGTCGTTGAGGAACGGGATGCGATCGAAACCGAGGCCCGCGATGATCTCGTTGCCGATGCCGAGCTGGGTGTCCAGGACCCAGAGCCAGACGATGCCCGCGACGACGTTCGACATCAGATACGGCGTGAGCACGATGCCGCGCAGCACCGCCGACTGGGTCAGCCGCTGGAGCAGCACGGCGATGGCGAGCGCCGACACCGTCTGCACCCCGATGTTGATGACCACGTAGACGACGGTGACCCGCAGCGAGTCCCAGAAGATCGGGTCGTGGACCATCCGGTCGTAGTTGTCGAGACCCACCCACTCCGCGGGCGTGAGCAGGTTGAAGCGGGTGAAGCTCAGATAGATGCCCCGCAGCGTCGGCCAGAGCAGGAAGACCAGGAAGCCCAGCAGCGCCGGTGCGAGGAACACCGCGGCGAGCCGGCCGTCCCCGCCGCCCTCCCGGGCTCTCGCCTTCCGAGTCCTCGGTGTCGTCCGTACGCCCTCGGCGCCACCCACGGGGAGGCGCGACGGAGGGCTGCTGGAGGCGATGGTCATCGGGAGACTCCCTCGTCTGCGGCGGCTCGTCCTCGGCCACTTACTTTTGTGGCGAAAGAATGAGGGCGTCAAGGGGCGTGCATGTATCTTTTCTCGGCCATCGACTGCGTCTAGAGTGGCCACATTGCTTCCATCGTGAAAGAAATAACCGGGGGATACTGATCGCCATGACCGCAGCAGCCGCCAGCTGGCACCCCCTGAGTCCCGGTGAGCGCTCGGTGGCGATCGAGGTGCTCGTCCACGGGCCGCTGTCGCGCACCGAACTCGCGCGTCGCCTCGACCTGTCCGCGGGCAGCCTCACCCGGCTGACCAAGCCGCTCATCGAGTCCGGGCTGCTGATCGAGGTCCCCGAGGCGGGCGGCCCCGCCGGGGTGCGCCAGGGCCGCCCCTCGCAGCCGCTCGACGTCGTCGCCGACTCCCGTTCCTTCATCGGCTTCAAGGTGACCGGCGACATGGTCTACGGCGTCGTCACCACCCTGCGCAGCGAGATCGTCGCCCGCCACGACCGCGCCCTCACCACCCACGACCCCGCCGAAGTCGCCGACGTGCTCGCGGAGATGGCCGACGAGCTGTCCCGCGCCCACCCCTCGCGGGTCGCCGGGATCGGCGTCGGTGTGGGCGGGCTGGTCCAGGAGCGTGCCGTCGTGGGTGAGTCACCGTTCCTGGACTGGCGGGACGTCCCGCTCGCCGAACTCGTCGAGGACCGCACGGGGTTGCCGGTCGTCGTGGAGAACGACGTCGCCGCGCTCGTCGAGGCGGAGACCTGGTTCGGCGCCGGCCGCGGCCTCGAGAGGTTCGTCGTGCTGACCATCGGCGCCGGCATCGGCTACGGACTCGTGCTGAACGGGCGGCGGGTGCCCTACGCCGAGGAGGACCGGGGCTTCGGGCGCCACTGGATCGTCACCCCCAACGGCCCGCTGACCCCCGAGGGTGAACGGGGCAGCGCCGTCTCCCTGTTGGCCATCCCCAGCATCCGCTACCAGGTGCGGGCCGCGACCGGGCGCGACCACAGCTACGAGGAGATCCTCGCCCTCGCCGCCGCGGGCGAGGCCATGCCGGCCCGGGTCGTCGACGAGGCCGCGCGGGCACTCGGCACCCTGATCGCCCAGATCGCCAACTTCGCGATGCCGCAGAAGATCCTGCTCGCCGGTGAGGGCGTGGGCCTGATGGACGTGGCCGGCAAGGTCGTGGACGACACGATCCGCGTCCACCGGCACCCGCTCGCCGCGCCGATCGACCTGGAGACCAAGGTGTCCGACTTTCACGACTGGGCGCGCGGAGCGGCGGTCCTGGCCATCCAGGTCCTGGTGCTCGGCAGCGCGGAAGCGTGAGTTCCGCCACGTCTGAGCTGCGTGAACTCCCTGACCGGGGTGGACAGATGGACGTGATCAGCAACACGGTCCGAAATGTCCGTATTGCTCGTACTTACTCACGTGGCCTTCACGTCAGGGCCCGTATGCTTCACATCATGTCCACCAGTGTTGAACCCGCCTCCGACAGGTCGGCTGACGAGGTCAACGAGGAGATCCGGGCCCTGTGGTTCCGGTCGGGCGGGACACTGAGCGGCGAGCAGCGCGAGGAGTACCAGCGGCTCGTCCTGGAGTGGGCCGCCGCGGCCCCCCAGCCGGCCTGACATCCAGCCTCGGAAGACACTCAAGGCCACCTGAGGCACCCGTGTCCACGGGTGCCTTTTCCCTGTCCGGCGTCACCCCCAGGTCGCCGAGTAGTACCGCTGGTACGCCTTGCGGTCCTGCTCCGCCCGGATGTACCGGGTCGCCACCAGCGCGATCAGACTGCCCCCGACGACCAGCAGCCCCGGGCCGACGTTCCGGGTGTCCGTGAGCCGGGCCAGCAACGTCTCACCCTCCGCGCCACCGCTCGTCGCGGGCGCCGACGACCCCGGCGTGGCCGCACCCGGAGCGGCCGCGCCCTGGGGGGCGGAGGCGGACGGAGTCGGTGCCGTGCTCTGCTGCCCGCCGCCCGCGGGAGCCGACACCAGCAGCTGCACCCCGAGCTGGTTCAGCGCCGCCGTCACCGGCTGGAAGAACGTCGTACCGCCCGACGTGCAGTCACCACTGCCGCCCGAGGTGATACCGAGCGCGATCCCCTCCGAGAACAACGGGCCACCGCTGTCCCCGGGTTCGGCGCACACGTTCGTCTCGATCAGCCCGGTCACCGTGCCCTCGGGGTAGTTGACCGTCGCGTTGAGCCCCGTCACCTGACCGTCGCGCAGCCCGCTGGTGCTGCCGCTGCGGAACACCCGCTGCCCGACGGCCGGATCGGCCGCGCCGGTGATCAGCACACCCTTGCCGCCGCCCACGGACACCACCGCCGCGCCGTCGCCCGCCCGGATGCTGTCGTACTTGACCAGGGAGAAGTCGGCGCCGGGGAAGTTCTGCACGGTCGTCTCGCCGAGCTGCGTGCGGCCCCGGTTGTCCGCGAACCAGACCGACCCCGTGGGCCCGCAGTGCCCGGCGGTGAGGATGAAGTCCTGCTGTCCGTCGGTCACGTTGAAGCCCGCCGAACAGCGCCCGCCCGTCGACAGGATGGGCTGTGCGCCGTTGATGCGCGGGGTGAAGGTGCCCTCGGTGCGCTCCATGCGCACGAAACCGCCGATGCCCTCGGCGACTTCGGTGAGCCGCTTCCAGTCGGCGGCGGAGACGGTGCGGTCGGCCCGTACCACCACCTCGTTGGTCCGGTAGTCGACGGCCCACGCCGTCCCGGCCACCCGGGGTGCCGAACGCAGCGTCCCCGTGGCCGACTTGAGCTGGTCCATGCTGTGCGGGACGACCTTCGCCGTGGCACCCGCCTTGCGCACCTCGGCGGCGGCGTCCTGGTCGGTGACGGCGACGACCTCGCGGCCGTCGTCCCCGATCCAGCTGCCCGCGGTACGGGAGGTGCCCAGCCGTGACACCAGCTCGGTGCCGGTCTGCGCCGCGGACGCCGCGGTCGTACGGGGAAAGGCGGAGGGGCCCTCGGGTTCGCTCGCGACGGCGCGGGTGACCATCGTGCCGCCCAGCAGGAGTCCGCCGACCGCGGCCAGCCGTGTCACTCGCCGGACCATCCGTCGTCGTGCGTGCCTCATGCATGGCTCCCGAACCCCGAACGTGCGGCGGCAACACCGCGGGGCCTCGGGGAAGTCGAGTGCCCTCCCTTCATACGCGCCCCACGGCTGCCGTGTTCACCACGACGGGGATCACTTCTTGCGGCCGACTCCGCCGTAGAGCGCCACCTCGGCCGGCGCGGACCCGTCGGCGCCCTCGGCCCGCCACCGCGAGCACGACACCACGCCCGGCGCCAGCACCTCCAGACCCTCGAAGAACCGCGCCACCGCCTCGGGGCGTGCGCTGGGGTCAGCCGGGGGCGTGCCGTGCGCGTTCCAGAAACTGGACGGCCGCGTCCACGTCGGGCATCGCCGGGTGGATGACGGTGTGCGACAGGACGAGGTGGCTCCCGGCGGGCAACGCGTCCACGAGGCGGCGGACGATGCCGTACGGGTCCTCGTCGTCGTCGATGAAGATGACCACGCCGAGCAGCATCAGCGCGACCGGGCGGGTGAAGTCCAGTGTGGTGGCGGCCCGTTGGAGGATCGCGTCCACGTTGCGCAGGTCCTCGTCGAGGTGGTCGGTGCGGCCCTCGGGCGTGCTGGTGAGCAGGGCACGGGCATGGGCCAGGACGAGCGGGTCGTTGTCGACGTAGACGACCCGCGCGTCCGGGGCGAGACGCTGGGCGACCTCGTGCGTGTTGTCCGCGGTGGGCAGGCCGGTGCCGATGTCCAGAAACTGCCGTACGCCCGCCTCGGCGACGAGATGGCGCACCGCGCGGCCCAGGAACTGACGGTCGGCCCGGGCGTACTCGTCGATGGCCGGGTGGAGTTCACGGATGCGGTCGCCCGCCACCCGGTCCACCTCGTAGTAGTCCCCGCCGCCCAGCCAGTAGTTCCAGATCCGCGCCGTGTGCGGCTGCAGTGTGTTGATCCGGCCGCGCAGGGACGCGGCGGCGGTCGGCGAGTGGTCCGTCACGGGGCTCGGTTCTCCTGGAGTGCCTGCTCGGATACGGCGTCAAGGCGCAATCTAGACCGCGAAGTTGACGTCTGCCGAGACTGCGGGGGCAACTCCGTCCACCGGGCCCGGCGAGAGCACCGCCCAGCTGCGCTCGTCGCCCCACACCGAGGTCCGCCCCACATAGGGGCGCAGCAGGGCCACGAGCACCGGATCGACATGGCCGCCCAGCACGTCGGAGGCGATTTTGCGGGCGATCCCCGCGAGGAAGTCGGCCAGTTGGATCCGCGGATCCCACCGCGCCTGGACCAGTTCCATGCCGTCGAACCCGACGCCGGCCCGCACCGCCTGCTCCTCGATCCAGGCGATGCGCTGCTCGGTGAGCATGTTCTGCCGGTCGTGCACCACCCGCACCGCCCGCCCGCCCGCGCTCCAGTGCGCGACGGTGTGCACGACGGCGGGCAGCAGCGGATTCAGTACCGGGATGAGGGGCGGCCCTTCGAGCAGCCGCGCCCGGTAGGCGTCGGCGCGGGGCCGGGCCGCCGCGAGCCGCTCCAGGACGTCCGTCCGGGGACCGGCGGACCGCAAGACGTCCACCGTACGGAAGAAGCCGTCGACGGCATCGTCCGCCGCCCCGTTGAGCCGCACCCGCAGCAGCCGGTTGGCGGCGTCGAGGAAGTCCCGCCATCGCTCCGCGCCGACCACCGGCCGGTCCTCCCGGTACAGGACGAGCGCTTCGGTGCCGTCACCGAGCAGCAGGTCGACGGTCCGGTGGACGACGAAGTACGCCTTCTCGGTGAGATGGACATGGGCGTGGCCGTCGATCGGACCCGAGGGCGAGAGCAGCCACTCCAGGACGTCCCGGTGCTTCTCCCGCAGCAGATGGCCCGCCTTGTACTCGGTGGCGGGCGAGCGGATCCGGTCCCGGACCTCCTGGACGTACGCGGCGGCGAGCTTCACCGGCAGGGACACACTGCCGTGCGCGAACACATCGGTGTTGCCGCGCGTCAGGTTCTCGCCGTCCGACCCCGACTCGTCGCAGACGACTTCCAGCGGGCCCCGTGCGTCGTGCTCGGCATTCCAGGTCACGCAGAAGCCCCCTGTCCGGTCCGTCATGACCAGCATCCCTCGGACGAAACAAGAGGTGAACCGAATTGTTCATGTGCCCTGGCGGCGGCCCCCACGCCCGCTGCCTAGACTCCCGCCATGAGTGACACACCGCTGGACCGGCTCGGTGCCGGGAAGTACCTGCTGATCACCAGCTACCGCAAGAACGGCACCCCCGTCCCCACCCGGTGTGGTGGTACGTGACGGGGACGCCCTCGGGGTGTGGACGGTCGCCGACTCCTGGAAGGTCAAGCGGATCCGGAACCGGGCCGACGTCCTCGTCGGCCCCTGTGACCTGCGCGGCAACCCGACCGGCGATCCGGTACCGGCCACCGCCGAGATCTGCGACGCCGAGACCAGCGCCCGGTACCGCACGCTGATCGCACGCAAATACGGCATCATGGGCCGGCTCAGCCTCCTCGGCAGTCGGCTGCGCCGGGGTGCGGACGGCACCGTGGGCCTCCGCATCACCCTGTGACGACCGGAAGAAAGGGGGGCACAGACCGACTCGTCCGTGCCCCCCTCGGGTGTGTGCGGCCCCGTTACGAGGCGTCCAGCACCGTCCCGGTCAGCACCGGGCGGTCGGGCAGGGGCTCGGCGTCGTCGTCGGTGAGCGCGAGACGCATCGACTCGGTCGGCTCGGCCACCTGGTCCCGGATGGTCACGACGTCGAAGTCCGTGCTCAGGTGTCCCGCCGGGATGTTGAGCCACACCCACAGGTTCGCCCGGGACAGCGGCCGCTCGGGGTCCGGCACGTCACCGGAGTAGTCCAGGAGCCACTGCGGGTCCACGTCCTTGGTGGACAGCTCGGCCCCGTCCGTGACCGGCAGCACCCGGACCGGCGTCCAGATGTCCACGGCCGCGGGCTCGGCCAGCGACAGCCGCCACGTGAGCGTCCCGCCCTCGCTCACCCGGTCGGTGACCGGGGCCAGGGTGATCACCGGTTCGGGGTCGTCGTTCTGGACGGTGATCCCGCCGCGGTGCGCGCCCACGACGGCGCCCCGCACCGCCTTGACCGCGATGTCGTGCTGTTGGTCGTAGTCGAAGGTGGTGTCCCCCTTGACCTCGACCGGTACGTCGATGGCGGCGCTGCCGGGGCGCACGGTCACCAGCTTCTCCGTGCCGATGCCGGTTTCGGGGTCGAGCACGTACACCCGGACCTGGCCGCTGCCGTGCCCGGAGATCCGTACCGGGACGCGGTAGGTGACGGTGCCCGAGTCGCCCTCCTTGACGACCGTGCGGCCGACGTCGACACGGGGCAGGGCCGCGCCGTGACCGCCGGGGTACCGGGGGCCCAGCCCCAGGCGTCCATCAGCCAGGCCTGCCCCCGAGCCGGAACGCGGGGTCAGCGCGAGGGACTTGACGTGCCCGAGGTCGAGTCCCGCGCGGTCGCGGCGGTGAGCGGTACGCGTACCTCGCGCGCCCAGTACGAGGCGGTGCGGTCGGTGCCCGGCAGGCCGTCCACCTGGACGCGGCCGAGACCGGCCGTGCGGCCGGCGGCGTCGGTGACGGACACGTCGAGCTTGGTGCCGGTGGTGTTCGGCGGCACGAAGACCCGCAGTGCGAGCTTCTGCGAACCGGCCAGCGACAGCGGCTTGTCCGGGGTGACCCGCGCCGCGGCGCCCGGCGCCGACCACTTCAGGTCGACCGCGCGGCGACCCTTCTCCCGCCCGGTCTCCCACCACGCGAAGTGCGGCGACGCCCCCTTCGTGTCCGCGGGCAGACAGGCCGCGGCGGGATCGGGGTCGATCGCCGAGCACAGCCGGGCGCCGGTCACCGCGACCGGCCGTCCGGCAGGAAGCCGCCCGCACGCCGGCCGCCGACCGCGTGGGTCAGCACCCGCGCCGGGTCCGCGGACGGGGCCCGCTTGCCGGAGCCGTCCAGCAGCGGACGCACCTTGTCGTCGCCCGCGAGGAACAGCCGTGCCGCGGCGGCGATATAGGTGGCGCCCGCCTTGTGTTGCTGATCGGCGGTCAGCCGGGTCGCGGTGCCCGGATCGCACACCGGGTCGGGCCGCTCCTCGTCCTTCCCGAAGTCGTCCCAGGCGGGCGCTTGGCCTGGCCCGGGGTCCACTCGCTGTTGAAGTAGTTGTGGTTGGCGCCGACCACGTAGACCGCGCTGTGCAGCGCGCGGCCGCGGCTGATCCCGCGCGTCCCGTCGGTGAACACCTCGCCCTGGAGATCCGACACATCGCCGTCGCAGCCCGGCAGCAGCGTCACGGACGGCACGTCCGCCACCGGATTCTGGCCGAAGATCGTCGGTCCGATGAGCACGGTCCCGCGCACCTTCCAGCGCACCGGACCCCGATAGCCGTCCTGGGCGGCGGGCGCCGGGTACAGGCTGTCCATGGCGGCCCGGTTGACGCCCTCGCCGCCGCGCGAGTGCCCCACCAGCAGGACGCGTGACAGATCGGCCTTCGCCCCCTGGCGCACGGCGGCCGGGGCGGTGTTCGGCCGGGCGGCCCAGTCGGCCCAGTGGGCCAGGTGCAGGCGCACCAGTGAGGAGCGCGCCTGGGCGCCGGCGTCGTCGGCGTCCGCGTCCTGGGCGTTGATGCCGTTCGCCGAGATCGACACCGTCACATAGCCCTGGGAGGCCAGGAGCCGCTGGTCGCGCAGGTAACCGAGGTGGCTGGGGATCGGCTTGTAGCCGTTCGCGCAGGGCCAGTCGCCGGTCACGTCGTCCTCGGAGCCCGGCTTGTAGCAGGTGTAGTGGCGGCCGTGCAGGAACAGCGCGAGCGGCCGGGCGCCGGTGGCGCCCTTGGGGGCCACGACCTCGGCCCGCATCTCGATCGGCTCCTTGTAGCCGGGCAGCCGCACCGAGTCGAGCTTGTACTCCCCGCTGACCGTGCGGTACGCACCGGGCCTGCCGGGGTCGACGGAGTTGGCGGGCAGTGCGGCCGGCCGCTGCGGAACGGCCCCGGAGACCTTGCCCCGGTGGCTCGCAGCCGCGTCCAACCGACGTCCGCCGGCCGTCACCTGAAGGTCGGTCAGACCTCCGGCGGCTTCGGCCAGGTCCAGCCGGAAGGTGCGCCCGTCCTTCGCCGGCCGGGGCACCCCGAGCAGCCGGTCCCCGGCCCGGAACTCGACGCGGGCGTCTCCCATGGGGACGGGCTTCGAGGCGCGCCAGATCAGTTCCCGCGCCGGCCCTTCCCCGTCGATCCGCCACCCCGGCGGCAGCCCGTTCTCCCCACTCGCACTCGACACCCCCGCATCAGGCGCCTGTTGCGCCTGCACCGGTCCGGGCGAGCCCACCAGGGCCGCCAGCACCGCCACGGCGGTCACACATATTCGCCGGGCACGGATCAAGTCCCTCTCCTCAAAACCCCGAGCGCAGGCGTCCCGTCGGTCCCGGGAGCCTCTCGCGCCTCAGAGGACGGGTGAGGAAGACCTGTGGGTTGTCTGTGTGAGGGGAGGAAAACCGCCGAGCGATGCGATCAAGCCAGCGAAGAGCGGCCGGACTTGCTCCGACCGTCAGGTCCAGGCGCGGTAGGGCTCGTCGAGCAGCTGGAAGACGGGCTCGCCGCGGACGGGGTCCTTGGCCGTGGACAGCCGTACCCGGTCGCCGCTGTGGATGCCGATGGGCGGGCCCATGACCCGGCCGCGGACGACGAAGCCCTCGGCCATCTCGATCATCGACACGTTGCGGGCGGCGGGGGTGTTGCGGTGCACCACGGTGGAGTGCCGGACCGTCCCGACCCCCTCGCTGCGCTCCGTGCGCAGGTCGCTGCCCTGGCAGACCGGACACAGCAGCCGGTGGTACATGGCGGTGCCGCACCAGTTGCAGCGCTGGAAGACCATGGCGTTCTGGTCGGGGGCCGCGGGTTCGAGGACGGCCGCCGCGGCACCGGATGACGGATGAGCAACGCTTCCTGAGTAGTGGTACACGCTGGTCAACTCCCTGCGCTCGACCGGAATCCGCCGTGCGCGGGTCACCCGGGCACGGACGTGCGCGGCGCTCCGTGCCACCGTGCACATCCGCAGCGTATGGCACTCAGTGTCATCCGTAAAGGCACTCGGTACCCCAGAATTTCGGGGGCCGGTCGACTCCCGGGTCAGCCCTGTCCCGGCTCGCGCCCCAGCGTGGCCTCGATCTCCTGGACGACCCGCCACAGCGGCGCCCGGCGGCGGGAGACGAGGACCACGACATCCTCGGAGTCGTCGGACGGTCCGGGGCCGGTGGCTGCGGGGGACGGGCCGAAGGCCGACTGGACGTAGCCGAGCGCGTGGTCCATCTCCGTGCCGACGTCGCCCTTGCCGTCCGAGCGCAGCCACGACCGCAGCGCGTTGTTGTGCGCCGCGGCGCGCGTCCCGCGATGTCGGGCGACCGTCGCGCCGCCGGCGAGGCGGCGGCGCGCGAACGCCCGCTCGCGCGCCAGACGGACGCTCGTACGCGCGCAGGCCGGGGACGCGGTGAGCCGGTGGCACGCTGCACCGAGAAGGTCGGGTTCTCGGTGTACATCCGCAGCACCAGCCGGACCGCCTCGCAGACCCGCAGCACCGGGTCGTCCGCGTCGTCGCCGGCCGCGAGGAAATCGGTGACGTCGGCCAGGGAGCGCTCGTGGTCGGGGAAGACCACGTCCTCCTTGGAGGGGAAGTAGCGGAAGAACGACCGCCGGCCCACGCCGGCCAGCGCCACGATGTCGTCGACCGTGGTCTGCTCGTACCCCCGCTCCAGGAACAGCTGGAACGCCGCCGCGACCAGGGCGTCCCGCATGGGCGGCTTGGCGGCCGCCGTTTCCGTCTTCTCGCCGCGCCGGGGCGCCGCGCTGCTGGAGCTCATGGACGGGAACGTAGCACCGGTACGTCCCGTATGGCACTCAGTGCTCTCAGGATGGGGGACTGAGTGCACTCGGGGTGCGTTTGCGTCTGGGGTGCCCGACGACCTCGCGCCGACGTCCACGAGGACAACGGCAGGCCTGTGACCTGGCGATCCGGCATTTTGTTCGACGGTCGCCCGCCGCATACGATCGCCTCCCGCCGTCGGCGGGGAGACACACCGAGGAGAAGCCCGCATGCCCCGCATTCTCTACGTCACCGACCTCGCCTACGAGGCCCGCGGGCGGCGGTACTGCGACGAGGACATCTTCCTCACCTCACGGCTGCGCGCGGACTTCGATCTCGCCCTGTGCAACCCGCGGGACGCCGTGGCGCTCATGGACGCCTTCGACGCCGTCGTCATACGCAACAGCGGCCCGGTGCTCACGTACCAGGAGTCCTACGACGCCTTCCGCGAGCGCGCGTCGGCGACCGGAGCCCGCGTCTACAACCCGCTCTGCGGCAAGGCCGACATGGCGGGCAAGCAGTACCTGCTCGACCTCCACGCGGCGGGTCACCCCGTCATCCCCACCGTCGACCGCGTCGAGGACCTGCACCGGCTGCCGACACGGACCGGTACGTCGTCAAGCCGAAGCTCGGCGCCGACTCCATGGGCCTGAGGATCGTCCCGGCCGACGAGGCACGCGCCCTCGCGACCGGGGACGTCCTGGTCCAGCCCTGCGTCGACTTCGCCTACGAGGTGTCCTTCTATTTCGTCGACCACGACTTCCAGTACGCCCTCTACGCCCCGCACCCCGACCGGCGCTGGCAGCTGGAGCCCTACGAACCCACCGCGGAGGACTTGGAGTTCGCCCGCCGGTTCATCGACTGGAACACCCTCGACCACGGCATCCAGCGCGTCGACGCCTGCCGCGCCCCTGGCGGCGAGCTGCTCCTGGTCGAGCTGGAGGACCTGAACCCCTATCTGTCACTGGAGGTGCTGGCGGAGGGGACGAGGGACGCCTTCGTCACCGCGGTGAAGACGTCCCTGCACCGGTTCCTGGAGGCCGGCAGGTCGGGATGAACTCCCGAGTCGTCCGACCCGTATCCCTACGTGAAGCACGGGGGACGGAAGGAGCACCACGTGTCGACAACGCCCGAGCCCGGGCAGCCGGACGACCGGTCGGTCCTCGAACCGATCCGTGTGCTGCGCCCGCGCCGCACGGACGCCCTCGCCGAACTCATGAAGGACATGCCCCCGCGCGTCACCGGCTTCGAGTCCGTGGTGATGCCGCGACGACTGTCCGACGACGAGGACTTCGGTGCGCAGAGCGCGACTCAGCAACTGCCGCCCGTCCGCAGCGGCTTCGGCTTCGGTCCCGGTCTGCGCCGCGCCGCGATCGTGGTCGCCGTCAGCGCCGCGGCCCTGGTCGGCTTCGGCTGCGCCCTGCTGCTCCCGGGCCGGGCCGACGGCGCCGCCGCACCCGCCCGCTTC
>MWJO01000023.1 GCA_002027195.1 Streptomyces sp. GKU 895 | reverse complement strand
ACCACAGCACGCGTACACGGCCCGGCCCGACTCCTCCTGCCAGCGAGGACGTGCCCGGAGCCGGCTCGTCCGCGAACAGACCGGCACGGCCGACGCAGTCTCCGTGCCCCCTCCGCCTGCACGCTCATGCGGGGCAGGTGAACGTAGCCTCGCGATTCAGCCCCCTGCACTCGGTCGGCGTCGGCGTCGGCGTCGGCGTCTGTGCGGGTTGCGTGAGAGAGAGCCCAAGAACCCCACCCCGCCCAGGGCAAGGTGGGCACATTACGCACCATGTCCTCGTTGAACACGGCCCCACAGAAACGACGGCCGCCCCTCCCAGTCCTTTTCATGATTGCTTGAGTGAGCCTGTTCGTCGTCCTCTTCGGCGTAGTCGGGATCGGGGTCGTGATCGCCACGGGTGACCCTCGTGCACTCTTCCTAGTGCTCGTTGCTCTCTTTCCTGGTGCGACAGTCCTCGGCCTGTGGCAGGGCAACAGCGGGGCCCGGTTCGTGGCGACCGTGTTCTTCGGGGTGATCCCCGGCCTCCTGCTCCTCGTCATGCCCAGGTCATCCCGCGCCTGGTTCAGCCCTCTCTTCTACGACGACTTGGACGAGCTCGACGACGAGACTGCCGACTGATTCGAACGCTCGCGCGCGGTCTCCTACACCACCGCATCCACTACGAAGGCGACTTCGCCGCGCTCGATCTCGACCACGCACCGCCCTGGCCGGCCGGGAAGCCTGGGAGCAGTGGCCGTCCAGGTGACGGACACCGAACAGCACAACATGGGCCATCGGCGCACGCCTGTGACTGGTTGCGAGAGATGATCGCCGGTGCTCGCCCCTTGACCAGGGGTGATCGGTCGTGGCCAGTCACACCCGTCCGACTCGTGACCTGGGGGCTGACACGCTACGAGCGGCAGATGCGGTCGATGATCTGAATTGTGGCCGTTCGGTGCACGACCCGGGGCGGGTGCTGCGCGGACCCTGTGTGCTCAATACACTCGGCGATCGCGCCCATCGCGGCGCTCACTCGCACTATCGGGGGACGAACGATGAGCAACTGGAACCCGGGCGGACAGCCGCCCCAGGGGCCGCAGCCCTACCGGCCGCAGCCACCTCAGCCCTATCCGCCCCAGCCCTACGTGCCGCCACAGCCCCAGCCGCCCTACCCGGGGCCGCCGGTGCCGCCGCCGGGCGGGCCGGTCACCCGGCTACGGCGGCGGATCGGCCCCATCCACACCGCGCGCAGGGTCTTCACCCCGTCACGGCCGGGCATCGTCTCGGATCCCGAGGTGGCGCGGATGCGGAAGATCAGGACCCTGGTCGGCGTGGGCGCGTTCCTGTGGATGTCCTACGCCTACAAACTCGCCCCCAAGCTCAGCGACACGGCGGACGAGCAGGTCGACAAGTCATGGACCAGCGCCCTCGCGCTGGCGGCGACCCTCCCGGTCGTCGTCGGCGTCCTGTACGGACTGGCCGCTCCGGCGGCGCGACGGGACCTGCTGCGCCGGGCGGGGCGGTGCTTCGGCGCGATCGTGGCCATGATGGCAGCGGCCTCCGTCTTCCCGATCATCGTGCTCTCAGGGTTCTTCGAGGGCCAGGAACCCCTCGTGGAGGGCCACTTCACCGTCACGAAGGGCCTCACCCTCGCGCTCACCCTCTTCGTCCTGTTCTGGGTGACGCCGTTCGTCGTCTGGGGCGTGGGACTCGCCGTCCAGCACGTGTTCCGCACCGCGGACATCCACGAGACGGTGCCGCCGCTGCTGATCATGGCGTTGGCGTGGGAGACGGCACTGATCGACATTTTCACCGGCGCCCACGAGGGCGTGCCGACGGTGATCCGCTACGTGTTCATCCTGGGCGCCCCGCTCTCGGTCACGGCGGTGGGCCTGTGGGAGCTGCACCGGCTGCGCGTGCACTACGGGTTGGGGATACGGGGACTGCTGATGCGCTAGGAACGGCGCCGCGCAGGACGTACTAGTGATCTGGTTCTGAGGTCGGGGGTCGCCACATGAGGCGACCCCCCTCTTTGAGAGTGTGGCGCGCTGCTGCGGCGGGTAGCGCTCGTGCCGGTGGTGCGTGGATGGGCGATACCCGGCTGGAACCTGTCGTGTTGCGGAGGCCGAGCGGCCGACCCTGGACCGTGCCGCGCGTGCGAAGCGGACCGTCTGATCTGGGCGACCTTCGCCGAGGACAGTTACGGTCCTGCGTCCCCATGACGGTGGGCGACCCGCCACCACCCGTCCTCGCGGCGGTAGATCTGCGTCACCCGGAGCGTGTAGCTCCTGGGCTCGCCGTTGACGGACACGGATGTGTGCTCGAAACCAGCCGTCCAGGCCAGGTCACCCGTAACGTCGTACGCCCGCGACTCGAACGCGTACGACGTGCAGTCGGAGAAGCTCTCAGCGAGGTGGGTGAAGAGCTCATCGACCTCGCGTAGTCCGAAGGCGTTGCGCCAGGCGCCGAGCACGCTCACCGGCTCCCTGCGGGACCACAGCGCCCTACGCGGGCCCGCGTCGCCGTTGTGAAGGGCCAGCTCCGCCGCATACAGGTCGGATCCCACCCAGGCCAGGAAGTCGTCGCGCTCGCTCATGGCACCCATCGAAGCGCCACTGCGGCCTGCCCGCCTTCCCGGTCTGGCAGGTGGGGGAGCTGCGCTTGGGCCGTCTGAGGGTCGGCGCGCCGCACTCGAGCTTTTGTCGTCATACAGGCGAACGGGTCCGCCCTGGCGGAGTGTCCACGTCGTGTCGTTCTGACCGGCGGCGGCCCAGGCGCCAACATCGTTGATCCAGGCGGTCCTTGGCCAGACTGGCGGCCAAGGACGCCGGTGCGGTGATCTGAATGCTCCTTCCAGCGGACCTGCGGAGGAGTGAAATGGGCTGTTCCCGGAGAGGTGTCGCGCAGCCGACCTGCTTCGGGGTGCTGCCGCGAACCTTCAGGCGCGAGGGCGAGCGCGTTCAGTGGCTCGGCGCAGTGCGACTCCACCCGACAGCGACACCCCAGGTGACGCCCGCGTCGCCGGTGACCTCGAAGTGGGTGGCTGGACTCGAGAAAGGCAGCTGATCGGCATTGAGCGTGCCCGAAGCACCGGCTGAGCAGGACTCGGTGTAACTGGAGGGGCCGACGGTGACGGTGACCTTGCCGCTGCCTTGGCACTCGATGCTGGTCCAGACGGTGCCCGCGTGGGGCTGGGCAGGCAGGGGGAAGTGTCCGGCCCCGGTGCGGCGGCCGGTGTGGGCCCAGACCTCGCCTCCCTGATCGCGGATCGCGGCGGCGGGGTCCTGCCACGACATGGGGGCGTCGCCTGGGATCCCGGACGGGCTCGGGGACCTGGTCGCGGCCACGCCCGCGTTCGATGCATCGCTAGGGCTCGAACCGGACGACAGGCCGGTGAGAGCGAGCGCGGTAGCGCCGCCACCGATCAGGGCGGCCCCCAGGACCAGGCCCGTGGCCGAGCGCCTGCGCCGGATACGGCGCTTGATGATCACAGCGTCGAACTGCGGAGCGTCGGGGGCGTTTGCGACATCGTTCAAGGTATCTACCAGGTTCTGCTCGAAGGGCGTCAGGTTGGCGTCACGGAGAGCTCGCGCGGAGTGACGGGTCATGGGGCGACCTCCTCGGTCTGCTGCCGGCCAGGACTGGGAAGCTGAGCGCGCAGCTTGTCCAAGCCCCGGGCGAGCTGGGAACGCACCGTGGTGGCAGAGATCCCGAGATCTGCGGCTATCTCGGCGTCCGGCATGTCGTGGAAATACCGCAGTACGACAATCGTTCGCATGCCCATCGGTAGCTGTAGCAGCGCGCGAATGAGCTGGTCCCGGCTGTCCAGGCGGGCGTACTCGTCCGCTTGAGAAGCCTCGTCCATGAGGTCCACCTGCTTCGAACGCCGGAATCGGCGCCAGCGGTCGTTGGCCAGATTCACCATGATCCGCCGCACATAGGCTTCCGGGGACTCGCTTGCGGCGACCTTCCGCCAGCGACGGCACGCGCGCTCCAGAGTCTCTTGAACCAGGTCCTCGGCCGCCTCACGGCTGCCGGTGAGAACGTAGGCCCCGCGGAACAGCGCAGCAGACCTGTGCGCGACGAAGTCCTCGAACGCCACCTCCGGGCGCTCGTTCCGCCTGTGAGGTGCGCCGGGTCGGCACCTTCCATCAACGTCTCCTTCCTTACACCCCACCTAGACGGCGCCGCCCCGGCATCTGCTGCATGGGGGTGACGAGACGTGGATCACACGGAGTCGCCGCTGGTGGCGCTGCCGTCTCCCGGGTTCTGCTCCACCTTCTGGCCTCGTGGCTGTTTCGGGTGTGGCACCGGTTGACCAGGATGACAGGAGGATGCGGCGTCGTAGGAGGTCGAAGTCGGCCCGGCCGTACATCTGTCGCTTCAGCAGCTCGAACTCCTCCGGGCTCGCATCCTCAACCAGGCATGACTCGGCACACCTGATACTTACGCCGGTGGGCACACCTACCAGCGATGACAGCGACCGACCGCTCGATCCCGGCCTGGCCGACATGGGCAAACACTTCTGCGGCACCATCGAAGGGGGCATCGACCCGGACCTGGTGGCAGCCCGCTTGAGTTCACTCGGGAGTCACGAAGCCGCGGAGAGTCGAATTGACGAAGCCTCATCGCCCCGCGGCCCGAAGGGCCGGCACTACTCGTACGAACGGTTCACAGGGCTCCGCATTGGCGGGGTGAATGCCGTCGGCGTTTGACGCGGTTGCGGACGACCAGCCCGCGCACATGCACCGTCATGACACCTCGCTCTCGCACGGTTCACTCAGGAGGGATCCTCTCGCGGCTGTCTCCGGGCACGCCGACCGAGCCCTCTGGCCAACACAACTCCTATGCCGTTCCATGGAGTTGTCGGGGGGACGGGGACCTGCCATGAGACTGCACTTGCGGCGACGGAAGCCAACGGGGTTGGCGCCGATCCCAGGGCGCGACGTGTTCATCTCGTACGCACGCGAAGACGGCCCCTTCGTCGAGGACACTCTGTCGCCATGGCTGCGAGAGCAGGGAAGCTCGTGCTGGGTCGATCTGCACGAGCTGCCGGGCGGAGTCCATTTCCCGACCCGCATCGCCACCGGCATCGTCGGCAGCAAGGCCTTCCTCTTCGTCCTCAGCCCGGACTCGCTCGCCTCGGAGCACTGTCGAGAGGAACTCACTATCGCGGTGCGGGACCACAAGCGCCTCATACCCGTGGTCCGCCGAGAACCGGGCGACGGCGACATCCCGTTGAGTCTGCGCACCATCCAGTGGGTGTGGTGGCGCAGTCCGTCGGACGACGCGCGCGCAAAGCGTCAGCTGGCCGCTGCGCTCGGCGGCGATGTGGAATGGCGCGAGCGCCAAGCCGGGATCGCCCTGAGGACCAACGAGTGGATCAGTCACGGGCGCAACCGGACGTACCTGCTGCGCGGTGCCACGCTCGCTGCCGCAGAGCGATGGCTCGCGGACGGCACGGACCGGTTGGAACGGCCCACCCCGCAGGAGATCGAGTTCATCACCCGCAGCCGTACCACGCGGACGACGCGACTGCGCGCGGCGGTCGCTGTGATGCTGGTCCTGACGGTCCTGATGAGCCTCCTCGCGGTGGTGTCCTGGACCGAACGGGGCCGAGCTGTGCGCCAGGAGCGGGAAGCCAGGCACCAGACCGCCACGGCGTATGCACGTGAACTCGCGCAGCGGGCGGATTCCGCGCGTTCGACTGATCCGCAGCTGGCGCTCCATCTCGCGCTGCGCGGCGTGCTGAAGTCCCGGACACCGGAGGGCGAGACGGTGCTGCGCAAAGTGCTCACCGCGGCCCGGGCCCGGGAGGGAACACCGATGTCCGGCCCCCGGTCCGGCAGGCTCATCGCTCTCGGCCCCGGCGCGAACTACGGCGTGGCGACCTCCACCGACGGCCGGCTCACGGTCTGGCGGCTCCGAGCCCGGAGCCAGATACTGCGTGCCGCACCGCTCGAGGGAAGCGTCGTCTTCAGCCTCGACGAAAGACTGCTCGCAGTCCGGACAAGCAAGGGAACGCTGTCCGTGTGGGACCTCGCATGGGAGCAGCGCGTCGCTTCACAGAAGGGCGTGCGGGTCGTCGACCCCGCTGGCTCTGACGGGATTTCCTACGTCCATGAACTCGGCGGTGGCGCCGGGGACGTGGACAGCGTCAGCACCAGCGAAACAGACTACGCACCGAGACTGCCGGACCCGTTGCGCACCTCCGGGCTCCTTGCCGTACTGGCGGCGGACCCCCAGGACTCGTCCCTCGGTATGAGCACATACGTCACCACTGTCGATCGTCACCACGTGGACACATGGCAGGTCGTAGGGACTGGCGCATCCCAGCGAGGGCGCCCCACACACCGGTACACCGAGCCCGGGGGCATCGACCAGGCCTGGGTAGACCCCGTCGGGCAGCGCGTTGTGACGACGAACCAGCGAGGCTCGTCCGTCGTGTCCGCGCGCGGGACGTTGGTGAGCCGAATGCCTCTCACGTCGCTCGCGTCCGTGGTCTTCAGCGGTGACGGCGAACTCATGATCGCCGTGCCGGAGTCGGGGGCTCCCGCCGTGGTCCAGACGGGTACAGGCGAGATCCTGGGCACTCTGCCCGGCGGTACGGCACGTGCCGCGGCCTTCACCCAGGACGGCCGGGGCGTCGCCATCGCCGGGGCCGACGGCACGTTACGCCGTCATGAGTGCGTGCCCTGTCTGCCGTACAAGGAGCTGCTCGACCTGGCGAAGAAGTCACTGACCCGTCCCATGACCCCGGAAGAGCGGCGCACCCACCTGCACGAGGAGCCGTCGCAGGGATGTCCTTTGCTGACCGACGAAGCGCGGCGCAGCTGCATCGACATCGATCCGAACTCCGGTCCGCCGGGCAGCGTCGTCGAGGTCGGCTTCGTCAACTTCCCAGCTGGCACACAGCGGCTGCGCTTCACCGATGCGCGCGATCGGCAGTGGGACCTGGGACCGGTCGACCTGCCCGGACCGTACGCCACGGTGACGGTGACGGTTCCCAGCGGCGCGCCGCCCGGAGCGGGCCGCTTCTCCACAGAATTCGTGCCGTCGATCTGGCACGACGAGTACGCGGACTTCGAGGTCACCTGCCTGTGGTGCTGACCGGCGCCGACTCAGTCTGCTACGTCTCCCCGAGCCCGGGGCGCACGAGCCTCGACCACCCGCCGGTACCCAGCCCCAGGGCTCCGTCGTTCATATACCTCGACAGCGCAGACGACGCTGCGGAAAGCCGACGCGGAGCGTCCGACCCGGGGTACGCGAATAGTCGTGTGTCCGGGGTCCGCCCGCCTTTGCGAGCATGGGTCGCCTGCGGACCGCCAGCCCATGCGCCCACTCTGAAGTCCTGGGTGTCAGTCCCACCAGAGCACGAGGAGAAGGTGCCGTCGGGACGCAGCAAGGTAGAACTCGCGCAGGGCATTGAAGTGCCGCAGCAGGTACTTCCTCGGGCCACCGCCGATCTTGTCCGCTGCATGACCGATCACGGAAGCGGCCTCGGTGTCTTCGGCCGGAAGGCCGGCCAGGACCGCCGGGAAGTCGATTTGACCGAGCAGTTCGGAGACGCGGGCCACTTGAGCTGCGGAAAGGGCGGTGGGAGGCGGTCCGAAGGGACCGATGGCATGCGGGTGTGTGTTGAGGAAGCCGAGGTCGATCGCCGCGTCGCCCTCGGTGGCCTGCCGGAGAGCATCGAGGTGGGCGCCGTCGAGACCTGCCAGCTCGCAGACCCGCTCCAACATGGCTGGTGCCCAGTCCAGGTCCAGGACGTCCGCCGGCGGCGGATCCCAGTGGGGATCTCCATCCGTCGATGTTCCGGCTGACTGGCGGCAGGCGGCGAGATACTCCGCCGGGACGCGGGCAAGTTGCTGCGTGACGGCCATGACGGCAGTATCCCGACGGCGTCCACCGGTTTTCTTGTCGAGGTCTCGACGAGGACGACAACCCCTTTTGATGAGTGCTGCGGTGGACCGGAGGGGCTACCAGGGGACGGTCTGGCCGAAGCGGTCCAGATACGCCAGGCCGGGCGTGCCCAGTTGGGAGAGCAGGACGTCCACCAGCAAAGGGACGGTCTCCTCGATGGTGAACGGCGCCTCCGGACCACCCAGGGCGGTGCGTATCCAGCCCGGCGCCAGGAGTACGAAGGCGCGCTGCGTCTCACCCTGCCGGGCCGCGAAGCTCCGTAGGAACATGTTCAGAGCTGCTTTGCTCCCTCGGTAGACCTCGCGGCCTCCGGTCGTGTTGTTGGTGATGCTGCCCTGTCCGGAGGACATCGCCCCGATGAGTCCCGCCGGTGACACCAGGTCTTCGAGGGTTTCGATGGCGCGCATGGGGCTGAGTGCGTTGGTGAGCATCACGTCGATGAAGTCGGCTGTCGCAACGGCGCCGATGGGTGTCTGCTCATTGTTGGTGGTGCCCGCGTTGACGAAGAGCACGTCGAGTCGGAGGTGTGCCAGACGTTCGTGCAGCGGGGGCAGTTGGCCGGCGTCGTTGATGTCGAGATGCTCGATGGTGACCCGCCCGTCGGCATGGTCCGCGAGATCGTGCAGCGGCGTTCGGGCCGTGGTGTCGCGAACGGTGCCGACGACGTCCCAGCCCCTGGCGAGGAACTCCGCCGCCATCGCGTGGCCGAGGCCGCGCGAGGCCCCGATGATGAGAGCGGTCGGGGGGTGTTGTTCGGTGCCAGTCGATGACATCCAGGGTCATCTCCGTTCTTCGAGCGTTGTAGCCTTCGGGCCTCGGCGCGGTCCCAGGACCGTCACAGGCGGTGGCCGCTGCTCCGACCCCCTGGCTCGTGCGCTTCAAGTGTTTCGTCCGCGCTGCATCACAGGCGAGCCACGAGCGCCCGTTTGTACGATTGCCGACATGGCAAGGGCACTTATGACGGAATCCGCTTCCGTACAGCCTGACGATGTACGAATCATTCGGGCGCTACAGATCGCTCCGCGGGCTTCGTTCGCCGCCATCGCGACCGCCCTCGGCCTGACCGAGGGCACCGTCAACCGTCGGTATCGCCGCCTTCGCGCCGACGGGGTCATCCGAGTGGCCGGCGGTGGTCAACCCGGGGGGCCCTGGGGCAGAGCAGGTGGCTGGTGCGGCTGCGCTGCCGCCCCGGCAGTGTCGCGGCGATCGCCGACGCGCTCGCCAAGCGCGATGACGTCAACTGGGTCGCCCTGAGCGCGGCGGGCTGCGAGATCACCTGCGCGACTCAGTCCCGGACGCGAGAACAGCGCGAGGAACTCCTGGGCCAGCGGCTTCCCCGCACTGCAGCGGTGATCGACATCAATGCCTTCGCGATGCTCCGCCAGTTCGTCGGAGGCCGCGGCCACTACTGGTCCGCCCTGCGGGGCACTCTGTCCCCGAAAGAGGAAGCAGCGCTGGGGAGCAGCGGGCCCCCCTTCACCGAGTCTCCGGTCGTCACTCGCGACCCACTGCGCCTTACGCCCGAGGACGAGAAGATGCTCGATGCGCTCGCTGAAGACGGCCGCGCCAGTCTCGTCGATCTCGCCACGGCGGCCGACCTCACTCCGGGACGCGTCTCGCGACGCCTTGATGCTCTGCTCCAGCACCGCGTCGTCCACATCGATGTCGAGATCGCCGCAGCGGCCCTGGGCTATCACGCTCGCGCGAACCTCTGGCTTCGCGTGCACCCGTCCGCGGCGAAGAGCGCGGGCCGCGCACTCGCGCAGGAACCCGAGGTCGCCTTCGCCGCAGCCATCTCCGGGCCCTGGAACATCCATGCCGTCGCACACTGCCGGGACCTCGACGAACTGTTCGAGTTCACCTCGGATCGCATCGGATCCCTGACCGGACTGCAGAGCATGGAGGTTTCACCCGTGCTGAAGCACGTCAAACAGGCCGGCACCCGGCTCTTCGACGATCGCCTCGTCGAGCCATCCAGCGCTCGCGCGCGACGCTGAGAGGCTGAGTCGCGACCAGCCGCTCGGCGGCCTGCTCACGCCGCCGCCGACGCGAAGCTCGTCTTCGAGCGCGGCTGGAGCAGCCGGCGGCGACGGTGCCCGCTGGCGACTGCTCAGGGCCGGACTGCCGTCGGACGCGATATCAGCTGCCGGTACCCATGCTGTCGCCAAATGATGGCGAGCCCAAGCGGTCAGCCCATCACCGCTGTTCGAGAGGTCGGCGTAAACCGCTGCTGCCCCGGCCGCCTCTGATGACTCGGGCACCATCACTTCGATCCTCTGGCGTGCTCAGAGCCTGCCTACGAGGTGACCGAGCAAGGGGGCCAGGACGGGGGCGACCGCCTCGGCGTATGCCTCCGAGAGGTGGCTGTCGGCGCGCCTCCCGGACCAGGCTGCCTTCGACAGGGTTCGTCGATACGTTGGAGGCATGCGCTTTGCCATCTCCATTCCCCAGTTCTACCGGGACGGCGAGTTCGATCCCGGAGCCTTCCGCGCGTACCTCGCGCGGGCCGAGGACCTCGGGTACCACAGCGTCTGGGCGCAGGAGTCACCGCTCGGCACCGGGGCGGTACTGTCGCCGATGGAGGTCATGACGTACGCCGCCGCGTGTACGACCCGGCTGCGGCTGGGGACGACCGTCTTCGTGAGCACACTCCACCAGCCCGTCCATTTCGCGAAGGCGCTGGCGACCCTCGACCAGATGAGCGGAGGCCGGCTGGAGGTGGGGGTCGGCTCCGGTGGCCCGAACCGGCCGTTCGCCGCGTTCGGCATGGACAAGGCCCGCTACCTGGCGCGGTTCACCGAGGGCATCGACCTCGTCAGGGCGCTGTGGACACGGCCGAGCGTCACCTTCGACGGCGAGTTCTGGCAGCTCGAGGACGCCGCGATGGAGCCCAAGCCGCTCCAGAAGCCGCATCCGCCGCTGTGGTTCGGTGGATCGAGCGAGTCGGCGCTGCGGCGCGCGGTGCGGCTGGGGGACGGGTTCTTCGGCGCCGGATCGTCCACCACGGCCGCGTTCCGTGAGCAGGTCGCGTTCGTCGCCGAGGAGGTGGCCAAGGCGGGCAGGCCGGAGTTCCCGGTCGCCAAGCGGGTCTACATCGACATCGACGACGATGCCGAACGGGCCCGGGAGCGGATCAACGCCGGACTGGCCCGTGTCTACGGTCGCCGGATCGCCCGTATCGAGGCCGCCGCGGTCGCCGGGACCCTGGACGAGTGCGTGGCGGGCGTCCGCGAGGTGATCGACGCCGGCGCGGAGCTCGTCCTGTTCACCCCGCTCGGCGACCCCGCGCCGCTCGCGGAGCGCATCGCCGCCGAGGTGATTCCCGCGCTCTCCGTTTGATGTCGCGCACGCATCGGAATGAGCTCGGTCGCGGAACGCTGTTGCGGGCAGGGCAAGACGGGGGCCGACTACGGCCATTCCCGGGTGAACAGGCTGGTCAGGACCAGCAGATCGTCTTGGGAGCAGCCATCGGCGACCTCGGCCTAGCGGTTCCCCACGACACGCTCGGATGATCAGATCCGGGGACTGGCAGCGGTGCGCCGGCCACCGCTGCCAGTCCCCACCTGCTCAGTTCGTCGCAGCTTCTGCCTTGGCCCTGGTCTGGGCCAGACGGTAGGAGTCGGTGCCGGTCTCGATGATCGTGCCGCTGAAGGTGAGCCGGTCGACGATGTCACCATCCGCTCCCGCTGACGACGGACAGACGGCCGCTAACGCACCATCACTGCCCGCCTGTCGGGGGCTGCCCGAACCCCGATCACCCGGTCCATCAGAGCGCCCAGAACATCCCGCACCGACGCCCGCACCCGCGCGTCGCACTCCAGGACAGGCACATCGCGCCCCAGCCCCAGCGCTTCCCGCACCTCCTCCAGCTCGAATCGCTCGGCCCCGTCGAAGTGGTTCACCGCCAGCACGAACGGCGCCCCCTGAGCCTCGAAGTAGTCCACCGCGGGAAAGCACTCCTCGATCCGCCGGGTGTCCGCGAGGACGACCGTCCCCAGGGCGCCCTCCACCAAGTCGTCCCACAGGAAGGAGAAGCGGTCCTGCCCGGGCGTCCCGAACAGATACAGCGCGATCGTCGGATCGAGCGTGATCCGCCCGAAGTCCAGGGCCACCGTGGTCGTCGTCTTCGACTCGACGCCGTCCAGCGAATCGACGCCCACGGAGACCTGCGTGATCGCGGCCTCCGTGTCCAGCGGCTCGATCTCCGAGATCGCCCCGATGAACGTGGTCTTGCCGACACCGAGTCCACCGCTCACCACGATCTTCACGGCGAGCGGCACGATCCTGTCAGAGCGCCCGGACATGGTCCCTGATCCTTTCGAGCGTCTGGAGCGGCAGCTCCGCGGGTTGCCGGCAGGTCAGCTGACCCGCCACGACGAGGTCGGACACGAGCACCTTGGCGACACCGAGCGGCACACCGACCCGCGACGCCACTTCCGCGACCGTCGTCGGTCGCTCGCAGACCGCGACGATGTGCCGCCGTTCGAACGTCAGCGTCTCGTCGGGTACGCCGACGGCCACGACCAGCGTCTCCAGCCGAAGGTCGGCCTGCAGCGGCTCGGCCCGGCCGCCGGTGATGATGAACGGCCGGACGAACGTCGCGTCCTCAGCCGGTTCTTCCCTGGGCAGTTCACCGTTCACCGCGGCAACGCCTGCCGCAGATCGGCGATGAGCGTGGGCGTGAGCAGATCACCCGCCCGTTCCGCGAGCACCGCCATCTCGTAGCCGACCAGGCCCAGTTCACCGCTGCTGTCGGCGAGCACGCCGAGACAGCTGCCGTCCCTGATCGCGGAGACGAGCAGGAAGCCCCGCCCCATCTCGATCATGATGAGCTTGACCCCGTCGAAGCCGTACCGCTTGGACGCGCTGCGCGCGAGGCTGCTCAGCCCCGACACGATCGCCGCGAGATGGTCGGCCTCGGTGCGCCCGAGCCCGTCCGACACGGCGATCAGCAGCCCGTCGGAGGAGACGGCGACCGCGTCCCGTACCCCGTCGGTGCCCCTGACGAAGTTGGCGAGCAGCCAGTTGAAGGTCTGCGAGTCTTTGTGAGCGTCCACCGTGGTCACTTGACGTCACCCTCTCCCTGCTCGGCGGACAGCTGCTCGTCCTGTTGCCGTTCTTCCTGCTTCTGCTTCTCTCGCTTCGCCTTCTCCACGCTGATGCCTCCCCGCATATGGGCGCTGCGCAGCGTGGAGAGCATCCCGGAGATCTCCTCGGGGCTGCGGTCGGATGCCGGCTCGGCGGGCGCCGGCCGCTTCGGAGTGTCCGTCTCGCTGACGGCGTCCGCGATGGCGCTGCGCTGGGGGCGTTTGACGAGCCCGTTACGGGTGCGGGCGGCGGAGGTGACGCTCCTCGTCACAGCGCTCCTGTCCTCGTTGCTGTTCGCGTTGCTGTTCGCGTCCACGCTCGGCTTCGCCTTCGCCGCCACGGTGACCAGCTCGGCGGCCGGCACCTCCGTCTCCTTTCGCGGTGCGGGCAGCACCGGCTCGTCCTGCGCCTTCTTCTGCGGGGCCTCCGTCAGCAGCGAGGTGGGGATCAGCACCCGGGCGACCACGCCGGCCGCCGGTGCCTCTCCGAGCCGTACCTCGATGCCGCACTTGCGGGCGAGGGCGCCGACCACGAAGTGGCCCAGGAACCGAGTCGGTTCGGCCATGAAGCTGGCGGTGCCGGACAGCCGGACGTTGGCCTCGGCGAGCGCCTGGGCGTCCATGCCGAACCCGTGGTCGACGATCGCGACCAGGTATCCGGCGCTGGTGCGCCGCCCCTCGACCTCCACATCGGAGTCCGGCGGCGAGAAGCTGAGCGCGTTCTCGACCAACTCGGCGAGCAGGTGAGCGACTTCGGCGACCACGGAACCGGTGATGTACGCGGGCTCGATCCGCCGCAGGGTGACCCGACGGTACTCCTCGACCTCGGAGAGCGCGGCGCGCAGCACATCGGTGAGGGCCAGCGGGGTGCCCCAGGGGCGGGGGCTGGACTCGCCGGCGAGCACCAGCAGGCTCTCCGCGTTGCGGCGCATGCGGGTGGCGAGGTGGTCGAGTTCGAAGAGGTTGGCCAA
This sequence comes from Streptomyces sp. GKU 895, assembly GCA_002027195.1. Taxonomy (GTDB): domain Bacteria; phylum Actinomycetota; class Actinomycetes; order Streptomycetales; family Streptomycetaceae; genus Streptomyces. The sequence goes on along the minus strand of MWJO01000023.1, from coordinate 76,126 downwards.
GGTGGCCGGGTCGGCGTCCTCGTGCTCCAGCTTGTTGATGAAGCTGATCTGGCGGCGTACCAGGTTCTGGTTGCGGCGGCCGAGGCTGACCAGCGAGTCGGTGGCGTTGCGGCGCAGCACGGCCTGCTCGGTGGCGAGGTCGAAGGCGGCACGCTGGACGCGGTCGAACGCCTCGGCCACCTCCCGCACTTCGGAGCCCGTCCGGCCGGGCAGGGTGAGCGGCTCCGGGGGCTGCGGGGTCTCGCCGGAGTCGGCGTTCTGTACGGCGGCGACGGCGCTCGGCAGCCGTTCGCCGGCCATCTCGCGTGCCTGCTGGGCGAGTTCGGCGAGCGGGGTGGAGACGGACCGTACGCAGTCGAGGGCGAGGGCGCCGAGTGCGGCGATGGTGCCGAGGGCGAGCAGGGCGAACAGCAGCAGGTCGCGCTGGGCGGCGCTCTCCAGTTCAGCGGCGCGGTTCTCGACGTCGGTGCCGAGCGAGACCTGCACCTGGCGCATTCCGTTGATGGTGGAGGTCATCGCGTCCCACCACGCCATGGGCGGCACGGTGCGAGCGGTCAGCCGTCCGCCGCCGTGCACGGCGGTGCTCTCGTACGCGAGCATGCGTTCGGCGTCCGGCGTGGTCAGGGCCGCGTCCAGTCGGCGTTCCTGGGCGGCGGTGGCCGAGCGGGGGAAGGCGGTGAGGGCGGCGAGCCGGCCGGCGCGGATCTCCATGAAGCGGCTGTAGTCCTCGCCGCGGAACTTCCCGGCGCGTACCGAGCCGAGCACGATGGCCCGCTCCTCGCCGGTGAACTCCTTGGCGTTGCCCAGGGTCTGCAGCGACTGGTAGGCGTCGCGCAGGGTGGCGTCGTGGACCTCGTCGAGGCCGAGGTCGAGCCGGTCGAGGGCGGTGATGGTGGTGGTGAAGTAGTCGAAGGTGTCCTTCACGACGCCGGTGTGGTTGTCCGCGTGGCCGCGGATGCCGGCCAGTTGATCCAGCCGTCCCAGCGACTCGCGCACGGAACCCGCGCTGTCTCCGTACCCCTTCAGGGCCCTGTCGAGCTCGGCGCGCGCGGCGTCGGTGGCCTTGCGCTGGGCGGGCAGCTTGGCCTTGAACTGCCGGACGCCGCCGACGTATCCGGTGGTCAGACCGCGTTCCTTCTGCAGCTCGTGGACCAGGCCCTGGAGGGTGATCTCCAGCCGTGCGCCGCCCTCGGTGGCGGACGCGTTGCGGTAGGCGGAGACCTGCTCGGCGGCGGCGAGCCCGAGCAGCGCCAGCAGGACCGCGAGGGCCAGGGTCAGGATCCTGAGGAGCCTGATGCGGATACTGGTGTCGGTCTTGGATGTGACACGGGTCTTGGATGCGACGCGTGATGTGACGTCCACAGGATTGCCTTATGGGAGGGGTTGGTCGGGGCAGAGGAAGAAACTGTTCTGCTCCGGGCCAACGAGCCTCACGGGGCGACGGTCACCGGATCATGTTTTTGTTTTACGTCCAGGAAACAGGATCTCCGGGAAACGCCAGGTGGCCGTCGCATCCGGCGTACCTCGTATACGCCACTCTCGGTAGCCGGTTCAGCCCGGGGCCAGAGATCGAAGAACCGGTTCATGGGACCGGAGTTGAGGTAGAAGAGGCAGTTCCAGGGGAGTGGAGGTCCGTCTTGCCGTGCGGTCCACGGTGGGGTCGGCCTCCTGTTGCCGGTGGTCCGACGGCTCGCCCCGGCCGCCGAAGGGCTGGCCGGGCGGGAAGAGGGCCCCGGGTGCTGGGGACACCCGGGGCGGGGGAGGGTCAGGCGACGGTTCCGGTCACCGAGCCTGCGGTCTTCGTCACGTGGTACGTCACGGTGGCTCCGCTCCAGAAGTGGAAGACGAGCGTCGCCTGGGTGTCGTCACGCAGTGAGGTGACGAACTTGGAGGTGAGCAGGAGCCCGTTGCCCGAATAGTCGGGGGAGAAGGCCTCGTTGAACTCCTGGTAAGGCGTCCAGTTGGTCGGGCCGGCATTGCTGCCGTCCGCGTACGTGGCCTCCATGGTGGCCAGTTGGTCACCGCGGTACTGGGTGGGAATGGTGAGACCGCCGGCGTCACCGGTCGCGTCGGAGAGCACCGGCCTGTCGTACGTGGTCACGTGGATCTTCCAAGGCAGACCCCGGGAGAAGCGAGCCTCGATGGTCGCGTTGACCCCGTAGGCGCGGTCGCCGGCGAGCCGGGTCAGCGCGGTGGCGGTGAGCGTGAGCTGGTTGCCGGAGACGGTGTAGTCCCGGCCCCTGACGAGCTCTTTGCCGCCCTGCCACAGGCCGCGGAAGGTGGTGCCGTTCGGGTTGAGGGTGAGTGTCCTGGCGGTGATGGCAGTCGACTTGGCGAGGAAGACACGGTCCGAGGAGGCGGTGCCCGAGCGGGTGGTCCAGCTCGACTTGATCAAATTGATCAGCTCGGGGTCACGCCATTGCAGCGTGGAGCGGTTCAGGAAGTTGTAGGCATCCCACAGGGCCGTGGTCACCCCGGAGGCGCGGGCCTCGTACCCGAACATCTCGAAGTACTTCAGTGCCTCGCCGCGTTCGACACGCGCGCGGGCTGGAACTGGTCGGGGTACGACAACAGGCCGTACTCACCCAGGTAGACGGGGATTCCCTTGGAGACGAGGGTGTCGCGGAGGCGGGCGAAGTTGTCGGTCAGGTCTTTCTGGGCGGTGGCGTCGAACTGGGTACCGCCGGCGATGTTCACGCTGAACGGGTACCAGCTGTAGTAGTGCACGGTGGCCACGAGGTTGGGATCGTTGAGCGACTTCATCTTGCTCACCAGGGCGTCCAGGAAGACCTGGCCGGAGTTGGTGTGCAGGCTGGGCAGGATGAGCAGGCGGGTCGCGTTGTTGCCGCCGGACTGGCGCACCACGCCGTGGAAGGCGGTGTTCAGTTCGTCGTTGTACTGGATGCCTTGCGCGTCGGTGGTGTTGTTGAACTGCGGCTCGTTGTTGCTCTCGAAGAGCAGCTTCTGCGGGGAGTCCTTGAACGTGGCGGCGATCTGGGTCCAGGAGGCCTTGAAACGGGCCAGGACGCCGTCATGGTCGGTGGGCATGTCGGCGATCCACTGCCACGAGTCGTGATGGACGTTGATCACGACGTAGAGACCGTCGGACAGGGCCCAGTCGACCACCTGCTTGACGCGGGTCATCCATCGCGCGTCGATCGTGTAGGGGGCGGTGGAGGACTGGTGGTCCGTCCACGTCACCGGGATCCGGACGCTGCGGAAGCCCTGGGACTTGATGGTGTCGAACAGGGCCTTGGTGACCGGGGGGTTGCCCCAGGACGTCTCGTCGGGGATGGCGTCCAGGGTGTTGCCGAGGTTCCAGCTGGGTTGCATCGCGGCCACTGTGCCCATCGGACCGGGCGCGATGCTCTTCGTCGCCGCGTACGTGCCCTCGTGGGACGGTACGGCGAACGCGGTGGTGCCGGTCAGTCCGATCGCGGCGACCAGCGCCAGCAGCAGACCCAGCACCCGGCGGGGGCCGACTCTGCGCTGGTCGGAGGGGTGGTGCGTTCCCTTCATCTCTGACCTTCCTGTGTTGGCCGAGCGGGTTCCGCCCGTGGGGGGATGGAGCGGCAGACAGCAAGGGGGGCGTTGGCGGAATTCGAGGTGTGGTGTCTCGGCTCGCCGCGCCGGTTCAGGGGGAGAGCGGCTCGTAGTCGCACCAGTCGAAGTGCACGGTGCCCGCTGCCGCGTACAGGCCGATGACCCGTCCGGTGAAGCCGCCTGCCACCTCGGTGGACAGGTAGCGGCCGTCGAGTGCGCCGAGCGGGAGGAAGGTGCCGTCCTGCTTCTCGACGCCGAACGTGAGGACGTCGGGGCCGGTGCGGGGGCCGTTGGAAGGGGCGTCGGAGACGTCGAGGCGCAGAACCACGGGCCCGGGGGGCACGGGATGGGCCGCCACGACGGTGCGGAACGGTCCCACGCGGCTCAGGACGCGTACCTGGCCCTCGGCCGCCTCGATCTCGTAGTGATGCTCCTCGTCCAGACGGACGGCGAGGCCACCGCGCCCTTCGGCGGGGTCGATCCGGGTGCGTACCCGGCAGGACAGGTGCTGCTGACGGCGGCCGGCGAAGACGACGTCCGGCTCGTCCAGTGAGGCGCCGCGGGCCCGCAGGGTCAGCCAGCCGGGCCGTTCCTTGGTGGTGAAGTGCTCGGCGGGACGGTCGCGTACGGAGATCCACTGCGGCCGCAGCTCGCTCAGGTCGAAGTCGTCCCGTACTTGCTCGGCCGGGCCGGGCACGAGCGGCCATGCCGGTGCGGGCAGAACGGACGTCACCTCGCCGACGACGGGCCAGTCGTCCACCCACGACACCGGTGCGAGGAACGTCTCGCGCCCCAGCACGTGCCAGCCGGGCGTACCACCGCGCGGGCGGACCCCCAGCAGCACCAACCACCAAGTGCCGTCGGGGCCTTGGACCAGGTCGGCGTGCCCGGTGTTCTGGATGGGGTGGTGGGTGCCGCGGTGGGTGAGGACCGGATTGCGCGGGCACGGCTCGAACGGGCCGGTGGGCGTGCGCCCGCGGGCGATCGAGACGGCGTGGCCGCGCTCGGTGCCCCCCTCGGCGATGAGCAGGTACCAGTAGGCGCCGATGTGGTAGAGATGCGGGGCTTCCGGCGCCTGAGCGCCCGGGGTGCCGGCCCACACCTGGTGCGCGGGTCTGGACGTCTCGCCGGTGTACGGGTTGATACGGACCTGCGCGCCTCCGGCGACCGTGCACCAGCAGGTGCCGTCCTCGTCCCAGGCGAGGTCCGGGTCGATGCCTTTCACCTCGGGCAGCCGGATCGGGTCGGACCAGGGCCCGGCCGGGTCGGTGGCGGTGAACAGCAGGGTGCCCTCGCCGTCGGCCACGTTGGTGACGATCAGCCAGAAACGTCCGTCGTGGTGGCGCAGGGTGGGGGCGTAGATCCCGCCGGAGGACGGCATGGCGGCCGGCAGGCGCAGTTGGGCCGGCCGGTCCAGGGCGTTGCCGATCTGTGTCCAGTGCATCAGGTCCCGGCTGTGGAAGACGGGGATGCCGGGGAAGTACTCGAAGCTGGAGCAGACGAGATAGTAGTCGTCGCCCACGCGGCAGACGCTGGGGTCCGGGTGGAAGCCGGGGATCACGGGGTTGGTCATGGTGGCGTCCGCCCGCCGTATGTCTGACATGGGGTCAAGTCCCTTTCCTTCAGCGGGTCGTTGTCAGGTGGCACCGGCGGTTCAGGGGGCGTCCGGCGCCGTGGGGGTGAGGCGGAGCAGCACGGCGGACGGAGCTGTGGGCAGCGTCAGCGTGAGGTCGGCGGCATCGGGGTTCCAGGCGGCGACGGCCTGGCTCGCGGTGGGGTAGAGGACGTCGACGTGAGCGGTGGAGCCGCGGAGGTGAGGCAGGGGGAGGGCCATGGTGGGCGCGCCGCCGGGGCGGCGCCACACGGTGAGGTAGGTGGTGTCCGGGGTGCGCAGGGCCAGGGCGAGCCACGTGTCGTCCCAGGCGGGCAGGCCGAGCGGCCAGGTGGGGACGGCCTGGGGCAGGTCGGCACGGATGGCCTTGTACACGGTGACGGCCTCATGAACCAGGGCCCGGGCCTCGGGCCGCAGATCCGGGAGCAGCCCGGAGAGGTGGATGCGGCCCAGGAGTGCGCTCGCCATGGTGAAGGCGACCTCGTCGAGGGAGTCCTCCGGCAGCGGGTAGGCCCAGACGGCGCCCTGTTCGGGGGTGACGGCGGTGGGCGCCGAGGCGGCGATCGGAGCGTACAGCTGGAGGTTTTGCTGGTCGCTGGTGGACTGCAGTTGCAGGCGCGACAGCAGTGCGTAGTCCCAACGCATGCCTCCGGAGGAGCAGTTCTCCAGCACCAGGTGCGGGTAGCGGTCCAGGATGCCGTCGAGCCAGTCCAGTTGGGCGCGGTTGTGGCCGAGCAGCCCGGCGGCCGGGGTCTCGCCGGGGTGGGCGCTGGTGCCGGAGCCCGGGTCGATGTTGTGGTCGAGCTTGAGGTAGCCCACGCCCCACTCGCCGACCAGACGGTCCACGACCTGGTCCAGATGGGCCCGAGCGGCTGGATGACGCAGGTCCAGGTGGTGGCGGCCGGTCTCGGTGACGCGCACGCCGTCGCGGCGGAAGAACGCCTCGTCCGGGAGGGCCTTGGCCATGGGGCTGCGTACGCCGATCACCTCGGGCTCCAGCCACAGGCCGGGCACCATGCCGCGCTCGCGGATGCGGTCCAGCACCTCGTGGATCCCGCGCTCTCCGGGGAACCGGGAGGCGGCCGGCTCCCAGGCGCCGACGCTGTCCCACCAGCCGCCGTTCTCGTCGTCGTACCAGCCGGCGTCGATGACGAAGTACTCCGCGCCCGCTTCGGCCGCCGCGTCGATCAGCGGCAGCAGTTTCTCCGTGGTCGGGTCGCCCATCAGGCAGTTCATGTAGTCGTTGAAGATGACGGGGAGTTGCCGGTGATCGGAGTGCGGGCGGCGGGCTGTGCGGCGGTAACGGGTCAGCGCGGCGAACGCGTCGTCCGGGCCTCCGTCGGCGCTGAGGGCCAGGGCGACGGGTACGGTGTGGAACTCGCCGCCGGGCTGCAGGGGTTGGCGCCAGCCGTGGTGGGTGTCGGTGGGGCCGAACAGGGCCAGGTAGGCGAGCTGGTCGCGTTCGCCGCACTCCCAGTGCCAGCCGCCGCCGTTGTGCTCGATCTGCCACAGCCAGGTGAGGCCCGAGTCGCGGTCGGTGAGGCCGCCCATGGGCAGGCGGCCGCAGCTGGACCACACGCCCCGGCCGGTCTGCGTGAACTCGCCCTTGCCGTTGTCGTAGACGACGACGCGGTCGCTCAGCATCGGTGAGGTCACCCGCATCGGCCGGCGCTGCCAGCGGCACTCGGCGACCCAGTCGTTCTCCGCCCACAACAGGTCCGCGCCTCCGATGGCCTCCGAGCCGTCCGCGAGGCACCCCACGACCAGGGACGAGACCGACTCCAGGTACAGCGCGGCCTGCCCGCCGTTGCGCAGCACCACCTCGCTGCGCAGCACGGGCACGCCGTCCGGCGAGCGGTAGGTCACCTCCGCGACGAGCCCGGTTTCGGGGTCGCGGAGTTCGACGGTCAGTACGTGCCAGTCACCGTCGCGGGAGACGCGGTGCGCGCGGTGGCGCAGCCGTCCGCCGACGTAGGAGTCGATGAGCCGCCCGCCCGACCAGGCGCGGCCGTGCCCCGCGGCCGTGACCTCCAGCAGGGGCAGCGGAGGCCAGTTGCGCCGCTCGGGGGGTGTCCCGCCGGGGAGGCCGATGCGGGTGAGGCGGGCGGTGCCGTCCTCGCCGACGTCGATCTCGACCTCCAGGGCGGCGTGTCCCCATCGGAGGGTCTGCGGTGCGCTGGTCATGGTGGCCTTTCGGTGGGGGAGAGGCGTGTAGGTCGGGCCCCAGCGGTGAGGAGGGAAGCAATGGGCGGGGGTCAGGTGATCCGGAGCACCGCGCAGCCGCCGGGCGGCAGTTCGGACACGGTGATGCCTGTGAGCACGTCGTGGGCGGGCTCGGGCAGGGGCACGGGTTCGGGGCGGTGGTTGATCGAGGACGCGCCAGCTGCGGCCGTCCGGGGCGCGTCGGTGGACGGCCTCGACCTGAGCGGGCAGGCCCGGCGCCTCGGGACCCACCCTCGCCTCGTCGAGCAGCCGGGCGACCAGGGCGGCGTAGCCGGCGCCGTCCAGGCGGGTCGAGAGGTACCAGCCCGTTCCGGTGCCGAAGTGGTGGCGGGTCAGCGCCGGGTCACCGGCGAGCATGCCCTCGGCGTAGGCGGCGAGCGTGTCCGCACCTTCGGCGCGTAGTGACTCGCTCCAGACGGTGCCGTGCGATCCGTCCGACAGGGCGATCCGCTCGTCCCGCCGCAGTGGCCGGTACTCCTCGACACGGATGCCCAGTGCCTCGCGCAGCGGCTCGGCGGGGTAGCCGCTGAGGCGGGCGTGCAGCTGCTCGTCGACATATCCGCTCGCGTGCTGGACGAGGAGCGTCCCGCCGTCGGCGACGTAACGGCGCAGATTCTCGGCCGCCGTGTCGGACAGGAGGAACAGAGCCGGCGCGATGACGAGCGGGAAGCGGCTCAAGTCGTGCTCGGGGTGCGCGAAGTCGACGGTGACGCCGGCGTCCCACAGCGCCCGGTGCGCCCGACCAAGTGCGGCGTGGTAGTCGAGGTCCGCCGAGGGCAGGCCGTCCACGCCGAGCGCCCACCAGGCGTCCGCGTCGTGCAGGACCGCCACCGAAGCGGTGACCGTCGATCCCGCCAGCTCGCCGAGCCGGGCGACGGCCTCGCCGACGTGCGCGACCTCACGGAAGATGCGGCTGTCCGGCCCCGCGTGCGGGACCATCGCCGAGTGCCACGTCTCGGCGCCGAAGCGGGACTGCCGCCACTGGAAGAACAAGGCTCCTTCCGAACCGCGCGCGATGTGACCGAGGGTGTGGCGCAGGATGTCCCCGGGCTCCTTGGACAGGACCCGGTCGCTGTCGTAGACGGTGCTGGTGCCCTGTTCCATCAGCAGCCAGGGCCGGCCGCCGCCCAGCGAGCGGGCGCGGTCGGCGTGGAAGGCGGCGTCGGCGGCGGCGTCCAGACCGGGGGCGCTCGGATACTGGTCGGACGTGACGACGTCCAGTTCGCGGGCCAGGGCCCACAGGTCGACGTTCTGGTAGGCGGGGAGCATCAGGTTGGTCGTCACCGGGCGGTCGCTGTGCGCGCGGATCGCGTCGCGTTGTTCGCGGTAGGCGGCGATGATCTGGTCGGACCAGAAGCGGCGGAAGTCCAGTGTCTGGCCGGGGTTCTTGTGCCACTGCGTCGCGCGCGGCGGCAGCACTTGCTCCCAGGAGGTGTAGCGCTGGCTCCAGAAGGCTGTTCCCCACGCTTCGTTGAGGGCGTCCAGCGAGCCGTGGCGCGCGCGCAGCCACCCCCGGAAGGCGACGGCGGTGTGGTCGCAGTAGCAGAGCGTGCCGTACTCGTTGTGGACGTGCCACAGGGCGATGGCGGGGTGCTCTGCGTAGCGTTCGGCCAGGGCGGAGGCGATCCGGCGGGCCGCGCCGCGGTAGGCGGGCGCTGTGAGGCAGTAGGTGTCGCGGCTGCCGTGGGTGAGGCGGGTGCCGTCCGGGGTGACCGGAAGCGCGTCGGGGTGGGCCAGGGTGAACCAGGGCGGCGGAGACGCGGTCGGGGTGGCGAGGTCGACGGCCACGCCGTTGGCGTGCAGGCGGTCTAGGTGGGCGTCGAGCCAGGCGAAGTCGTAGCGGCCCTCGTCCGGTTCCAGCAGGGCCCAGGAGAAGACGCCGACGGTGGCCAGGTTGACCCTGGCCCGGCGCATCAGCGCGTCGTCCTCCTTCCAGACCGGTTCGTCCCACTGCTCGGGGTTGTAGTCACCGCCGAAGGCGAGGCCGCCCAGGCGGTCGGTCAGGCTGCGCGTGGTCATGACTGGTCCTCGGGAAGAAGGGACTCGGCACGTGCCGGGCTACTGCTCCGGCCCTCCTGACGGTGGTGAGGGAGCGGCTCCGCTCCGGCAGCGGGGCGTGAGCGGGCGGAGCCGCTCCCGGTCGCGGGTCGAGGATGCAGACGGTCGGCCGGTTCACGTTCTGATCGCTCCCGAGAGCACACCGGTGCGGAAGTGCTTCTGTCCGAACGGGCGGATGATCAGCAGCGGTACGGGCGTCAGCAGATCACCGTCACTCAAGGCGGAGGCCCTTCCTTCCCGATCGTCGAAGCGCTTCACCTGGCCGGGAACGTTAATGACACGTCTCTTGCGAGACAAGAGGGCCTGCATCAAGAAAATCTCTTTGGCTCAGGCCGTTGACAGTCCGTCACGGCAGTGCAAATGTCGAAGCGCTTCGATAGCCGCAATCAGCCTGCCTCAGCGTCCTCCTCGTGGGTTCTTCGTCCTGCCCGCCGCCCGGAATCCGTTCCGCGACCCGGTGCAGCCGATCGACGGGCGCGCCGGCGACCTGCTCGGGCGGCTCACGTGCGACGAGCGGATGGCACTGCTGCACGTAATTCGGTGGCTCTTCCCTGTGGGCAAGTGCCTGACGCATAGTGGGTGCGCCGATCTTCAACCTCAAGTCTCAAGACTGCGGCTTGAGAAGACACGAGTAGGCACGAGATGACGCGGAAGAAGGCCCTGGTCGTCAGAGGCGGTTGGGAGGGGCACCAGCCGGTTCGGGCCACAGAGCTGTTCCTGCCCTTCCTGCGCGGCAACGGATACGACGTCCGGGTCGAGGAGTCGACCGACGTATACGCCGACGCCGCCGAGATGGCCCGCACCGATCTCGTCGTGCAGTGCGTCACGATGTCGGAGATCAGCGGTGAGCAGCTCGAGGGACTGAGCGCGGCGGTGGAAACCGGCACGGGCCTCACCGGCTGGCACGGCGGCATCGCCGACTCGTTCCGCGCCTCGTCCGGCTATCTCCACCTGGTGGGAGGGCAGTTCGCGACTCACCCGGGCAAGGAGCCCTGTCAACGCCGGGGCGTTCAGGAGGACAACTACCTGCCGCACAGGATCGACATCACGGACCTCGGTCGGGAGCACCCCGTCACCGCGGGCGTCGAGGACTTCGAGCTGCACACCGAGCAGTACTGGGTGCTCCATGACGACCTGATCGACGTCCTGGCCACCACCACCCATCCCGCCCGACCGTGGCAGCCCTGGCACCGGCCGGTGACCTCGCCTGCGGTCTGGACCCGGCGGTGGGGTGCCGGGCGAGTCCTGGTGACGACACCGGGACACAGCCTCGACGTTCTGGAGAACCCGAACGTCCGCACCATCATCGAAAGGGGCATGCTGTGGGCGACGCGCACCGCGTCGGCGTCGTAGGTCTCGGCGTCATCTCCCGCGCGTACCTGGACACGCTCGTCGGCCATCCCGCCGTACGCGTCACCGCGGTCGCCGATCTCGACGCCTCCCGGTCGACGGCGGTCGCCGCCGAACTGCCCGGTGCGCGGGCCATGTCCGTCGAGGAGTTGCTGACCAGTTCGGATGTGGACACGGTGCTGAACCTCACCGTCCCCGCGGCCCACTCCGAGATAGCCCTCGGCGCGATCGGCCATGGGAAGCACGTCTACGGGGAGAAGCCGCTGGCCGCCGACCTGCCTGCCGCTCGCGCCGTGCTGGAGGCGGCAGCGCAGGCCGGTGTGGGTGTGGGATGCGCTCCGGACACCGTACTGGGCACCGGTATCCAGACGGCGCGCGCGGCGGTGTCGGCGGGAAGCATTGGGCGTCCCCAGTTCGCCTCCGCCGTGATGGTCACAGCGGGGCACGAGCGCTGGCACCCTCACCCCGACTTCTACTACTCCGCCGGGGGTGGCCCGCTGCTGGACATGGGGCCGTACTACCTCACGTCCCTGATCCACCTCCTGGGCCCGGTACGGGCCGTGATCGGGGCCACGAGCCGGTTGCGGAGCGAGCGCGTCATCGGCTCCGGCCCGCGCGCGGGCGAGCGGATACCGGTGGAGGTCGACAGCCATGTCGCGGGCGTGCTCGAGCATGTGAACGGGACTCTGACGACGATCACGACGAGCTTCGACGGGGTGGCCGCCACAGCCGTGCCGATCGAGGTGCACGGCGACGCGGGAACCCTGGCGTCCCGGATCCGAACCACTTCGACGGTGAGGTACGCCTCTTCGAACTCGGCGGCACCCAGTGGCAGCCGCTCCCCGCGTCCGCGGGCTACGTGGACGGTGCACGCGGCCTCGGTCTGCTCGATTTCGTGACCGCGGGCCGGCTGCGAGCACCCCGCGCGAACGGTGACCTCGCCCTGCACGTGCTGGAGACGATGAGCGCCCTCCTGCGTTCGTCGGCCGAAGGACGGCGGATCGAGCTGACCACCTCGGCGGAGCCGCCCGCCGTCGTTCCGCTGACGGCCGCCGCGCAGTGGAGGGGCTACGACGCCCACTGGGCCGCACAGCACTGAGCGCCGGCACCGATAAGTCCCACTGAGCGGGTGTCAGTCCAGACCCGCTGCCCATCGCGCTGGGGAATGAGACGCCGCTCAGCCGCAGACAGGCTCGAAAGCCACATGATCGAGTCGCTTCTACCCCGGTGACGGCCAGCCGGGTAGCCAGTGGGTGGATCACCCGAAGTTGGTCAACGGGGTGCTCTTCCGAGGCCTGCAGCATCACCCGCGCAAACCAGCTGAAACTCACCTACGGTGCCGCGACCGCTCGGCTGCTGCACACGCTCGGCGTCATCACCTCGCTGTACGACCAGGTGTGGGGCCCTGCCGCCCAGAACCTGGTCGGCGTCGTCTACTCCGGCAAGCCCTGACCCGACAAGCCCCGCCCAACAGGGTGTGCTGTGGCGGTCGGCGGGCGGTCACGGACCTCGTGGCCGCCCGTACGACCGGTGTGTCCGCGACGCCGCAGCGACACCGAGAAGTCCTTGCGGAGCGGCGCGTGCAGGACCCTTGCTGCGCGGTCCGATCCTGTGGCTGACTGGCGGCGACTGCGAGGGGGAGCGGATGGGCGAGTGGGTAGTGATCGCGGAGTACTACAGCGACGTGCACCGGACCGAGTTCATCCGCCGAGACCTGGAGACGAAGGAGCAGGCACTGACCGCACTCCGCGCTGCCTTGCACACGTATGTACCGAGCAAGAACATCATCGAGAAGCGGCGCCAGGTGTACCGCTTCGCCGACCACGAGACCTACCGGGTCGTGATCAGGGGCAAGCTGTCGGAGTGGGACTGCACCCTGCGCGTCGCGCAGCTGGTCGCGGACTCGGCCGACCCGGCCGTGGCCGGGCGGGCGCAACGGCAGGACGCCGCGGCAGAGGTGGCTGACGAGCCGCAGGACCGGATCCCGCCCGGCTACTGAGCGCCGACAGCGCTCTGCGTCCGGCCACCGGAAGGCCCTGGAACTCGCCGAGTGCGGGACCCTGTGCCGCTGGATCCGCGGCAACGAACGGAGTCCGGGACGGTGGCGTGAACCGCTCGGCACGGTGCGGCCTCGTCGTACGCCCGGCCTGTGCCACGGTTCCCTCGCTGGTGGGGATCAGCGCCACAGGCGGGCTATTGCGCCTTCAACCCCAACGGATGCCAAATCCAACGGCATTGGGCCGTCGCTGTTTCTTCTCCCCGAACATTCGTCACGGCACAACAGGTCCGTCGTGATCCGCATGTCCCCTGTCAGGACTGCCTCGAACAGGCGGCGGAAGTACCTCTTTTGATTTCCTGGCGCACGTACGCCTGGCGAAAACGGCGGGGGCCACGACCTTGCCCGTCAAGGCGGGTCACGGCCCCCTGCGTGGTGCGGAATTCGGCGGTCCTATGCGTCCGCCAATGGCATCGAGGCGTTCTGCGTGCGGCATATTGCAGCCTGTTTGGCGCACACGCCCCGGCACGTGCACCGGCCTTGTTCCGGCTCGACGCCGCCACTTGGTCGACCGGCACCACCTCCGGCCCGGCGGACCCGTGAGGTCGGAGCGTCAGCCGCCGACGTACCAGCCGAATCCCCCGTTGTTGGCGGCCACGATCAGGAGCACCAGCCACAGAACCACGTCGACGATACCGAGGATGATTCCGGCCTTTGCCATTCCCGCGCCCGTCTTGACCGCAGCCTGGCGGCGGGCGACAGCTCCGAAAATGATGGCCAAGGGACCCAGAATGATGTTCAGGATGAACAGGCCGACGATACCGCAGCACAGACTCGCGATCGCCAGACCATTGGTGCGCGAACTCGAGGACGCGGCAGAAGATCCGCCGTAACTCGCCATTGGACACTCCCAGTTGTCGCTTGCGCGGACCGGATGGACCGCTCGGCTTCTCACTGTTGGCTTCTGTGTCCGATTTCCCCGTCACGACCATCCCATGTCCACAATTCATCGACGGCGCCCGGTGCTTGGCGGGTCCGGGCAGAAGGGATCGTCGATGACGCCGAGCGACGAACGTGACGGCACCGCAGTTTCCGGAAGCGCTCGCCGAGGAGGATCAGTCGTTGTCGGTCTATGACGAGCTGACCGAAGGCCGCCCCTTCACAACCCACCCGAGGGTGAGGGAAACGTCTTGAGCGAGCCGGTCAGCACCCACATCCGCACCACGACCGGCAAGCTCGGCCTGCCCACCTGACCGAGACCGTCAACGAGTACCTCCGGCGGGCTGACGAAGGAAAGATGGCCACCCCGACTTCTCGACCTGGTGCTGTCCGAGGAACTCGCCGTCCGCGACGACCGTCGCCTCCGCCAGGGTCTGCGGCTCCCGGCTCCCACACGACAAGACACTCGACGAGTACGACTTCGCCTTCCAGCCGGACCTGGAGCCTCGCGAGGTCAAAGACTCCCGGCAGAAGCGGAACCTCCGCTGACTCCGCTCCCGTCGGACCCGGGTACGTCCCCGCCCCGCCCGGACACGGTGAAAACTCCGACGTATACGCGACCCCTTGTCAGGGTCATGGCCCTCTTCTACAGTCCCGGATACAAGGTGTGGGAGCGCTCCACAGTGAAGGCGCTCCAGCGCTCGCTCCCCTCACCCTCAGAGAGGTCCCGCACGAACGACACGGCGCCCCGTCACGAAGAAGGCGGATCCCCATGCAGCTTCCTCGGCCCCGCTCGCCCGCCCGAAGGCGTATCGCCACGTTGCTCGCGGCGCTCTGCTGCGCCGCGACTGCCGTCGTGGCGCGGCCGCCCAGCCGCCCGCCGCGAGCGTCGCCGCCACTGAGGTCCTGGGCAACGCGACCCATTTCGACGGGCTCGGGAGCCCTTACGGCGGCTGCGGTCTGCCGCAGCGCGAACTGGACAGCCAGGACTTCGTGGCGCTCAACGTGTTCAACACGCCCGGCGACTACTCGGGCGCCTACCCCCGCCCGGTGCCGGACTCGCGCGCATCGATCAAGGGCGCCTTCGACAACGGCCGCAACTGCGGCCGCTGGGTCAAGGTCACCATCGGGGACTACTGCACCGGCACCAACGACGGCGCGCAGGGGCAGCCCTTCTGCCGCAACGGCTCCTGGGCGGCCGACCAGTACAACGGGGCCACCCTGACCATGCTTGTCGCAGACAGCTGCGCCGATTCCAACGCCTGGTGCCGGGACGACCCCAACCACCTCGACCTGGCGACCGACTCCCTCAACCGCTTCCGGATCGGCGGCACCCCGGTGGGGACGATGTACCCGGGCCGCTGGAACAACCGTCATGTCTCCTGGAGTTTCGTCCCGGCCCCGGACTACAGCGGCGACATCCGTATCGGCTTCCTCAAGGGGGCCCAGCGGTACTGGCCCGCCATCGCCGTCTCCCATCTGCCCAACGGCGTCCACGGCATCCAGTACCTGGCGAACGGCACCTGGACCGACGCCGTCATGAACAGCGACATGGGGCAGTCCTACGTCATCGGCGCGACGGCCTCCGGCGGAAGCGACTTCACCATACGGATCCGCGACGCCGCCGACGCCTGGCTGGGCGGCGGCCGTACGTACTCCTTCTCGCTGCCGTCGGGCTGCGCGGGAGGCTGCGCGCAGGACTACACCGCCGTCCCCTACGCCACTGACACCTCTGGCGGGACACCGCCTCCCACTCCCGCGCCGAGCCCCTCCGGCGACACCGCCTGCACGGCGCAGTGGAAGCTGACCGGCTCATGGCAGGGCGGGTACCAGGCCGACGTGACGGTCACCAACACCGGGTCCCGGGCGGTCACCGGCTGGTCGGTACACCACACCCTGCCGGGCGGTGTGACCGTGGCGAACCGCTGGAACGCGGTGGTGGATCCGTCCCGCCCCGCCACCACCGTGCACAACGCCTCCTACAACGGCTCCCTGGCCCCGGGCGCATCGACGACCTGGGGGATGACGCTCAACGGCGACGACCGAGACCTCGGCACCCTCCTGTGCACCGCGTCCTGACCCCCGTCGAGAGAGTGATCATGGCCATGACTTCATTACGCGTGCGCCGCCACCAGCTGCCGCTGTGGGCATTGGTGCTGACCGTGGTGGCGGTTGCCCTTCCCGTGCTGGCGACGTCGCGCGCACAGGGCGCGGTGACGGGCTGCACGGTCACGTACACCACCAACGAGTGGTCCGGCGGCTTCACCGCCCAGATCCGCGTCACGAATCTCGGCGCCGCCCTGAACGGCTGGCGGCTGGAATGGGCCTACGGCGGCGACCAGCAGGTCACGTCCGCCTGGAACGCGCAGGTCACCCAGTCGGGCAACGCGGTGACCGCCGTTAACGCCGCACACAATGCCGCGCTCGCCACCGGCGGGACCGTGGACTTCGGCCTGCAGGGCACCTGGCGCACCACCGACCCCGCCCCCACCGCCTTCGCCCTCAACGGCGCTGCGTGCGGCGGAACCGCGACTCCCACGCCGACGCCGACACCGACACCGACGGTCACGGCGCCGGCCGAATGCGCCGGACCGGGGCGGCCATCTGCTCCGACTTCGAGGACCAGAGCGGCACCGTGCCCTCGGGCGCCTGGCACACCACGGCACCCGACTGCCAGGGAACGTGGAAGGTCAGCGTCGACACGTCCGTCGCCTACAGCGGCACCAGGTCGCTGCGCGTCGACGGCGGCGCAGGCTACTGCAACCACGTCTTCGCAGCCTCCACCCGCGACCTGTCCTCCGTCGGGCCCGTGGTGTACGTGCGGATGCGGGTCCGGCACACGACCGCCCTGCCCCTCGACCACGTCACCTTCGTGTCCATGCCGGACGCCTCACAGGGCGGCAAGGCGCTGCGCGTCGGCGGGCAGAACGGCGCGCTGCAGTGGAACCGCGAGAGTGACGACGCGACGCTTCCGGAACAGAGCCCGGCGGGTGTCGCTCTCAGCACCCCGCTGGCGACCGGCCGGTGGCTGTGCCTGCGGTACCAGATCGACACCACCACCCAGTCCATGCGCACCTGGGTCGACGACCAGGAGATCGCCGGACTGCAGGTGGACGGGGTGCCGACCCAGAACGTCGACGGACAGTGGCTCGCCCGCCGGACCCCTCCCCGCCCCACCGGCCTGCGCCTGGGCTGGGAGAGCTACGGCACCGGGGACGACACTCTCTGGTTCGACGACGTGGCCCTGGGCTCCTCACCGATCGGCTGCTGACGCCCGCATGCAACGTGCCGGGACGACAGGACCTGAGCGCGCGACAGTTGTCGATTCCTCGATCCGTACGGCGCGCAGCACCCGCCGGGTGGACCGGTCAACTGCCGGCCCTCGGCCTGGGCCCCTGGCTCACCCGTCCGTCAATCAGATGGGTATCGAGCTCATCGATCCCTTATGCAACAGGGAGATCAGGTGAAACGTCGTCACACCTTGATAGCCGCCGGCGCCGCCGGTGCACTGATCCTGGGCGGCCTTGCCCTCGCCACCCTGCCCGCATCGGCAGCCGCCACCGGCTGCTCGGTCACGTACAAGGTGCAGAGCGAATGGCCGGGAGGGTTCACCGCGGACCTGGCCATCACCAATCTCGGCTCCCCCGTGCGAGGGTGGACCGCGACCTTCGACTTCCCGAACTCCGACCAGAAGGTCACCAACGGCTGGAGTGCCACCTGGACACAGTCCGGAACCCACGTGTCCGCCACCAACCTCGACTGGAACGGGACGCTGGACACGGGCGGGTCGGCATCCATCGGGTTCAACGGCGCGTGGAAGGGTGCCAATCCGCAACCCGCGTCGGTTGCGCTCAACGGCGTGACCTGCACCGGCTCGGTGACATCCCCGCCCCCCAGCCCCACCACCACTCCGACCGCCAGTCCCAGCGGTCCCGCCCCGGAGCTGAAGGTTTCCGGCAACAAGATCGTCACCGCGAGCGGCAAGCCGTACCGGCTGCTGGGCGTGGACCGCTCCAGCGGTGAATACGCCTGTGTTCAGGGCAAGGGACTGTGGGACGGCGGCCCGGTCGACCAGGCTTCCGTCGACGCGATGAAGACCTGGAACATCCACGCCGTACGTGTGCCGTTGAACGAGGAATGCTGGCTCGGCCTCAACGGCTCGCCCAAGGGGGCCGCTTACCAGCAGGGCGTCAAGGATTACGTCAACCTGCTGGTCGCCAATGGCATCACCCCGATCCTCGACCTGCACTGGACGCGGGGCGCCTATACCAACGGGCCGGACTGGCACTGCAAGGACGCCACCGCGACCTGCCAGAAACCCATGCCGGACGCGCAGTACGCCCCCCAGTTCTGGACCGGTGTCGCAGGCGCCTTCAAGGGCAATGACGCCGTCGTCTTCGATCTGTTCAACGAGCCGTACCCGGAGATCGCCGCCGACTGGGACAAGACCGTCGGCTGGCAGTGCTGGCGCGACGGCGGCACCTGCACGGGCCTGCCGTACGAGACGGCCGGCATGCAGGACATGGTCGACGCGGTCCGGGCCACCGGCGCGACCAACGTCCTCATGCTGGGTGGCCTTGAGTGGGCCAACGACATGCGCGAGTGGCTGACGCACATGCCGAACGACCCGCTCAACAACCTCGCCGCGTCCTGGCATTCGTACAGCTTCAACGCCTGTGCGACAGTGTCCTGCTGGGACAGCCAGGTCGCACCGCTTGCACAACAAGTTCCGGTCGTCATCGGTGAGTTCGGCCAGGACAACTGCGGCTTCGACTACATGCAGCAGTTGGTGGACTGGGCCGACGCGCGCAACATGAGTTATCTCGCGTGGACCTGGAACCCCTGGGGCTGCAGCAGTGGTGGCGTGCTCATCAAGGACTGGGCGGGCACCCCGGAACCCGGCGTCGGAGAGGGCCTGAAGGCGCACCTGATCAGCCAAGACCCCTACTCGACCCCATAACCGAGTGCCCAGGTTCCCACCCGGGTCGTCGACGACGAACCGGCCGGTGCGGAAGTCCTGCTGGTCCCTTCCCAGCCCACCGACACCACCAGGTCTCACTCCGCGCGGACGAGCCTGAACACATCGGCGCTGACGGAATGACCCTCCGACCGCCATGCCTGGAGGGCCCACGTCGAAGACGAAGAAACCCCCGGCGCGGCCGGGGCGGAGGATCGGTGACGTGGTACCGGAAGTACCGGAAGACGCCGACCGCCGCCCCGGCCAGTCCGGTCGACCAGCACCATCAGGAGCCCGACCTCGGCCACGGTCTGCGACCGCGACACGACGCGCGGCCCGCAGGGAGGGACGGTCGACTCCGGTGCGCTCGGTGCGGTGCACTCGATGTACCCCCTCGACCATGTGTGCCGTCGGACTCCATCCAGCCCAGCTCGCCGTCGACGTCCTCGCGGCGCTGGCGCGGTACACACAGGCGGCCTTCGCGGGCGTGGAAGTGGCGGGCGGCGGCCATGTTCCGTCGGGATCACCGAATGGGCATGTCGGGGATAGGAGTGGTGAAGGTCGCGGACGCGTCAGTTGTCGGCTGCCGGCAAGGGCCTGCGTGGTCGGTGCTGTCGGTGGACTACCAGCACATCCTCATGGCGCTCGTGGACGGGGCCCGGTTCCACTAAATTCCGCTGACCTGCCGGGGCAGGCAGCTCGGCGTTGATTCTGTACTCAAGCCTCGTCAACATGCTGATCTGGGTGAGCGCTACCGAGGTCGACTGACTTGACGGTGATCTGAGCGAGGGCGTCCTGGAGTCGGCGGACGGCGTCCTCCGCCTCTGCATATTCCTCAGGACGCGGCAGAACAGTGCCGAACGTGCCGCCCCCCTCAGACGGCAGGGCCCGCCAGCGCAGGACCGGTTCGAGCGCGTTCAGGGCGCCGGAGAGAAACCAAGCGAGACGGCCGTGCGTGCGAGCGAGCGATATGGCCAGGATGGCGAGGGTTTCGCGCAGGTGTTCGAGCCGCTTGATCGTCGGCAAGGCCTCCTGTGCGTCCAGCGGGCCGACAACGTCGCGCAAGCGGGCCTCGGTGTCCAGGGCGAGTGTGCGGTCGCTCGCGGTGAGCTTCCACACCTGGCTCTGAATCTGCTGTTCGGCCTCTTCAGCCAGCACGGCGACGATTCTCCGCATGTCCATGAGGGCCACTCTAATGAACGGTAGCGGCCGCCCGGAGCGACTGTGATCCGCCGACCTGGGCCAACGCGGCGGCGAGGGTGCTGAGGGGGGTGGCCCTATGCCTTTCGTCAAGCGAGGCGTGGGGTTCTGGGTTCGTAGATAGTGCCGTCGCGGAGCATCGCGCACAGCACGTTGATCCGCTGACAGGCCAGGCGGAGAAGTGCCCGTGTGGGCCTTTCCGCGGGCCCGGCGTTCGCTCGTAGTAGGTGCGGGAGGCGGGTTCGCGCAGGGCGGCGAACGCGGGCAAGAACATCGCGCGTCGTCTTGCCTACGTCAGGCTGAGGAAGACGCCTGTCTCGCCATCCTCCCGGACGGATGTCGTGCCTGCTGGCCTGGGAGTTGGCGTCGTGCGCTCATCCACGTTATGCAGACCTGCCGCCCGCGTTCGGACGGGTCTTGCGCTCGGCGGGGTATTCGGACCTCTCGTCAGCGTTCCAACAGCGCCTCTCGAGCCCGGTGATACCACCCCCAGGTCGTCCGTTCGACAGGGGGACCAGTCATGCCGGACCCGGAGGCCAGCGGTCCTCTTGCGGGACTGCGAAGGAGATAACGGGGGAGCGGGTACTCCCGCTGCACCCATCCGGCCTCACGGGCCCTCGATGACGAGTGGCACGTCAACTCCGCTGGGACGGGAGATCTGGGAGGAGGGGGAGTAGTTGCGCCCGGATGCGCAGCAGCTGTGCGCGGCGGGACTCTCCACGGGAAGCCGCCGCGGACGATGCATCAACGACGGGAAAGGTCACTACTTTCGACTGCCAGGAGCTGTCGAAGTGGATCACGCCTCGCAAGGTCGTGGTCCCCGGGCCACCGGGGGAGGCCCGCGGCGGTGAGGCGGGTAACCATGAAGAAGAGGCGTACGGGCGCTCGTCGTCGGGGGCCGCGGCCGCGCGTTCCCTGAACGCTTCGACGGCGGCCTGCCGGAAACGGGCGTACTCCTCGGCGCAGTCGGCTGCGGAGGGGAGGAGCAGCAGCACCCGGGACGGCGGGAGGAGACGTACGGCCTCGGTCAGCTGCCAGAGGGTTTCCGGCGCCGTGCCGATGGTGGGAATGATGACCAGATGGCAGTACGGCAGCGCGGTGGTGAGGGTGCGTTTCCAGTCGTGCGGAGGCAGCGGCAGTCGGGCCAGTTGTGGGGGCGGGGGTGTCAGGTCCGTGATGTGGCCGACGCGGAACAGCGCCGGGGCGTCGAACACCGCGTTGAGGTCGGTGTCCAGGGGGCCTTCCCATACGGACTGGGGGACGGGGTCGTCGGGATGCGGGCGGAGGTAGAGCACGCTGGGTTCGCGGGCGAGGTCTCGCGGAACAGCGGGTTGCAGTCGTAACTGTCGCATGCGGTGGTGGTCCTGCTGTGACCGGAGCCAGAACCAGTACGCCGTGAGTGCGCCGATCGCTGCCACGGAGAGCATCTGGCCGCCGGACCGCACACGGAACAGACCGACCGTCGTCCCGATGACAGTGCCCAGCAACCCTGCCAGTCGCACGAGCCAGCGCAGTCCGAAACGCCTGCTTGTCATGTCGATGTCTCGGTCGGTCTGCACGACCGCCAGCATCCTGGTGCGCAGCACGAATCCCGCCGACCACACACGTGTTGTGCGGAAGGGCTCCAACTCCTTGGTCGCGGTCAGGGCGTGACGGAAGGGGCGGGACGGGGCGTTGACGTACCGCATATGTGTGTCGCGGTACCACCGGAGGACGAGGACGCCCAGACCCCGGCGGCCGGGCCAACGTACGACGGACTCGGTGGCGACATACGAGTCCGCGACGGCGTCGATGACCGGGTCGTTGGACGCCGGGGCATCGCCCTCCCCACGATCGTCGCCGTGTGAGCGGACCTGCACGGCGTCGCGGCTCATGCCCCGAGCAATAGCGGACACTCTGCCCAGTCCGGTGACGATGGAGGCCAGCAGGAGAAGTACGGCACACTTCTGCGAGAGAGCGATGTCGTTCCATCGCACAACCAGGAGAACCGTGATGGAGCCGACGAGCAAGGCGGCGGGCAGCTTGAGATGCCAGTGATAGCGGATCCTCGCCGGCTCGACGGTGGAACCCGGCAGGTCTTGCTCGAACGCGTCCAGCCACGGATCAACCTGTGTGCGCACCGTCTTGCGCCAGCGCGCGTACGGCGTGGGGCCGCGCTGCCAGGTCGGGTCGAAGTGCACGAACTCTGCCGTCCAGTCGGAGCGGAAGCGCACGATCCCGTGCAGGGGAAAGCCCTTCCT
Source organism: Streptomyces sp. GKU 895 (assembly GCA_002027195.1). Taxonomy (GTDB): domain Bacteria; phylum Actinomycetota; class Actinomycetes; order Streptomycetales; family Streptomycetaceae; genus Streptomyces. Next base: position 54,008 of record MWJO01000023.1, on the reverse strand, counting down.
GACCTTCTGCGGGCGTTGGGGCTCGGGCCAGTCGGGGAGTACCGGGCGGCGGGGGGAGCGTCTTGCCGCACGCCGCCAACTCGACGGCGCGGTCAGCGAAGTACTCAACGGCGCTGGTGCGGAAGCGCTCGTAGGCGTCGCGTCCGCCACAGGCGATCAGCAGGACGCGCGAGGGCGGTAGTTGCCGTACGGATTCGGAGTACTCCCAGAGGGTGCCCCGTGAGTTGGCGGGCCCCTCACCGACGGCGGCGACGACGGTTGCCACGCGTGCCCGGCCGATGGCCCGGCCGACATCCTGTTGCCACTCCTCGCCTTCCGGAGGCAGGTAGAAACGGCGGGCTCCGGGGAGTGGCAGTGGCTCACCGGGGCGCCCCACGGCGACCACAGAACCGAAACGGCGCAGGAGTTGAGCCAGACGGCCCTCCCAGGTGTCGTCGAGGAGGCTGGGGTCCCGGTATCCGAAGGAGCTCACCAGCGAGGTGAGAAAGTGCGCGCCACCGGCTGGATCTGGACGCGACAGGGCATTGTCGACGAAAAAGGACCGCAAGTAGAGCACGTAGTCACAGTCTCCGGTGGGTCGCTGATCGCTCAGCCCAGCCAGCAGACGGGAAGTGACGCCCGTGCCGAGTTGGCGTTGCGCACTGACCGCCATGACGAGGCTCACGGGCACGAGAACCATCAGTGGGATCAGGTAGCGGGGCGACGCTTCCTGCCGGAGGGCGATCACGATGAGCGACGGGACCGTGGTCAACAAGAGGGCGGGCGAGGCGGCGTTCCACATGCTCAAAATGAACAGTGCCACACCTGAGAGGCGGCGGGGCCGTTGCTGACGGCCTTCCCGAGATTCCGGCATAGCGCCATTACGGCAGATTCCGCAAGTGTCGCCAATGGGTCGGTACATCAAATGATGTCCGCACATACATCCAGTCAGTTCACGCCGCCACGGCCGACAGGGCAGCGAGGTCAACAGTCCTGAGTGTGCGGACCTGAGGGAACGCCTGGTACACCTCTTCGTTCCATGGAGCCGTGCAGGGCAGATGGAACGGCACGCGTTCACCGTCGACTTCACACCTGCGGAGGATCACGGGGTGCGATGGGCTCCGCTGTGGCTGCCGCCGGTCTACTGTTCCGGGGCGTTCTCCCGGCTCCGGGTGGCGTGCAGACTCCCGAGCAGGGCCAGCGCCTGCGCGCTCGGGCTGCCCGGGGCGGCATGGTAGACCACCAGCTGCTGGCCCGGAGCGCCGCGCACGTCGAAGGTCTGGTAGGTGAGGTCGAGGTGTCCGACGTCGGGGTGGAGAAGTTGCTTGCTGTCGCGTGACTTTCCGTGGACGGTGTGCGAGGACCACAGGGCGGCGAACTCCTCGCTCTCCTCGGCCAGAGAAGCGACCAGTTCGTGCAGGCGACCGTAGTGCGGGTCGAGGCCCGTGGCGTGGCGCAGTCCGGCGACGACCGCCTTCGCCGCCCGCTCCCACTGGGTGAAGAAACTCCGGGCGGCGGGATCGAGGAACGTCATGCGGGCCATGTTGTCCATGGCCTCGAACGGTGAGAACAGGGCGTCGGCCAGCGCGTTCGAGGCCAGGAAGTCGTTGGCCGGGTTGAGGACGAACGCCGCGGCGTTCGCATGTCCGTCCAGCAGCTGCCGCAGCGGGGCGCTCACCGCCTCTCTGGGCTGGGGGCGCTCCCCTTCCGGTGCGGTGCCTGCCAGGCGGAAGAGGTGCTCGCGCGCCGCGTCGTCCATCAGCAGCGCGCTGCTGATCGCTTCGAGGATCTGTGCAGAGGGACTGCGCTCGCGCCCCTGCTCCAGGCGGGCGTAGTAGTCGCTGTTCATACCGGCCAGGACGGCGACCTCCTCCCGTCGCAGCCCCGCCACCCGCCGGGCGCCGTAGGAGGCGAGCCCTACGTCGTCAGGGCGTAGGCGGGCGCGGTGGGCGCGCAGGAAATCTCCGAGATCGTTGTTGGTCACCGTCCCAGGCTAAGCAGCCCCCTGCCCGGCGTGCCTGGGTGCGCCGTGCCCAGGCACGACTCGTCCTGGTGCCCGTTCCACGACCCGCCGAAGGTGGTGGTCACCACCCCCGAGAACGACAGGGAACGCATCGTGAGAGACCAGTCGAACCCGCCGCAGAAGTCCACCGGGCAACAGAGTGGTGCCGTGGACGTGGTCGGGCTGTGGGGGACCGCGGACGCGCACATCCGCCAGGAGCTGCGCGCCGAGGGCCGCTACGACGACGCCTGCGGCCAACGCCGCAGCCCGTACACCGGCCGCTACGCCGTGACGGGCAGCCACCTCGACTACGTCGACGGCATCGGCTTCACCGCCACCGGAGACATCCGCGACGGTGTCCTCTTCCACGGGCACCTCGTCCTCTGCAAGGAGCAGCAGGCATGACCGACACGGCCAGGACGATCCTGATCACCGGCGTCAGCAGCGGCCTCGGCCGCGCCTTCGCCACCGCCGCCCTGGATGCCGGCCACACCGTCGTCGGCACCGTCCGCAAGGAGGCAGATGCAGCCGCCTTCGCCGCCCTGCACCCTCAGCGCGCACACGTCCGCATCCTCGACGTCACCGACGACGCGGGGGTCCGCGCGGCGGTGGACGGGGTGGAGCAGTCCGTCGGCCCGATCGACGTACTGATCGCCAACGCCGGATACGGCCTGGAAGGCACCTTCGAGGAAACGCCCCTGGCCGACCTGCGCGCCCAGTTCGACGTCAACGTCTTCGGCGCCGCCGCCACCGTCCAAGCCGTCCTGCCCCACATGCGCGCACGCCGCCGAGGACACGTCCTGGCCGTCACCTCCATGGGCGGCCTGGCGAGCTTCCCCGGCGTCTCCGCCTACTGCGGCAGCAAGTACGCGCTCGAGGGCATCCTCGAAGCCATCGGCAAGGAAGTCGCCCCGTTCAACATCCACGTCACCGCCATCGAGCCCGGCTCCTTCCGCACCGACTGGGCGGGACGTTCGATGATCCGCGCACCGCGCACCATCCCCGACTACGACGACCTGTTCGAGCCAATCCGCGCCGCCCGTCAGCAAGCCAGCGGCCGACAGCTCGGCGATCCTGCCAGGGCAGCAGCCGCTGTCCTGCACATCCTCGACACCCCCAACCCGCCCGCCCACCTTGTCCTCGGCTCCGACGCACTGCGCCTGGTCCGCGCCGGACGCGACGCCGTCGACCGAGACCTGAACGCGTGGGAGGACCTCGCCCGCTCCACCGACTTCCCGCAGAACAGCCCCACCAGCGGGTAGAGGCGCCCTCGGCTTCAGAAGGACCGGAAGATCCCCTCGGGATCATCGTGAGCCATGCCACGAACTCCTCGAAGCCCAGGTTCCCCATGCTGAGGTTCGCGTGGACTTCGTGGAGTCTTGCGGGTAGGACGCGGAAATCGCCACCGAACTCGCTCAGTTGTTCGTAGTCCTCGTCGTCCAGGCATTCCTCCCGCGTCAGCGTGGTGACGGCCAGCAGTGGGTGGCTCTTGGCCTGCATGGTTGTACGGTCGGCAAGAAAGACGACGGCCAGGCTGTCGTCGCCGCGGACGGCCGCCAGCACCTGGTCAACGGTCGCCCCTGACCAGTCCGGATCATTGTTGAAGTGGACGTCCGCCTCGTACTGCCTGTCTCCCCCGGGCTCCATCAGCGCTGCCGCCACGTCCTGCCACGCCTGGTCGTCGAGGTAGTCGGTTCGGTCAGGGCTGTGCCAGGAAAGCGTCGATGGCTGCCCAGGTCGCGTCCGGGGCTTCGAGGTGCGGGAGGTGCCCGGCTTTCGGAATCTCGGCGAACTGCGCGCCGGGTATCGCATGGGCGACGGCCCGTCCGTATGCGGGTGTGACGATCCGGTCGCTCTCGCCCCACACCACCAGTGTGGGGACGTTCACCGCAGCGAGCCGGCCGAGCAGCGTCGGGTCGCTCATGCTCGTGCCGGCGACGGCGGCGATCGTGCGCTTGTTCGCCTGCTGGATCGCGCGCTGCTCGTCGGTGAGGCCGGCCGGGTCGACGTATCCGCGCTCCGGGTCGTGCCAGGCGGCCTCGGCGAGGGCGCGGGCGTCGAGGGCGAAGAAGTCAGCGACGGGCTCGCCTTCCACTTCCGCTCCGACGCCGTCGATGTCGACGACGGCTCCGATCAGTCCTGCGTAGCGCTGGTCGTGGGCGGCCTGCGCCGCCATCTCGAGTGCGATCCACCCGCCGATCGAGGATCCGATCAGGACGACGTCATGCTCTTTGTTCTCGTGCAGGCGCGTGAGGTAGGCGGCCGCCAGCTGTGCGACGGAGGTGAGGGAGTGGGGGCGCGTTGTGCCGTCCCAGCCGGGATGGGTCGGCGCGATGGCGTGCAGGTGGCGGCGAGGTGCTCGACGACGGGCGCGACGGTCCGGGGCCCGCCCCCGCCGTGCAGCACGAGTGCGGTGCGGGATGCGGGCGGGCGGCCTGGATGACGGGAAGGTCCTCGGGCAGGGCGATGCTCATGATGCTCCCTAGTGAGTAAGCATGTTGATATAAACTTGTTGATACAGTAGCAGCGTGACGACCGACCTGGAAGCTCTCGGACTGGCGATCAAGCGGGCGCAGTACCGCAACCACCGCACGATGGATGCCGCGCTGCGCGAGATCGGGGTCAGCCTCGTCCAGTGGGATGCCCTGCGCGCCATCGAGCGGATGCCGGGGGCTTCCGGGCATGAGCTCGCCGTGGCGACGTTCCAGAGCGATCAGGCGTTCGGCACCCTGGCGAGCCGGCTGGTGGAGCGTGGATTGATCGTCCGCTCCGCAGGCCACGGGCGACGCGTCGCGCACACCCTCACCGAGGCGGGGCACACCGCACTCGTCGAAGGCCGGCAGGTCTCGATCGGCGTACTTGAGGACCTCTTCGCACCCCTCGACGACGCACAACGCACCGAATTGCTTCGATCGCTGCGCAAACTCACCGAGGGCATGTGATCCGGCATCACACGGCCCTCCAGGCCTGGACGCAGATTAGACGGCCTGCCAATACGTGAAACCGAGCGACGTCAGCCCCTCGGACTGGCATAGACGATCCGAGGCGCCTCCGACTTCGGTCTGGAGGAGCTGGTACACGGCTTTGTGGTTCTGTCCCCAGTGCATCGCGGCGCGCCACAGCAGGCGTCCCAGCCCCTTGCCGCGGTGCTCGGAAAGGACACCGAAGTACTGTGGCATCAGTTGCGGGGTGCCGATCGCGTCGGGTCGGATCTCCATAGGGCCGATGGCGCCGGCCACCTTGCCTTTCACGACGGCTGTCAGGACGGGCCCGACGGTTCCTGCCTGCATCAGGCGACAGAGGAAGGCGAAGCCGTCCGCGGTCATCTGTTCAGCGAAGCCGGCGAAGGTGTCTTGTACGCCGGCCGGCCACTCACGCAAGAGACGGACAGGGCCATCAGGAGTCGGGCAGGCGGCCGTCTTGAAGTCCTGGAGTTGGATGCGCGTACCGCGCCCGTCTGCAACTTCCGGACCGGAGAAGCGCACGATCCGTGTCTTGGCCGCCCCGCGCTGGGCGGCTAGCTTCTGGGCCAGCTCGGTCGCCGCGAGCGCGCTGCCGGGCTCGGTGCCATAGAGGTGGACCTTGACCATGCCGGCGCCGCGTCGGGACAGCGTGGGAATGAGCGTCTCGCTGGGTTGGTGGACGATGTCCTGGACGAGGACGGTCTCGTCCTTGCTGTCGGACCAGCGGATGTGCTTGTCGTAGGGCAGGAACCGGCGCTCGGTGGAGGCCGCGATCAGGGTGTCCGTGAACAGGTCCTCGGTCAGGACGGACGGGTGGACCGGGCCGATGGTTGGCACACGCCGTCGGCCGCGCAGGAGTAGGCGCTGCCCTCCATCAGGGCATCGGCGTCCGTTTCGATGACGAGCGCCCTGGTTGCGACGAGCGTGGCTGACGCGGTCGGGCGGACGACCAGCGGGCGGTTGGCGAGGATCTCGACAGGTACGGGACTCATGCGTGCACCATCTTCTTGGTGTCGGCTTGCTGGCAGTAGGTGTTCCGGCGAAGACCGTCGATGCCCTCGGCCATGAGGTCGATCTGGTCGTCACGGCCGATCTTGCAGATCGAGACCTTGGCGTGGGGGTCGGCTGGAAGAAGGTGACGCCGGCGTTGCAGCCCTGGGGACCGGTCGCTTACGCAGGTGCTCGGTGGACTGGACGAGCAGGGGCTCGCCGGTGCCGGAGAAGGTCGGCTGCATGGTGGTGTAGACGTGAGGGTCGAGGCCCCAGATTGGACGAGGGCCACCATGGCGTCGACCTCGTGGGCGTTGTCCTCAGTGACCACGACGGAGACCCGCGGGGGGCAGACCGGGCATGGCGGGCCGCGACCACCCCCTTGGTTCCGGCTCGCCGGATCCACGTTCGGTGTTTTGGCGTTCGAGCCGGTGTGCCCGTCCCCATCACCTCCTGGTGTGTGGCATGCTCGCGTCAATCGATGCACGCAGTCCACGACTACCCGCCGACGCACCCCTGTCGGTGGGTGGCCGCCGAGCAGACCGGGATCCCGGTCGCCGCAAAGGAGTTACGCGTGAGAACCATCCCCCACAGATCCGGCGCCGTGCGCGCCCTGGCTGTCGCCGCGCTGGCCGCCATGTCCCTGCTCCCTGCCCATCCGGCGTCGCCGCAACCGAAGCGGCTGCGGCCTGCACACCGACCCAGGCAGTCGTCAACGGCGGCTTCGAGAGCGGCACTTCGCCCTGGACACAGTCGTCCACGAGCGTGATCACCAGCCGTTCCGGCCAGTCCGCACACGGCGGCACCCGCTTCGCCTGGCTCGACGGCACCGGCGGCACACACACCGACACGCTCTCGCAGAGCGTCACGATCCCGTCCGGCTGCAGCACCGCCACCCTGACGTTCTGGCTGCACATCGACACCGCCGAGACCACCTCGTCCACCGCCTACGACAAGCTGACGGCGAAGATCGGCAGCACCACGCTGGCGACCTGGTCGAACCTCGACAAGGCCACGGGATATGTGAAGAAGACCCTCGACGTGTCGTCGTTCGCGGGACAGACCGTCACCCTCGCCTTCACCGGCACCGAGGACTCCAGCCTCCAGACCAGCTTCGTCCTGGATGACATCGCCCTCGACACCTCCGGCGACACCACCCCGCCGGCGGACTCGACACGGACGCCGGCCGCGCCGTCGTACACGGTGAACCTGAGCAGCAACACCTCCGGCACCGTCTGGACCGGCCACGAGAGCGCCACCTTCACCAACGCCTCCTCGACCGCGCTGAGCGAGGTGTACCTGCGCCTGTGGGACAACTACCACGGCACCTGCGACGCGATGCCGATCACGGTCACCAACGTCACCGGCGGTACAGCCGGTTCGCTCTCCGTCGCCTGCACGGCGCTCCAGATCACCCTGCCGACACCCCTGACGCAGGGTCAGTCCGCCACTATCGGCTTTGACTTGGGCATCACCGTGCCCAGCGGCGCCGACCGGTTCGGCCATGACGGCGCGTTCAACAACATCGGCAACGCGCTGCCTGTGCTCGCGGTGAAGGACGGCTCGGGCTGGCACCTGGACCCGTACACCAACAACGGCGAGTCGTTCTACTCCCTGGCCGCCGACTTCAAGGTGACGCTGGACCACCCGAGTTCGCTCCTGGTCCCGGCCACCGGCACCTCGACCGACACCCCCGGCTCCAGCGGGCGCACCGTCACCACGGCGACCGCGTCGAAGGTCCGTGACTTCGCCTGGGCGGCGGGCCCGTTCAGCAAGATCTCCGGTACCTCGGCGGCCGGGACGGCCATCAACATCTACTCCGTCTCGGGCATCAGCTCCTCCGACGCGCAGTCGATGCTGAACACCGCCAAGACGGCCGTCGACGCACACGCCGGCCGCTTCGGGGCCTACCCCTACGGCGAGTTGGACGCGGTCATCGACAACAACTACTGGTTCGGCGGCATGGAGTACCCCGGCTTCGTCCTGGACCTCGTCAGCACCACCGCGCTCACCCACGAGATCGGCCACCAGTGGTGGTACGGCATCGTCGGCGACGACGAGTACAACAGCCCCTGGCTGGACGAGTCGTTCACCGACTACGCCACCGACCTCGCCCTCGGCAAGACCGGCACCAACTGCTGGAACAGCGTCTCCTGGGCCTCCTCGGCGGAGAAGATCACCAACTCCATGGCCTACTGGGACGCCCACTCGTCCCGGTACTCCACCGTCGTCTACGGCTACGGCAAGTGCGCCCTGCACGATCTGCGGCGGCTGATCGGTGACACGGCGATGACCAACCTGCTGAAGAGCTACGCGAGTTCACACTGGTACGGCGTCTCGACCACTGCCGAGTTCAAGGCGGCGGCCCAGGCGGCGACCAGCACGGATCTCACGTCCTTCTGGACCACGCACCGTATCGGCTGAACCGCCGAACGTCAGCCGACCGGGACGAGGAAGGTCAGCACCGAGGCGTCGTCCCCTCGATCAGAGGGGCGAGCACGGTGTTGAACGGGCCGCCGTAAGGGCCCTTGAGGTGTGCCTGGAAGGCGTCCTCGTCCCGGTAGACGTCATGGACGAGGTCGCCCTCCTCCGCACGCACCTCCTCGGCCTGGTCGAGGATGAGAGGGGCGACCTCGTCCTCCGCTCCCGCGCGGGCGGTGAACTCGGTGAGCAGGGGCTTGGGCATGACGGTGTGTCTTCGTCATCGCTCATATCCGAGCCGTATCGGGGCCGGCGCTGCGGCCGGTCGTCCGCGGTCCCGAGCCTGTGGGCGAGCAGTCACACCCAGGAGTGGACGAGCTGGACTCGGCGACCACGACCACGCGACACTTCGACAACAGGGCTTCTTGGCTTTCGCTGGACTCGACATCCGCGAGCTACCAAGAGGCCCTTCCTTCATGCACCGGCCCCGGACAACTCACCCGAACCAGGCCCCCGTTCGAACCTGTCCGACCGCGCGAAGGGATAGAGAACAGGCAGTTACGGTTTCTCCGTTAGGACCTCTGAGGTCGGCTTCGGCCACGGTTCCCCCGGGGCTGATCTTGCGATGACCGCGCCACCGTGACGTACCGCTCCTTCCCGTTCCTCTTCGCTCTCACTCAACTCCTTGGCGTTCACCCATACTTGGGTGCCTCGCCCGATACGGCGGCACACAGGGCCGGTCTGGGCGGACCGTATGCGAGGAGGGGGTTTCTCATGAGGGACGTCGGAGAGGCGCCGCGCTCGGTGCACGACGCGGCGCAGGAACTCGGCCTCGGTGCCCGCAAGGGGCTGGTGGCCAACTCCCCCAGGTCCCTCCCTTGGGCACCGCTGATCGGGCTGACGCTGGTGAGCGTGCTTCTGCTGACCGTGGCGGTGACCTTCGCCGTCAATGACCAGCGGACGGAGGGTGCCTGGTACTACTCGCTGCCGCTGCTGATCCTGGCGATGGTGCCGCCGGCGGTCCTCGTGTGGCTCCTGGTCGCGTGGTCGCGCGGCCGCGACCACCAGAGGTGGATCGCCTGGTACGAGGGCGGGGTTGTCTACTACGCAGAGGGCTTCGAGACCCACGCGTACCCGTGGGCGCAGATCGATTCCCTCGTTCGGCACGACGTCAAGGTCACCAACGGCGTCGTCAGCGCCACGACGCGCAAGCTGCACGTGCGGGCGACCGACGGCCTGTCGTTCACCGTGAGCGACGACGAATACGCCGGGATGGCGCCCTTCGCCGAGGGACTGACGGACACGTTCAGCCGTGTCCGGGTGGCGGAGGACGCTGCCCGTCTGGAAGCCGGCGAATGCCTGTGGTTCGGCGTCCTGGGCATGACGCTGGGCGGTGTGGGGCGGGAGGACAAGCGCATCGGCTGGGACGAGGTGGAGCGGATCGACGTCAAGCACGGCGATGTGCGGATCCACCGCCGGGGCCAGCTCACGGCCTGGCTCAAGGTACCGGCGCCCGGCTTCCCGAACCTAGTGGTCTTCCTGAACCTCGCCGACGCGTTGAGACGCTCGGCCTCCACCGGATGAACAGCCCGTTGCCGCGACATACCGGCTTTGGGCCCGGGCCACACCCGAAACATCACCGGCGACGAGGTAGGAGACGAGGACTGCGGGTCCCGCCGTACCGTCCGTCACTGTCCCGGACGGAGGGAAGGTGCCCGCACCGATGATGCCGCCTACGCCGATTGCGGTCGGCCGCCACAGCCCGAGAGACCGTTCCAGGCCGGTGCAGGCGCCGGATTCCGTCTCCTCGCCGCTTTCGATCGGTTTGCGGCGGAGAATCCCCTCGCGTATCCGGAACCGGGCCATGCGCCCCACCTCTTCGCATTCGGCAAACGGGTGACGGCAGATCATGACGACTCCGGGACGCCTGGGACGGAAGACACCGCGCAGATACCTGGTGGAAGCAAGTGAACTGAACGGCCGTTCAGTTCGTGGGCCGGAGCAGTTTGTCCCGCAACCACTGAGCGGAGTTCTCGGAGGTTTCAGAATGACCACTGACCCACATGACCCGGCGCCCCTGCGGACGTTCCGGCTGCCGGCCGCCGTCGACGGCACGGATGCCGACCGCGCCCTCGGCCAGGAGCTCGTCGCCGCCTGGCAGGCCGACGGCATCTTCCAGGTCCACGCCACCCCCGCCCAACAGGAAGCCACCGAAAGGGCACTGGAGGCATCCCGGGCCTTCTGCCGCAGACCCCTCAAGGAGAAGGCAGGGTACGTCTCGGACCTCAGCTACAGCGGCTACGTGGCCTCCGGCGAGGAGGAGACGGCGGGGGAGCGGGACGGCTCGGAGATCTTCACGGTGTGCCCCGACATCCCGGCCGACGACCCCCGCGTCATCGACCAATGGCCCTGCCACGGCCCAGCCCCCTGGCCCTCACCCGGCTACGCCCGCGCCATGAACGGCTACATGACGGCCGTCGGCGAGTTGGGGCACCGCCTGCTCCGGCTGACGGCTCTCGGCCTCGGCCTGGACGACCCCGACCACTTCACCCGGCTCACCGCGGACGGCTGGCACCACATGAGGGTCCTGCGGTTCCCTCCCGCCGACGCGCGCTCCGAACGCGGCATCGGCGCCCACACCGACTACGGCCTGCTCGTCATCGCAGCGCAGGACGACGTCGGCGGCCTCTACGTCCGGCCACCCGTCCCCGGTGAGGAACGCGGCCGCAACTGGCTGCCCGGCGAATCCATGGCCGGCCGTTACGAACACGAGGAGCCGTGGACCTACGTCACCCCGGTCCCGGCCGTCCTCACCGTCTTTCCCGGCGACATCATGCAGTTCATGACCGGCGGCGCCCTCCTGTCGACCCCGCACAAGGTCCGCCTGGCCGACCGCGAGCGCTACACCCTCGCCTATTTCCACGAACCGGCCTTCAACGCGGTGGCCCGCCCGCTCGACACCGCGGACCCCACCGAGTACATCCACTACGGCACCCACTTCACCCGGATGTTCATGCGCTGCTATCCGGAGCGCGTGACCACCGCCCGCATCGAGACGGAGGGCCGGCTGAAGGTGCTGGACCGGCTGCGCGAGGAGGCACTGAACCCCTCTGCTACGTCGTCTTCCGCATCTGCGGCTGGGTAGCGGCCAGCTGGGGGCGCCGCTGACAATCAGCTCAGGTGGTGACTGTTCTGTTCTTCGTCCCGAAGCGGTGGTTTCGGTCGTGATTCACAAGAACAGGACATGCCCGATGGCCACACCCACGGAGATCCAGCTGCGCGGCCACACGGCGCCGGTCTGGACCGAGGCCGAGGCAGGACTGTGCTCGCTTTGCTCAGCGAAGTGCAAGCGCTACGGCAGTAGTGCGAATCCGCCGGACACCCGAATAACTGGGCGACCGTGCGGACCCGGCAGTCGAGCGCGAGACGCCCCTCCCAGCCCCACCTGGAACAAGCAGCCCGTGAACACCAGGTCATCGTCTCCGGACCGCTGAAGAGCAACCCCACCCGCCAGCACCGCCGAGGCGAGGGTTAGGCCCGGGATGACTTCCACAATCGACTACGACAAGCAGCAGATCGCTTGCCCCAGGGACAGGTCAGCGCGGGCTGGCACCGCCCCTACCCGACCTCCTCGCCTCGCGACTGTCACCGGCTGAGGAAGCCCCGACACCCCGCCAGCCCACTGCCTTCCAGAACTACCTCGACCAGCGCGAGATCCCTCGCCTGAAGTCCTGGCGAACCCTGGGCAGTTGACTCCGCCGACGCCGAGATCCTCGACGGAGTCAAGCTAGTAGAGGTTCTTGTAGCCCTGCCAGCCGGTGGCGATCCTCACCCGTGCGCCGAAGGATCCCTTGCCGTCGCCGTTGTTGCGCCAGACGTTCCCCCCGCTGTCCCGCGAGACGAGGTCGGCCTTGCCGTCCCCTGTGATGTCACCGACGCCGACGATCACGTTGTAGGAGCCGCCCCAGTCGGAGAAGACCTTCGTGCGGGCGCCGAACGTGCCGGTGCCGGTGCCGTAGTACCGGTACAGGTTGTTCGCCTTGTCCTGCGCGAGCAGGTCCCCGACGCCGTCGCCGTTCAGGTCCCCGGCGCCCACGATCTTCTTGTACGTCTTCCAGTTGTCGTAGAGCTTCACCCGGGCCGACAGCTGGCCGGTGTTGGTGCCCTTGTAGAGGTACACCGTCCCGGTCGAGGAGTTCCGCGCGATCAGGTCGGGGCGACCGTCGCTGGTGATGTCACCGGGCGCGGTCAGCACGTCGTACTGGTTCCAGCCGGACGTGCCCAGCGAGGTGTACGCCGTCGACGGCTTGAGCGCGGCCCCGCACGCCGGCTTGTAGGCCCGCAGGGCACCACTGCTCAACCGCACGAGGACGTCGTTGCAGCGGTCCCCGCTGAGGTCCCCGAAAGGCACCGGCTTGACCGTGGTCGGCCAGCCGCTGCCGCTCACCTTGCCGGAGAACGTGCCCTTGCCGGTGCCCTGCTGGAGCGTCAGCGCGCCGGAGGAGTTGAGGGTGAGCAGCTCACCGAAGCCGTCGGACCCGACATGGTCACGTCTCACCGCGGCGCCACCGGTCAGCTTCAGTGAGCCGGTCGCCGTCGCCGGCGCACCCTGCTTGGCAGCCGGGGCCACCGTCAGCGTCCAGTTGTACGTGCCGTTCGGCACATAGGCGCCGTCCGGCGTCCTGCCGTTCCAGGACGTATGGATGGCGTCGTGGGCGGCGCCATCGGACAGCGTGCGCACCGTGGCCCCGGTCGCCTTGTTCCTGAGGACCAGCGTCCACGACGCCGCCGGCTTCGACAGCCACCACGTGCCGTCCCACGAGGACGACGAGTCCACCAGGCTGACCGCGGGCTCCGTCTTCATCCCCAGGAGCGCGATGTCCGTGGCGGGGACGCCGCTTCGTAGGACGTGGATGTCCTGGGAGGCCGGGTCCACGTAGCCGACCAGGCCGGTGTACGGATCGACGTCCCACCTTCCGGCCTTGGCCGCCAGGGTTCGGCTCACCGCGGAGCCGCTCGTGACGTCCGTGAGGATCAGCGCTGCGGATGTGGAGTCACGCGTGACCAGGAAGCCGTCGCCCAGGTACGCCTCTGCGCCAGTGGGCACAGCGATGAGCGTCTTCCTGCGGGTGTCGTACACGAAGGCCTGCTGCACGCTGCCCTGGGGGAGATCGCACGAGCCGGACCAGTACACCCAGCGTCCCACCGCCTGGAAGTTGCCCGGAGCGCAACCGCTGCCGACCACGCGGAACGACGTGATCGGGTTGCCCGAACGAATCTCCGTGGCCGTGACACTGCCGTCCCCGGCCGCCGTCCACAGCGTTTCCCCCCACAGGGCGGAGGGCACCGCACCGGCTGCGCCCGTACGGGTCAGCACGACCTTCCGTGTGTCCAGATCCGCCACCACCAGGCCGTCTCCCGCGGGCAAGGGTCCATGCCAGGCCGCATACCGGCCCTCAACGTCCGCGAGGCCATGGTGGTCCTGGAGGCCGGAGGTCACCACGGTGCCGGGAAGGGACTGGCCCCGGTCCAGGACGGAGATCTCCCCGGCCGCGTTCCGGATGACCGCCCGGCCGTCACCCGTACCCATCAGATCGGGACAGCTCCCGTAGTCCCCGGCCATGACCCCACACCTTCGGGTCGCTCCCCGGTCCGTGCGCGCGCCCGCCGTCAGCGCCTCCGCCGTGGCCAGCGAGCGGCTGTACAAGTGGGTCGCACCGTCGCCGGACTCGTAGGTCATCAGCTCACCGCCGCTCAGGTCGAGCGACTCGATCCCCATGGGCACGGCCGGAAGGTCCACGATCCGGTGGACCCGGGGCAGACCGTCGGCCCCCGCCTGTACCTTGGCGATGCCGTAGTCCACAGAGGACTCCCCACCGGCGAGGACCAGGCCGCCGTCGGGGGTGATGACGGTAGCGGGATCCGCCCGCTTGAACAGCGGCAGCTCCGCGGAGCCGTCGAAGGGCAGTGCTGACACACTCCAGTCGGACGAGCCGCTGCGCCGCGCGACGACGAGCGCGTCACCGACAACGCCGAGGATCGTGTTCTCAGAGGTGCGGGGGAACGCAACCTCGTGAGTGGGCGAGTCGTAGGAGCCCTTGGCATACACCCGTACCCGGGACGTGCCGTACCAGCTGACCAGGTAGTCGGATCCGACCACGGTGTCCGAGTTCGCCACCAGCGGAGGCAAGATCGTGGCCGCACCGGTCTCGACATCCACCCAGGCGTAATGGAGGACATGGTCCGGGCCGTTGTAGTTGACGAGGATGCCGGAGGCGGAACCCCTGGGAAAGAAGGGGAAGACCGTCCCGTCCGGGAATCCGGTCACGGGCTTCTGCACCGTGCTGCCGTTCTCGTTGTGCAGCAGGAACAGCTGAGTCCGTTCCCCATCGGTCGACGTGCTGGTCAGGACAGTACGTCCGTACGTCTGCAGATATCTCTGGCCTGATGGGATGGCCACGGTCTGCGTCGTACCGGTTCCCATGTCCCGGAGCAGGACCTGTCCACCACTGCTCTGGGTCGGGCGAAGGGCGACGACGTCCGAACCGGTGCCGTACGAACCCGCAGTGCGCGGCTCGAGTCCCTCGCCACCTTCCACGGGCTTCCGGCTGCCGTCGTAGCTGGTCCACCAGAGGCCGGAACCTTCGGCGGTGGAGCGGTACTCGAGGAAGCCGGAAGCCCCCGCGCTCTGCAGGTACGCCGTGCGTGGGGTTGTGCGCATGGTGGCCGGAACGATGACTTCCGTTGCGGTCTCCGCGTGCGCCGATGCCACCAGCGGCACGGCGGACACACAGAGCGCCAAACCGATGATCGTGGCAAGGGAGCCACGTATGAAGGTACGACGAGTCACTTGCTTCCCCTCCCGACGGAGGGCCCCATCCCCCCGAACAAGCGGGCGAACTCTAGCAGTTGTTCAAGACGGATGACCTTGCCGAGCCGGATACGGCATGACCGACGAGCCTGGAGCGGCCACCGGGTAGGTCCTGCGACGAGTACCCCTTCGTCAGTACCTGACAGGGCGCCAGGTACGGCGGCGGCGACTTCAGCCGTCGCATGGTCAACGCCCAGCAGAACGAGGATGCGGGCAAGGCGCTCAAGGGGTTCTACAGCTACGCCTGTGTACTGGAAGGCGACCGGTTCCTGGTATGGATCGCCTAGAGCAGCCAGATGAGAACAGGCGAGGCCATGGATGAATCAGCCCCTACCAACAGCGACCTGGTGGCCGTGGAGTACCACCGTTTCCAGATCACGGATCCGGACGGTCCTGTAGCCGACGACGTGGACGCGAGTATCACCGGTCTGGTGTCTGCCTCTGGCGGAACTATTGAGGTGAGCACAGGGATCCACACCGGAGACGTCCGCGTCACGGTCGAGCCGCATCTCCAGCGGCCCGACCCCGGCTCGGGGTGGGAGGAGCTCGCTGAGATCTCGTGTACCTCCTCGTCCGGGGAACTGCTCGTGACGTCGTTCATGGACGAAGCGGCGGATCTGCCGTCACTGGCCGTCCAGGGACCCGGCACGTACCGGTTGCGTGTCCACGCCCGCGGTCGGGACCGCGCCGTCGACCACACCGTGATGGACGACGTCGTGGAGTTCTATCTGATCCAAAGCTGGCCCGCCGCACACCAGGACGCTCTGCTGGTGAAGGCGACGGACGGTTACGGAGCCCAGGTACGAGCGCGACGGGCCAATGACACCATCGTCATCGACCACGAGGACTCACTGGCCACCCGGAGCGGCCAGGAACGCGACATCCTGCGCCGGGCCGAACGCGGCGACTACTTCTGACTCGCGATCACCCATCTGTGAAGCCGCAGCGGCGGACGGTGCGGCAGCTCAACGGAGTTGCTCGCGCTACCTGACCCTTCCGGCCGACGCCGCCGGTCCTGACCTGCCGGACCATCCGGTCTACCAGATCATGGCGGTGTTCGCCGCGCCGACGCCCCACTGCGGGCACGGGCGGTCTGCGAGGCGATGGCTCTGGAGATCGCGCCCCGAACAACGTCAGCAACGTCCGGCTGAAACTCAGGGGTCGCTTACATTTGGCATCGGCTCGCGCGTCGCCCTGCGAGCAAGTCCTGGAGCGACTGGGACTGGAGCTGCAGAGGCGGAGCCATGTCGCCGAAGGACTTGCTGAACGCTTGCGGCGACCGCTCCAGTTCCATGAGCACGTGCTCTGCCGTGTCGTTGCCGGCAAGGTGTGGTGCCAGGGCCGCGCAGCCCCGAACGCCTGCATGGGGGTCAGCGTCAACTCTTTCAGCAGCTCCGTACGTTGCGCGGAGGCCGCAGGATGCCGCGCCAGTGCCCCAACCGCTGCGGCGGCACATGTCCTGCACCTGGCACGTTCTGACGCGAGGTACGGCAGTGTTCGCTGCAGCAGCACGGGAACCACATCGAAGCAGGCGAGCACCGCCTGATCGAGGACGACGTCACCCAGTCCCGTGCCGTCCTGCCACGTCCGGGCCCGGCCATCCTCATCAGCCGACACGTACTCATCCGTCCAAGCCTGCAGGTCCGGCGCGCGGTGCTGGACCCGATTGGGCAGCGAGGGATCGTCGAGCCCCAGCAGCGGGTTGTCCAGGAGCTCGGCGACAAGCATCGCAGTGGGCGCCGTCGCAGCCCATGCCTTACCCTCGCGGCGAAGCGTCGCCGACCACAGGTGCGAGTACCCGTCGACAGAGGCCCGCGCATCCTTGCCGAGGAGGGCTGCCAGGTGTCGTGGCGTGTCGCTGGCAGATCCCGCGGCAGGGGACAAGTCTGACCAGGCCACGTCATCACGCAGATCGGCTCGCGCGTCACCTGCCGCCGACTACAGCTGAATGGGGACTGCACCAAGGCGTGACGGCACGCGGCTGTACGGGAGGGCCTTCCCTCAGCGTGCGAGCTGGAGCACGGGATTCTTTGTGGACAGGAGCCGGGACAGCTCGGCCTCGGTTATGGCGACGGTTACCTGGTCCTTGGCTGCGGAGAAGTCCAGGACTGTGACACGCATTGCTGGGCCCTTCTGTGAGTGCGGTAGGACTAGGAGGTTGTCACCTCGGTCCAACGTGAACGCGGGGCGTTGGACGGTGAGCGTGGTGACGATCCGGCCCGTGAGACCCGGGGCAGGGAGGCACGGGCCCAGGTCGTCGGGGGACACTTGTGTGTGCTCGGCGATCGGCCGAAGTGTGTACCGGCCTACCAGGCCGGGCGCTGGACCGGACAGGTCGGAGGCGGTCAGGACATGGAAGTCCGGAAGGTCGCGGGAGGCCGTCACCCCTTCGTCCCGGAACGCGTGCGGCAGAGCTGCGCCGAGGATCGCGAGCACGCCTAGGCAGAGGGTGATGAGCAGGGGCCGGCGTCCGGCCGACGGAGCGGCGTGCGCCGGCAGTGACGGTTCCTCGTCGAGTGCTGGAGGACTGGGTTCCTCGTCGGCCGTCGGCGGGGGCGCTTCCGCCTCGGAGGTCCCGGCTACTGGTCGGGCCGGTTCGGTCTGGGGCGGCGGTGTCGACGAGGCGGGATCCGCATCGGCGGGTGAGGGGTAGCCCAGCACATGGGCCGAGCCGCTGTCGGGGCGACCGCGCTGCCAGAGCTGGTGGATCTGCTCCCACTGCCTGAGCTCGGCGGCCCAGCTCTCGGGTCTGCTCAGGCCCATCGCGTCGAGCAAGAGCCAGCGATGCACGTCGAAGGCCGCGCGCACCAGTTCGCCGTAGCGCCCGGCGGCTCCCAGCGCGCCACGGTATCCGGCCCAGGCGAGGAGCCCCCCGGCCCAGAGCAGCAGCGGGGCCCAGTACCAGGACAGAGCCGCCGCCGCGATCGGACACGCGACCAGTGCGAACAGGCCGCCGAGCACGCTCACGGTGATCATGAGTTCGAGGGAGGTGGCCGCCTGCCCGAGCAGGATAGTGAAGGGTTCCGGCAGCGCCGTGTAGAGCCGCGGCCATGCCGTCGCGGCGTCCATTCCGTAGCGGTCCGCCTGCTGTTCGGCGGCGGCGAGAATGTTCCCCAGCCGGGTGGGCATCAGCCGGTCGGGAGTGGGCGAGGTCCACGGACGCGTCGGATCAGCCACGGCAGCGGTGCGCTCCCGGCCCGAGCGCATCAGGGCGCTCCCTCCGGGCAACGCCGACCAGTACCCCTCGTAGAGTCTGACGACGGCGGGGCGGAACCCGGCCAGGAGCTCCGATGCGAGCACGGTTGCCGCCAGGAGCACTACGCCGGCAATGGCCCTGGCCTGTCCTGGCAGTTCGGCCCACCACTTTTCGGCCCGGGCGGTCCCGAGCGCCGCGACACCGACGACCGCCAGTGCCGAGACGAAGACCAGCACCGGCAGCCAGGTGGTGATCAGCCTGCGCCGGGCCAGCAGCCCACCCGCCGTTTCGAGCACGCTCATACCGCGTCAGCTCATGTCCGCGTCGAGTACGTGGCCGCCCGCGCACAGGGTCCGCGCCGTGGGCAGCAGGTAGTCGTAGGAGTTCGTCCGTCCGCACTGTCGGCACCGGACCAGAACTCTCCGCCGCATGGGCCGGGCCTCCCCATGGAGTGTCGCGTCCTGCCCGTCCGCCTCCCGGTAGGTGCGGGACACAAGCGGTCGTCCGGACTCGATGATGTCGGCGGCTGGGAGCACCCCCAGCACCGAGTCGCCTTGCATCACCACGAGCCCTGGCAGGCCCTGGCTCAGCAGCCGCTCGAGGTCGGGATCCGCTCGGAGCTCGGAGACCGGTAGATCCGGCTCCACCGCGAGCACCGGGTGGGAACGGCCCCGGTCCTCGATCCGTACGGGCAACCCCGCGTCGTCTTGGACGAGGGTGAACCGAGCCGGAAGCCGGCTCATCAGATCCGCGACGAGCAGGGCCACTCGTTCCTCCGAACTGGGGGGCTGCGCCGATGACACGATGTCAAAATAGCCCTGTAGTGGTGGGGTTCAGCGTCGATCTCGCGTATTCGGGGGCTACATGACGGATTGCGGTGCCCGTGACCTACGGCTCGTCGTCGCGGCGGATCAGGTCTCCCTGACGACAGGTGCGGGAGACACCCTCGCCTCAGGAGTCCCCGAGCCCGTCGAGCGACGGCTGGAAGATCTCCTGTGGCGGCTGGACCTCGCCCGCCGCGGAGGTTCGAGCGCCGAGGTCGCGCATCGGCTCCTGCTCGTCGGGGAGGCCCTCGGTGAAGCATTCTGCGTCGGGCCTGTCGGTGAGGCGCTGGCCGAGCGCATAGCCCAGGCTGCAGAGGCCCCGGTGCGGCTGGGAATCGTGGCAGAACAACCGCGCGTCGCCGACCTGCCCTGGGAGGCCTGCATCGTGGCCGGGCAGACCCTGCCGCTCGCACTCGTCCCCGGGCTCGAAGTCTTCCGCGCGGTCTCTGTTGCCGGGAACGGCACGGCGAGCACACTGCGGGCACCCCTGCGAGTCCTCGTTGCCCTCGCGGCCCCGGACGACGGCCCTCCCCTTGACCTGGAGGCCGAAGTCGGCCGCATCCACGAGGCGTTGGGCTCGCCCCTGCGGCTCACCGACGGCCGAGTGCGCCTGCTGAACCAGGGAACACGCACGGCGCTTGTCGAGGCGCTCGCCGAAGAACCCTTCCATGTCGTCCACATCGCCTGCCACGCACGTCCCGGAGAACTGATCCTTGAGGATGAGTACGGCAATGCCCAGCCGCTGACCGCCACGGAGCTGGCCTCGGCCCTCACCGGCACCATCCCACCGTCGCTGGTCGTCCTGTCCGGCTGCTCGACCGCGCTCGGCGTGCCGGCCGACGGCGACGACCAGACCACCGCTGCGCTGTCGGGATTGGGCCGTCAGCTCGTCGCAGCAGGCATCCCCGCCGTGCTGGCCATGACCGCACCGGTCACGGACGATTTCCCGTCCAGGCTGGCCGAGCACTTCTATCGGGGGCTTGCGACAAGCCCGGAGCCGGAGATCCTGAGGGTCCTGTCCGAGGTCCGGCGCGACCTGGAGGCCACGCGACTGGAGTGGGCAACGGGGCGCCGCGACGCGGAACTCGTTGAGTGGGCCACCCCGGCGCTGTTCCTGGCCGGACCGTCACGGCCGCTGTTCCGCAGCGGCGAGGGAACCGATCCCGACGTCCGCAGCACTCTTCCAGCTTCCGCGTCACTGGTTGGCCGCAGGTTCGAACTCCGGGCCCTGACCCGGCACCTGGCCTCTGGGGAGAACTCCCACATAGTTCTCCACGGCCTTGAGGGGATCGGAAAGTCCAGGTTGGGGGAGGAACTGGTCCGTCTGCTGAGCGAGCCGGACGTTCCGGTGGTGGTGAGGGGCGTGACCACCCCTGCCGAGATCACCGCGGCCCTCCCGGGCGAAGGGAGACAGGCGATCCTGTTCTGCGACGGCTTCGAGCACAACCTCGTCCAGCTCGAATCCGGCAGGTACACCGTCCGTGACGGACAACTCGCCGAACTCCTCAGCGAGTTGCTGGGACCCGGGAGCCCCGTCAAGGTCGTCTTCACCAGCCGGCACCCCTTCCACCTCGGACACGGCCACGAAGAGACCGTCCTGCAATACCAACCGTGGCTGCTGGACGACGCATTCACCAAGATGATGATGTTCCGGCTCCCCGCTGTGGTCGCGCTCCCGGAGCAGGCCCGCGCCGATGTGCTCACCACGATCGGTGGGTATCCACGGGCCCTGGAACAACTCCAATCGTTCCTCGAAGCCGACGGGGACGCGACCCAGGCCATGGCGGCGTGCATTGATCTGCTCACAGAGGAGTGCGACCTCGACCGCATCCTCGCGGCACTCGACGAGACAACCCTGACGGTTCTGCTGGACGCGTCGGTCCACCGCCGGGCCGCGAAGGAAAGCGCCGTACTGGCGCGCCCGGATCACGTTCCGGAAGACGCGTACCCGGAGGCCATGCGGGCGCTCATCGCCGAAGGACTGATCGTCCGCCAGGGCAGCACCGAGCACGGCGAACCCACGCTCCTCGTGCCGCGTTGGATCGCCACCGTCCTCGAACGCCGCGCCGATGCCGATTCGTTGGCGAAGTCGCACGGCAAGGCGGCCTTCACGATCCGCGTGGAGCTCGCCTCGGAAGACGACCCAGACGCGCGGGCCGACCTGCTCCAGGCGGCGTACTACCACCACCAGCGTGCCGGCGAACAGCACCACGCCAACGAGGCCATCGACCGGCTCACCGAGATCTGGTTTCCGCGTGGACGCTGGCGTCAGCTGGAACGGATTCACCACGAGATCCTGAAATGGCTGCCCTCCGACAGCGCGGAGGCCGGTGCCGCCCACCAGGCACTCGCCGCGCTGCGCGTCTCGCGCGGCGATCTCGAAGAGGCTCTGCACCATGTCACGATCGCCCTCGGTGTCTTCGAACGCGTCGGAAACCGGCGCCGCATGGCGGAAATGCGTCACGCACTGGGCGTCATCGACGCACAGCGCGGCCGGTTTCCGACCGCGACCGCGCACTGCGAGGCGGCCCTGGAACTCGTCTCGGCCCAGAACGAGCCGGACGTCGTCGCCGCCTGCCACATGCTCCTCGGAAACATCGCCGCACTGGTGGGCGACGACCAGGCCGCCCAAGAACACTACGACCGGGCGATCGCGATCTGGACCGAACTGGGGCCCGACCAGCACAGAGCCGAAACAGCGATGATCCACATGAATCTCGCCACGCTGCATCATCGGCGGGGCAAGTACGAGGAGGGCAGCGAGGCCTTGCGGAAGGCCGAGGCCATCTACCGGGAACTCGGCGATGTCGACGGG
Organism: Streptomyces sp. GKU 895; assembly: GCA_002027195.1. Lineage (GTDB taxonomy): Bacteria > Actinomycetota > Actinomycetes > Streptomycetales > Streptomycetaceae > Streptomyces. Next base: position 31,947 of record MWJO01000023.1, on the reverse strand, counting down.
TACGCCAGGCTCTGGCACGAGCTCGGATTCGTCGCCCAGGCCACGCGGGACAAGGCCGGGGCGACTGCCTGGTTCCGCGAGGCGGCCCACATCAGGGAATCCCTCGACAACCGTGCCGGAGCAGCCGTGCATTACCACGAGCTGGGCATCCTCGCCACGGACCGCGGAGACCTTGACGGAGCCACCGCCTACCACCGCAAGGCCATGCTCGCCTACAAGGAGGCCGGCGACCAGAGCGGTGTCGCCCACTCCCTACACGAGCTGAGCATGGTCGCATGGAAGCACGGGGACAACGTGGAAGCGCGTGCCCTGGCCGAGCGAGCCCTGAGCCTCCAGGAACAGACGGGAGAGCGGCCCGGTCTCCCCGCCACCCTCAATCTCCTGGGCAGACTGCTGGAACAGGAAGGCGAGATCGACGAAGCCCTCGCACACTTCGGCCGAGCCGCGGAGCTGAGCAACGAGTTCGGCATGCTCGGTGACATCTCGACCGCCCAGCGCTCCCTGGCCCGGATCGCCCTGGACCAAGGCCGCCACGACGACGCAGCATCCGCCGCCGTCCTCGCGCTGGCCGCGGACCGACGCCGCAGGCGAACCGACGCCATCGTGGCAAGCCTGCTCCTGCTCGCCATGGTGCGCTTGTCCCAGGCTGACCTACCCGCCAGTGCCGTCCTTTACGAGGAGGCGCTGGAACTCGCTGCCACCGAGGACGACCGCACCGACATCGCCGTGGCCCACAACCAACTGGGTGTCATCGCGCTGATGAGCGGAGACCTCACCAAGGCACGCGTCCACCTGAACGAGGCCTTGAGCCTGGCCCGCTCCATGGACGACCGATACAACATCGCGGGCAGCCTCCGGAACCTGGCCAACGTCGACCGTGCCGAAGGCGACCTGGACCAGGCCTTCGCCCGCTACCGGGAAGCGCAGGAGATCTTCACATCCGTCGACGCCGTTCAGGAAGCCACCGCCGGTCACCACGAGCTCGCTTCGATCCACCGGCAACGCGGAGAGACGGACCAGGCACTGGCCAGGCTCGAGCGCTACGCCCACGCAGCGACGGCCTCCGCGGACACCTACGCCTACACCGAGGCCCTACACGACATGGCCGAGATCAGAATCGAACTCGGGCTCGGCCGGGAGGCTGTCCTGTCCGCGTACAAGGCGTTCGTCGCGAGCGTCGCCTTCGAAACCGCCTTTCAACGAAAGTGTCTCGAGCTGCTCCTGCGCCTGCGGAACTCCCTCGGCGAGGAGGCGTTCCGCAGAACCCTGGAAACAGAGAGCCCGCCGGATGCGGCCGCCTCGATCGCCGAGCTGCTCGACGTCCTCGGGAACCCATCGGAGACAACGGCGGACCTCGACCGATAATCCGGTTGAAGGGCCTGAGAGCCTACTGCTCCACTCCTGTCGGTCTGCCAGGGTGATTGCCGAGCCCCAACTACTGCAGAAGTGATCTCATCAGGTGGCTGCTACGACTGGAGCGGCGGCCTTTCACATGCCGCGGTCTGAGCCGTACCAAGGTTCGGTGCGTTCGTCAGCGGACATCGGAAGGCGCTCCAACTTCACGGGCCGGGGTAAAAGGCTGCACTGTTGGGCCCGCTCATGTCCTCGCCGATGAGATAGCGGTAGAGCCTTGCTCTGACAGTGGTTCGTGGCTCCACTTGCAGCTTGGGTTCTAGATGTCATCGCAACACCTGCCCCTGAGGGATGTTGCGATGACCAAGCCGCGTCGGAAGCGTGGACCTACCCCGTTGGCGGAGAAGCTGTCGGCGTACTAGTTCATCTGCAGAGCTGAAATACGGGCTCAAATGCAGAGGTGCGTACGAAGGTTTGGCCGGTCGAGGGCGTCAGGCCTCGACCCGGTCGTATGGGGTGAAGCCGCAGATTCAGGCGGTCGCTGCGTCGCCGCCGTCGATCGCGAAGATCTTGTTGCGAAGCCTGTAGCTGTTGCCGTTGATCACCAGTCCTCGCTGTTTACCGGTGGGCGGTTGCTGGTGTGGCCGGCCGTCAGTGGAGGATGCTCACAGCTCGGGCGATCACGAGGAGTGAGGTGAGCAGGGCGGAGACGCTTTGGATGCTCATCAGGAGCTTTGCGCGGGTCGACAGCGGCATCGTGTCGGTCGGGCTGAACGCCGTGGAGTTCGTGACTGACACATAGAGGTAGTCCACCAGAGTGGGGACCCAGTCCGAGGTGCCGCTGGCGCCGTCGGCCACTTCCTGGATGGCGTCGTCGTTCTCGTCCTGCGAGAAACGGAAATCCGCCAGGGGCAGCGCCGAGCGGGGCACTTGGGTGCGGCTGACCGGGCCGCCGCGGTCCAGCTCCCAGTAGGCCAGGCCGAAGACGATGATGTTGGTGAGCCACACCTGTAGCGCCGCGATCAGCAGGGACCGGCCGTCCTTTACTCCGGCGTACACCAGCTCGTGGACCAGGATGCCCAACGCCACGAGATTGCTGACGGCAATGACCGCCACGAGCGTGAGAGACAGCACCCGGAACGCCTTTGTCTGCCGGGTCAGACGCTTCGGGTTGATCGCGATCAGCGGAATGAGCAGCAGGCACTCCAGGGCGGGCAGCACGTAGCGCGGAGCGATCAGCAGCCGTTGCGGCAGGAACAGGTACAGGGCGATCGCGGCGAGCGTCGCCACGACCGCAGGCAGCCGGGCTTCGCCCCTGCGTTCGTGCCGTGGATGCCTGATGCTCGCTTCCGCACGCGAACGCGCCATATCGACTCATCCTTCCGGTCGCCGCCACGGACAGCGCCACAAGGGCCTGCATCCTTTATTGACGCAGGCCACCGGGCATCTCCAGCATCTACCCCGAATCCTGCCCTTCCTGCGATGAAGGTCGGGTCGCCAGCGCGCCGGGTTGTCTTCCCGGCCTGAGCGGGTACGTCGGCAGGACCTGCCGCCCCGCGCTCAAGCGACGCCGTCGAGTGCCGCGAGCGCGACGGTCTTCCCTCAGGCGGGTGGCGAGGAAGCGGAGGAGGCATAGCCAAGACCTGTGGATCGGTGTGCTGCGCTCTTCTTCCCATGCCGCGTCGCCGACCACGCCGCCGTGCTGGCTGCGGTCAAGCCCTGAGGCCGTGTCCGGGGGCAGCCGGGCTCTCCATAGTGATGGCGCTGTAGAGGCTCTGTCCGGATTCGAGCGGACGGATGTGTTTGCCCTCTGGACCAGCCGGCCGCCGAGTGTGGCCGTCAGAGTCAGGCCTCGGCCGCCCGTGGGGAGTTACCAGAGTCGACCCTGTCAGGAGGATCAAGTGGGCCGCTCGGTTGCGCGCAGGGCGGGATTCAGGCGGTTCCGTTGAGTGGTTGCCGGTGTACAGATGGTGGACGACGACATAGCCCGGCGATGTGGCGGAGCGCCGTGATCGTGGGGATGTGGTGTGCGGGCGGGTGGTGGTCAGGGGCGGCACCGCTGAACAGGGTTGTTTCAGTTCCTTGACGCGTGACGGGTAGTTGGGTCCTGCGCAGATGGCTCTGCGAGGGGTGAATGGGGGCTCCGTCGTCTGCGCGGCGTGGAGGGGGAGCTGTTCGTCTTTGTGGGTCGCGGCTGTTGTGCCCAGTCCGGGCCCGATGCGATCAGGGCCCACACGTCGGTAGGAGGCAGGAGCGTGAAGTGCTTCTTGTCGACGCGGGCGGCTGTGGTGCGGTCCTCACCGGCGATGCGGAGCGTCGTGAGCCTCATCGGCGTAGTCCTCCGGCGCAGTCGTGGGATCAGGCAGAAGCAGGCGGAACGTGCAGCCTTCCCCGGGACGGTTGTCCAGGTCGAGGCGTCCGCCGTGGGCTGCGGCGATGGCCGCGGCGATGGCGAGTCCGAGGCCTGCGCTGGGTTCGGGACCGGTCTCGCAGACCGATTCCCTCGCCGGTTCGAGCGGTGTCGCACGGTAGAAGCGGTCGAACACATGGGGAGCCTCGTCGGGCTTGATGCCGGGGCCGTCGTCGGCGACTTCGATGACGCACACGGATGTGCCGGGCGGCAGCGTCCGGCCGCTGCCGACCTGCCCGGCGGCAGGCGCTGGCGTGGCGCCGACCCGGACCCGGATGCTGCTGTCGGCGGGGGTGTGTGTGCAGGCGTTGGACAGCAGGTTGCCCAGGACCTGGGCGAGTTGATGGGGGTCCCCGGGAGTCTCGACGATGTCGAGGTCACGCTCGGGCTCGGTGGGATGAGACGCGAGTGGCTCCAGGGTGATGGACCGGTGTGGGTGGCGTATCGCGGTGGTGGCGATGGCATCCGCGGTCAGGGAGAGGAGATCGACGGGCTCCCGGTGGGCTGCGGGTGAGTCGTCGAGCATGGCGAGGAGGAACAGGTCGTCGACGAGACGGCTCATGCGGTCGGCGTTGCGGGCGAGCAGGGCGTGCGCCTCGCGGCGCCGCGCGGCCGGCATGTCGGGTTCGTCCAGGAGGAGTTCGGCGAAGCCCTGGATGGCGGTGAGCGGCGTACGTAGTTCATGGCCGGCGTCCGCCATGAAGTGACGCAGCTGCGCTTCGGAGGTCTCCGTGCGGTGCAGGGCGGTCCGCAGACGGTCGAGCATGGTGTTGAGGGCCAGACCGAGCCGGCCGACCTCGGTGTCCGGGTGTGCCACGGGAACGTTGAGTTCGAGAGCGCCGTCGGTGATGTGCTGGGCGGTGTGCTCGACGCGGGTGAGCGGCCGCAGACCCAGGCGGACGGCGCCGTTGCCCAGGGCCACGACGCCGATAGCCACGGCGACGCCCAGGCCGAGGCTGAGCCAGAGGAGTTTGGCGGTGGCGCCGTCCACGGTGTCCAGGGGGAGAGCGACGACGGTGCGCATGTGGTCGGGACCGGAGTAGGCGATCACTCTCCAGCCGGATCCCGAGGCGTCGTCCTCGGCTGGAACGGTGCTCGGCCGACCGGCGGTCAGGTGCAGGTCGGCTGCCCGCTGCGGGAGCCGGGGGCCTGGGCCGTCGCCGCTGCCCAGGGAGGTGCGCAGCAGGCTCCCGGTCTCGTCGTAGAAGAAGACGCGGTAGTCGGAGGGCAGTGCGTCGTCGGGGTGCGGAGGTCGCAGCGTCCCGTCGTCGGCTATGTCCTCGTACACCCGGCTCGGGGGCCGGAAATGGGAGAGGCGGTTGTCCACCTGATCGGTGAGCCAGCCGCGGAGGACGGCCAGTCCGGCGAACTGGCAGACGAGGACGGCGCTGGTGGCCAGCAGCCCGGCTATCAGGACGAGGCGGCTGCGCAGGGAGCGCGGGCGCAGCCGACGGGGCCACTTCATCGTTCGGCCTCCTGCGCCCCGTCACGCGGCAGGCGCAGGCAGTATCCGACCCCCCGGACGGTGTGCACGAGCGCGGGTGGATCGCGGTCGATCTTGCGGCGCAGGTTCTTGATGTAGGTGTCCACGATGCGGGTGTCGCCGGAGAAGTCGTACTGCCAGACCTGCTGAAGGATCTCGGCCTTCTCCAGTACGCGTTCGGGGTGGCCGAGCAAGCAGGCCAGGAGGCGGAACTCGGTCGGCGACAGCTTGAGCGGGCGGTTGCCGCGCCGCACTTCGTGAGTGGCCTGGTCCAGAGTGAGGTCGGCGTAGCGCAGCGGCGGACTGGTGCCGGTCACGGAGGCGGGGGCGTTGCTGCGCCGCAGGATGGCACGGACGCGCAGCAGTACCTCCTGGACGTGGAAGGGCTTGGTGACGTAGTCGTCACCGCCGGAGCTCAGGCCGATGATGCGGTCCTCGACGCCGGTGCGGGCGGTGAGGAAGAGCACCGGCGTGTAGACGCCCTGGGCACGCAGGTCGCGGGTGAGCTGGAAACCGTCGGTGTCGGGCAGCATCACGTCCAGGACGATCAGGTGGGGTCGGCGGTTGCCGGCCTCGAACATGGCTTCCTGTCCGGTGGCCGCGCCGGCCACGGCGTATCCGGCCACGCTGAGCGCGGAGGTGAGCAGGGCGCGGATGCTGGCGTCGTCCTCCACGACCAGGACGGTGTGTCGGGAGGTGGCTGTGCGCGTGTGGCTGTGCTGGTCGATCACGTTCTGGCACCTCAGGAACTACAGGCACGGAAACCGATGCAGGGCGGGTCCTGGTCGGGCGGCGCAATAGTAGGAACAGAATCTGTGGATGAAGGCACTCAAAGAGCTCATTCCGGCATCCCGGACACGCCCTCGGGGCAGGCGGCCCGGGATGCCGGGGTTCTCAGCCGGTCACTTCCTTGTCCTTGGCCAAGGCTGTGGTGCGGTCGGTGACGGTGGTGGTGAGCTTGGCCACCGCGGTGTCCAGTTCCTTCGAGTCCGCCCCTGCCGAGCGTGCCTGCTCAGCGACGGCCTTCAGTTCCTTGGCTGCCGTTCCCGACCTGTAGAACGTCTGGTAGAGCTTCCGGTACGCCGTCTTGTAGACGTCGTCGAAGGCGTCGGAATCCAGGAACCTGGTCTTCAGGGCGTGCTGCATGAAGCCGCCCCCACCACCCCTGCCGCCCGCGTCCTCGCCCCCGCCGGCCGCTCCGCCGGGCATCCCTTCTGGCATACCGCTGGGGATCCCTTCCGGCATTCCCTCGGGCATGCCCTCTGGCATCCCGCTGGGCAGCTCCTGCGGGAGACCGGACGGCATCGCGCCGCCCGCCGAGGGTTGCTGCGCGTCGTTCCCGCCCGTGGCTTCGTCGTCGGCCTTGCCTCCGGCATCCGCGTCGCCGCCCGGCATGCCCCCGCCCATGCTGATCGAGTCGTCCGGTCCGGCCGCGGCGTCTCCACTGAAGGTCAGGTTGTAGTCCCAGCCAAGGACGGAGAACTTCTTGGTGTCCAGGTCGTACGCGAGCAGGTAGTTCTTGCCGGGGCCCGCCATGTCGTCGAAGTTGAGTAGCAGGTTCTGCGCGGCGAGGTACGTGGCCAGCGATCCGACGTCCACGTACTTGTCGAGGTCTCGGGCGAACTCGTCGTCCGAGGCGCTGTTGACCCACTTGATGAGCTTCATCACCGGTTCGAGGTCCTGGCTGCCCTTCTTGTTGAGCTGCTTGAAAGAGGACTCGTACTCGGTCGGGTCGTCCCCGCGGTATTCGAAGCTGCCACTCGCCCTGGCCTTGTACAGCACCACGTTGCCGTCGGCGACGTCGTCGGCGTAGTCGGTGTCCGGCGCCTCGACCATGAGGCGGGTGACGGCGGGCCGGCTGTTCACCTTCAGCTCGGTGAAGCTGTAGCGCTCGGCCTTCTGTCCGCTCTTCTTCGTCAAGGAAAGTGACAGTGCCTCGTTGAGGGGAACCTGCCCGTTGCTGCCGGGTCGCAGCGAGATCTGCCGCTCGCCCTGGTAGGCGCGCCCTTCGACGTACTCGTCGATCTTGACGAGCCAGGGCAGCTCCTCGGGTTTGTCGGCGGACAGGTCGTACTGCACCATCCCGCCCATGCCACCGCCGCCGCCCATTCCGCCGGGACCGCCGCCGGCCTGTTGGCCCTGGCCGCGGTCCCGGCCTCCGGCGGCACCGTCGGCGCCGGCCGGAGCTCCCTGCGCGGCATCGGGCAGGTCCCGGCCGCCACCGGGCATGCCTCTGTTGCCGCGCAGGGACGACAACGTGGAGTTGCCCTTGAGGCGGATCCCGACGTCATTGAGGTAGACGCCGTCGATGACGAGGTCGGCCTCGATGTAGTCCTTGGTGCCGTCCTCCTTGAACTCCTTCATCATCTTGTTGAAGTCGGTCTGCTGGTAGGTGAGTTGGAACGAGTGCGACACCGACGTGTCGTACAGGTCGACCGTGCCCTCGACGTTGTCGGTGATGGCGTCCGCTTCAGCACGGGAGGACGACGTCACGTACGGAGAGATCCGTGCGTCGCCGAGGAAATAGACCATGGAGGCGAGCCCGACGCCCAGCGCCGCGGCCGGCTTCCAGTGGTGGCGCAGCCGCACGGGCAGCCGGTCCCGCAGCCGTCGCCCGCGCTGCACCGTGGTCTCGCCACTCATCACAGGTCCGTCGTGTCGTAGCCGGTCAGAACAGTGACCCGCTGGCCGGAGGTGCGTTCCTGAAGGGCGCTGACCAGGTCGCCGGGCTCAGCGCCCTTCTTGAGCCGCACCGTGTAGAAGACCTCGCTCAGCGCGCCACCGCGGATCGTCTCCGTGCTGACCAGCTCGAACTCGCTGGTGTACTTGATCAGCACGTCACGGATCTGGGGCGTGTAGTCGTCACCGGCCGGGACCTGGACCTTGACGACCTGACGCTGCACGTTCAGTGCGAACCAGTTGAACTTGAACATCACCAGGACGACGGCGCAGATGACGACCGCGCCCACGGCGGCCAGAGTGTAGAAGCGCGCACCGCAGGCCATACCGATGGCCATGGCCAGGAAGATGAAGCCGACGTCCCTGGTCTCTTTGACCGCATTGCGGAAACGGACCACGGACAACGCGCCGACCAGTGAGAAAGCACGTGCCAGGTTCGACCCGACGACCAGCATGATCAGGGCGACGATCATGCCGACGATGACCAGGGTCTGCACATAGGACTGGCTGTAGGAGACGTTGCGGTGCGTGTACCGGTACACGTAGCCGATCAGCGTGGACAGAATGAACGACAACGCCATCGCCGCCACGACGTCGGCCACACTGAACGTGCCGCTCAGTTCCTGAAGTTCGAGATCGAAGTTCACTGTGCTCCTACCTTCAACGACGCATCGTGCTGCGTCGGCCGCTGCGGATGCGGCTGCTCATCAGTGGGGGTGGGTGGCGGACAGTCCGCCTCGTTGATGTGGAAGACCGAGCGCGGGGCGAGGCCGAACGCCTCGACGGACTGCACGTACTTCGAGATCCGTACGAGGCTGAGGTTGCGCCGGGCCGCGAGATCGGTGATCCAGTGCGGAGTGCGCTCGTTCACCTTGATCTCCATCACCGACATGTGCGGCGGGATCGTGAACCGGTTCTCCGGCGTCTGGATGCCGAAGTGGAAATCCCGGTCCCTGCCGCGGATGCGCCGGTCGAAGGTGACCCGCAGACCGGTGTCCGCGTCCCGCCCGACGAGGGCCTCGCGTTGGTATCCGGTGATCGCGGTGGGCTGCAGGTTCAGCCGGACGATCAGTTCCAGCACCTCCTGGATGAAGGCGCTCTCCTTTGCCGTGTGCTCGACGAGCTCACGGCCGTCGCACAACCGTCGTGCCACGCCGTAGGGGAGGGTGATACGACGCTTCTGAGTGACCCGGTTGACCCGCTGCTTGATCTCGACGCAGACCGGCGAGTCGTCGGTGACCTGGTCGAGGTCTCCGTAGTGACGGACCCGCAGCTTGCGGCGGAACTTCAGGCCCTCGATCTTCTCCCAGTAGAACCGAAGCTGAGGCGTGTCGTAGTACAGGCTCCACACGCCGTACCCGCCGACCGGGCTGTGCAGGTCGCGGTCCATCCGCTCGGCCAGCTCGTCGCGGATCTCGGCTGCCTGCTCCACCGGGACGAGGTACTTCAGTTCGAACCGGTTGAAGGCGTGAAGCCGACTGGCCACGTGCAACGGTTCTTCGCTGACGCAAGCCTCACTGTCCCCCTCCCCGGATTCGTCTGCCTGGCCCTCGCGCGCCGCGGCTGCTTTGGACAGGAACACCATGCGCCTCCTCGCTCATACGTTGCGGACCGACCGGCCTCGCATACGCAACCAACGGCGCATGAGGAGCACGTGAGAAATGAGGGTTGATTCCGGGAGTCTTGAGAGTGGCCGGAAAGTGAACGTGGGGTGACGGCGCAGGTCTGTAGGCGACGGTGAAGTACGCGCCCCAGCAGCCGTGCCACCGTCAGGTGTCAGCCACGATCCCTTGGTGTGATCTGACAGCCACGTGCGTGCCCGCCGACCCAACGCTGGAGGTCGTAGGACCTCGGCCAGGCCTTCGAGGCTCTGTGCTGTTCGGGCACGTTGGTGACAGGGCAAGGGGCTTGCAGGGGTGAGGGCCTTCTGGTTTCGGTGGAACGCTCAGACAGGAGGGTACGTAGCCGAAGGCGTGCGGGGCGGGCTCGTCGGCGGAGGACTCGCTTGAGCGTGAACCACCATGCGGTCACCGTTGCGCAGGGCCGCACTCTCGGGCTGCTCATCCGGCAGGCCCATGCTAGGACGTGTGTGGGGGCGGTGCCGGTGCCGTCGAACCGGTCACGGGTGGCTGATCTCCCTGGTAGGAAGGTTCCTGTGGGCGATCATTTGGCTGCGGCGATTCGCCGGTTTCGGTTGCGCGCGGGGCTGACGCAGGAGGCGCTGGCGGAGCGTTCCGGCGTCTCGGTCAGCACGATCCGCGGCATGGAGAGCGGCAGACGCCGCAACCCCCAGCTCGCGTCGGTGCGCCAACTGGCCGCGGCGCTCGAGCTGCGGTCGGTGGAACTGGACAAACTGCTGGCCGCGGCGGCGGGCGCGGCGGAACCCTCGACTGTCCCGGTGCCGCGCCAACTGCCTGCCCCGCCCGCGCCGTTCGTGGGCCGCCTGGAGGAACTGGACCTGCTGGACGCCGCGATGCGGGGCCGGTTCGGGCGAGGCACCCACCGTGGTCGTCGCCGCGATCGCGCGCCGGCGGAGTGGGCAAGTCGTGGCTGGCGTTGCATTGGGCGCACCGCAACGCCGACCGCTACCCCGATGGGCAGCTCTTCGTCGACTTACGTGGCTTCAGCCCCGACAGTGATCCGATGGATCCGGCCGTGGCGGTACGCGGATTCCTCGACGCGCTGGGTGTCGAGCCCGACCGCATCCCCGTCGCTGCGCACGCGCAGGAGGCGTTGTTCCGCAGCCTGGTGGCGGACAAGCAGATGCTGTTGGTGCTCGACAACGCTGTCGACACCGCCCAGGTCACCCCGTTGCTGCCGGGCAGTGACAGCTGCGTCGTGGCGGTCACCAGCCGCAACCGGCTGTCGGGCCTGATCACCGGGCACGGTGCCCACCTACTGTCCGTGGACACACTGCCCGACGCCGAGGCCCGCGCGCTCCTGGTCGCCCGGCTCGGCGCGGCACGTATCGAGGCCGAACCAGCGGCTGTGGGTGAACTCATCCGGTTGTGCGGCGGGTTCCCGCTGGCGCTGAGCATCATGGCCGGGCGGGCCCACACCCATCCGCACCTGTCGCTTGCCGAGCTCGCCGACGAACTGCGCGACGACGCCCTCGACGTACTCGAGGACGCCGATCCCGCGGCGAGCCTGCCCGCCGTGCTCTCGTCGTCCCATCGCGCGTTGACCGACGAGGAGGCTGAGGTGCTCGGGCTGCTCGCGATCGCCCCCGGGCCCGACACGGGCCTAAGGGCCGCTGCCAGCCTCACCGGCCGCGACCTGAGCCGGACCAGGGCCGTACTGCGCAGGCTGGAACAGGGCTCGCTCATCAGCCAGGACGCAGCCGGTCGCTACCGGATGCACGACCTGATCCGGCGCTACGTCACCACCGCCCACGCCCCGGCCGACGAGGCGCGGAGCAGGGCGCTGCGGCGGGCCCTGGCCTACTACACGCACACCGCGCATGCCGCCGCCCGTCTCCTGGACTCCCACCGCGAGCCCATCGAGCTCGGACCGCTGGATCCTGGCTGCCTGCCTCCGGCGCTGCCCGACATCCCGGCGGCGATGGACTGGTTCGACACCGAGCACCGTAACCTGCTCGCCGCGCAACGCACCGCCGTCACGCACGCGTGGCACGGTACGTCATGGCAGCTGGCCTGGACGCTGAACGACTACCACTACCGGCGAGGCCACCGCCAGGACCAGCTCGCCGTGTGGCGGATCGCGGTCGACTCCGCGCGTCTGCTTCCCGATCCCGGCGCCCAGATCCTCACCCACCGGCTTCTCGGCCGCGCGCACGTCGTGCTGGGACACCACCAGGAGGCGATCGACGCCCTGAACCAGGCCCTCGCCCTGAGCGAGCAGCAAAACGATCGCGCCCTGCAGGCCCAGGCGCACTACACGCTTGCGTCGATCTGGCCGGACGGCCGCCGGGCGCTGGAGCACGCCAGGCGCGCACTGGACCTCTACCGCGGCCTCGACCAGCCGATCGCGGAGGCCAACGCACTCAACGCCGTGGGCTGGTACGCCGCGCTCCTCGGCGAAGCCGACGACACCGCCCGCCGGCACTGCCAGGCCGCCCTCGCCCTGTACCGGCACCATCGGGACGTGAACGGGCAGGCGCAGACCCTGGACAGCCTCGGCTACATCGACCACCACAGCGGCCGCCACCTCGACGCCGTCGAGCACTACCGCCAGGCCATCGGCCTGTACCGCGATCTCGACAACCTCTACGAGGCCGCCGACACGCTTGAGCGGCTCGGTCATCCGTACGCCGCCCTCTGCCGGCACGACCGGGCCCGAGATGTGTGGCTCAAAGCCCGCGACCTGTACCGGCGGCAGGGCCGTGACCAGGAGGCCGAGGAGGTGCAGCGACAGCTCGATCGGCTTCCGGCGGACCGTTCACGCATGGACGGTCCGTGAACTGTTCCCCCTGACGACCCGACAGCAGGATGGTTCACGCAAGCCGAAACCGACCACGGGAGCCCCGAGGCTCCCAAGGGGGAACACGCCACATGCGCATGAACACGAAGGTAGCGGCCACCGTCTCGGCGCTGGCCATGACCACGGGACTGCTGGCCATGTCCGGAGCGGCTACGACCGCCACTGCCGCGGACGGCTGCAGCACCAGCCCGGTGACCGGGACCGCTCGCTCGGCGGTCGAGCCAGGGGTCAGCTCTTCGAGCTGAGGTACAACGGCTCCGGGAACAGCACCTGTGCCTGGGGCCGGGTCACCAACGGCTCCGTCGGCATGCACGTCTGGGTCGACCGCAGCGACGACGGCGGCAAAACCTGGGAGCCGCAGCTGGGCTGGCGCCAGGTCGACGCGGGAACCAGCGTGCACACCGAAGCCTGGAGGGACCCCAACGGCTACCTCATGCGGGCCTGCGGGGACTCCGGGTACAACACGAACATCACCTGCACCGGCTGGTACTAGGGTCCGGCGCCCGGATGGGCCCGGTTATGCATCGGGCCCATCCGCCCGGCTGCGTCAACTCACCCTGAGAGGACGGGGTCGGCGCAGACAACCGCGAGCGCGTTCTCGGCGTCCAGGTGACGGCCGGCGTCGCTGCGGGGAAGCGCGGCGAGTTGCCGGGCTTGGGCGAGGCCGGCGGTGCCGTAGCACGATGGCGGCCGCCGCAGCGGAGTTGACCCGTTCATCGGCTGTGATGCGGGTTGTTCAGCCGTGGGAGTCCGGGCCATAGGGCGCAGCGATGTCTTTGGACGTTGCCCACCGACTGTAGGTCGGCGACTGAGGCCACCCCTCGGGGGAGTTCCCCTGCTCCTCCTGCCGTCCGTACGGCAGGAGGAGCAGCAGGACCTTGGCCAGGACGTCGCGCTACCCGCGTTGAGTGCGGAACTTGACGTACAGGCCGACCTTGTTCATGTCTGTCCCCAGCTGCGTCATCAAGTGCCGGGACGACGATCGCACGGTCCGGAGGGGCATGCAGGTGCTGGTGGACCACCGTGGGATGGAACTCGCAGCGACGCCGGCAGGTCAGGAATCGGTGATGGGTGTGAGGGTGTCGAGCCAGACGTCGAAGACGAAGCGTGTGCCGTTGGGGCCGCCTTCCAGCCACCAGGTGCTCACTGTGGCGACGTCGTCAGCAAGGGCTGCAGCGTCGGGGTATGCAGCGTGTTCTCGTGCCAGGACGGTTCATCGTCCGCCTGCTGCTCCGGGGAGATGGGCTCGGGTGGCGCGCCGTAGCGCTGGTTGAGGATCTGAAGCAGGGGTTGCAGGTGGGCGTCGGTGCGAAGTCCGCCTGCGGTGGGGTGATGCTGTGGTCCTGGCGTCAGGAAGCGAACTGGGCTGCGGAGGGCGCGGTCTGGAAGTTCGCGGTCCAGGCCTGATAAGCCGCGGCGAAGCCCTCGGCCTCGCAGCTCTGCCCCACTCCGGGGGCATGTCCCGCCCTCTTGAGCGGGATTTGATCTGCGGTCCGTGTTGCCACCCTTGGCGCCTGCCGCGGGCTCGAACCGCCACCAGATGACGGGCACCACCGACGAAGGGGCAGAGGCACGGAAGGGATCTGTTCACGGGGCGCCGGACCGATGATGGTGGAGAGGCGCGTCAAGGACGGAGGGGTTCGTCAAGCAAGGGTCCGCCACGCTGCCCTGCCTTGCTCCTGACATCTGTCAGGGACCGCTGCACGATGCGCCTTCCTAGGCTTGCGGCACGCAATGCCCTGTCAGCCCAGCCGCGAGGAGCATCCATGTCCCTGTACGCGCGTACCGCCGCCACACTGACCGTGGCCGCTTCGTTCATCGGCCTCGTCGGACTCGCACCGCAGGCATCGGCGTCGGAGCCGGCGAACGCCAAGCACTGTGCCGTGGTGGTGGAGCGGGTGAAGCCGCAAGAGAAGGTCTCCCGTGTGAAGAGCCGGACCTGTTCCGAGGCCGGGACGCAAGCGGTCAGCGTCAGCGGCCGGACCCTGCTCGTGACCTGGTATGAGCACGCCGAATACGGCGGCGCCAGTACCGACGTATACGGGGACTACGGCCCCTGCGACGCGGCCGGATACGTCCTGACCGCCGACTGGTGGTGGCGTAAGTCGATCTCCTCGTTCATCACCTACAACAGCTGCGACGGCCAGCAGGCCGTCCTGAACAACGGCGGCGCCGTCTATTACTACGGGTTCGGCACGCCCTACGTCGGTGCTCAGGCGAACGACAACATCGGCTGGTTCAAGGTGTGGGACTCCATCTGAGCGGTTCGGGTGAAGTGCGGTGGCGGCGACGCCTAAAAAGCTGTTCTTCAGAGTGGCCACTGATCGGGTGTGCCCGGTGGTGTGCGCAACGCACGAGGCTCCCGTGCCGTTGAGAGAGGTGTTCGTCGTCTCAACTCATCGGCGCAGGAGCCTCGTTGGTTGCCAATCCTGCCGCACTCGATCCGCCACACGCCCTGGTCGAGTGGGTCACCATACTCATCGTCACCCGCGAGGGTGAGCGCTGCTGCAAGCTCCTGCCGCACCAGCGTGCGCTGGTTGGCCTGGTGTACCTGCGTCGGCATGGCACCCTCGCCCAACTGGCTGCCGGCTTCGGCATTTCCGTCGGCACCGCCCACGCGTACACCACCGCCGTCATCAATCTGCTCGCCGACCGCGCGCCCGGCCTGCTGCGCGCCCTGCGCGAGGCCGACCCGGACTACGTCCTTCTTGACGGCACGCTGGCGGAGTGTGACCGGGTCGGCGACAGCCGAGCTGACTCCTCCCACAAGCACCGCCGACACGGGGTGAACGTGCAGGTCGTGACCGACCCGATCGGGAGGCTGCTGCGGCTCTCGCCCGCGCTGCCCGGCCGCGCGCACGACCTGACCGCCGCCCGGGCCCACCGGATCATCCGGATCTGTGAGCGCCAGGGCATCCCGGTCCTCGCCGACCGCGCCTCCGTGGGAGCCGGACCATGGGTGACAACTGCCCTCAGACGCCCACCCGGCCGTGACCTCACGCCTGCCCAACAGGCCGTCAACCGCGCGCTGTCCGCGGCACGAGCGCCGGTCGAAGGCGGCGTCGCACGGCTGAAGTCGTGGCGGATCTTTCGAAGGTCCCGGTGCAGTCCGAATCGAATGACGTCAACAGCTCAGTCATTGAAGTCGGGCCCCGAGGATGACGCTTCTTCGGGGCCCCTTGGCATCTGGTTGGCCTGGTCAGAACAGCTTGCGCGGAAGGCGGTAGCTTATGTCCACCCGCCGTACCGGGATGAACAGGTCTCTTCGAACAGGCCCACTCGCGTTTGTGGTAGTCGCGCACCACTCGACCTGGACAGGCTCCGATGCCTCTCTCGTGTTGCAAAGAACCACCGGATCCAGGGTCACGGAAGCGTGCGGCCGCAGATCTACGGTAACTGCCGTCCTGTGAGGGCGGATTCGCCCACCTTCATCGTCTCCGGCCCCACTGACGTCCGTAATGCCGACGACGGCACGGGGCCAGCGACGCACCCAGTGGTTCACGTTACCTACGGGCGCCGCGTGAGCCCTCTCGGTCGTACTCCGGCTCCGGGAACTCTCCATCAACTCCGGTGATCAGGTGGCGTGCCCCAGCCCCCTAAACCGCTGGCCTTGCGCGCACAGCGGGGAGGGCACGTCCCGGCCGCGCATTGGCTACGGCTGGGCAACGAGTTCCAGGATGAGGGAGGCATGGCATGTGGTGCGACGGTAACCTCTCGGCGCCATGCGCAGTTTGTCGTGCTGAAGCGTGCGCACGGGGTGGGTGAGTGGGCAGCGGGAGCGGACGCTCCAAGTACACTCAAAACCTCCTAGAAGGGGCAAGTCGGCCTCTTCGTCGTGTGGTTGGCCGGTGCGCGGTGGTGCGTGACGGCTGTGAGAGTAAGGCATGTACATGCGTTCTTCGTGGTCGTGGCGGAAGTCCTCCTACAGCGACATGCAGGCCGATCAGTGTGTCGAAGTGGCGTGGACGGGGCGGGATGTCCTGGTGCGGGACACCAAGGATGCCGCCCAGGGGCGGCTGGCCTTTGCCGCCCAGCCCTGGAGTCTCTTCCTGCAGGCGGCGGGTGACGCTAGGAGGGGCACGATCATCGACGGGTGACGGGCGGCGAGTGCTGCGGGCTCGTCGTAAGCGGGTGGCGAGTCCGCAGCACTTACGGGAGGTGCGCCGACCGTCAGCGGGGCGAGCCGCTCAGCCGCCCGGCCAGGGCGAAGCCCGCGGTTGCGACGGCGCCGGCTGCAGCCAGACCCGACTCGGTGGGGCTCACGACCAGGATGAGAACGGCTGTAGCCAACGAGGCCACCGCGACAATCGCGGCCGCGATGATGTGGATGTGTGAGAGGTGAGCGAGGCGGGTGCCTTCGGAGGTTTTCCCGGAAGGCTTTCATGGTCGGACACGGCTACTCCAGGTGGCCCGGGACTTCATGGAACGCAGCGGCCCCGCTTGCAGACGGAGCCCTGTCTGCAAGCAGATTCCCACCCCGGTACTTGGTCATTCACGCACCTGAAACCGACACGAGCGTGGACGTGGGAATTCCGGCAGAAAACCCCGTCCAGGGCGAAGCCATCTGGATGTGCGGCTGACAGCAATCCCGCCATAAGCTGGCTAGCAGATTGAGGGTTTATGCCGACGTCTGGCTGAGCACACCATGTACGTACGGTTCGCCGCCCGGCCCGAAGAGGCTCTGTCGACCAGCACCGATTGCCAATGCGCCGGGGATGCGCGACCGTGGTGCATACGCTGGTCTACCGGTGGCCCGGGCGATCAGCCGAGGGGCGCACCCCGTTGCAGCGGGCCTGCCCCAGCTGTGGCTCCGCTGAAGCGGAGCCACAGCCATGTCCGGCCACGATGTCCGCTGAGCCCCGCCCGCTTCCGTGCGCCCCTTTCTGCTGCCCGTGCGCCGGGGACACACGAACGGCGCACGACCGGCCGAGCCACCGTGGGGATCACCCGGGGTGTCCGCCATTTCGCCCCAGCTCGCGCACGGATCAGGAGTCTTCGGCGGCCGACTCAGGAGAAGGGAGCGCCAGGTCGTGCGGTGCCGTCTCCATGTGCTCGGCCATCTGCAGCAAGATCTGCGGCACTTGATCCCCTTTGATGGAACGTTCCTCCAGGTCCCAAAACAATGCCAGTAGCTTATTGAATTCGCCTTCGTCCGTGCTGACGTCAGGGGGTGTTCGAAGATTCTCAAGGTAGACAAACGGAGGAATCCCCTGCTCCTCGAACTCGAAGAGTGTGAAAGGGCCTTGCGAGGCAGGCGTCCCGCTACTGAACGGGAAGATCATAATCTGGCGGCGTGGGTGCGCTGCCAACTCGGCGAGGCGACGCAGCTGCCTGCGCATGACCTGGGGCCCACCGATCTGACGGCGCAACACGGCCTCGTCCACGATGAAGTAGGTCTCGCCCTCGTCGCGATCCAGAGCCTCCTGGCGCAGGAGACGGCCTTCGATCAGACGCTGCAGTTGCGGCTCGGAGAACCGATCCGCACTGTAGGCCCTGCTCAACTCTGCCGCATAGTCCTCCGTTTGCAACAGGCCGGGGACCACCAACGGCTGAAAGGCGCGTGTGATGAACGCAGAGGACTCCATAGCCAGGAAGTTCAAGAACGGCTGGCCATAGACATCGCGGTACTCGGCGAACGGCATCTTCCGGCTGCCCCGCGCCAGATCGAGGAGCCGTTCAATGACCCCTTCGTCACGGACGCGATAGCAACTCAGCAAGGGCCGGAGGTCGTGAACGGATATTCCCACCTCACCCGATTCAATGCGCAGCAGTTTACTCGGAGACCACTCCATCGTCTTCGCAACCTGGCGTTGGGTCAGCCCTACTTGTTCGCGAAACTTTCGCAACTCGGTGCGCAACTGTAAGCGCTGAACCGCCGCATTTCCCGGACGCTGATTTACCATCGGTCGTCTCCCTGTCTGCTACATCGCTGATTGTGGCATCACCAGCAGGAAAACACCCGACTGCGAATCAGCATAAAGCTAGCCGTCCATCTATCACATCACGGCATTACCTCCATACCCTCCCGCCACATATTCCCTCACGCGACTCCTCCTTTGGAAACCCGAGTGAGGCCTGGGGCGCACCTAGTGGCTTCCACGACGTCCGCGCTCGCTCAGCATGTCGGCCGCTCGCTCCAGCACCCGGCTCGATTTGCCGCTACGCACCCAGGACCGAGAGTGCTATCAACGCCACCGCCCCGCGGCGGCACGCAACGTGAGCCGCTGTCGTCCCGTTGCCTTCTGCACGCTCAAAAGCAGCCCGCGGGCCGACCGCAAAGTGCCGCCCGCAGCACGCCGCCGTCTCACCTGGGACCAGGGCTCCGAGATGTCACGCCATCACGAACTCGCGCCCTGCTTCACCGACGGGATCTTCTTCGCGCGCCCTGTCAGTCCCTGGGAGCGAGGCACGAATGAGAACACCAATGGCTTGATCCGGCAGTACCTGCCCAAGCGCACGAACCTGTCCCTGCACACCGCTGACGACCTCCGTGTCATCGAGCAGAGGCTCAACAACCGCCCCCGCAAGACACTGAGTTGGCAGACCGCGACTCGGACATTCACCACCGCTCTGGCACTCTGAGCCCGCAACGTTGCGACGATCATGCGCATCCACCGCCGGAAAACTGGGGCCGAAGCAGGGCGTTAATGCCAAGGAGGTGCTGGCGAGTGCCCCGTGCGGCTGCGGGCAGTCTCGCCGCACATTCAACCAGCCGGTCCGTGCAGCGTGTTGGCTATTCACGAACCGGACGCGACTCCGGAGGTGCGAGGTCATGATGGAGCGATGACGGGGATGCAACGAGTCGTCGTGATGGCTTCCGGACTGGCAATGGGCCTCCTTGCGGGCGCCACCTGCTTTCTGACCTGGGATCATGCCAATCAGGTCGCCGGCGTGGTGTCGGCCTTCGTCGGTATCGCCTCGCTCGGGACGGCCCTCTGGGCCGCTGTTGCCTCCGCCTCCGAATCTTCTGGCAGCAACATTCGGGTTTCCGCCACCGGCAGCGCTACCGCTCGCGGCGGTGGCAGCGCGAACACGGGCGTGGCCCTTCCCGCCGGTCCGGTCGACCCGGCGAGGGTGGAGGTCACCGGGACGGGCGACGCGGACGCCGAGGGAGGCCAGGCCAATACGGGGGCGAGCTTCCAGTAGAGCGCAGGCGTCGGCGCCTGCCACGCGGGTGAGGGGCGCCGGCCAAGGGGCCGACCGCGGACTTGTGCCGTTGCGGCTCTCGGGCGTGATGGTGTGGGCCGGTGCCGGGAGCGTTGGAGCGGAAGAGCGATGGCCTGGAAATGGCGTAAGGCCGGCGCGGCGGCCCGGTGGGCATGGGCGCCGTGGAGGTCCGTAGTCATCAGTGACACCGGCTCGGCAAAGGCGACGCATGGCGGAATTGCCGTGAGCGGATACGTGCACTCTCTGACGGTCCATGCCACGAACGCACGTAAGGCTGCCGGCCCTTGGGAGCCGACTGGCCGGCCGCACAAGGTGGGTGTCGTTCCGCGACCCTCGTCAGGGTTCCAAGCCCGGGCGGAGGCTGCCCAGTTGCGTTCCCTGCTGGACGGTGGAGGTGATACGGGTGCGACGGGGCTGGTTCTCAGCGGCCTGGGCGGGGTGGGTAAGACGCAGCTGGCGGCGGAGTACGCGCGCACCGTCTTCGGCAGTCCGGAGGTCGACCTCCTGGTGTGGGTGAATGCCGCCGACCGCGGTGCGGTCGTGGACACCTATGCCGCGCGGGGAGGAGTTGTGCGGGGCCGACAGACGTGAGCGTGAACACGCTGCGGAGGTGTTCCTGGAATGGCTGGAGGAGTCGCCGGGGCGCCCTCGATGTCGCTGGCTGGTGGTGCTGGACGACGTGGTCGACCCGGGAGACTTGGACGGTTTGTGGCCGCCGCCGCATCCGCGCGGGCGGACCCTGGTCACCACACGGCGCCGGGACGCCGCGCTGGTGGGCGAGGGGCGGCCCCGCATCGACATCGGCACGTTCACGGCTGACGAGGCCACCGCATACCTGAGCAAGGCTCTTGGCGTGCCCGAGACTCCCGTGTACGCAGCTCAGATCGCCGCGCTCGCACGCGACCTGGGATATCTCCCGCTGGCTCTGTCACAGGCCGCCGCCTACCTCATCGACGCCGGGCAAGGCATCCCTGACTACCGGGCGTTGCTTGCCGACCGTACGCGCACCCTGGACGACGCGGCGCCGCACGCGCTGCCCGACGAGCAGAAGGCCAGGGTTGCGGCGGCATGGTCGTTGTCCCTGGAACGGGCGGACCGCCTGCCCCCGGTCGGTTTCGCGCGTCCGATCCTGTGCATGGCCGGCATGCTGGACCCCAACGGGATTCCCCAAGCCGTTCTGACCAGTGCTCCGGCCTTGGAGTACCTGGCTCTGACTGGAACGCGCGCACCGTCCGGCGCTGCCGCTCCCACGGCGCGGGATGCCGCACTGGCGTTGCGCGCCGCGCATCGGCTCAGCCTCCTCGACCACACCCCCGACGATCCTGTGAGAACCGTCCGAGTCCACCAGCTCGTCCAGCGCACGGCGCGAGACAGTCTCACCCCTGAGGACCGTGGCGGCCTGGCCCGTGTCGTGGCCGACGCCTTGATGGCCGTTTGGCCCGAGTCGGAACTCGACACTCCGATGGCGCAGGCGCTGCGCGCCAACACCGCTGTCTTGGCGCACGTGGCCGAGGACGCGGCCCTCTACTCGGGCGGTGTGCACCGCGTCCTCCATCGCGCGGGGCGAAGCCTGGGAGAATCGGGTCGTTTCACGGCCGCCGTCGAGCACTTCCACGCGGTGCACGACAGGGCCGTACAGCATCTTGGCGTCGACCATCCCGACACTCTGGCGGCCCGCAACAATCTGGCGTCCTGGACGAGTGAGGCGGGTGACGCGGCCGGCGCGGCGAAGGCGTTCGCGGCGCTGGTGTCCGACCGCAGACGTGTACAGGGCGCAGATCACCGGGACACGCTGGCCGCCCGCCACAACCTGGCCCACTGCAAGGGTTTGGCGGGGGACGCCGCGGGTGCCGCGGACGCCTTCGCGGAACTGGTGTCCGACCGGCGGCGTTTGCAGGGCCCTGATCATCCGGATACCTTGGCCGCTCGTCATAATCTGGCCCGGTGGCAGGGCGAGGCGGGTCACGCCGCGAAGGCAGCCGCCGCGCTCGCGGAGCTGATGGCGATCCAGTCGCGGATCCAGGGCGCTGACCACCCCAACACCCTTGCCGTACGGCACAGTCTGGCCCACTGGCGGGGAGAGCTGGGCAATCCCGCGGGGGCGGCTGAGGCCCTGACGGCCCTGCGGGCGGACCAGTTGCGGATCCAGGGCGCTGATCATCCCAACACCCTTGCCGTGCGGCACAGTCTGGCCCGCTGGCGGGGAGAGGCCGGTAAACGCACGGGAAGCCGCTGAGGCGTTGACGGAGTTGCTGGCCGACCAGTTGCGTGCGCAGAGCCCCACCCACCCGAGCAGCCTTGCCGTGCGGCACAGTCTGGCTCGCTGGAGAGGTGAGGCGGGGGATGCGGCCGGTGCCGCGGACGCCTTCGCGGAGCTGGTGGCCGACCGGCGGCGGGTGCAGGGCCCTGATCATCCGGACACCCTGGCCGCCCGCCACAACCTGGCCTTCTGGCGGGGTGAGGTGGGAGACGCGGCAGGTGCCGCGGCGGCCTTGGCGGAGTTGGTGTCGGACCGGTGCCGTGTGCAGGGTCCGGCTCATCCGGACACGCTGAAGACGCGCCAAGAAGCGTTGGCGTGGGCGGAGCGGGCTGCGAGCGCGGGTGTGCCAGGTGATGGCCACTGGCGACCGCGTCGACGGTCGAAGCGTCGGTGAGAGAGGAACACGGATCGAGTCCAGCCGCTCGTTCTCTCCCGGATGCGCGACCGGTAGGTCGTTCACGTCCCTGCCTCGGCTTACGTTTCAGGTTGCCGAATGTCTCGGTGTGGACGGGGCAGTGGCGTGGTGCGAGGGCGTGCCCGCGGTGCGGGTGCGCTGCCACAGTGGGTGTCCCGGGCCGTCCAGCCACGCGTGGAAGGACTCCCACCACACGGTCGCCGGGGCCTTCGGGCGATCGGGATCGTCCGCGTGATTCAACGCGGGCGCGTTGTAGAGGGCGATCCACAGGAAGACCAGTGCGCAGGCGACCCTCCCGGACCGAGCGGCGAGCCTGCGCATGTGTCTGCTCAACGCCCGTCCTGAGGACCTCGTCCAGTCTGTGACTCCTTCCGCCCAGTCACCGTAGAGGCGCACCAGCAGGGGGATGCCCTCTCCTTGGCGGATGCGCCTCATCGTGTACGCGTACTCCGGGGCCAAGAGCAGGGTGCCGACGAGCCAGGCCGCCTTCGGGCTCAGCCACGAGATGATCGTGCCGAGGGGGGCCACCACCCATCTCATGGCCAGCTGGATCAAAAGGATCCAGGCGAGGACCAGGAGCGGGACACGAATGGGGTAGACGAACCATGAGGGCGCGTTCTGCCAGGCCGCTCCCAGGTCCTGAAGGCGTTCTGTCACCGGCGGCAGGTCCCTCTACCCTTCGCCGTGTGGGGCGGGGTTACGGCTTTCCGTCCCGGGATCCGCGTTCTGGTCCTCCTGGTCGAGGAGGGAAGGGCTTTCGACAGCGCGTGGCGCCGGTGGTTCGCCGGTGCCGCCGGGCACGTACCTGCCGAGTTGGGCCAGCAACTCACGCACCGCGTGCGTCGGTTGGTGGTCCGCGCCGGTCTCGAGGGCTTGCATGACCCTGGCGATCTCCAACTGGGCGTGCAGCACGGCACGCTTGTCCTCACGCATGTTGCGCACGAGCTCCACCACGAGCTCCGGGTTTCGTGCCACCGCGTCAGAGGTGACCGCCAGTTCGCCCTGCACGAGCATCTCCGCGGCTTGGCCCCGTCGCATGCCGTCCAACGCCCCGGCACGCAGGACCTCGGTTGCTCCCGGATCCGGACGCAGGTCGAAGCTGATGTCCACGATTTCCAGCAGACCGTCACCGGACTCACCCGTGAACTGCTCGCGGGCGAGACGCTCTTCGAGTTCCGGTACGGCGTCGTACGCGCACTCCTTGGCAGCGGCGCTGAGCCGAGGCAGGAGCAGGCGCTTGAGCTGTCGCTCGACATCGAGCTGACGACGCTCCACCGCCTGTCTGGCATCGGTGATGCGCCAGTCGACATCGATGGTGCCGTGGAAGCGCAGGCCTTTGTCGGCACTGTCGAGCTGCACATCGAGCGAATTGGTGGACAGGGCGATGTTGACGACCCAGTACTTGGCCGTGGGCCGGAACCAACGCTGCGCGGAAGTCGGCAACTCGCCTTTGGCCAGACAGTGGAGTGTGGTGCCCAGCAGGACGACCACACACTCGCCGGCCCCGGGCCGGGCGTCTCCGGTGATGGAACCGGGCCGGGCCATGGGAAAGGGACCGCGAACAGGGCCGTTCGGTGCAGCCACGCCTTCAACTCCTCGGCCTCTGTGGTCACTCGGTGCAGTGCGCCGAGCTCGACTGGACGTGACTTCCGGACCGCACCGTCAGTATGTGCACCTTGCTCTCGCGCATGCGTGCGCGAGTTCCGACTCCGATGCGGCTCCGATGCGGATTCTGTCTGCGCGCGATGACGGTAGCGCCGAACGGTGACCGCCACTCGAAACGTTCGCGGTCTCCCGTTCCTGTCGCCAGTCTGCCGAGAACGCGACAGGTTTCGCGCGCCGCGAGTCCTGATCAGATCGGCGGCTGAGCTGGTTCGTCTCTCGTCCTCGTGCACACCGGTCGGGCCGCCTGGTACCTCACCGCCGACCCCAGTCAGCGCCCCGATACCCGCGTCGTACGCAGGGCCACGGGCTTCGCGCAGCACCGGGACTTCGGCCCGACGGCCCGGCCCACCGCGAGATGGGACAGCCTCCTCACCGTCAAGCTCCTGCACGTCACCGGCGGCGTGGGCTCACCGGTCAACGCGACCGCACTGCGGCGACCTCGGTGCGGCTCGCGCCGTCCAGGACGGTCCGTCCTGCTGTCGTCCGAGCCCGACGTGAACCACCTGGCTCCACTACGTTCATGACGGGGCGTTGGCGAATGCGGAGAGGCCCGGTGTGCGGGCCGTCCGGGACGGCGTGGTGTCTCTCGTGATCCTCACCCGGACGCTCAGGGACAACCGGACCGGGGGAGTTCTCCCCCCTCCTCAACGCCCTCAGCGACCGCTCCCTGGTTGCCCACAACGCGCAGTTCGAGGGGGTCCACTCGGGAGGGGGCGGGCGAGAGGCCCACGCGCCCCTGGGCGTGCCGACCTCTCTTCGCGCCTTGCTGCTCCTATTGCGTGGTCACGGACGAGTCGGGTGCTGCGGCTTGGGCTGGGCGTGCATCGTCCAGCCAGCCAAGTTGTCGGGTTGAGGCCTTGGCGAGGGTCGCTGCCAGCTGCGTGGCCGCACTCGCACGACCGTGGGTCTGCTCATTGTTGCTGAGCATTCCGACGTGCGTGAGGTGATCGTGCAGTGCGTTGACGAAGATCCGGTCGAATCTCGTGCCTGTTGCCGAAGCCGCGTCCTTGAGGGTGGTGAGGCTGACCATTCCGGGCATGTCGTGCCCTTCGTGAGGCCGGGTGTCAGGGACCCCGGAAGCTCTCAGCAGCCGTTGCAGGCTCTGCAGGTCCGAGCGCAGCAAAGGCTCGATCTTGGCAGCAAGGGCCACCAGTCGCGGACTTGCCTTGCGCGCGGGAGCCAGGTCGATCAAACGCTGCGCGCGTTCCTCCATGGGAATCATCAATTGGATCCACGCGATGTCGGTCGGGCTGAAGGAGGCTGCCGTGGGCGATACGCGTGTGCTGGGCGACGTGCTGGTGGTCGGCGGGGCTGTACAGCCGACCACCAGCAGCGCCCACAGCGTGGCGCACGCCAGCGGCAGGGTCAGAATGTGCCGGCGGAGTTGCACTTGGCCTTCTGGGTGATGCAGTCCTTCACGCGGTGTCCCTGGGCCGTGTTGTCCCATGCGTTGAAGAAGTCACCGTGGACCGACGATGCCATGCCCGAGGCCAGTCGCAAGCCTGCCGCGCTGCCCTGGGTCGGATAGGTGACCACGAAGGAGAGGTTGGGGATGGCGACGGGATAGGCGCCGCTGCACTTCCCGTCGTAGGTGAAGGCGACGTGGGACTTGTGGTCGGGGCTGTCGAGGTTCTTGCCGTCCCAGCAGTCGGGGAAGACGAGTTGGTGGGTGAGGTAGGCGGTCGGAGCGCAGATGGGCCAGTTGCCGTCGGCGCTGCGGCCGATCTCACCGCCAGGGCCGGCGCACCAGTACTGGCCCGGTGATCCGGCGGGTGTGGGAGTCTGCGCCTTGGCGTTGCCGGCGATCATGCGGAAACCCTCCGGGAAGGGCACGGTCGTGGAGGGGTCCGTCAGGCGCGAGCCGTAGTAGACGATCATGTTCTGTGGTTCGACGGCCTTGTCGCCCTCGTACAGGGTGGGAATCCAGTACGCGGACAGGTCCTCGGCGGGTGCGCAGGTGGTGGCTTTGCTGTTGAGCAGCGACTGGGTGGTGGAGAACGCGTCGGTGCCCTTGTTGCCGAAGAAGCTGTGCATGTGGGAGGCGCCGGGCAGGCCTGGCAGCACGATGGGGTCGTCCGGCTTGGAGTGGCTGTAAGCGCAGGTGGCGTTGAACTCGGGCACGCGGACCACGCCGGCGGGCACAGGGGCCGGTGTCATGGCGCGGAACTGGGCCAACTGCGCGTTCCACTTGGCCTGGTCGACGGGGACCCAGCCCGCGCCCTGGCCGTCTCCGTCGCCTGCGAACGAGAACCAGTTGATGTTGACGAAGTCGCCGGGTGCGGTGCTGCGCATCACGGCGAACACGGTCTGCGCACCGGTGGGATGGGTGCTGACCTCGGTGGTCCGGGTCACCCAGGTCTGCCAGCCGCCGGTCGGCGCGACCTCGATGACGGCGAGAAGTGGCCCGGTCACGGTGGAGGTGCGCAATTCGATGGTGCCGGAGCCGGCAGCGGAGGCGATGCGGGCGGACACGGTCAGTCGCCCGGCGGTCCCGAGGTCGACGTTGTCGAAGCGCATCCAGTCGCCGGCGGCGAGGAACGCCGCGTTGTCTCCTCCGCCGGTGTCTGCGGTTGCCTCCAGGGTCACCCCCGACTGGGCGGCGTAGGACTCTGCCTGGACGGTGATGGCGGCGGCCTGAGCCTTCGGGGTCGAGACGGTCAGGTTGAGCGCGGCGGCCAGGAGGACCACGAGCGCGCCTGCTAAGAGCGTGGAGAGCCGCGCGGGATGTCTGGGCATTTCACTCCTTACGGAATGCGGTGGACGGGGCATCGGATTGATACGGCGACAGCGAGACGGAAAGGGCCATGTGTCTGCTGGATCCGGGTGTCCCGGGCCGTCCCGAGGGGGCGAGCGGGACGGCCCGGGGGTCTCGTCGATCTCGTCGGGGTAGGTGCGATCACTGGAAGACGCGCACGTAGTCGACGAGCATCTTTGCCGGGAAGGGTGTGCCGGCATCGGTCGGGCCCGGCCAGTCCCCTCCGACGGCGAGGTTGAGGATCAGGTAGTTCGGGTGGTCGAAGACCCAGGGCCCGCGGGTCTGCTCCACCTGTTCTTTGTCCAGCGAGAACACGACTCGGCCGTCGAGGCTGTAGGTGATCCCTCTGCTGTTCCAGTCGGCGGTCCAGGTGTGGAAGTCGTCCGAGAAGTCGGCGTCGCCGGGTAGCCGGTACGGGGACCCGATACCGCCGCCTCCGTTGTAAGCGGGGGCGTGGACCGTGGAGTACGCGGTCTTCACGTCCTTGCCGAGCACCTCCACGATGTCGATCTCACCGTTGTACGGCCACGGCCTGCCGGTCAGGAAGTCGGCGCCCATCATCCAGAACGCGGGCCACAGCCCGTTGCCCTTGGGTACCTTGATGCGGGCCTCGACGCGGCCGTAGGTGAACTGGAACGTGGCGCCGGTGTTCATCCGCGCGGAGGTGTACTGGCAGGTCGTGCTGCCGCTCAACGGGTCACGTGGGCAGGAGGATCCGGCGGTGGCCTCTTTGCGCGCCTCCATCACGAGGTGACCGTTCCCGTCCAACGAGGCGTTCCGGTGGTCGGTGTAGTACTCCAGCTCGTTGTTCTGGCCGGTGCCTGGGTCGGCCCGCCACTTCGAGGCGTCAGGCTTGCTGCCCTGGGCGCCGTCGAATTCGTCGCTCCACACCAGTCGTGGCGGGTTGGCGGGATCCTTCGGCAGCGGGGGAGCGGGATTCGGGGCGCCCCCGGTGCCGTACACCTGGAACTCCCACAGCGAATAGCCCGTAGGGGGGTGGCCCGTTCGGTGCCGTACATGCGCACGTAGCGGCCGGTGCCGGAGACCGCCAGGGTTTGCTTGAAGCCGGTGCCCGAGGTCGTCGAATAGATCGGTGTCCAGTCGGAGCCGTTCGAAGAGACCTGGATCTGGAAGGACTTGGCGTAGGCGGGGTCCCATTGCAGGACGACCTTGTCGATCTGCGCTGTGGCACCGAGGTCGACGGAGATCCAGCCCGGGTCGGCCCATCCCGTGGTGGAACTCGTGGCCCAGCGTGAGGCCGGGTCGCGGTCGAAGGCCCGGGCAGGTGTGCACTCCCAGCAGTTCTGATCGCTCTGAGAGGAAGAGGCGGACCCTGTCCTGCCGTAGGAGAGGAGAGTGCTGGTGTCGCCGGTGCTGCCGGCGCCGTACACCTGGAACTCCCACAGCGAGTAGCCCCACGCCGTGCCCGTTGGGTGCCGTACATGCGGACGTAGCGGCCGGTGCCCGACACGGTGATGCTCTGGGCTCCGCCTGTACCGGCCGCGGTCTGGTGGACAGTGGTCCAGTCCTGGGCGTTGTTGGAGAGCTCGATCCTGAATGCCTTGGCGTACGCCGTCTCCCAGTTGAGAGCGACCCGGGTGATCTGAGAGCTGGCGCCGAGGTCGATCTGGATCCACTGAGGGTCGGAGAACCCGCTGGACCAACGGGTGCCCAGGTCGCCGTCGACGGCGGCCCCGGCGGTGAAGCCTCCCTCGGTGCTCGAGGCGGTGGCGGACTTGCCCTGGGAGAGCAGGACTTCGGCAGCGTGGGCGGGAGGCGAGGGCAGGGAGACAAGGGCGAGCAGGGTGGCGACCACGGCCCCTAGTAAGCCGAAGCGACGCAGGTGAGTTTGCACGGGCGACTCCTCAAGTGGGGGAGAGTTGAGGGAGCGCTCCCTGAGGGGAGAATGCTGGGGCCGCCAGGGACTGTCAATACATCTTTCACAAAGGGATTGAAGGGCGGACCGGCACGGTCGCAGGCTCAGGGAACGATCCCTGACCGAGGGAGAGTTGAGGAGGTGCCCGCGAGAAACTGCAAAGTCTTGAGGTGCCTTGAGGGGGCTTACGCTGCACTGCCTGCGGATATGCTGTTGCCATCGTCACGAAGCAGAGCTGGAGGCCCTTGATGGCGACACCCTCCCCTCGCACAGGCCCGGGAGGCGGCACAGGGGCGGATCAGCCATGAAGCGCCCCACACTGCAGGTGGTCGCTGCCCGGGCAGGGGTGTCGAAGTCGAGCGTCTCGCGCGTGATCAATGGTGAGGCAACGGTCGCCCCGGAGATCCGGGACGTCGTCATGCAGGCGGTACGCGAACTCGGCTACGTGCCCAACGGAGCGGCCCGCAACCTCGTCACCCGTCGCACGGACACCCTCGCGGTGGTCGTCTCCGACCCGCCTCAGGGCGTCGTCTCCGACGATCCCCTCTTCTCCGCCGTCGTCCGCGCCATCAGCCGAGAACTGGAGAGCGCAGGCAAGCGTCTTGTGCTCATGCTGGCGGAATCGGACCAGAGCCGGTTCCGGGTGGAGCAGTACATCGCGGGCGGGCACGTGGACGGCGTACTCCTCGTCGCCCTGCACGGAACGGACCCGCTGCCGGCGGCCCTCGCCAGGCAAGACCTGCCAGTGGTGTCGTTCAATCGCACCTCCGCACAGGGTGTTCCGTACGTAGCCCTGGACAACACGGGCGGGGCGGAACTGGCGGTGCGTCACCTGCTGGAGCGCGGGCGGCGCCGGATCGCGACCATCACCGGGCCCCTCGAACTCCACGAATCGCGCGAACGACTCGCGGGGTACCGCCGGACCCTTCAGGACACCGGCCGCCGCCCCATGGTGGGCCTGGGGGACTTCACCCGAGCCTCGGGTGCGCAGGCCATGCGCGAGCTACTGGCGGACGACCCCGAACTCGACGCGGTGTTCGCGGCCAACGACCTCATGGCCATCGGCGCACTGCGCGCCCTCCACCAGGCAGGGCGGCGCGTCCCGGAGGATGTGGCCGTTGTCGGCTTCGACGACATCGAGGCCGCCTCCTACACGACCCCGGCACTCACCTCGATACGCAGCCCCATGGCGGACCAGGCGACCGCCGCGGTCCACCTGCTCCTCCAACTCATCGACGGCGGACCGGCAGATCCGGTGATCATGCCGAACCAGCTCGTGATCCGAGAATCCAGTTGAGCCGGAAGGCGATTCATCCCCTCAGCGGGACGGTCGGGTAGACCAGGGCGACTGCGGAAACACTCTCCGGTTGATTGATGCGCGGTCTCGATCTCCGAGGGCGCCCGGCGGGGGAAGAAGATCAGCCCTCCGGGAGGACGGCCGGCAGCGGGCCGGAAAGCATCGAATCGTCTCATGCCGGGTCACTGGCGGGTGCGCGTGTGAGCGGGTCCCGTGACGGCGCCTGTCGCGCGGCCTGGCATGCTCAGGTAAGCATGCACGGTGGACAAGGACGCGACCGACCCTTGCGTGCATGCTCGGGGAGCCGGTGAGAGCAACCTGCGGAACATGGACGTCGACGTCCCGCGGGACGCGATGGTCGCCTTCACCGGCGTCTCCGGTTCGGGCAAGTCCTCCCTGGCAGTACATCGGCCGACCCTGACCGGACCATCGACCAGGTCAGGCCGACCACGGGCGGCTGCACGACGGATGAAGGCACACCGCTGCGCGCCTGCGCAACGGCCAGCGCGCAGGCGCGGGACCGACGCCCATACCCGGGGTGCGCAGTCGCAGGGGCGGGCATGCGCAACCAGGGGGTGTGCGCAACAGGCTGCGCAGTCATGCGCATCCACCTATCCGGCGACTCCTCCGGAGCTGCGCATCGACGCAGCCGTGCCGTTGCGCACCCGTCACGGTTGCGCAGCCCTCATTGCGCATCGGGTCTGAGCGACGCTGCGCAGCCCGGTTGCGCAGCCGTGCGGCAGGGGCTGAGGGCGCGGCCTGGTCAGGGCGTGGACGGCCTGACCATGTCCCCACGGGGCCTGACCACTGTGAATGGTGCTCGAACTGTGACCGTGGTCGGCCTGACCTGGTCGATGGTCTGGTCAGGGCAGCTGGCTGAGCTGGCGGGCATGGATCTCGTCCGCGCGCGTGCACGAAGCAACCCAGGCCACATCTACGCCTCCTGCACTCCGGGCCACGTCAGTGAGCCCGAGGCGACGGCGCATGGGACAGCGCGGTGAGCCGTCGTGGGGTGGGACTGCGGCCGGGGGGTGATGGCGGCAGATCAGTTCACCCAGATCGCCAACGGCCTGCTGCGCGATCCTCAGCTGTCGTGCAGGGCGAAGGGACTCTTCGGCTACCTCAGCACCCACCGCGCAGGCTGGGAGACCACCCTGGCCGACCTGGTGCAGGCCGGTCCGGACGGGCGGGACGCCGTCCGGGCGGGCCTGAGCGAACTGCAGGACTGCGGCTACCTCGTGCGTACCCAACTGCGGCGCGCCGACGGCACCCTCGGAGAGATCGTCTACAGCCTGACGGATGTTCCCGCAGGCGGTGGTAACAGCCCTCGACAAAGCGCTGCGGTGGCATTGGCATCTGTCCCTGCCTCGGCGGCCGGCCCCCTCGCCGGGGCCGGAATCCGGCGAGCGCGATGGCGGCCGATCAATTCACCCAGATCGCCAACCGTCTCTTCCGCGACCCCCGTCTGACGTGGAAGGCGAAGGGACTGTTCGGGCTGATCGGCACGCACCGCGACGGCTGGCGCATCACCGTCGCTGACCTTGCACGCCACAGCCGCGACGGCGAGGGGGCGGTGAAGAGCGCCCTCAAAGAGCTTGAACACCACGGCTTTGTGCTGCGGCAACGCACCCGCCACGACGACGGCACCCTCGGCGGGATGGTGTACGTCATCACCGACCAGCCCGATGCGCAATCGTGCAGGCCGCAGCCGGAGCCGGGTTGTCCACCGGTGGATGAGCCGACGTCGGCTGACCCGCCCCCTAAGAACACCATCGTTCAGAAGACCAACCAGCAGAACACCAACCCCCTCCCTCCAGGCCCGCACACCGGCGTACACGCACCCCGCGGGATGCAACACCCGGACGGGAACCCGCCCGCACCCCCTGCCGACGAGCTGCATCCCGGAATCCGCCTGCTGCTCGACATCGCAACCAGCCGCCCCGAGTTCCTGCTGACCGGCAAGGCACTGACCGACCAGGGCCGGGTGGTGACGGTGATGCTGGAGAGCGGCTGGAGTCCCGAACTGCTGCGCCACGTCGTCACCAGCAGGCCGCTCCCGCACCCGGTACGCACCTCCGTCGCCGCCATCGTCGCGGCGCGCCTGCGGGCCGCCCATGCCTACCCACCGCCCCACACCATGACCAGTC
>MWJO01000022.1 GCA_002027195.1 Streptomyces sp. GKU 895 | reverse complement strand
CGATGACGGCCACGACCATCAGGGCCAGGGTCTGCATGGTCGGCACCCACATGCCCAGCCAGCCGCAGGTGAGGAACACGAACGCGAACCCGACACTCACGACCATGTTCACGAACGTGCCGCAGGCCAGCAGCCACACCGCCCGCGGCACCTCTCGCAGCGCTCGCACCGCACCCCCCTGGTAAGTTCCTTTTGGGAACTGACTATGTCAACATGACAGCCTCGAGTCAACGCCGCACCAGCCCACCGCACCGGACTCCGACAGCCCACCGCACCGGACTCCGGCGAACGAAGGGACGGAACACCATGGCCCGCAGGACGAGCCTGGAGGACTCCACCTGTGCCATCGCGCAGGCCCTGGACGTCGTGGGCGACTGGTGGACCCTGCTGATCGTCCGCGACACCGCCCGCGGGGTGCACCGCTTCGACGAGCTCCAACGCGAACTCGGCGTGTCCAGAAAGGTGCTGACCGAGCGGCTGCATCTGCTCGTGGACGCGGACGTCGTCACCCGTGTGCCCTACCAGGAGCGGCCCGTACGGTACGAGTACCGGCTCACGCCCCGCGGCCACGCCCTGCTCCCCGTCCTCGTCGCCCTCCAGGACTGGGGCGACGCCTGGGTCCTCGGCGACGGCGCTACGACGGCCACCGCGACCGAGGCCTCGACGGAGGCCCGGCGGGTCCACGAGCTCATCGGCACGCCCCTCCCCGAGCTCCGACTCCTGGACGATCACGGCGAGTTGCGCGACCCGGTCGCGGACGGCACCCCGTACACCGTCCTGTACGGCTTCCCCGGCGCCTACGCCCGCGCCGACTCCTATCCGCCCGGCTGGTCGGACATCCCCGGCGCCCCGGGCTGCACCCTGGAGTCCTGCACCTACCGCGACCGCCGCCCCGACTTCGCCGCGGCCGGCGCCACGGTGCACGGCGTCTCCACCCAACGCCCGGACGAACAAAGGGCGTTCGCGCAGAAGGAGAACCTGGGCTTCCCTCTCCTCTCCGACGCCGATCTGTCCCTCATCGCGGCGCTGCGCCTGCCGACGTTCCGCGCGGCGGGCGCGAGCCGGCTCAAGCGGCTCACCCTCGTGGTCGACCGGGAGCGGGTGGTCCGGGACGTGCAGTACCCGGTCACGGACGTGGCGGGGAGCGTGGCGGCGGCGCTGGCGACGGTCAGGCGCCTGAGCGGGGCGGAATGATCCGCGCCAGCACCTCGCGCGCGTACTCCTCGTCGTACCGCCCGTCCGTCAGCAGCACCTGAAGACAGATGCCGTCCATCAGCGCGACCAGCGCCCGCGCCGTGCCCGGATCGGTGCGGCGGGCCACCAATTCGACGAGCCGCTCGGTCCACTCGGCGGCGACCGGGCGCAGGGCGGGGCGGCGCAGCGCGGCGAGGTAGAGCTCGTACTCCAGCTCCACACCGGTACGGTCACCGGCGAGCCACTCGCCCATCCAGCCCGCGAGCTCCGCGGCCAGGTCCGCGCGCGGGTCCTCGAGGCCGCCGCGCGCCGCGATCACCTTGGCGAAGCCCTCGTTCGCCTGCCGCAGAGCCGCGACCATCAGCTCGTCGAGGGTCGTGAAGTGGTACGTCGTCGATCCGAGCGGCACATCGGCCGCGGCGGCGACCGTGCGATGGCTCAGCCCGGCCAGCCCCTTCTCGCCGACGACCCGGATCGCCGCGTCGATGATCCGCTGCCGGCGCTCGGGATCGTAGCGCCGGCCCATCAGTGCGCACCGCCCAGGTTCAGCACGACCACCCCGACGATGATCAGCACGATTCCGGCGGCCTTGGCGGCCGTCATCCCCTCGCCCAGGAACACCATCCCGATGGCGGCGATGGAGGCGGTGCCGACGCCGGCCCAGATCGCGTACGCGGTGCCGACCGCGACCGTCCGCAGGGTCTGCGCGAGGAGTGCGAACGAGACCAGGTACCCGAGCACGGTCAGCAGCGAGGGCAGCAGCCTGCTGAACCCCTCGCTGTACTTCATCGCGGTCGTCGCGCCCACCTCGGCCGCGATGGCCCCGATCAGCAGCACATATCCCATGTGTACGAGTGTACACATGATGCGTACGGCCGTACACAACGAGGCAAGAGAGCGAGCAGTCACCGTCGGCGCATCTGATCGCACGTCAGACGTTGCCGCCAACTGGCCATGCTGTGAACGATCCGTGGAGAACGATATGGAAACCGCTCGCTGAAAGGGCTGCTGCGAAGTAAGCCCTTCCACTACTGTGCCGTGTGCTTCACCGTTCACACACTCCCCATTACAGCCTCGGCCTTGCCATGGGCTCCGCCGGAGGAACCGCGCATGCCAGAAAACCAGCCCCGTCCTCCCCAGCCCTGGGAGAACGGGTGGGTCCCCGACACGTCCCGAGCCCCCGGGACCCGGCGCCTCTATCTCGCGGGCGCCATGGCGGTGGCCACGATCATCGCCTGCGTGACGGCGATAGCCTGGACGGACAGGGGACCTGAGGCCCTGTCACAGCCGTCGCCCGCGGGCACCGCGACCCAGCCGGGCCTGCTCTCGTTCGGCACCCCGGCGCAGCCGGAAGTGACGCCGCCGAAGGGGAAGAGCGGCCTCACCACCGACGAGGCCACGACCCCGGCCCCGCACCAACAGGGCTCCGCGTCCCCGTCCCCGGCGGCGCACTCCACGACCAAGCCCCCGGCCTCGCACCCGAGTTCGTCGGCCCCGAAGCCGGCGACCACCTGGCGCTCCGTCCGCTCGGTCAACTACCCCGATCGCTACTGGCACGTGAGCGGCGGCTACGTGAAGCTCGACCCCGTCGGCGGCTCGGAGTCCCGCGAGGACTCCACCTTCAAACTGGTCAAGGGCCTGGCGGACAGCACCTGTTACTCCTTCGCCACCGACGACGGCCAGTACCTGCGCCACCGCAGCTTCGTCCTGGTGGCGAACCGCAACGACGGCTCCCCGCTGTTCCGCCAGGACGCGACCTTCTGCCCCCGCCCGTCGTCCGCCCCCGGCGCGATCATGCTGGAGTCGGTCAACTACCCCGGCCGCTTCCTGCGCCACCAGAACTTCCAGCTCAAACTGGACCCGTACCAGTACAACGACATGTACCGCCAGGACTCCGCCTTCCGCCTGGTGGCGGGGCTGGCCTGAGCATGCGAAAGGGCCGCGGCACACGGCCACGGCCCCTTCACACACGCTCTGTCAGACGTTGAACCCGAGCGCCCGAAGCTGCTCGCGGCCGTCGTCCGTGATCTTGTCCGGGCCCCACGGCGGCATCCAGACCCAGTTGATGCGGAGTTCGTTGACGAGGCCGTCCGTGGCGGACTTGGCCTGGTCCTCGATGACGTCCGTCAACGGGCAGGCCGCCGAGGTCAGGGTCATGTCGATCGTCGCGATGTTGGCGTCGTCGATGTGGATGCCGTAGATCAGGCCCAGGTTGACGACGTCGATGCCCAGCTCGGGGTCGACGACGTCGTACAGCGCCTCGCGGATCTCCTCCTCCGAGGCCGGCTTCATCTCAAGCGTCTCGCTCATGCCGTCTTCCTTTCGGCGTCGGCTCCGCCCAGGGCCTGGGCCGTCGCGTCCTTCCACGCCATCCAGCTGAGGAGGGCGCACTTCACCCGGGCCGGGTACTTGGAGACACCGGCGAACGCGACCGCGTCCTCCAGCACCTCCTCCATCGCGTCGTCGGGCTCGACCTTGCCCTTGGACTGCATCAGCTCCAGGAAGGTCTCCTGGATCTGCTGCGCGTCGGACAGGTCCTTGCCGACCAGCAGCTCGTTCAGCACCGAGGCCGAGGCCTGGCTGATGGAGCAGCCCTGGCCCTCGTACGACACGTCCTCGATCTTCGTGCCGTCGTACTTCACGCGCAGGGTGATCTCGTCGCCGCACGTCGGGTTCACGTGGTGCACCTCGGCGTCGCCGTCCCGGAGACCACGCCCGTGCGGGTTCTTGTAGTGGTCCAGGATGACTTCCTGGTACATCGAATCCAGCTTCACGACAGCCTCTCAGCCGAAGAAGTTCCGTACGTGCTCCAGCCCCTCGACGAGTGCGTCGATCTCGGCAGGCGTGGAGTACAGATAGAACGACGCTCGCGTGGTGGCAGGAATTCCGTACCGGAGGCAGACCGGGCGGGCGCAGTGGTGTCCCACGCGGACCGCGATGCCCTGCTCGTCCAGCACCTGGCCCACGTCGTGCGGGTGGATGTCACCGAGGGTGAAGGAGATCGCCGCGCCCCGGTCCTCGGCCGTGGTCGGGCCGATGATCCGCAGGTCCGGGACCTCGTTGAGCTTGCGCACCGCGTACTCGGTCAGCGCGTGCTCATGGGCGAGGATCTTGTCCATGCCGATCGAGTTCAGGTAGTCGATCGCCGCGCCCAGGCCCACGGCCTGCGCGATCGGCGGGGTGCCCGCCTCGAACTTGTGCGGCGCCGGCGCGTACGTCGACGAGTGCATCGACACCGTCTCGATCATCTCGCCGCCGCCGAGGAACGGCGGCAGGTCCTCCAGGAGCTCCTGGCGGCCCCAGAGCACGCCGATGCCCGTCGGACCGCACATCTTGTGGCCGGTGAAGGCCACGAAGTCGGCCTGGAGGGCCTGCACGTCCAGCGGCATGTGCGGCGCCGCCTGGGAGGCGTCGATGCAGACGAGCGCACCGACCTCCTGGGCGCGGCGGATTATCGTCTCGACCGGGTTGACCGTGCCGAGGATGTTCGAGACCAGCACGAAGGAGACGATCTTCGTCTTCTCGGTGATGATCTCGTCGATGTTGGACAGGTCGAGGCGGCCGTCGTCGGTCAGGCCGAACCACTTCAGCTTCGCGCCCGTGCGCTGCGCGAGCAGCTGCCACGGCACGATGTTGGAGTGGTGCTCCATCTCCGTGATGACGATCTCGGTCTCGGAGTCGACGCGGTAGGGCTCGTCGGCCCAGCCCAGCATGTTCGCCACGAGGTTGAGCGACTCGGAGGCGTTCTTGGTGAAGATCACCTCGTCTCGTGAGGGCGCGTTGATGAACGCGGCGACCTTGTCGCGCGCGCCCTCGTACAGCGCCGTGGCCTCCTCGGCGAGCACATGCACACCGCGGTGGACGTTGGCGTTGTAGCGCTCGTAGTACTCGCTCAGGGCGTCCAGTACCTGGCGCGGCTTCTGCGACGTCGCCGCGTTGTCCAGGTACACGAGCTTCCGGTCGTCGTGGACCAGGCGGTCCAGGATCGGGAAGTCCTTGCGGATCGCCTCTGTGTCGAGGAGGCCCGGCAGCTGTGTCACGCGGATACGCCACCCTTCGTGTATGCCTCGTAGCCCTCGTTCTCCAGCTTGTCGGCGAGCTCGGCGCCGCCGGACTCGACGATCCGGCCGCCGGAGAACACGTGGACGAAGTCGGGCTTGATGTAGCGCAGGATGCGCGTGTAGTGCGTGATCAGCAGGGTGCCGACCTCGCCGGTCTCGCGGACGCGGTTGACGCCTTCGGAGACGATGCGGAGGGCGTCGACGTCCAGACCGGAGTCCGTCTCGTCGAGGATCGCGACCTTCGGCTTGAGCAGTTCGAGCTGGAGGATCTCGTGACGCTTCTTCTCACCGCCGGAGAAGCCCTCGTTGACGTTGCGCTCGGCGAAGGACGGGTCCATGTTGAGGCGCTCCATGGCCTCCTTGACCTCCTTCACCCAGGTGCGCAGCTTGGGGGCCTCGCCGCGGATGGCGGTGGCGGAGGTGCGCAGGAAGTTGGAGACGGAGACGCCGGGGACCTCGACCGGGTACTGCATCGCCAGGAACAGGCCCGCGCGGGCGCGTTCGTCGACGGACATCTCCAGGACGTCCTCGCCGTCGAGGGTGACGGTGCCGCCGGTGATCGTGTACTTCGGGTGACCGGCCAGCGAGTAGGCGAGGGTCGACTTGCCGGAGCCGTTGGGGCCCATGATGGCGTGCGTCTCGCCCTGCTTCACGGTCAGGTCGACGCCCTTGAGGATCTCCTTCGTGGCGTTGTCGGCCTCGACGGTGACGTGCAGGTCTCGGATTTCAAGCGTTGCCATGGGTGCCTCAGGACTCCTGGGTGAGGGAGACGAGCACGTCGTCCCCTTCGATCTTTACGGGGTATACGGGGACGGGGCGCGTCGCGGGAAGGCCGGACGGCTTGCCGGTGCGGAGGTCGAAGCTGGAGCCGTGCAGCCAGCACTCGATCTGGCAGTCCTCCACCTCGCCCTCGGAGAGGGAGACGTTCGCGTGGGAGCAGATGTCGTGGATCGCGAACACCTCGCCCTCGGTCTGCACGACCGAGACCGGCGTGCCGTCGAGTTCCACCCGCTTCGGGGTGTTCTCCTCCAGCTCGCTCAGCCCACAGGCGCGTACGTAGGCCATCAGACCGTGGCCTCCAGCTCGGCCTCGATCTTCTCGAGCAGGCGCGCCTCGATGTCCTCGACGCCGATCTGCTGGACCAGCTCGGCGAAGAAGCCGCGGACCACCAGGCGACGGGCCTCGTCGGCGGGGATGCCGCGGGCCATCAGGTAGAAGAGCTGCTCGTCGTCGAAGCGGCCGGTCGCGGAGGCGTGGCCGGCGCCGACGATCTCGCCGGTCTCGATCTCCAGGTTCGGCACGGAGTCGACCCGGGCGCCGTCCGTGAGGACGAGGTTCCGGTTCATCTCGTAGGTGTCGGTGCCCTCGGCCTTGGCCTCGATCAGCACGTCACCGATCCACACGGCGTGCGCGTCGTCGCCCTGGAGCGCGCCCTTGTAGACGACGTTGGACTTGCAGTGCGGGGTGTTGTGGTCGACCAGGAGGCGGTGCTCCTGGTGCTGACCGGCGTCGGTGAAGTACAGCCCGAACAGCTCGGCCTCGCCACCGGTGCCGGCGTAGGACACGCGCGGGTGCAGCCGTACGAGGTCGCCGCCGAACGTGACGACCACGGACTTGAAGGAGGCGTCGCGGCCGACGAGCGCGTTGTGCTGCGCCACGTGCACGGCCTTGTCGTCCCAGTCCTGGACGGAGACGACGGTCAGCTTGGCGCCGTCGCCGAGGAGGTAGTCGACGTTGGCGGCGAGGACGGCGTCACCGGTGTGGTCGATGACGACGACGGCCTCGGCGAAGGCGCCCAGCTCGATCACCTGGTGGGCGAAGGCGGTGCCGCCCTCGCCGTGCACGGCGATCCGGATGGGCTCGGTGAGGACCGTCTCCTTGGGGACGGTGATGACACCGGCCTTCTCGAACGCCGAGTACGCCTGGGCGGCGATGCGGTCCACCGGGGTGCCCGCCTTGCCGAGGCGCGCGTCGCCGCGGTCCACGGTCTCGACGGTGACGCCCTCGGGGGCCTGGACGTCGACCTTCACACCGTCGCCGGTGGCGACCGCGGTGCCGTCGTGCAGCCCGCGCAGGCGCTCCAGCGGGGTGAACCGCCACTCCTCCTCGCGGCCGTGCGGGACGGGGAAGTCCTGCACGTCGAAGGACGGGGGCGCGCTCATGCGCGTGGCGACGGTCGACTCGGCGGCCACCGCGATCGAGCCGGCGGTGGTGGACCCCACCGGGATGTTCTGAGCCTCAGCCATGGCTGTCGGTCTGCTCTCTTCCTACGTAAGTGACTTGACGGAGACGGCGGTCGCTTAGCCGACCGCGCCTTCCATCTGGAGCTCGATCAGCCGGTTGAGCTCGAGGGCGTACTCCATGGGCAGCTCCTTCGCGATGGGCTCGACGAAGCCGCGCACGATCATGGCCATCGCCTCGAACTCGGAGAGACCGCGGCTCATCAGGTAGAAGAGCTGGTCCTCGGAGACCTTGGAGACGGTCGCCTCGTGGCCCATGGACACGTCGTCCTCGCGGACGTCCACGTAGGGGTACGTGTCGGAGCGGGAGATGGTGTCGACGAGCAGCGCGTCGCACAGCACGTTGGACTTGGAGCCGTGGGCGCCCTCGCCGATCTCCACGAGACCGCGGTAGGACGTCCGACCGCCACCGCGCGCCACCGACTTGGAGACGATGTTGGAGGAGGTGTTCGGCGCCATGTGGACCATCTTGGAGCCGGCGTCCTGGTGCTGGCCCTCGCCCGCGAAGGCGATGGAGAGGGTCTCGCCCTTGGCGTGCTCGCCCATCAGGTAGACGGCCGGGTACTTCATGGTGACCTTGGAGCCGATGTTGCCGTCGATCCACTCCATGGTCGCGCCCTCGTACGCCACGGCGCGCTTGGTGACCAGGTTGTAGACGTTGTTCGACCAGTTCTGGATGGTCGTGTAGCGGCAGCGGGCGTTCTTCTTGACGATGATCTCGACGACCGCGGAGTGCAGGGAGTCCGACTTGTAGATCGGGGCCGTACAACCCTCGACGTAGTGCACGTAGGCACCCTCGTCGACGATGATCAGGGTCCGCTCGAACTGGCCCATGTTCTCCGTGTTGATGCGGAAGTAGGCCTGGAGCGGGATCTCCACGTGGACGCCCGGCGGGACGTAGATGA
Source organism: Streptomyces sp. GKU 895 (assembly GCA_002027195.1). Classification (GTDB taxonomy): domain Bacteria; phylum Actinomycetota; class Actinomycetes; order Streptomycetales; family Streptomycetaceae; genus Streptomyces. The sequence continues at coordinate 83,704 of MWJO01000022.1, read as the reverse complement.
AGGAGCCGCCCGACCACACCGCGGTGTTCAGCGACGCGAACTTGTTGTCGCCGACCGGGATGACGGTGCCGAAGTACTCCTTGAAGAGCTCCGGGTGCTCCTTCAGGGCGGTGTCGGTGTCGAGGAAGATGACGCCCTGCTCCTCCAGGTCCTCGCGGATCTGGTGGTAGACGACCTCGGACTCGTACTGGGCCGCGACACCGGCGACGAGGCGCTGCTTCTCCGCCTCGGGGATGCCGAGCTTGTCGTACGTGTTCTTGATGTCCTCGGGCAGGTCCTCCCAGGACTCCGCCTGCTTCTCCGTGGAGCGCACGAAGTACTTGATGTTGTCGAAGTCGATGCCCGACAGGTCCGAGCCCCAGCTCGGCATGGGCTTCTTGTCGAACAGGCGCAGGCCCTTGAGACGGAGCTTGGTCATCCACTCCGGCTCGGACTTCTTCGCGGAGATGTCGCGGACGACGTCCTCGCTCAGACCACGCTTGGCAGAGGCGCCGGCCTCGTCGGAGTCCGCCCAGCCGTATTCGTACTTACCCAGGCCCTCGAGCTCGGGGTGGGCAGTCTCCTCGATGGGGAGAGTCATGCGGGGTTCCTCCCGGCCGTGCTTGCAGATGCGTTGTGTGTGGTGTGGGAAATCTTGGGGATGAACGTCGTGCAGACGCCGTCACCGTGCGCGATGGTCGCCAGTCGCTGGACGTGCGTTCCGAGCAGCTGGGAGAAGATCTCGGTCTCCGCCTCGCAGAGCTGCGGGAACTTTTCCGCGACGTGGGCGACGGGGCAGTGGTGCTGGCACAGCTGCTCGCCGACCGGTGCGCTGCGCGCCGTAGCAGCGTACCGTCCGCGCTCAAGGCCTTGGCCAGGGCTTCGGTGCGCTCCTCGGGGGCGGCGGACTCGATGGCCCGCCGGTACGCGGTCGCCTGCTCGGCGATCCTGGCGCGTGCGAAGGCGACGACGGCCTCGTCCCCGCCGAAGCGCTCCCTGATGAAGTTGAGGGCGTCCGCGGCGAGCTTGTCGTAGGACTGGTCGAAGGCGTCCCGGCCGCAGTCGGTGAGCGCGAAGACCTTGGCGGGCCGTCCGCGCGTGCGCGCGCCGTAGACCTTCTGCTCGCGCGCCTCCACGACGTCGTCGGCGACCAGCGCGTCGAGATGCCGACGTACGGCGGCCTGGGTCAGACCGAGGCGGCCGGCCAGCTCGGCGACGGTCGACGGCCCGTGGTCCAGGATGGATCGCGCGACCCGGTTGCGCGTCGAGCGCTCCCCGGTCGCGAGCTCCTCCTGAGGGGCCCCCGTGGGGGTCTCCCGAGCCTCGCCGACGTTTTTCACAACGCCATTGTTGCGTAATTCCTCAGAGCCGGGCAAGCCGCGTCCGGATCGATCAACGGTGGAGTGCATCACTTAGGTAAGGCTGACCTGACCTGCGGAAACGATCTTTGATCGATCAATTCGGTGGCATCGCACGCCGTCTTCGGGGACACTCCGAAACCATGCCCACACCCCCTCCGACCGGCCCTCTTGTCACCCGCGGCACCGTCGCCGCGCAGCTGCGCGAGCTGGGCGTGCGCGACGGCGAGATCCTCCTCGTCCACTCCTCCCTGAAGTCCCTCGGCTGGGTCTGCGGCGGCCCTGTAGCCGTCGTCCAGTCACTTCTCGACGCCCTGGGTCCGAACGGCACTCTGGTGGTCCCCACCCAGACCGGCGACCTCTCCGACCCGGCCGTGTGGGAGAACCCGCCGGTGCCCGAGGAGTGGTGGGGCACGATCCGCACGTCCATGCCGGCCTACGATCCACTGATCACCCCCAGCCGCGGGGTCGGGGTGATCCCCGAGACCGTCCGCACCTGGCCCGGCGCTCTGCGCAGCGCGCACCCCCAGACGTCGTTCGCGGCACTCGGCGCCCGCGCGCGTGAGGTGACCGACGGGCATGCCACCGACTGCCGCCTCGGCGAGCGCAGCCCCCTGGCCCGCCTGGAGGAGCTCCACGCGCGCGTGCTGCTGCTCGGCGCGGGCTACGACTCCTGCACCTGCTTCCACCTCGCCGAGTACCGCATACCGTCCCCGCTCGTGAAGGTCGGCCGCCCCGGCCCGGTCGGCTGGGAGACGGTGACCGAGGTCTCGATCACCTCCGACCGCTTCGACGAGCTCGGCCACGACTTCGAACGGGACCGTCCCGTCGTACGGGGCACGGTGGGCGCGGCCGACGCCCGGCTGTTCCCGGTGGCCGACGCGGTGGCGTACGCGGAACGCTGGCTGGCGGTGCACCGACCCCGTGAGGAGGAGTTCTGAACCCGCCGACCGGAGCCGCCGTCGCCGTACCTAGACTCTTGAGCCATGCGAAGTGAGCCCGTGGTCCAGGTCCAGGCCCTGGTGAAGCGGTACGGCACGAAGACCGCGGTGGACGGCCTCGACCTGGTGGCCAGGGCGGGTGTCACCGCCGTGCTCGGTCCCAACGGAGCGGGCAAGACGACCACGATCGAGACCTGCGAGGGATACCGCCGGCCGGACTCCGGCACGGTCCGCGTCCTGGGCCTCGACCCGGTCCGGCACTCCCGTGAGCTGCACACCCGGATCGGCGTGATGCTCCAGTCCGGCGGCGTCTACTCCGGCGCCCGCGCGGACGAGATGCTCCGCCATGTCGCCAGGCTGCACGCCCACCCCCTCGACGTGGACGCCCTCATCGAGCGCCTGGGTCTCGGCAGTTGCGGCCGGACGACGTACCGCCGCCTGTCGGGCGGCCAGCAGCAGCGGCTGGCGCTGGCCATGGCCGTCGTGGGCCGCCCGGAACTCGTCTTCCTGGACGAGCCGACCGCCGGCCTCGATCCCCAGGCCCGCCACGCCACCTGGGACCTGGTCCGCGACCTGCGCGCCGACGGTGTCTCCGTCATCCTCACCACGCACCACATGGACGAGGCCGAGCAGCTCTCCGACGACGTCGCGATCATCGACGCGGGCCGGGTCATCGCTCAAGGATCGCCCGAGGAGCTCTGCAAGGGCGGCGCCGAGAACACGCTCCGCTTCAGCGGCCGCCCCGGCCTCGACGTCGGCTCCCTACTGAAGGCGCTCCCGGCGGACTGCACGGCGGCCGAGCTGACACCGGGCTCCTACCGGGTCGGCGGCAAGGTGGACCCGCAGCTGCTCGCCACCGTCACCTCCTGGTGCGCCCAGCACGGCGTGATGCCGGAGAAGATCTCGGTCGAGCGGCACACGCTGGAAGACGTCTTTCTGGAGCTCACCGGCAAGGAGCTGCGCTCGTGACCGCGACCGGTACGTACACCCCGAAGCCGGGTGCGGCCCCCTTGGGGCGCATGATCGCGGCGCAGGCGGCGCTGGAGACGAAGATGCTCCTGCGCAACGGCGAGCAGCTCCTGCTGACCGTCGTGATCCCGACCCTCCTCCTCGTCCTCTTCAGCTCCGTCGACATCGTCGACACGGGCCCGGGCGAAGCGGTCGACTTCCTCACCCCCGGCATCCTCGCGCTCGCCGTGATGTCCACGGCCTTCACAGGCCAGGCGATCGCGACGGGCTTCGAGCGGCGCTACGGCGTTCTGAAGCGGCTGGCCGCCTCCCCGCTGCCCCGCTGGGGCCTGATGACGGCGAAGACCGCGTCGGTGCTGGTGACGGAGATCCTCCAGATCGTGCTGCTGACGGTGATCGCCTTCGCGCTGGGCTGGGACCCGCAGGGCAACCCGCTGGCCGTACTGCTCCTGCTGATCCTGGGCACGGCCGCCTTCTCGGGCCTCGGCCTGCTGATGGCGGGCACCCTCAAGGCGGAGGCCACGCTCGCCGCCGCCAACCTCGTCTTCCTGCTGCTCCTGGTCGGTGGCGGCGTCATCGTCCCGCTGGACAAGTTCCCCTCCGGCGCGCAGGACGTGCTGGGGCTGCTGCCCATCTCGGCCCTGTCGGACGGTCTGCGGGACGTGCTCCAGCACGGGGCCGCGATGCCGTGGGGCGACCTGGGGATCCTGGCGGTGTGGGCCGTCGTCGGGCTCGCCGCGGCCGGCCGGTTCTTCCGGTGGGAATAGGCCCCTCGTGAAAGCGTGCACAAGCGGCCCCCTACGATGGACCCCGTGCCAAAGCTGACCCGCGCCGACGCCACCGACGCCGTGCGCAACCCCCTCGCCTTCATCGCCGCACGCTGGACCCCGGAACCCCGGACGGTGCAGCGGGCGGCTCTCGCCGCGCTCGTCATGTCGGTGGTCATCGTGGTCACCGGCGGCGCGGTGCGGCTGACCGGCTCGGGCCTCGGCTGCCCGACCTGGCCCAAGTGCACCGACGACTCGCTGACCACGACGAGCGCCATGGGCGTGCACGGTGTGATCGAGTTCGGCAACCGCATGCTGACGTACGTCCTGTGCGCCGCGGTCGGCTGGGCCATCATCGCCGCGCGCTCGGAGAAGCCGTACCGGCGCAGCCTCACCCGGCTCGGCTGGGCCCAGTTCTGGGTCGTGATGAGCAATGCCGTCCTCGGTGGCATCGTCGTCCTCGTCGGCCTGAACCCGTACACGGTCGCCGCGCACTTCCTGCTCTCCACCGCCCTGATCGCGGTCGCCACGGTGATGTGGCAGCGCACCCGGGAGGGCGACGACGCGCCGCGACCGCTGGTCGGCACGTCGGTGCGGCAGCTGGTGTGGTTCCTGGTCGCCGCGGCGGTCCTGCTGATCGCGGTCGGCACGGTCGTGACCGGCTCGGGCCCGCACGCGGGTGACTCCAGCGAGGTCGAGCGGATGCCGCTGGACTGGGAGACGGTCAGCAAGCTGCACGCCGTGCTGGCGTGGATCGTGGTGACCCTGACGTTCGCCCTGTGGTTCGTCCTCAGGGCCGTCGACTCCCCCAAGGGCCCGCTGGACCGCACCCGCGACCTCTTCCTGGTGCTGCTCGGGCAGGGCGTCATCGGCTACGTGCAGTACTTCACCGACCTTCCCGAGGCTCTCGTCGGCCTGCACATGTTCGGCTCGTGTCTGGTGTGGATCGCGGTCCTGCGGGTGCTGCTGGCGCTGCGCGAGCGGCCCGAGGTCGAGGTCCACCTTCCGGATCAGCCGTACGCCGCCACGAGCTCGTCGATCGCCGGACCCAGGTAGCTCCGGGTCAGCTCGCCCCTGCGCGCCGCCCACGCCTCGGTGGTCGGCGCCGGCGTCCGGCCGTAGCGCCGCGCGCGGATGTCCTCGACGACCTCGACGGGCGCGCCGAGTTCCGGCAGCAGCTCCAGCGCCTCCCGCTTGGACAGGAGCCGTCCGTCGCGCAGGGTGGCACTCGCCCGGGCGAAGGTCGTCAGGCCCACGTCGACCCAGGGCGCCTGCCGCCACCGCGCCGCCTTCGCGAGCTTGGGCCGCCAGAAGTCCCGCTGGTCGCGTACGACGAACTCGTCCAGTTCGAGATCCAGCACCGGCGGCAGCAGCCCCGCGGGCGCCTTCCCGTGCAGCACCCGCCCGAAGGTGTGCAGCTCACGTCGGGTCACCGGGGTGACCGGGCGTTTGAACAGCTGCTGGTGTGCCCAGGTCAGATGGGGCCGCCTGGCGTCCTCGACGGTGTCCGGCGTCAGATAGGTGCAGTGCAGCAGCGCGGCGAGCGGCTCGGTGCGCAGCCGGGCGTGCAGCGTCGCGAGCTGCCAGATGGTGCGCCGGGTGAGGGGGCGGTCCATGACGGCGATCAGGTCGAGGTCGCTACGGCCCTCCTGGTAGTCCCCGCCGGCGAGAGACCCGTGCGCCCACACGGCGAGCGGGTCCAGCGGGGCGAGGCCGGACAGGAAGCGGTCGAGTAACGCGTCGGTCTGCATGCGCCCCATCCTGTACAGCGCCCACGGGCTCGTACACCCCGCCCACTCAACCCCGCACCCCCCGTACGCCTCACTCCAGCCCGTACACCCGCCGCGCGTTCCCCGCCGCGATCAGCCCGGCCACCCGCTGCGCGTCCGCGAGCGACCACGCGCCCTCGGCGACCCATGTGCCGAGGACCCGCCCCAGCGCCTCGCGGAACAGCCGCGCGCCCACCACATGCAGTTCCGGCAGCCCCTGGGCGCCGCTGGAGAAGAGGATCTTGCCGAACGGGGCGAGTTCCAGGATCTCCGCCAGGACGGTCGCCGCCCGGGCCCCCGTCCGCACGAGCGCCGCGCCGGAGTCGGCGTAGACGTGCGGGAAGACGCCCGCGAGATGGGCGGCGTGCCGGTGGTACGGATAGCCGTGCAGCAGCACCAGGTCGGTGCCGAGGCCGGCCGTGGCGCGGACGAAGTCGGTGAGCAGCACCGGGTCCGTGCGGTCGATCCGCTGACCCGGCTCGCCGAGCCCCGCGTGCAGCTGGAGCGGCAGTCCCGAGGCGACGGCGATCCACAGCAGATGCCGTAGCAGCACCGGATCGGACAGCTCGCCGCCCACCCGGCGGCCCGCCAGCCACCGCCCGGCCGCGCCCCGCACCTCACCCGCCCCCGGCGGTTCGGGAGCGAGGGCGAGTCCGTGCCGCACGCCCGCCACCGAGGTGAAGGCGACCGCGCTCGTGGCCGCGCCGTGCACGGATTCCGCGAGGTTGGCGAGGAAGGACTCGACGGTGCCGGAGGTGTCGGCGACCTGTTCGGCGAGGAGTTCGAGCCGCACGATCTCGCGGGCCTCGGCGTCCGACGCCACCGCCATCTCGTCGGGGCCGGTCAGATCGCCGGGCAGGCCCGCGTCGACGAGGTACGTCGTGATGCCACTGCCCCGCAGCAGCCTGCGGCCCGCTTCCAGTACGCCGAGTTCACGGCGCCGGGCGAGATAACGGGCGGGCGGACAGTGCGGTTCCAGACCGAGCAGGGGCGGACACCATCGTCGTACGGCGAAGCCCGTCTGGGTGTCGAAGAGGGTCGTACCGGGGGCGGGCGGCCCCTCGGTACGGGCCAACTGGGCCTCGAAGGTGCCGAGGCCCAGCTCGGTTCTCAGTACGCCGTGGCAGTACTGGTCCACGAGGGACGGCGTTTCGATCATCCGGGCTCCCGTGGTCGGACCATGTCCTACTACGGGGCCTAACGGGTGAACGGGGCGTCAGGTGATGCTCTCGCACACCCGGTGTGAAAACCGGCGCGCGTCGGGCTTGCTCCGGCCGCCGCCTGACCGGCGCGCCTCAGGCGTTGCGCGGGCCGCCCACCTGGATGCCCGCCATGCGGCTCCACTCGTAGCGGCCGGTCTTCACCTTGGCCGCGAACTCGCCGTCGAAGTCCTCGTGGACGGTGATGCCGGACTTCTCGACGGCCTTCTGGGCGATCTCGTAGGTGGGGGCGACCAGGTTGCCCCAGTTGCCGTCCTCGCCGACGAGGGCGATGCGGGCGCCGCGCTGACCGATGTAGGCCACCTGGCCCTCGGCGCCGCCGTGTGCCTTGGAGAAGGCCGTGATCTGCTTGGCGAGCTTGGCCGCCTTGCGGTCCGCCTTCGCGTCAACCTGCTGCGTGTCTGCCATGGCCAGGATGCTACTCACCGGTAGATCCACTGGCGAGGCCAGGGCACTGTGATGTACGTCAGCGCAGGAAGGGGTCCACCGCGATCGCCACGAAGAGCAGCGACACATAGGTGATCGACCAGTGGAACAGGCGCATCTCCTTCAGCTTCGCGCCCGTCACCTCCGCCTTCGCGCGGTTCTGCAGCGCGTGCGCCTCCCACAGCCACCAGCCGCCCGCGACCAGGGCGACCAGCGTGTAGAACCAGCCGGTGTAGCCGAGGGGCGTCAGCAGCAGGGAGACGGCGACCATCACCCAGCTGTAGATGACGATCTGCTTGGCGACCGTCTTGTTGGAGGCGATGACCGGCAGCATGGGCACGCCCACGCGCGCGTAGTCCTCCTTCACCTTCATGGACAGCGGCCAGTAGTGCGGCGGCGTCCAGAAGAAGATGACCAGGAAGAGGATGACCGGCGCCCAGGTGAGGGAGTTCGTCACGGCCGACCAGCCGATCAGGACCGGCATGCAGCCGGCGATGCCGCCCCACACGATGTTCTGCGAGGTGCGGCGCTTGAGGATCATCGTGTAGACGACGACGTAGAAGAGCAGCGCCCCGAGGGACAGCCAGGCCGACAGCCAGTTGACGGTCAGCCCGAACAGCAGCGTCGAGACGACCGCGAGGCTGATGCCGAAGACCAGGCACTCGCGCGGCGACACCATGCCGGTGACCAGCGGACGCTGCGAGGTGCGGTCCATGAGGGCGTCGATGTCCCGGTCGATGTACATGTTCAGCGCGTTCGCGCCGCCCGCCGACAGGTAGCCGCCGACGCAGGTGAGCAGCACCAGCGTCAGGTCGGGCACCCCCTGCTCGGCGAGGAACATCACCGGAACGGTGGTGATGAGCAGGAGCTCGATGATCCGCGGCTTGGTCAGCGCCACGAATGCCTTGACACGGGCCCCGAACGGCCGGTGACTCGAGCGCTTGCTCTCCCCCAGCACACCGGCTGGACGGGATTCGACGGCCGTCACGCACACCCCTACAGAGACATCCCAGCAAGCCTCAGCCGTGTGAAGTCCCGGTAAAGGCCCGCGCGTACCACGCCACTGTAGACGTTGCCCATACCCCGACATTCGCGGGGGTGGGGTCGTGTTGGGAGGCACCCCCGGACGAGTGGCCCACGGGGTGCCGGAAGAGCCGATCCGCACTCGGTTGAGCACTCGAACGAGCGCGTCCGTATTCAGTTGCCGAATGACGGTTCGGCCCAGTCAGGAGGCGGATCGACCCGACTCCCGGCAGTCTGGAATGACGCGCAAAAACGCACGTACATACGGGGGTAGGCTCGACAACGGCCGGGGCGTCCCGTGCACCGGCATTTTCGACATGCCTGACATGTGGAGAGGAGCCCTGACCCAGGGTGAGCACCAAGCCGACCACCACAGACCTCGAGTGGACCGAGCTGGACCAGCGGGCCGTCGACACCGCCCGCGTCCTGGCCGCCGACGCCGTACAGAAGGTCGGCAACGGCCATCCGGGTACGGCGATGAGCCTTGCCCCCGCCGCGTACACCCTCTTCCAGAAGGTGATGCGGCACGACCCGGCGGACCCCGAGTGGGTCGGGCGCGACCGGTTCGTGCTGTCCGCCGGCCACTCGTCCCTGACCCTCTACACCCAGCTCTACCTGGCCGGCTTCGGCCTGGAGCTGGACGACCTGAAGGCGTTCCGGACGTGGGGCTCGAAGACCCCCGGTCACCCGGAGTACGGCCACACCAAGGGCGTGGAGACCACCACCGGTCCGCTGGGCCAGGGTGTCGCCAACGCGGTGGGCATGGCCATGGCCGCCCGCTACGAGCGCGGCCTGTTCGACCCGGAGGCTCCGCAGGGCGAGTCCCCGTTCGACCACTTCGTGTACGCCATCGCCGGTGACGGCTGCCTCCAGGAGGGCATCTCCGCCGAGGCGTCCTCGCTGGCCGGCCACCAGAAGCTGGGCAACCTGATCCTGCTGTGGGACGACAACCACATCTCGATCGAGGGCGACACCGAGACGGCCGTCTCCGAGGACACCGTCAAGCGGTACGAGGCGTACGGCTGGCACGTCCAGCGGATCGCCCCGAAGCCGGACGGCGACCTGGACCCGCACGCGATCTACAACGCCATCGAGGCCGCGAAGCAGGTGACGGACAAGCCGTCCTTCATCGCGATGCGCTCGATCATCGCCTGGCCCGCCCCGAACGCGCAGAACACCGAGGCCGCCCACGGCTCGGCGCTCGGCGACGACGAGGTGGCCGCCACCAAGCGCGTGCTCGGCTTCGACCCGGAGAAGACCTTCGAGGTCGCCGACGAGGTCATCGCCCACACCCGCCAGGCCCTCGACCGCGGCCGTGAGGCCAAGGCCGAGTGGGAGAAGCAGCTCCAGGAGTGGCGCGACAACAACGCCGAGCGCGCCGCCGAGTTCGACCGCATCGCCGCGGGCGAGCTGCCCAAGGGCTGGGAGGAGAAGCTCCCGGTCTTCGAGCCCGGCAAGGGCGTCGCCACGCGTGCCGCGTCCGGCAAGGTGCTGCAGGCGCTCGGCGCCGTGATCCCCGAGCTGTGGGGCGGCTCCGCCGACCTCGCGGGCTCGAACAACACCACGATCGACAAGGCCTCCTCGTTCCTCCCGGCGGACAACCCGCTGCCGGAGGCGAACCCGTACGGCCGCACGATCCACTTCGGCATCCGCGAGCACTCCATGGCCGCGGAGATGAACGGCATCGCGCTGCACGGCAACACCCGCATCTACGGCGGCACGTTCCTCGTGTTCTCCGACTACATGCGCAACGCGGTGCGCCTGTCGGCCCTGATGCACCTGCCGGTGACGTACGTGTGGACGCACGACTCCATCGGTCTGGGCGAGGACGGCCCCACCCACCAGCCGGTCGAGCACCTCGCCTCGCTGCGCGCCATCCCGGGCCTGAACGTCGTACGCCCGGCCGACGCCAACGAGACCGCGATCGCCTGGCGCGAGATCCTCAAGCGCTGGACGAAGGAGTTCGGCAAGGGCGCCCCGCACGGCCTCGCGCTGACCCGCCAGGGCGTGCCGACGTACGAACCCAACGAGGACGCGGCGAAGGGCGGTTACGTCCTGTTCGAGGCCTCCGGCGGCTCGCCCGAGGTCGTCCTCATCGCCACCGGTTCCGAGGTGCACGTCGCCGTCGAGGCGCGCGAGGCGCTGGAGGCCGACGGCGTTCCGACGCGTGTGGTGTCCATGCCGTCCGTGGAGTGGTTCGAGGAGCAGGACCAGGGGTACCGGGACAGCGTCCTGCCGCCCGCCGTCAGGGCCCGTGTCGCGGTCGAGGCCGGGATCGGTCTGACGTGGCACAAGTACGTCGGCGACGCCGGTCGCATCGTTTCCCTGGAGCACTTCGGTGCTTCCGCCGACGGCAAGGTGCTTTTCGAGGAGTTCGGCTTCACTGCCGAGAACGTGGCCGCGAAGGCCCGGGAATCCCTGGCCGACGCCCAGCGCTGACGCTGACATACGACACGTAGGAGATGTAATTCCATGACAGACGCACTCAAGCGCCTCTCCGAAGAAGGCGTCGCGATCTGGCTGGACGACCTGTCGCGCAAGCGGATCACGTCCGGCAACCTCGCCGAACTGATCGACCAGCAGCACGTCGTGGGCGTCACCACCAACCCGTCGATCTTCCAGAAGGCGATCTCCCAGGGCGACGGCTACGACCAGCAGCTGTCCGACCTCGCCGCCCGCAAGGTCACCGTCGAAGAGGCCATCCGCATGATCACGACGGCGGACGTCCGTGACGCCGCCGACATCCTGCGCCCGGTATTCGACGCCACCGGCGGCCAGGACGGCCGCGTGTCGATCGAGGTCGACCCGCGCCTGGCCCACAACACCAAGGCGACGGTCGCCGAGGCCAAGCAGCTCGCGTGGCTGGTGGACCGCCCCAACACCCTCATCAAGATCCCGGCCACCCGCGCCGGCATCCCGGCGATCACCGAGGTCATCGGCCTCGGCATCAGCGTCAACGTCACGCTGATCTTCTCGCTGGAGCGCTACCGCGAGGTGATGGACGCCTACCTGGCCGGTCTGGAGAAGGCCAAGGAGCGCGGCCTGGACCTGTCGCAGATCCACTCGGTGGCGTCCTTCTTCGTGTCCCGCGTGGACACCGAGATCGACAAGCGGCTCGACGCGCTCGGCACCGACGAGGCCAAGGCCGCCCGCGGCAAGGCAGGCGTCGCCAACGCCCGGCTCGCCTACCAGGCGTACGAGGAGGTCTTCTCCTCCGACCGCTGGGCCGCGCTCGACAAGGCGCAGGCCAACAAGCAGCGCCCGCTGTGGGCCTCGACCGGCGTGAAGGACCCCGCCTACAAGGCGACCCTGTACGTCGACGAGCTCGTCGCCCCCAACACGGTGAACACCATGCCGGAGGCCACCCTCCAGGCCACCGAGGAGAGCGGCGAGATCCGCGGCAACGCGGTCGCCGGCACCTACGAGCAGTCCCGCGCCGAGCTCGACGCCGTCGAGAAGCTCGGGATCTCGTACGACGAGGTCGTGCAGCTGCTGGAGGACGAGGGCGTCGAGAAGTTCGAGGCGTCCTGGAACGACCTGCTCAAGTCGACCGAGGCGGAGCTGGAGCGCCTCGCACCCTCGGAGGGCTAAACCTTGCCAGCCTTTTCCGGTTCCGGAGCGAACCCGCTTCGTGACCCCGCGGACCGACGGCTCCCGCGCATCGCGGGGCCGTCGGGCCTGGTCATCTTCGGCGTCACGGGCGACCTGTCCCGTAAGAAGCTCATGCCCGCCGTGTACGACCTCGCCAACCGGGGTCTGCTGCCGCCGGGCTTCTCCCTGGTCGGCTTCGCACGCCGGGAGTGGGAGAACGAGGACTTCGCCGCCGAGGTCCACGACGCCGTCAAGGCGCACGCCCGTACGCCGTTCCGTGAGGAGGTCTGGCAGCAGCTCATCCAGGGGATGCGCTTCGTCCAGGGCACCTTCGACGACGACGACGCGTTCGAGCGGCTGCGCGGCACCATCGAGGAGCTCGACAAGGCGCAGGGCACGGGCGGCAACTTCGCCTTCTACCTGTCGGTTCCGCCGCGTTCCTTCCCGGTGGTCATCCAGCAGCTGAAGAAGCACGGCCTCGCCGACCAGTCCGCCGGTTCCTGGCGGCGCGCGGTCATCGAGAAGCCGTTCGGCCACGACCTGAAGTCGGCCGAGGACCTCAACAAGGTCGTCCACGAGGTCTTCGCCCCGGACCAGGTCTTCCGCATCGACCACTACCTGGGCAAGGAGACCGTCCAGAACATCCTGGCGCTCCGCTTCGCCAACCAGATGTTCGAGCCGATCTGGAACCGGTCCTTCGTGGACCACGTGCAGATCACCATGGCCGAGGACATCGGCATCGGTGGTCGCGCGGGGTACTACGACGGCATCGGCGCGGCCCGTGACGTCATCCAGAACCACCTCCTCCAGCTCATGGCCCTCACGGCCATGGAGGAGCCCTCGTCCTTCGACGCGGACGCGCTGGCCGCCGAGAAGACCAAGGTGCTCGGTGCCGTCCGGCTGCCGAAGGACCTGGGCCGGGACACCGTCCGCGGTCAGTACGCCGAGGGCTGGCAGGGCGGCGAGCAGGCGGTCGGTTACCTCCAGGAGGAGGGCATCGACCCCAAGTCGAAGACCGACACGTACGCCGCGATCAAGCTGGAGGTCGACAACCGCCGCTGGGCGGGCGTTCCCTTCTACCTGCGTACCGGCAAGCGGCTCGGCCGCCGGGTCACGGAGATCGCGGTCGTCTTCCAGCGGGCCCCGCACTCCCCCTTCGACTCCACGGCCACCGAGGAGCTCGGGCAGAACGCGATCGTCATCCGCGTCCAGCCGGACGAGGGCATCACGGTCCGCTTCGGCTCCAAGGTCCCCGGTACGTCCATGGAGATCCGGGACGTGTCGATGGACTTCGCGTACGGCGAGTCCTTCACGGAGTCCTCGCCCGAGGCGTACGAGCGGCTGATCCTCGACGTGCTGCTCGGCGACTCGAACCTCTTCCCGCGCACCGAGGAGGTCGAGCTGTCCTGGAAGATCCTGGACCCGATCGAGGAGTACTGGGACAAGCACGGCAAGCCCGCCCAGTACCCGTCCGGTACGTGGGGGCCGGTCGAGGCGGACGAAATGCTCGCACGCGAGGGACGGAGCTGGCGCCGGCCATGAAGATAGACCTCACGGACACCACCGCCAGCAAGATCAACAAGGCGCTGGTCAAGGGCCGCCGGGCCATCGGCACGCCGGCCGTCGGCATGGTGCTGACGCTGGTCATCGTCACGGACGAGGAGAACGCCTACGACGCCCTGAAGGCCGCCAACGACGCGTCGCGCGAGCACCCCTCGCGCACGCTGGTGGTCATCAAGCGGGTCTCGCGCTCGCCCCGCGACCGGACGAAGTCCCGCCTGGACGCCGAGGTACGGGTGGGCGCGGACGCGGGCACCGGCGAGACGGTCGTGCTCCGCCTGTACGGCGAGGTCGTGCACCACGCCCAGTCGGTCGTCCTGCCGCTGCTGCTGCCCGACGCCCCCGTGGTCGTCTGGTGGCCGGTGGACGCGCCGCTCGACCCGGCGAACGACCCGCTGGGCGCGCTGGCCCAGCGCCGGGTCACCGACACGTACGCCTCCGAGCAGCCGGTACGGGACCTGGGCGCCCGTGCCGACACCTACACCCCCGGCGACACCGACCTGTCCTGGACCCGCATCACGCCCTGGCGCTCGATGCTGGCGGCGGCCCTGGACCAGGTCACCGTGGACGTCAAGGGCGTCGAGGTGGAGGGCGAGGAGTTCAACCCGAGCTGCGAGCTGCTGGCGATGTGGCTCGCGGACCGGCTGGACGTGCCGGTGAAGCGGTCGCTGTCCTCGGGCCCCGGCCTCACCGCGGTCCGCATGGACACCAACCACGGCCCGATCGTCCTCGACCGCGCGGACGGCGCCCTCGCGACGCTGTCCATCGAGGGCCAGCCGGACCGTGCGGTGGCGCTCAAGCGGCGCGAGACGGCCGAGCTGATCGCGGAGGAGCTGCGGCGGCTGGACCCGGACGACACGTACGCGTCCGCGCTGCGGTTCGGGGTGGAGAAGCTGAACGGCGCTTCGGCGCCGGGCGGTGCCCCGACTGCGGACGGTGCGCCGGCTGCGGGCGGTGCCCCGGCTGCCGTCGAGACGCCTGTGGAGGAGGCCGTGAAGGCTCCGGCGAAGAAGGCGGCCGCCAAGCGCGCCCCGGCTAAGAAGGCGGCGGCGAAGTGAGCACTCCGCAGCTGGTCGTGCACCGCGACAAGGAGCTGATGGCCCAGGCCGCGGCGGCCCGCCTGATCACGAAGATCGTGGACGCGCAGGCCTCCCGGGGCCAGGCGTCCGTGGTCCTCACCGGCGGCCGCAACGGCAACGGCCTGCTGGCCGCGCTGGCGGCGGCTCCGGCCCGGGACGCGATCGACTGGGGCCGGCTCGACCTGTGGTGGGGAGACGAGCGCTTCCTGCCCGAGGGCGACCCGGACCGCAATGTCACGCAGGCCCGCGAGGCCCTGCTGGACGCGGTGCCGCTCGATCCGAAGCGGGTGCACGCCATGCCCGCCTCGGACGGCCCCTACGGCGCCGACGTGGACGCCGCGGCGGCCGGGTACGCGGAGGAGCTGGCCCGCGCGGCCGTCCCCGAGAACCACGGTTCGGTGCCGACCTTCGACGTCCTGATGCTGGGCGTCGGCCCGGACACGCACGTGGCGTCGCTGTTCCCCGAGCTCCCCGCGGTCCGCGAGACGGACCGCACGGTGGTCGGCGTCCACGGCGCCCCCAAGCCGCCGCCGACCCGGGTCACCCTCACCCTGCCCGCCATCCGCGCCGCCCGCGAGGTCTGGCTCCTGGCGGCGGGCGAGGACAAGGCCCAGGCCGCGGCGATCGCCCTGTCGGGCGCGGGCGAGATCCAGGCCCCGGCGGCCGGCGCCCAGGGCCGCTCCCGCACCCTGTGGCTCCTGGACGCGGCAGCGGCCTCACAGCTGCCGCGGTCGCTGTACCCGCCGGCGTCGCCCTGAGCACCGTTCAGAAGCGCATCTCCTGGAGCAGGTCGGGATCCTCGCCGACCTGCTCCAGGAACGCGCTGAAGAGCTCGGGATCGAAGAGCAGGCCGTTGTACATCGCGGGAATGCGCACGTCGTTGATGTCGGCCGTGGGTGTTCCCGGCCCGTCGGGCTCCTTGGCGCCCCCGGCGCGTTCATAGGCCTTCTCGGACGCCGTCACGAAGGTGCGGTACCTCATCTCCTTGACGGCCGAGTCGAACGCCGGACCCCGCAACCCCTCGACACGACCGGCCAGTTCCAGCAGACGGGCGTCGGTGAAGCCGTCGACGGCCTCTGGCGGCTGGTTGGCGTACAGCACCTGGTGGTACTCGGCGAACTTACCCTCCTCCAGGGCGGCTCGCAGCGCGTTGACGGCCTTCTTCGAGCCGCCACCCCCCATGCGGTCGTCGAGGAACGACGCGAGGGTGTACTCGGCCTTCGCGTCCCGCCGGATCGTCGCCGCCCGCAGCTGTGGACCACCGCCGGTGCTCTCGAACTCCTCACAGACCGGGCAGCGCGGATCCTCGTACAGATGCACCGCCACCGGCGCGTGCGGATCGCCCACCACGACCGTGACCCCGTCCGCGGCAAGCTTCTCGGGTACGTCGTCCAGGCTCGTGTACGCGACCACGGCCTCCCGGTCGCCGGGCTTGCGCGGCTCGTCCCCGGTCGGCACATATCTCTGCCCGCAGCCGGAAAGTGCCGCCCCCAGCAAGGCCGCCGTCATCGCCACGGCGAACCGTCCCCCACGCATCCTCTGCCCCTCTGGTCACCCCTGATTTCAGGAGGACCCTAAGGCACGGCCCACGGAACACCCACAGACTTTCAGGAGCCGTGGGGACCAGGGCCGTAGGGATTGCCCTGGTTGTAGGGGTTGTACGGGTTTCCGGCAGGCGGGCCGTACGGGTTCCCGGCAGGCGGGCCGTAGGGGGTGCCGGCGGGCGGGCCGTACGGGTTGCCGGGGTGGTACGGCTGCCCCGCGCCGGGTCCGTACGGGTTCCCCTGCGGCGGCACATACGGCGTCCCCGCAGGGGTGTGGGGCGGCATCGGTGGCATCGGCGGAACCGGGGGCGCCTGGGCGGCCGGGTGGGCCTTCAGACGGATGCCGTAGCGCTGGTCCAGTCGTCGCATCTCCGTCAGCGCGATCGCCGTGACCGTCACCGGCGCGCCCAGGATGAACAGCACACCCATCCCGAGGCTGAGTCCGTGCAGGTCGCCCGTGAGGAGGTCGGGGAGGGCCATCAGCCAGGTGGTGACCGTGGCGAGCAGCGGCGGCAGGCAGCGGTGCACACCGGCGGTGCCGAAGAAGTTCGCGCCCACGTGCCAGGCACCACGGCCGACGAAGACCGCCAGCCAGATCACCATCGGGGCCAGCAGCAGGAGGAAGAGTCCTGCGGCGGCCGTCGACTGCAGCAGCACGACCGTGATCACGATCGAGCCGACGAAGAGCAGCAGTAGCTTCAGCGAGTTGAACAGCGGCGGCTTCAGCGCCCGGATGTCGCCGTCGCGCTTCCACACCAGCAGCATGATGCCGACCGTCAGCGGCGTGATGAACAGCAGGACGACGGACGCCGTCAGCATGTTCTCCAGCATCTCGTCGAAGGCGAAGCCGCCCTCCACGAAGGTGTAGACCCCCACCGCCGCGACCGTCCCGGCGATGAGGCGGATCTTCTTGAGCTGCTCGACCGCGGGGTCGATGGACTCCGGGATCCACGCCGGATGAAACGCGGCCCGCGCTGCGTGCTTCGGCCTCAGCAGATCCCTCGCCGTCAGCGAGCCACCTGTCCAACTGCCGTGCGAACCAGCCACTTTGCACTCCCCCGAGCCATGGCCTCCATGATCGTCGGGGATTCTACGGGAAGCGGACGTCCGCGCACCGCCCGCTTTCCCGCATCGAGACATCCGCGGCGATCACCGACCGCGCAGCTCGCGGTACTTGGCGACCAACGCCTGCGTCGAGGTGTCCAGCCCCGGCACGTCCGCGCCCTCGGTCAGCGCGGGTTCGACCCGCTTGGCGAGCACCTTGCCCAGCTCGACACCCCACTGGTCGAAGGAGTCGATGTTCCAGACGGCACCCTGCACGAACACCTTGTGCTCGTACAGCGCGATCAGCTGCCCGAGCACCGACGGCGTGAGCTCCTTGGCGAGGATCGTCGTCGTCGGGTGGTTGCCCTTGAACGTCTTGTGGGCCACCAGTTCCTCCGGCACTCCCTCGGCCCGCACCTCCTCCGGCGTCTTGCCGAAGGCCAACGCCTGTGTCTGGGCGAAGAAGTTGGCCATCAGCAGGTCGTGCTGCGCCTTCAGCCCCTCGCTGAGCTCGGCCACCGGCTCGGCGAAGCCGATGAAGTCCGCCGGGATGACCTTCGTCCCCTGGTGGATCAACTGGTAGTACGCGTGCTGCCCGTTGGTGCCGGGCGTGCCCCACACCACCGGGCCGGTCTGCCAGTCCACGGGCCGGCCGTCGCGCTGCACCGACTTGCCGTTGGACTCCATGTCCAGCTGCTGCAAGTAGGCGGTGAACTTGGACAGGTAGTGGCTGTACGGCAGCACCGCGTGCGACTGCGCGTCGTGGAAGTTGCCGTACCAGATGCCCAACAGGCCTAGCAGCAGCGGCACGTTGGCCTCGGCGGGGGCGGTGCGGAAGTGCTCGTCGACGATACGGAAGCCGTCGAGCATCTCCCGGAAGCGGTCCGGGCCGATGGCGATCATCAGCGACAGGCCGATCGCCGAGTCGTAGGAGTACCGCCCGCCGACCCAGTCCCAGAACTCGAACATGTTGGCCGTGTCGATGCCGAAGTCGGCGACCTTCCCCGCGTTGGTCAACAGCGCCACGAAGTGCTTGGCTACGGCTTCCTGACCGGCCTTCAGCTCACCGAGCAGCCACGCGCGCGCCGAGGTGGCGTTGGTGATGGTCTCGATGGTGGTGAAGGTCTTGGAGGCGATGACGAACAGCGTCTCCGCCGCGTCCAGGTCGCGAGTGGCCTCGTGCAGGTCGGCACCGTCGACGTTCGACACGAAACGGACGGTGAGGTCGCGGTCGGTGTAGGCGCGCAGCACCTCGTACGCCATCGCCGGCCCGAGGTCGGAGCCGCCGATGCCGATGTTGACGACGTTCCTGATCCGCTTGCCGGTGTGACCCGTCCACTCGCCGGAGCGGACCCGGTCGGCGAAGCCGGCCATCTTGTCGAGGACGGCGTGCACCTGCGGCACGACGTTCTCCCCGTCGACCTTCACGACCGCGTCCCGCGACGCCCGCAGCGCGGTGTGCAGGACCGCCCGGTCCTCGGTGAGGTTGATCTTCTCGCCGCGGAACATGGCGTCCCGCAGCCCGAACACGTCCGTCGCGGTGGCCAGTTCACGCAGCAGCCGCAGGGTCTCGTCGGTGACCAGGTGCTTGGAGTAGTCGATGTGCAGGTCGCCCACCCGCGCCGTGTAGCCGGTGCCGCGCCCGGGGTCGGCGGCGAACAGCTCGCGCAGCCGCACCTCGCCGAGTTCCTCACGATGCTTGGCCAGAGCGGTCCACTCGGGCGTCTGGTTGAGCCTGGTACGGCCGTCTGCGTTCATGTCCGACTTCCGCCTTCTTTTCGTGCCTGTCCCAGCTGGTCCAACCTAGTTGATCAGCGGGTGACGTGAGCTGTCGTGGCGCTGTCCTGCGGTGCAACAACAGGTACGTCCCGCTTGAACGCCGGTATCAACGAGGCGACCGACAGCGTGAAGAACGCGGCGGCGAGCAGCGCCGGGGTGTTGAGTCCCCAGGCCGTGGCGACGGCGCCGCCCAGCAGGGCTCCTACGGGCGCCCCGGCCACGCCCAGGGTCCGGAAGGCGGAGCTGACCCGGCCCAGCATGTCGGCGGGGCTGCGCTGCTGCATGAGGGTCGTGGTGTTCACGTTCCACACCATGCCCATGAGCCCGAACAGGGCCATCGCGGCGACCAGCGCGAGCAGACTGCGGACCGTCCCCATGACGACCAGGGCGCCGATCTGCGCGCTCCCCGCGAGCAGTACCGCCCGCACCCGGCCCACCCGGGAGACGAGCAGCCGGTTGACCGCTCCACCGGCCAGCGAGCCGACGGTGTAGGCGGTCGTCGCCACCACGAACCCGGTGTGGCCCGCGTCCAGCCAGCCGGTCACCAGCAGCACCATGGTGGCGATGAGGGCGCCCACGCCGATGTTGCACAGGGCGGTGGCGGCGCACAGCCCCCGCAGGGCACGGTCGCGGGCGAGGGCGCGCAGGCCCCTCGGCGATCTCCCGGCGCAGGGTGCTGCCCGCCGGTCCGGGCCCCCGGGCGGGGGACGCCGGCCGGAGTGAGGCCACCAGGGGCGGCGGCCAGCAGGAAGGTCGCCGCGTCGGCCGCGAAGGGCAGTGCGGCGCCGCCCGCGAGCAGCAGCGGGACGACGGGGGCGCCCAGCAGTCCGCCCGCGATCCTCTGCCCGGTCATCAGCCGGGCGTTGGCGCTGCCGAGGGCGTCGTCGTCGACCAGGGACGGCAGCAGGGCGGTGGAGGCGTTGTCGAAGAGGGTCTGGAACGTGGTCAGCGCGAAGGCGAGCGCGATCAGCAGGCCGATGGAGGCGTGGCCGAGGCCGACGGCGACCGCGAAGCAGGCGACGAGCAGACCGCGCAGGGCGTCCACCGTCCACATCGCGCGCCGCTGGTCCACGCGGTCGGCGACGGCGCCGCCGAGCAGTCCGAAGACCAGCCAGGGCAGATAGCCACAGGCGGTGACCGCCGCTATCGCCAGGGGCTCGTCGGTCAGGGCGGTGGCCAGCAGGGGCAGCGCCGCCGTACGCAGCGCGTCTCCGAAGCTGGAGAGCACCGCGGCACTCCACAGCCTCCCGAACCCCCGCGCCACGCGGGCGCACGCACGCCCGCAGCCTCGACCGTCGCCACAGCTCCCCCTCACGATTCACCTGCACCGAAGCGATGCACAAACCGTAGAGGCCACCACTGACAACGTGGTGGGCCTGTGGATAACCGGGGGCTCCCGGCGTCAAAACACCTCCGGCCAGGCACCTCTCGGTACCCGGCCGGTCATCAACTTCTAGATCTCGCCCCGCAGTTTGGCGAGCGCCTCGGCGAGGATCGCCTCGCCGTCCGCGTCGCTGCGCCGCTCCCGTACGTACGCGAGGTGCGTCTTGTACGGCTCGGTACGCGGCGGGTCCGGCGGGTTGTCCCGGTCCTGTCCGGCGGGGAAGCCGCAGCGCGGGCAGTCCCAGGTTTCGGGAACCTGCGCGTCGCTGGCGAAGCTGGGCTGCGTCTCGTGCCCGTTGGAGCACCAGAAGGAGATGCGCAGTCGGGGCGCGGACTCGCCCCGCTCGGCCTCGCCCATCGGCCCCGCCCCGACCCGGCTTCCACGGATCGCGTTGCCACTTGCCACGGTCGTAACTCCCTGCGTGATGGTGCCGCGAAGCGAGTCGGCGTTTCGCTTCGTTGCGAGCGCCTCAGTCTACGTAAGGCCCAACGCGCGTCCAGTGATTGGAGTTACAGCCCCCACATCTAGACGCAAGCCCCATGATAGGCCGCGCTCAGGAGCGCGTACCGAACATGGGGCCTTACGTACGGAATGTGCGAGGCGGTCAGTTGTTCGTCTTCATCAGGAGACCGAGCACGATGATGCACGCGAACCAGAGCAGACCGACCACGATGGTGATCCGGTCGAGGTTGCGCTCGGCGACGGAGGAACCGCCGACGGACGACTGCATGCCGCCGCCGAACATGTCGGAGAGGCCGCCACCCTTGCCCTTGTGCATCAGCACCAGCAGCATCATCAGCGCGCTGAAGACGATCAGGGCGATCGAGAACCCCATAACCACGGCTGGACCAACTTCCTCGGATCTGGACGGACGACAGGGGCACAGCCACCGGGCTGTGCCCCCGCAAGGGTACGACGGATCGCCGCTACCGCATACTTACTGGTCGCGGAAGCGCACGATCTTGACGAACTCGTCGGCGTCGAGCGACGCACCGCCCACGAGCGCCCCGTCGATGTCGGCCTGCGCCATGATCTCGGCGACGTTGCCGGACTTCACGGAGCCGCCGTACTGGATGCGGACCTGGTCGGCCAGCTCCTGCGTGTAGAGCTCGGCGATCTTGCCGCGGATGGCGGCGCAGACCTCCTGGGCGTCCTCGGCGCCGCAGACCTTGCCGGTGCCGATGGCCCACACGGGCTCGTAGGCGATCACGACGGACTCGGCCTGTTCGGCCGGGAGGTCCTTCAGACCGCCCTCGACCTGGGCGAGGGTGTGGGAGACGTGGTTGCCCGCCTCGCGGACGTCCAGCTCCTCGCCGACGCACAGGATCGGGGTCAGGCCGTGCTTGTAGGCGGCCTTGACCTTGGCGTTGACGATCTCGTCGGTCTCGGCGTGGTACTGGCGGCGCTCGGAGTGGCCGACGGCCACGTACGTGCACTTCAGCTTGGCCAGCATCGCCCCGGAGATCTCGCCGGTGTAGGCGCCGGAGTCGTGGGCCGAGAGGTCCTGGGCGCCGTACTTGATCTTGAGCTTGTCGCCGTCGACCAGGGTCTGCACGGAGCGCAGGTCGGTGAAGGGCGGCAGGACGGCGACCTCGACGGCCTCGTAGTCCTTGTCGGCCAGGGCGAAAGCGAGCTTCTGGACGTGTGCGATGGCCTCGAGGTGGTTGAGGTTCATCTTCCAGTTACCCGCCATGATCGGCGTGCGAGTGGTCATGCGGGGTCAGTCCTCCAGTGCGGCGAGGCCGGGGAGCGTCTTGCCCTCGAGGTATTCGAGGGAGGCGCCGCCGCCGGTCGAGATGTGGCCGAACGCGTTCTCGTCGAAGCCGAGCGTGCGCACGGCGGCGGCGGAGTCTCCGCCGCCGACGACGGTGAAACCGTCCGAGTCGATGAGGGCCTGGGCGACCGCCCTGGTGCCCTCGGCGTAGTCGGGGTGCTCGAAGACGCCCATGGGGCCGTTCCAGAACACGGTCTTGGCGTCGGCGAGCTTGCTCGCGTACAGCTCACCGGTCTTCGGGCCGATGTCGAGGCCGAGCTGGCC
This sequence comes from Streptomyces sp. GKU 895, assembly GCA_002027195.1. GTDB lineage: Bacteria > Actinomycetota > Actinomycetes > Streptomycetales > Streptomycetaceae > Streptomyces. The sequence continues at coordinate 61,233 of MWJO01000022.1, read as the reverse complement.
CTCGGGCATCTTGTCCGCGTCGACGGCGGTGTGCTCGGTGGCCGCCTTGGCCTTCAGGTCCGGGAAGCCCGGGGAGACCACGACGTCGATCGGGAGGACCAGCTCGACGCCGAGATTCTCGGCGCGCTCCAGGTACTCGGTGACGGCCGGGATCTGGTCCTCCTGAAGGAGGGAGGTGCCGACCTCGTGGCCCTGGGCCTTGAGGAAGGTGAAGGCCATGCCGCCGCCGATGAGGATGCGGTCGGCCTTGCCGAGGAGCTGGTCGATGACGGCCAGCTTGTCGGAGACCTTGGAGCCGCCGAGCGCCACGGCGTAGGGCCGCTGGACGTCCTCGGTGAGCTTCTTCAGGACGCCGACCTCGGTGGCGATGAGGTAGCCGGCGTAGTGCGGCAGCTTGGCCGGGAGGTCGAAGACCGAGGCGTGCTTGCGGTGCACCGCGCCGAAGCCGTCACCGACGTAGACGTCGGCGAGGGCGGCGAGCTGGTCGGCGAAGGCGGCGCGCTCGGCGTCGTCCTTGGAGGTCTCGCCGGCGTTGAAGCGGAGGTTCTCGACGACCGCGACCTGGCCGTCGGCGAGGCCGGCGACGGTGGCCGTGGCGGACTCGCGACCGTGTCGGTCGCGAAGGCGACGTCGGCGCCGAGGAGTTCACCGAGGCGGGCGGCGGCCGGGGCGAGGGAGAACACCGGGTCCGGGGCACCCTTGGGGCGGCCCAGGTGCGAGGCGACGACCACGCGGGCGCCGGCCTCGGCCAGCGCCTTGACGGTGGGCAGCACCGCGCGGATACGGCCGTCGTCGGTGATGGTGGTGCCGTCCAGCGGCACGTTGAGGTCGGCGCGGACGAAGACCCGCTTGCCTGCGACGCCTTCGGCGAGAAGTTCGTCGATCGTCTTCATATAGGGGACTCCTGGAGAGGGCTCTGGCTCGTAGGAAAGCTGATCACATGAGCGAGGGCTCGGACAACGCGCCCTCGCGCTGCCCGAGCCCTGCACTCACATCAAGCTGCCTGCTCTGTCGATCAGAGCTGGTTGCCGACGAAGACCGTCAGGTCGACGAGGCGGTTGGAGTAGCCCCACTCGTTGTCGTACCAGCCGAGGATCTTCACCGACTTGCCCTCCTGGACCATGGTCAGGGAGGAGTCGAAGGTGCAGGAGGCCGGGTCGCTGACGATGTCCGAGGACACGATCGGGTCCTCGGTGTAGAACAGGATGCCCTTGAGGTCGCCGTCGTCGGCGGCCTTCTTGAACGCGGCGTTGACCTCGTCCTTGGTGACCTCGCGCTGCAGCTCGACGACCAGGTCGGTGGCCGAACCGGTCGGGACCGGCACGCGCATCGCGATGCCGTCGAGCTTGCCCTTGAGCTGCGGGAGGACCAGGGCGGTGGCCTTCGCGGCACCCGTCGTGGTCGGGATGATGTTCTCGGCGGCGGCGCGGGCGCGGCGCAGGTCCGAGTGCGGGAAGTCCAGGATGCGCTGGTCGTTGGTGTACGCGTGGACCGTCGTCATCAGGCCCTTGACGATGCCGAAGTTCTCGTCCAGAACCTTGGCCATCGGCGCCACACAGTTGGTGGTGCAGGAGGCGTTGGAGATGACGTGGTGGTTCGCCGGGTCGTACTTGTCCTGGTTGACGCCCATCACGATGGTGATGTCCTCGTCCTTGGCCGGAGCCGAGATGAGGACCTTCTTCGCGCCACCGGCGATGTGCTTCTCGGCGTCGGCCTTCTTGGTGAAGATGCCGGTCGACTCGATGACGATGTCGACGCCCAGCTCGCCCCAGGGGATGTCGGCCGGGTTGCGCTCGGACAGCACCTTGATGGTGTGACCGTCGACCGTGATCGTGTCCTCGGTGTGCGACACCTCGGCCTTGAGGCGGCCCAGGATGGTGTCGTACTTCAGCAGGTGAGCGGTGGTCGCGGTGTCACCCAGGTCGTTGACAGCCACGATCTCGATGTCTGCACCCTGCTCCAGCAGCGCGCGGAAGTAGTTGCGACCGATACGACCGAAGCCGTTGATGCCTACGCGGATCGTCACGAACCGATCTCCTCGTTGGTACGCCGGCTATGCGGTGCCGGCGAGCTCTGTTTGGGATGTCCCCGACCGCCTACGACCCTACCTCTCCGACGCCTCGTCGGTGACATCGAGATGCCGCATACACGGGCAGGCGGTCCGTACCCGCCAGTAGGGGTACGGACGCCCGGGCCGAAAGGCCATATAGCTCGAATTGACTACGGAGAGTCGGTCACTGTTGACCAGTGCACTCCCCGCTCGTACGTGTTAGTCCGCGCTCATCCGTTGAGCGTGGCGAGCGCCTTTCCGAGCAGTGCCGTGCGGTCGGCCGCCGCGGTGACGTGCTCCAGGCCGAAGCCCAGCAGCACGGTGTCGTCCGTGGTGATCGCGCCGTACGTCTTGAACAGCTCACCGGAGCGTCCCCAGTCCTTGACGACCGCCGGGCTGCCCGCGGGCGGTCCGGGGACGCTCCAGGCACCCAGCGAGGTCTCGAAGCCCTCGGTCTCGGTGGCCTGGCCGGTGACGACGACGGAGGCGTTGTCGACGAGGACGCCGCGACCGCCGCTGCCGGGGTCGGTGATGTAGCTGATGGAGATCTCGACCTTCTTGCCCGCGTAGGCGGACAGGTCGAAGGCGACCTGCTGCCACCCGGCCGACGCCCCGGTGAAGCTGTTCCACTGGCCGCTGGTGCCGGTGTTGGTGCAGCCGCCGGAGCCGAGGGTGAGGTACCGCTTGAGCGCGGGGTGGGCAGCGATGAAGTACCCGGCCTCGCACTCGGCGGGTACAGCGGTGCTGGTCTGGCCGTTCTTGTCCGGGAGGGTCGTCCAGTCGTCGGCCCCGGCCGTGTGGGCCTCCAGGACGGCGTGGTCGTAGCCCTCCTCGGTGTTCCACAGCATCCGGGTCTGGAACGTGGGCGCCTGCGCGGCGGTCACGTTGGTGAGGTCGATGGTGCGGGTGAGGCGGTTCCAGGCGTAGTCGCTGTGCGTGACGGCGGCCATGGAGGCGCCTTCGTAGGGGCCGTACGGGTTGACCGTGCCGGGGTAGCTGCCCCCGCCCGCGCTGGCGAACTGCGGGAAGGTGGCGGCCGGCAGGTTGTCGGAGGTGACGCTGAACGACCCGGCGGTGTCGAGCGGGTTGCCCGGCGCCGCGCCGAGGGCCGCGCCGGCTCCGGCGAGCTTGCCGCTGCCCTGGAAGGCGGTGGCGTTCGGCAGAGAGGTGCGGGTGTAGGCGCCCAGGTAGTACTGGCTGAAGTCGTTCGACAGGGTGCCCCCGCCGAGGTCGACGCTGCCGCCGGCCCGCTCACCGGCCTCGATCAGCTTGCCGCCCTCGTTGAGGAAGGCGCGCAGCTGGAGCTGGGTGGCGTTGCCGGGGACGCTCGCGCCCGTGTAGTGGACGACGGTCTTGAAGTGGTCGAGCACGCCGAGCGCGTCGGGCGCGCCCTGGGCGGCGACGTCCCAGACGATCGCCTTGCGGCCGTTGGCCTTCAGGGCGTCGACGTAGGTCTGTGCCTGGGTCGCGGTCGCGCCCTCCTCGGCGACCACGAGGGTGTCCGCGCGCGGCCGTTCGGCGACCGTGTAGGTGAAGTGCTCGCTGGAGGTGCGCTTCTTGTCGGGCGTCCAGCCGGTGAACCACACCTCGACCTTGTCGCCCGGACCGCCTTCGGGGACCTTGGCGCGGTACTCGTCGAAGTAGAGGTTGTCCTCACCGCCGTACGTCTCGCCGCCCTTCCACGCGCGGAGCGGCAAGGCGTGCGAATGGCCGCCGTTGACGCGGTACTTGAGCTCCTTGCCGCGTACGGCCCTGCGGACGACGGCGGAGACCTCCTGGCCGGCGCCGCGCGAGTAGGACGTGGCGAAGGTCTTCGGGGTGAAGTCGGCGGCCTTCAGGCCGAGCGAGGACTTCGGCTGGTCGGGCTGCTTCGCCGACTCGGCGACGGACAGCGCGAACGGGATGTTCTTCTCGAACTCCTGCTGGATCAGCTTCTCGTCGTCGGGGAAGTTGAACACCGACTGGCAGTCGGCCGCGTTCCACTGGTCGTTCGGGTCGAGGTCCGAGGCGGTCTGGCAGGTCGACATCTCGGGCGTGTACATCGCCAGGCCGTTGACGTTCGACGCGTGGCCGTCCGCCTCGCCGTTGGTGGTGTAGAGCTCCGAGGAGACCTGCGGACGGTAGCCGGGGATCGCGGAGTTGTCGGGGGTGCCGGCGAGCGCCTTGTACATGACGTCGTCCGGGGTGTCGGTGGCCACCTGCCAGCCGACACCGTAGAGGAGGAGTTCGGCGGCGGAGTGGTAGTTGATGCCGTACGTGAAGCCGATCCGCTTCTCGAACGCGTCGAGCGCCTTGGTCTCGGGCTCGGAGCTCGGTGCCGTGCCGCGGTAGGTCTCGCTGGTGGGGTTGGGGGACGAACCCTCGTTGTCGTAGCCCCACTTGTAGGCGAAGTTGCGGTTGAGGTCGACGCCGTCACCGATGGCGATGGAACCGTCGCCGTTGTTGTCACGGAGGTTCTTGCGCCACAGGCGCTGGTCGGTGCCGGTGAACGTGTAGTCGTAGCCGTCGGGGTTGGCCGAGAGGACGAACCACAGTTCGGTGGAGTCGACGATCTTCTTGATCCGCTTGTCGGTCTTGTAGTGGTCCAGGTAGTAGTGCAGCAGGCGCCGCGTCATCTCCGGAGTGATCCACTCGCGCGCGTGCTGGTTGGACATGTAGAGGACGGCGGGCTTGCCGCCGTCCTTGGTCTGCTTCGCGTTCTTGGTCAGTTTGAGCGCGAGGATGTCCTGCCCGTTCACCGTCTTGCCGATGGAGACGGCCTTGGTGAGGCCCGGGTTGGCCTGGGCGGTGGCGAGGATCTCCTGCTTGAGGCCGCCGCTGCCGCTGTAGGGGCGGTACACGCCTTCGGCGGCGGCCTCGACGCGGGCCTCGGCCTTGGCGGAGAGAGTGTGCTCGGTGAGGTCGACGCCCTGTTTCTCCAGCTTGTCGGCCTGTTTGTCGGTGAGGTAGACCTCGACGGTCGCGGTGCCCTTGGCGGGGACCTGCTCGCTCAGTTCGTGGCCGTCCTGACCGGCCGCCAGCAGCAGGGGTACCTGCGCGCTGGTGACGTCGGCCCGGAAGACCTTGATCTCGTCGGGACCGGGAGAGCCGCTGCTCTCCGCGGCCTGGGCGAGGGGCGCGAGGCCCGCGCCGCCCAGGAGGAGTGCGCCAACGGCGAGGATCGGTCTCGCTCTTCGACTCATGTGCCCCCCTTGCAGTGGTCCGCCACAGCAGCGAACAGATGCCAGGCTCATGACACTTCATGATCCAGTCAAGGGTGCCTCACAGACATGCAAAAGCCGGTGCCGTTCACCCGAGCGGGCGGCGGCACCGGCGTGTTGACGAGGGGTCAGCCCACGAGGTTGTCGGCCATCTCCTCGGTGATGCTGGACTCCGTGCCCGGAATGCCGAGGTCCTGGGCCCGCTTGTCGGCCATCGCCAGCAGTCGGCGGATACGGCCGGCGACGGCGTCCTTGGTCAGCGGCGGGTCGGCGAGCGCGCCCAGCTCCTCCAGCGAGGCCTGCTTGTGCTCCATGCGCAGGCGCCCGGCGGCGGCGAGGTGCTCGGGCACGTCGTCGGCGAGGATCGTCCAGCGCGCGCGTGGCACCCGGGCACCGGCGGCGACGGCCGCGCGGGCCGAGCGGCGCAGGTTGGCGTCGTCGAAGTTGGCGAGCCGGTTCGCCGTGGCCCGCACCTCGCGGCGCATCCGGCGCTCCTCCCAGGCCAGCACCGACTCATGGGCGCCGAGCCGGGTGAGCAGCGCGCCGATCGCGTCGCCGTCCCGGACGACCACGCGGTCCACGCCGCGCACCTCGCGGGCCTTCGCGGCGATGGACAGCCTGCGGGCGGCGCCGACCAGGGCGAGCGCGGCCTCGGGGCCCGGGCAGGTCACTTCCAAGGAGGACGAGCGGCCGGGCTCGGTGAGCGAACGTGCGCCAGGAACGCCCCGCGCCAGGCGGCCTCCGCGTCACAGGTGGCCCCGGAGACGACCTGCGGGGGCAGACCGCGGATCGGGCGGCCCCGGCCGTCGACCAGGCCGGTCTGCCGGGCCAGCTGGTCACCGCCGGCGACGACCCGGACGACGTAACGCGAGCCGCGGCGCAGTCCGCCCGGCGCCATCACGATCAGCTCCGAGCTGTGGCCGAAGATCTCGAGAATGTCCCGCTTGAGGCGGCGGGCCGCCATCGCGGTGTCCAGCTCCGCCTCGATCACGATGCGCCCGCTCACCAGGTGAAGGCCGCCGGCGAACCGCAGGATGGCGGAGACCTCCGCCTTTCTGCAGCAGGTACGGGTGACGGGGAGCCGGGAGATCTCGTCCTTCACCGCTGCCGTCATCGCCATGGGCCGATCCTTCCATGCATCCGAAAAATACGGTCGTACGCGGCGGCCAACAGCTCCGGGTCGTGCCTCGGGGTTCCGTCGGGCCGGGCCACGGGGGCCAGCTCGACCGCGGCGCCGAACCGCTTGGCGGCATCGGTGAGCGAGTCACGGTCGGGCACGGCGGCCTCGTCGGCCAGCACCACGTCCAGGGCGAGTTTAGGGGCGTGTCGTCCCAAAACCTCCAAATGACGCTGCGGGGAGAAGCCTTCGGTTTCTCCGGGCTGCGGGGCGAGGTTCAGCGAGAGTACCCGGCGCGCCTTCGTCTCGGTGAGGGCGTCCAGCAGTTCCGGCACCAGCAGGTGCGGGATGACCGAGGAGAACCAGGAGCCGGGGCCGAGGACCACCCAGTCCGCGTCCATGACCGCGGCCACCGCCTCGGGGACGGCGGGCGGGTCGTGCGGCACCACGTGCACCGACTGCACCTCACCGGGAGTGAGGGCGACGGTGGCCTGACCACGGACGGTGTCCACCTCCTCCGGCCGCTCCGGGTCGTGCCCCTTGACCAGGGCCTGGAGCTCCAGGGGCACGGCCGACATGGGCAGCACGCGCCCGTGCGCGCCGAGAAGCTTGCCGACCAGATCCAGGGCCTGGACATGGTCGCCGAGCTGCTCCCACAGGGCGACGATGAGCACATTGCCGACCGCGTGGTCGTGCAGGTCGCCCTTGGAGTGGAAGCGGTGCTGGATCACCCGGGCCCAGGTCTGGCCCCAGTCGTCGTCGCCGCACAGCGCGGCCAGCGCCTTGCGCAGGTCGCCGGGCGGCAGGACGCCCAGTTCGTCGCGGAGCCGGCCGCTGGAGCCGCCGTCGTCGGCGACGGTGACGACGGCGGTGAGGTCACCGGTGATGCGGCGCAGCGCGGCGAGCGAGGCGGACAGACCCATGCCGCCGCCGAGGGCGACGACCTTGGGCTGGGCGCGCGGCGGCGGGGCCGGGCGCCCCGGGTCTCGACGGGCCGGCCCGCGCGGGACTCGGGCACCGTCCGGGCCGCCCTGCCGAGCCGGGCCAGCCGCGGAGAACGTGCGGTCATTCGCGTCCCATGTCCCGGTGTACGACCACCGTCTCCACGCCCTGGGAGACGAGGCGGGCGGCGAGCTTCTCGGAGGTGGCGACGGAGCGGTGCTTGCCGCCGGTGCAGCCGACCGCGATGGTCACGTACCGCTTGCCCTCACGGCGGTAGCCGGCCGCGATGAGCTGGAGCAGCTCGCTGTAGCGGTCGATGAACTCCTTGGCGCCGGGCTGGTTGAAGACGTACGCCGACACCTCCTCGTTGAGGCCGGTGTACGGGCGCAGCTCCGGGACCCAGTGCGGGTTGGGCAGGAAGCGCATGTCCACGACCAGGTCGGCGTCGACGGGGAGGCCGTACTTGAAGCCGAAGGACATGACGGTGGCCCGCAGCTCGGGCTCCTCCTCGCCGGCGAACTGGGCGTCCATCTTGGCGCGCAGTTCGTGCACGTTGAGGCTGGAGGTGTCGATGACCAGGTCGGCGTCGCCGCGCAGCTCGCGCAGCAGTTCGCGCTCGGCGTCGATGCCGTCGACGATGCGGCCGTCGCCCTGGAGGGGGTGCGGGCGGCGCACGGACTCGAAGCGGCGCACCAGGGCGTCGTCGGAGGACTCCAGGAAGACGATCCGCCGCGTGACGTGCTTGGCCTCCAGGTCGGCGAGGGACTCGCGGAGGTTGTCGAAGAAGCGCCGGCCGCGGACGTCGACGACCACCGCGATCCGGGCGACATTGCCCTGGGAGCGGGCGCCGAGCTCCACCATGGTGGGGATCAGCGCGGGCGGCAGGTTGTCGACGACGAACCAGCCGAGGTCCTCCAGACACTTCGCGGCGGTCGACCGGCCGGCTCCGGACATCCCGGAGATGATCACCAGCTCGGGGATGGCCGCTTCCGGGATCCCGGCGGCGTCGCCGTTCGCGCCCGTACTCGTGCCCGTGCTCACCTGTGCTCCGTCTCCGCCCTGGCTCTCTCCGCCCGGGGTCTCCTGGCCTGGGTTCTGTTGGCCTTCGTGCTCGTTCACATTCATGTCTCCTGCCCCCGTCGTTCGTCCGGGGCGCCCGCCGTCGCGGGCTCCCCTGTGGAACCCATGGTGCCGGGTTCCTCTTCCATGATCTCTCCAGTGGCCGTGTTCACAGCAGGGGCGGCCGGTGCCGCCTGGGCGAGTGCCACGGCAATGGTCTCGGCCGTTTTGCGGCCTATGCCGGGAACCTCGCAGATCTGATCGATGGTGGCAGACCGAAGTTTCTTCAACGAGCCGAAATGTTTCAGAAGCGCCTGCTTACGGGTGTCCCCCAGCCCGGGCACGTCGTCCAGGGGGCTGGACCGGAACCGCTTGGCCCGCTTGGTGCGCTGGTAGGTGATCGCGAAGCGGTGGGCCTCGTCACGGACGCGCTGGAGGAGGTAGAGGCCCTCGCTGGTGCGGGGCAGGACGACCGGGTCCTCGTCGTCTGGCAGCCAGACCTCCTCCAGGCGCTTGGCGAGGCCGCAGACGGCGACGTCGTCGATGCCGAGTTCGTCGAGGGCCTTCTTGGCGGCGGCCACCTGCGGCCGGCCGCCGTCGACGACGACGAGCTGGGGCGGGTAGGCGAACTTCTTGGGCCGGCCGTTGTCCTCGGTGAGGGTGTTCCCGGAGGCGTCCCGGAAGTCGCCCAGGGCGGCCTCCTGGGAGGCTTCGTCCACCCACTCGCCGGTCTTCTCCTTCTCGGCGAGGTACCGCTTGAAGCGGCGGGTGATGACCTCGTGCATGGAGCGGACGTCGTCCTGGCCCTCGAAGCCCTTGATCTGGAAGCGGCGGTACTCGCTCTTGCGCTGGAGGCCGTCCTCGAAGACGACCATGGACGCCACGACGTCGTCGCCCTGGAGGTGGGAGATGTCGTAGCACTCGATGCGCAGGGGCGCGCTGTCCAGGTCGAGGGCCTCGGCGATCTCCTCCAGGGCGCGCGAGCGGGTCGTCAGGTCGGAGGCGCGCTTGGTCTTGTGCAGCACGAGGGCCTGCTGGGCGTTGCGCGCCACGGTCTCCATGAGGGCCTTCTTGTCGCCGCGCTGCGGGATGCGCAGCGAGACGTTCGACCCGCGGCGGCCGGTGAGCCAGTCCTGGACCGGCTCGAGAGGGTCGGGCAGGGCCGGGACGAGCACCTCCTTGGGGACGGAGTCGCCGGTCTCCTCGCCGTAGAGCTGCTGCAGGGCGTGCTCGACGAGGGCGCCGGTGGTGATCTCCTCGACCTTGTCGGTGACCCAGCCGCGCTGGCCGCGCACGCGTCCGCCACGCACGTGGAAGATCTGGACGGCCGCTTCGAGCTCGTCCTCGGCGACCGCGATCAGGTCGGCGTCGGTCGCGTCGGCGAGCACGACCGCGTTCTTCTCCATGGCCTTCTTCAGGGCCTCGATGTCGTCGCGCAGGCGGGCCGCCCGCTCGTACTCCATCTCCTCGGCGGCCTCCGTCATCTGCTTCTCCAGACGGCGGAGGTAGGTGCCGGTGCGTCCGGCCATGAAGTCGCTGAACTCCTCGGCGAGTTCGCGGTGTTCGTCGGCCGACACCCGGCCGACGCAGGGCGCCGAGCACTTGCCGATGTAGCCGAGGAGGCAGGGGCGGCCGGTGCGGGCGGCGTTCTTGAAGACGCCGGCCGAGCAGGTGCGGACCGGGAAGACGCGCAGCAGGAGGTCGACGGTGTCGCGGATCGCCCACGCGTGCGCGTACGGGCCGAAGTACCTGACGCCCTTCTTCTTGTGACCGCGCATCACCTGCACGCGCGGGAACTCCTCGTTCATCGTCACCGCGAGGTACGGGTAGCTCTTGTCGTCGCGGTACTTGACGTTGAACCGGGGGTCGTACTCCTTGATCCAGGAGTACTCCAGCTGCAGGGCCTCGACCTCCGTGGACACCACCGTCCACTCCACGGACGCGGCGGTGGTCACCATCGTGCGGGTGCGGGGGTGCAGGTTCGCCAGGTCCTGGAAGTAGTTCGCCAGGCGCTGGCGAAGGCTTTTCGCCTTTCCGACGTAGATCACCCGGCGGTGCTCGTCGCGGAACCTGTAGACCCCGGGAGAGTCCGGGATCTGTCCCGGCACGGGGCGGTAGCTGGAGGGGTCGGCCATGCTTCACACCCTACTGGCGGGCGGTGACAGTCCGGCGGGGCTGTGGACGACGCTAGCGCGACTCCAGGAACGTGAGAACGGCCAGGACCCGCCGGTGGTCGTCCGTGTCCTCGGTGAGGTGGAGCTTGCCCAGGATGCTGCGGACGTGTTTCTCGACGGTGCCCTCGGTGACCCACAGGCGGCGGCCGATGCCGGCGTTGGATCGGCCCTCGGCCATGAGGGCGAGGACCTCGCGTTCGCGGGAGCTGAGGTGGGCCAGCGGGTCGTCGCGGCGCTGGGCCGTGAACAGCTCGTGGACCAGCGAGGGGTCCACCACGGAGCCGCCCCGGCCGATGCGGTCCAGGGCCTCGATGAACTCCTCGACCACCGTGACCCGGCTCTTGAGGAGGTAGCCGATGCCCCGGCCGCTGGCCAGCAGCTCCAGGACGTCCTCGACCTCGACGAACGCCGACAGGACGAGGATGCCGGTGCCGGGGTGGCGTTCTCGGATCGTACGGGCGGCCTTCAGGCCCTCCGTGGAGTGGTCGGGCGGCATTCTTATGTCGACGATCGCCAGGTCGGGTCGGTGTTCCTGGACGAGGTCCAGGAGCCCCGGCGCGTCACCGGCCTGGCCCACGACCGCGTACCCGCCCCGCTCGCACAGACTCGCCAGGCCTTCCCTGAGCAGGATGTTGTCGTCGGCGAGGACGACCCGTCCCCGCGTCTGCCGCTGCGATGCGTCGTCCATGGTCCCGGCTCCCCTTGCCCGAACGGAGCGGTGCGGTGCGGTGCGGTGCGGTGCGGTGCGCGCCCAACAGCCTGCCCCACCCTCGGGGTTACGGCTAGCAGGAAGCGGATTTGGAAGCCTGCCGTGACGACACGCGCGCGTGGGTGAGCGATGCTCGTAGCACCGCGATACGGAAGGGCCGGACGGAAGGGCCGGAAGGGCCGGTCACCCACCCCCGCCCCCCGTACCGGACGGCAGCCTCATCCGTCCGAACCGACCGCCCGGTGCGTACGCGAACGTCATCACGTCCGAGGTTCCCCCGCCTGGACGGCTCCCCCCGCGTGCGCCCCGGGCGGTCACCCGTCCGTCAAGGGCGCGTCCAGCGGCAGCCGCGCCCGCAGGGTGGTGCCCGCGCCGGGCGGACTGCCGAGCTCCAGTTTGCCGCCGATCGCCTCGACCCGGTCGACGAGCCCGATCAGTCCGGAACCACGGCCCGTCTCGACGCCCCCCACGCCGTCGTCCCTGACCACCAGCTCCAGCACCCCGTCCTCGATCCCGGCCCGAACCTTCACCACACGCGCGTGCGCGTGTTTCACGGCGTTGGTGAGGCACTCGGAGGCGACGTAGTACGCGGCCACCTCCACCTGTTCCGGCAGCCGGTCCCGCGGCAGCTCCAGGTCCAGTTCCACGGGGACGGCGGAGCGCCGGGCCAGGGACCGCAGGGCGGGACCCAGGCCCCCCTGCGACAGGATGGCCGGGTGGATGCCACGGGCCACCTGGAGCAGCTCCTGAAAGGCGTCGTCGAGGCCCTCGCCGACGTGGGCGACTTGCAGGGTGAGCTGCCGGGCTAGCTGCCGGGCGAGCTCGGGCGACGTGCCGGACGAGCGTGCCCGGCCCGGCGGGTCCGGAAGGTCCGCCGCCGAATTCACCGAATCCCCCGGCCCGACTGAACCCACCGAACCCACCGGCCCCGCTCGGCCCCGCCGAACCCGCCGAACCCCACCGGCCCCGCCGCATCCGCCGGCCCCGTCAGATCCACCCGGTCCCCCAGACTCCCCGACGATCCACCAGGTCCCCCAGCAACGACTCAGCCATCCTCAACTCGAGCCGCAGGGCGACGAGCCGCTGCTGGGACCCCGTCGTGCAGGTCGCGCTCGATGCGGCGCCGGGAGGCGTCGGCCGCGGCGACCAGGCGCGCGCGTGACGCCGTCAGCAGGGCGCGGCTGTCGGCGTTGGCGAGCGCGGGGGCGACGAGTTCGGTGAAGGCGGCCAGCCGCGACTCGGTGCCGGAGAGGAGCCGTCCGGACGGGGAGGCCACGACGACGACACCCCAGAGCCGGCCGTCGACGGCGACGGGAGCGCCCGCCGCGTGCCCCACGTGCACCGGGAGCCGCGTCCGGGTCATCTCCCGTATCGCCTTCCTCCCGGCCTGCCGGCGTTCCTCGCGCGTGGCCCGCTCGATCTCCTCCGGGATGCCGAGCGCGATCCCGACGACGGTATGGCGGGCGTCGGGCTCCTGCCGCAGAACCGTCGCGGTGGTGTCGAACCAGGCCCCCGACCTCCTCCGCCACCGCCTGGAACACCTCGCGCGGTGGCGCGCCGCGGGCCACCAGGGCGGCGACCCGGCGCAGGGCGGCCTGTTCCGAGGCGGCTCGCCTGCTCTCGGTGACGTCCCGGGCGACGGCGTGGACGAGCCCTTCCTGCCGGTCCAGCCGGGCGCTCCACCGCAGCCAGAGCTCGGTGCCGTCCCGTCGCAGGAAGCGGTTCTCGGCCTCGGTGAGTTCGGTGTCCTCGTCCAGTCGGGCGAGGCCTTCCCGGACGCGTTCTTCGTCCCGCTCGTCCACGAACGACAGGAACGGCCGGGCCAGGAGCTCGTCGGCCGGGTAGCCCAGGGTGCGTTCGAGGGCCGGGTTGACCCGCTTGAGGTAGCCGTCGGGTCCGCAGACGTACAGCAGGTCGGGAGAGAGCTCGAAGAGGTTCGCCCGTTCCTGTTCGGCCTTCTCGCGCCTTCCGTGCTCCGCCGCGTAGGAGGCCATGGTGCCGTCGAGGCCGGCCAGCAACCGGGCCCAGGTGCCGTCGAAGGCGGCGACGTCGGCCCGGTGGTCCAGCTGGTCGCGGTCGATCGCCGTGGTCATGGCCCGGATCTCGCCGGCCAACCGCTCGGTGGTGTCCCGCAGTTCACGGACGGCGTCGGCGACGTCGCCCGCTTCGTCACGGCCCGCGTACCGGATGTCGTACGACAGTTCGCCGTACGACAGTCTTCGCGCGCCCTCGGCGACCTCGGCGAGCGGGCGGGTGAGGGACCGGCGCAGCGCCAGAGCGAGGCCGGTGACGACGGCGACGACCCCGACCGCGAGGCCGAGGTCGCGCACGACCCGGCTCTCCGCGCTGTGGCGGTCCTCGGCGGCGGCGTCGGCGAGTTCCCGCGCGGCCCTGTCCTGGAGGACGCGCAGGGCGGCGATGCGGGCCCCGGAGTCGGCCGTCCAGTCCTGGTACGAAGGCAGGCGGGCGGTCTCGGGAGTGGTGGCGTCCAGCAGGTCGCGGACCTCGCGGACGGCCCGGGCCGGGGCCTGGGCCTCGACGGCGTGGAGCCGGCCGCGCAGTGCGTCCGAGGTGTTCTGCTCGAAGATGTCCAGCTCGGCGTCCTCCAGGACGCCCCAGCGGCGGCGGCGGTGGGGCCCGGGTGGGGCGGTGCGGCGAGCAGGACGGCGAGGTCGCGCCGTTCGCGTTCCGCGGCCTCCACGGCGCGCAGGAGCGCGATGGGCGTCGGCGGCCTGGCCGGCCTGCGGGTGGGCGTCCGATTCGAGGTGGCGACGGCGTCGAGGAGGGCGCCCTCGTCCTCCGCGGTACCGGCGCGTCACCGCAGACGCGGAGAGCGTGCCGGTGTCCGCGCCTGTGCGCACGGCCTGGAGTCGGCGGCCCACGGTGGTGAGGACGCCGGTGACATCGGTCCTGGCCCAGGAGGCGGCGCGGTCGGCGGCCCGGTCCAGTGCGCGGCCGGTGGCCCGCTCGGCCGCGGCGCGCTCCGCCGGGGTGCGCGGCCCGGGACGCAGTACGGCCTGGACGGCGGTGATCCGCTCGCGCGCGACGGCGTCGCAGACATCGATGAGCGCGAACGACACGTCGGTCGCGGAGTGGAACGTCCGCAGCGAGTCGGCGTCCTCCCACTGGTCCTCGGTGCTCGGGGCGATGAGGGCCAGCAGCCCGGTCACCGGCAGCAGCGCGAGGAGCATGAGCTTGCGGCCCACGCGGAGACGGGAGAAAAGCGGGGGACGCACGGCCGGTCCTCAGTGTCCCCGGTGCCCGGCGCCCGGACAGCCCCGGCCCAGGTGCCCGGCGCCCGAATGGTCCCGGCCGCGGTGTTCGATGCCCGGACCGTCCCGGCGGCCGATGGCGACCGCTGCGTCGTTCCCGACCGACGTTCTCATCGCACACCCCCATCCGACCGGATTCCACGGCCATTCCAGGGCAGCCCACATGCTACCGCGCGTGATGCGCCATGGCTGTGGGTGAGCGTGAACCGCCCTGTCCGGCAACGGACTTCGGCACATTCCAGCTGGCTGGTAGTGACGTGCGCCCACTCTTTCCGGCTAGCCGGAAAGCGCGGCCACCGACCCGTTGGCACCCTGTGAGCATGTCCATGCGCTGTCTTCTCGTCGATGACAGCATCCGGTTCCTGGAGGCCGCGCGCGCCCTGCTGGAGCGCGACGGTGTCGCCGTCGTCGGCGTCGCCAGGTCGGGGCCGGAGGCTCTCGCGCGGGCCGCCGAACTGACCCCGGACATCGTCCTGGTGGACATCGACCTCGACGGCGAGAGCGGCTTCGACCTCGCCATCGCCCTGACCAGCCGCGTCACGGCCGTGATCATCCTGATCTCCACGCACTCGCTGGACGACTTCGAGGAACTCGTCGCCGCCAGCCCGGCCCGCGGCTTCCTGCACAAGTCGGCGCTCTCCGCCCGGGCGATCAGGGCCGTACTCGACAACGGCGGTTCCGGCGCGCCGACTTGACCTGACCAGTAGCGTATCGGCCGCGGTTGGGCCGGAGGTGTTGTCGGGACTAGGTCAACACGCTTCAATGCGGGGGAACTCGGGGCCGTGAACGACGGCGCACGCAAGCAACGGCGTACGTACTCGAAGACGCCGCCGCGCCGACGGGTGACCCCGAGGACATCCCCGCGCACGGTCTGACCAGCCGTTGCGAACACCCACAGAAAGGCCCCTGCATGCCGCACGCCACTCAGCACGCGGACGTCGCCGCCGTCGTCGCCACCGCGGAACTGGAATCGGCCCTGCGAGGCGGCCCCTTCCACGTGGCCCTGCGTGCCGCGATCGCCGCCCGCGGTCTGCCGCTCCAGCGGGTGCAGCACCACCTGTCACGTCACGGGGTCAAAGTCGGCGTCACCAGCCTGAGTTACTGGCAGCAGGGCGCCCGGCGTCCCCAGCGCCCCGAGTCGCTGCGCGCCGTCCGCGCTCTGGAGGAGATCCTCCAGCTGCCCGAGGAGTCGCTGATCAGGCTGCTCGCCGAGAGCGACGACACCGCGGCCGGCCAGCGCCCCGCCGCCCGCTCCTACCGCTCACTCGTCGAGGCCTCGGGCGTGCTGCACCGGCTGCTCGCCGAGCTGGGCTCGCCCATGGACGGCGGCCTGCACACCCTCGGCCACCACGAGCGGGTACGGATAGGCGGGCGCCGCGAACTCCTCGGGCGCGAGTCGCACCACATCGTGCGCGCCCACAAGGACGGCGTCGACCGCTTCGTCGCCGTCCACCACGGCGACCCGGGATGCGCGCCGGCGCGGATGCAGGTGCACGCCCTGGAGAACTGCCGCACGGGACGCGTCCGGCTGCACCACGACACCGGGGTGCTCGTCGCCGAACTGCTCTTCGACACCCGGCTCCGGGCCGGCGAGACGTTCCTGTTCCGCTACGCCGTCGAGGACGGCACCGCCGGCGTCTCCCGCGAGTACGTCCGCGGCTTCGGGCCGGCCGGCGGCCAGTACGCGCTCCAGGTGCGGTTCGACGAGAACGCGCTGCCGACCCGCTGCCACCGCTTCACCCAGCACTCGCCGGCGGCTCCGCGCAGCGGACGCCAGGAACTGGCCCTCACCGGCCTGCACCGCTCGGTCCACATCGTCGAGCCACGGGTGCGCAGCGGGATCGTGGGGATCGGCTGGGACTGGGAGTAGGGCGCGCCCGTTGGACGTCCGGTACTGCGCGTAACGCTTGCGCAAGCGTTTACGCGCGGCTTCGGATGGGATACGTTCCCGGCCTGAAGGTGTTGCCGGAAGGTGCCGGCGCGGATCTCGCCGGCGCGGGTCCCGCCGGCGGAGAACAGGGGGACGTCATGCCGACCATGGCCGACGTGGCACGCAGCGCGGGCGTCTCCGTGGCGACCGTCTCGCACGTGCTCAACGGCACCCGGCCGGTCCTCCCCCACACCCGCCAGGCCGTCCTGGACGCCATGGACGAGCTCGGCTACACGCCCAACACCCTCGCCCGTTCCCTGGTGACGTCCCGCACCCGGTCCATCGGCCTCGCGGTGTCGGCGATCAGCAACCCGTACTTCACGGAGATCCTCCAGGGCGTCGAGGCCGAGACCCTGCGGCACGGTTACAGCCTCCTCATCGCCGACCCGCACGACGACCCCGCCCATGAGCGCAAGGTCGTCCAGCTGCTGCACGAGCGGCGCGTGGACGGCCTGATCGTCGCGCCCTCCGCGGAGCCCGGCGAGCTGCTCGCCTACCTCGACCGCCACCGGGTGCCGACCGTGCTCCTGGACCGGGTGGTCGAGGGCCCGCCGCACTTCGACCAGGTCTGCGCCGAGAACGCCGGGCCGACGAGCCGGCTCGTCACCCACCTCGCCGGACTCGGCCACCGGCGGATCGGCCTGGTCGCGGGCCTGCCGGGGCTGAGCACCAGCGGCGAGCGGCTCGCCGGGTACCGGTCCGGCCTCACGGCCGCCGGACTGCCGTACGACGAACAGCTCGTCGCGTACGGCGACTCCGCGTCGGCCGGTGCCGAGCGGGCTACCGCCGCGCTGCTGGCCCTCGCCGATCCGCCCACGGCCCTCGTCACGGCCAACAACGCGATGACCATCGGCGCCCTGCGCACCCTGCGCGACCGCGGCCTGTCCGTGCCCGGCGACCTCGCGCTGTGCTGCTTCGACGACTTCGCCTGGGCCGACCTCTTCTCGCCCCGGCTCACCGCGATCGCCCAGCCCAGCAAGGAGCTGGGCGCCGAGGCGGTCCGGGTGCTCCTGGCGCGGCTCGCCGCCCCGGACCGACCGGCCGACACCGTGCGTCTGCCGTGCACGTTCGTCCACCGCAGCTCGTGCGGCTGCGCCGAAACCCCTGAGAAGTCCGAGCAGTTCGAGCAGTCCACGCAGTTGGAGAAGTCCGAGCTGTTCGAGGTGTCCGCGCAGTTCGAGATGTTCGAGAAGCCCGAGAAAGGACCCGATTCGTGATCGTCGTCGCCGGTGAGGCCCTCATCGATCTGGTGCCGCAGGGCACGGGCGCCCTGGCGGGGCTCACGCCGGCGCTCGGCGGCGGCCCGTACAACACCGCCGTCGCCCTCGGCCGCCTCGGCTCCCCCACCGCCTTCTGCTCCCGTACGTCGTCCGACGCGTTCGGCGAGGCGCTGCTGGACGGGCTGCGGCGGGCGTCGGTGGACGTGTCGGCCGTCCAGCGCGGCCCGGAACCGACCACCCTGGCCGTGGCCACGATCGACGCGCACGGCTCGGCCGCCTACTCCTTCTACGTCGACGGCACCGCTGACCGCCTGTTCACGGCCCCCTCTCAACTCCCCGCCGGTACGCGGGCGGTGTCCTTCGGCACCTGTTCGCTGGTGCTGGAGCCGGGGGCGAGCGCCTACGAGGAGCTGATGCGGGCGGCGGCCGCGCAGGGCGTGTTCACCGCGCTCGACCCCAACATCCGCGCCGGGCTGATCCCGGACTCGGATGCCTACCGGGCCCGGTTCAAGAGCTGGCTGCCGTCGGTGTCACTGCTGAAGCTCTCCGAGGAGGACGCGCTGTGGCTGGGCGGCACCCCGCGCGAGTGGCTGGCCTCGGGGCCCTCGGCCGTGGTCATCACGCAGGGCGGTGACGGGCTGACCGCGTTCACCCGGGACGGGGGCGTGCACGCGGTGCCGGGTGAGGAGGTCGACGTCGTCGACACGATCGGCGCGGGCGACACCGTGAACGCGGCCCTGCTGCACGGGCTTTCCGCCCTCGACGCCCTCTCCGCGCAGGGGGTCGAGGCACTGCGCCGGGACGACTGGACGCGACTGCTGCGGTTCGCGGCACGCGCGGCGGCGGTCACCTGCTCACGGGCCGGGGCGGAGCCGCCGTACGCCGACGAGGTGGCGGGGATCTAGCGGGCGGGGCCCGAAGGCCGGAGCCTGAAACGGCGCCGGGAGGCGGCTGTCGCGCAGCCGCCTCCCGGTTGTCCGGTGTTCTGCCCCGTCAGGCCTTGCGGGCTCGGGTGGCCTTCTTCGCGGGAGCCGCCTTCTTCGCGGAAGCCGCCTTCTTGGCGGTGGCAGCGCCCGTCTTGGCCGTCGCCGTCTTCTTCGCCGTCGACCTGGCCGCGACCGTCTTCTTGGCCGTCGTCTTGGCCGCCGTCGCCTTCTTCGTCGCCGCCCGGCGCGGGGCCTTCACCGAGGCTCCGTCGCTGATGCGGTCGGCGCCGAGGATCTCGCGGAGGAACTTGCCGGTGTGGCTGGCGGGGACTCCGGCGACCTCCTCGGGCGTGCCCTCGGCGACGACGAGACCGCCGCCCGCGCCGCCCTCGGGACCCATGTCGACGATCCAGTCGGCGGTCTTGATCACATCGAGGTTGTGCTCGATGACGATGACCGTGTTGCCCTTGTCGACCAGGCCGGAGAGGACCTTCAGCAGCTTGCTGATGTCCTCGAAGTGCAGACCGGTGGTCGGCTCGTCCAGGACGTAGACCGTGCGCCCGGTGGAGCGCTTCTGGAGCTCGCTGGCGAGCTTCACGCGCTGGGCCTCACCACCGGAGAGGGTCGTCGCGGACTGGCCGAGGCGGACGTAGCCCAGACCGACGTCGTTGAGCGTCTTCAGGTGGCGGTTGATCGCCGGGACGGCCTCGAAGAAGTGCATCGCCTCCTCGATGGGCATGTTCAGGACCTCGGCGATGGACTTGCCCTTGTAGTGGACCTCCAGGGTCTCCCGGTTGTACCGGGCGCCGTGGCAGACCTCGCACGGGACGTAGACGTCCGGGAGGAAGTTCATCTCGATCTTGATGGTGCCGTCGCCCGCGCAGTTCTCGCAGCGGCCGCCCTTGACGTTGAAGGAGAAGCGGCCCGGCATGTAGCCGCGGACCTTCGCCTCGGTGGTCTCGGCGAACAGCTTGCGGACGTGGTCGAAGACGCCGGTGTACGTCGCCGGGTTGGACCGCGGGGTGCGGCCGATGGGCGACTGGTCGACATGGACGACCTTGTCGACGAGGTCGTCGCCGTCCACGCGCGTGTGGCGCCCCGGAACGCTCCTGGCGCCGTTCAGCTCGCGGGCCAGGTGTGTGTACAGGATGTCGTTGACCAGCGTGGACTTGCCGGAGCCGGAGACTCCGGTGACCGCGGTGAAGACGCCGAGCGGGAACGAGACGTCGATGTCCTGGAGGTTGTTCTCCCGGGCGCCGTGGACCGTGAGCCGCCTGGACGGGTCGTGCGGGCGGCGGATGTCCGGGATCGGGATGGCCTTCTTGCCGGACAGGTACTGGCCCGTCATCGACTCCGCGTTGGCGAGCAGGTCCTTCATGGAGCCGCTGTGCACGACCTTGCCGCCGTGCTCGCCGGCGCCGGGGCCGATGTCGACGACCCAGTCGGCGACCTTGATGGTGTCCTCGTCGTGCTCGACGACGATGAGCGTGTTGCCCATGTCGCGCAGCCGGACCAGGGTCTCGATCAAGCGGTGGTTGTCGCGCTGGTGCAGGCCGATGGACGGCTCGTCGAGGACGTAGAGCACGCCGACGAGGCCGGAGCCGATCTGGGTGGCCAGGCGGATGCGCTGGGCCTCGCCGCCGGAGAGGGTGCCGGCCGCGCGGTTGAGCGAGAGGTAGTCCAGGCCGACGTCGACCAGGAACTTCAGCCGCTCGTTGACCTCCTTCAGCACCCGCTCGGCGATCTTCTTGTCGCGGGCGTTGAGCTTCAGCTCGCCCAGGAAGTCCGCGCAGTCGCTGATGGACATGCCGGAGACCTCGGCGATCGACTTCCCCATGATGGTGACGGCGAGGACGATCGGCTTCAGGCGCGTGCCCTGACAGGTGGGGCAGGGCACCTCGCGCATGTAGCCCTCGAAGCGCTCGCGGCTGGCGTCGCTCTCGGACTCGCTGTGCCGGCGCTTGACGAAGGGGACGGCGCCTTCGAAGGGCGTCGTGTACACGCGCTCGCGGCCGTACCGGTTGCGGTACCGCACCTCGATCTGCGTCTTGTGGCCGTAGAGCAGGGCCTTCTTGGCGCGCTGCGGCAGCCCGGCGAACGGGATGTCCGTGCGGAAGCCGAGCGCGTCCGCGAGGGCGCCGATCAGGCGGCCGAAGTAGTCCTTGGTGTGGCCGTGCGACCAGGGGTGGATGGCGCCCTCGTCGAGGGACTTGTCCTCGTCCGGGACGATCAGCTCCGGGTCGACCTCCATGCGCGTGCCGATGCCCGTGCACTCGGGGCAGGCGCCGAAGGGCGAGTTGAAGGAGAAGGAGCGGGGCTCCAGCTCCTCGAAGGACAGGTCGTCGTAGGCGCAGTACAGGTGCTCCGAGTACATGCGCTCGCGCTCGGGGTCGTCGGCGGGCAGGTCGACGAAGTCGAGGACGACCATGCCGCCGGAGAGGCCGAGGGCGGTCTCCACGGAGTCGGTCAGGCGGCGCTTGGCGGAGTCCTTCACCGTGAGCCGGTCGACGACCACCTCGATGGTGTGCTTCTCCTGCTTCTTCAGCGTGGGCGGCTCGGAGAGCTGGATCGTCTCGCCGTCCACACGCGCGCGGGAGTAGCCCTTGGTCTGGAGGTCGGCGAAGAGGTCGACGAACTCGCCCTTGCGCTCGCGCACCAACGGCGACAGGACCTGGAAGCGGCTCCCCTCCGGCAGCTCCAGGACCTTGTCGACGATGGCCTGCGGCGACTGGCGCGCGATGGGACGGCCGCACTCGGGGCAGTGCGGCTTGCCGATGCGGGCGAAGAGCAGCCGGAGGTAGTCGTAGACCTCGGTGATGGTGCCGACCGTCGAGCGAGGGTTGCGGGAGGTCGACTTCTGGTCGATCGAGACCGCCGGGGAGAGGCCCTCGATGAAGTCGACGTCCGGCTTGTCCATCTGGCCGAGGAACTGGCGGGCGTACGAGGAGAGCGATTCCACGTAGCGACGCTGGCCCTCGGCGAAGATGGTGTCGAAGGCCAGGGAGGACTTGCCCGACCCGGACAGGCCCGTGAAGACGATGAGCGAGTCGCGTGGCAGGTCGAGCGAGACGTTCTTCAGGTTGTGCTCGCGCGCGCCACGGACGATGAGACGGTCGGCCACGCCGGTCCGCACCTTTCTTGAGAGAAGTGACAGGGGCGAGGCCCCCGTGTCTTCTCACACTAGGGGGAGCCACTGACAACGCCGGTCGGATTCCCGAATGGGAGAACAATCCCGGACCATCCAGCATGCCCGACGCCACGACCGACCATATAGCACGCGCATTCGATTTACGGCACAGCTTCACCACCTTCACCCAAAGGTGTGGCGGGTCTAGGGTCAGCACCATGATTGATCACGCGCATGACCTGGCGTCTGTACGTGACGCTACGGATCGGCTGCTCACCGCAGTCGCCAAGCTGGACAACGCGTCGGTGGCCGAGCCGTCACGGCTTCCCGGCTGGAGCCGGGGTCACATCCTCGCCCACCTCGCCCGCAACGCGGACGCCCTCGTGAATGTTCTGCGGGGCCTGCCCATGTACGCCTCCGGCGACGCCCGGGACGCCGACATCGAGCGCGACGCCCCGCGTCCCCTCGACGTCCAGCTCGCGGACGTCCGCGACAGCGCGGCCCGCTTCCAGGAGGCGGGAGCCGTGCCGGGCGACTGGTCCCGCACCGTCGAGCTGCGCAACGGCGTGACCGACTCGGCGTCGCGGGTGCCGTTCCGGCGGTGGGTGGAGGTGGAGCTGCACCACGTGGACCTGGGGATCGGGTACGAGCTGGAAGACGTGCCGGAGGAGTTCACGGAACGGGAGATCGAGTTCCTCGCCGACCGTTTCGCCGGGCACCCCGACGTGCCGCCGACCCGTGTGACCGACGGCACGCGCGCGTGGAGCACCGGGCGGGAGGCGCAGACACCGGAGGTGACGGTGACGGGTGGAGCAGCCGACCTCCTCGGCTGGCTCGCCGGCCGCCGTGACGGCTCGCGGCTGACGGTGTCTGGCGGCCCGCTCCCGGCGCTGCCCCCGCTGTAGGACGTACACGGTCCCCGGGCCGCTCCCCGCTATAGGCTGCCGTCATGACGTACAGCGGACAGGTGACCGTCGGTGGCCCGGCGGACGTGCATGAGCTCAAGGACCTGATGATCACCAAGATCGCGGTCGGCCCGATGGACAACAACGCCTATCTGCTGCGCTGCCGGGCCACGGACGAGCAGCTGCTGATCGACGCGGCCAACGACGCGGACACCCTGCTCGGGATGATCGGTGACGACGGCATCACCTCCGTCGTCACCACCCACCAGCACGGCGACCACTGGCAGGCGCTCGCCCGGGTCGTCGAGGCGACGGGCGCGCGCACGTACGCCGGCCGGGACGACGCGGCGGGCATCCCCGTGCCGACCGACGTCCTCGTCGAAGACGGCGACACCATCCGCGTCGGCCACGTCGAGCTCACCGCCCGCCACCTGGTCGGCCACACGCCGGGCTCGATCGCCCTGGTCTACGACGACCCGCACGGCCACCCGCATGTCTTCACCGGTGACTGCCTGTTCCCCGGCGGTGTGGGCAACACCCGCAAGGACCCTGAGGCGTTCGCCAGCCTCATCCACGACGTGGAGACGAAGATCTTCGGCGTCCTCCCGGACGAGACCTGGGTCTACCCGGGACACGGCAACGACACGACGCTGGGCGCGGAGCGACCGCATCTGCCGGAGTGGCACGCGCGCGGGTGGTGAGCAACGGGCGCGCGACTACTCTCGCGCGCCCCGTGTGAACCCTTCGCACGCGCCCGGTGTCATCCGCACGCTCCCGGCCCACGTTGTTGCGGGGTCAACTGGTAGCAGCCCCGCACAGGATGACGGCTCCTGCGCGGTACGGGCCGCCGGTCTTCCGATCCCCGCCCTCGACCGGCGGCCCCGGCGAACCGGTCACACAGGGAACGTTCACGAGAACGCAACACGTGTTCCCAGTATGCGGACAAAAGCCGACGTGACCTCGACAAACGGGTCGACGTGCTGTCAATCTCCCGCCATGCACCTCGCCCCTCGCGCCCTGCGCCGCGCCGTAGCCGCCGCAACGATAGCCCTCCTCGCCACCGCCGTCGGCTGTGCTCCGCAGCCCGAGGACGACGCCGCCGCCAAGCCGTCGGGGTCGACGACGGGCGCCACGTGCGCCAAGGGCAAGCTCGCCACCAAGACCTCCGGCAAGCTGACGATCGCCACCGACGAGCCGGCGTACGAGCCCTGGTTCAAGGACGACAAGCCGGCCAACGGCAAGGGGTTCGAGTCCGCGGTGGCCTACGCCGTGGCGGAGCGCCTCGGCTACGACAAGAGCGCCGTCGTCTGGCAGAGCGTCCCCTTCAACAAGGCGTTCGCGCCCGGCGAGAAGACGTTCGACTTCGACATCAACCAGGTGTCGATCAGCGCCGAGCGCAAGAAGGCCGTGGACTTCTCCTCCGGCTACTACGACGTGCGCCAGGCGGTCATCGCGCTCAAGGACTCCAAGGCCGCCAAGGCGACGAGCATCGCGGACCTCAAGGGCCTCAAGCTGGGCGCCCAGGTCGGCACGACCAGCCTCAACTACATCGAGGACGTGGTGAAGCCGACGCGGGAGGCCGCCGCCTACGCCAAGAACGACCAGGCCAAGTCCGCCCTGAAGAACGGCCAGGTGGACGCGATCGTCGTCGACCTGCCGACCGCCTTCTACATCACCGCGGCCGAGGTCACGGACGCCAAGATCGTCGGCCAGTTCGAGAACCAGGGCGGCACCCCGGAGCAGTTCGGCCTCGTCCTCGACAAGGGCAGCGCGCTCACGTCCTGCGTGACCGGCGCCGTCGACGCCCTGCGCAAGGACGGCACCCTGGCGAAGATCGAGAAGCAGTGGCTGTCCGACGCCGTCGACGCCCCGGTGCTCAAGTGACGCTCACGAAGGACGAGTCCGGCGCGGAGACGCCGGACCCGGTCGACGCGTACACGCCCTCCGCGCGGCGGCTGGAGCGCGAGCGCCACAAGCGCGCCCGCTCCCGCCGCGCCACGGCGATCGCCGCCGTCTCGACGCTCGCCACGGCGGTCGTCCTGTATCTGGTGGTCGTCAACGCGCCCGGCTGGCCGCGCACCAAGGAGACCTTCTTCAACGGGCAGTACGCGCGCGAGGCGCTGCCCAAGGTCCTCGAGGGGCTCTGGCTCAACGTCCGGCTGCTGCTGATCTGCGGTGTGGCCGTGCTCGTCCTCGGCATGCTCATCGCCGTCGCCCGCACGCTGCGCGGGCCGGTGTTCTTCCCGCTGCGGTTCCTGGCCGCCGCCTACACGGACTTCTTCCGCGGGCTCCCGCTCATCATCAACCTCATGATCGTCGTCCTGGGCGTCCCCGCGCTGCGGCTCCAGGGCGTGACCGTCGACCCGGTGTGGCTGGGCGGCACGGCACTGACGCTGACCTACTCGGCGTACGTCGCCGAGGTGTTCCGCGCCGGCATCGAGTCCATCCACCCCTCGCAGCGCGCCGCGGCCCGCTCGCTCGGCCTCTCCAACCGGCAGGCGCTGCGGTACGTGGTGCTGCCGCAGGCGGTACGACGCCAGGTGCCGCCGCTGCTCAACGACCTGGTGTCGCTGCAGAAGGACACCGGGCTCGTGTCGATCGGCGGCGCGGTGGACGCCGTACGGGCCGCCGACATCATCGTGGGCCGCAGCCTCAACTACACGCCGTACATCGTCGCGGGCCTGGTGTTCGTGGCGCTGACCATCCCGATGACCCGCTTCACGGACTGGGTGACGGCGCGGATGGACCGGCGGCGGGCCCAGGGAGGGATCGCATGAGCGACACGGACGCACCGGTGCTGCGGATGGAGTCCGTCCGCAAGACCTTCGGCGGCTCGGTCGTGCTGCGGGACGTCGATCTGGAGGTCGCCCCGCACACGGTGACCGCGCTGATCGGCGCCTCAGGCTCGGGCAAGTCGACGCTGCTGCGCTGCGCGAACCTCCTGGAGGAGATCGACGACGGCGCGATCTGGCTGGACGGCGAGGAGATCACCGACCCGCGCGTCGACCAGGACGCGGTACGCCGCCGTATCGGCGTGGTCTTCCAGGCGTACAACCTCTTCCCGCACATGACCGTGCTGGAGAACATCACCCTCGCCCCGCGCCGGGTGCACAGGGTGTCCCGCGCGGAGGCCGAGGAGCGCGGCAGGGAGCTGCTGGAGCGGCTCGGGCTCGGCGGGAAGGCGGGCGAGTACCCGGACCGGCTGAGCGGCGGCCAGCAGCAGCGCGTGGCGATCGTGCGCGCGCTCGCCGTACGGCCGCGGCTGCTGCTGCTCGACGAGATCACGGCCGCCCTCGACCCGGAGCTGGTGGGCGAGGTGCTGAATGTCGTCCGTGACCTCAAGGGCGACGGCATGACCATGGTGCTGGCCACGCACGAGATGGGCTTCGCGCGGGACGTCGCCGACCAGGTCTGTTTTCTGGACGGAGGGGTCGTGCTGGAGCGCGGAAGCGCCGAGCAGATCTTCGGCGATCCGCAGCAGGAGCGCACGCGGCGCTTCCTGCGGCGGATCGTGGAGGCGGGACGGCTGTAAAAGGCGCTGCCTTGGCGTACGTCGGCCGTAAGGGGCGCTCGCCATGGCGTGCGGTCCTTACCCGGCCACCCCGCGGCCGGGGCTCACGCCTCGGCCTGGGCCGCCCCCACCAGGGCGGCGACCCGCTCCACCCCGAACACGTACCCCTGCACCCCGCAGCCCGCGATGACACCGTCGGCGCGCAGGGAGACGTACGAGTGGTGCCGGAAGGTCTCGCGCTGGTGGATGTTGGAGATGTGGACCTCCAACACCGGCAGTCCGTCACAGGTGTTGAGCGCGTCCAGGATGGCGACCGAGGTGTGCGAGTAGGCGCCGGGGTTGATGACGATGCCGCAGTGGTTGAGCCGCGCCTCGTGGATCCAGTCGACCAGTTCGCCCTCGTGGTTGGACTGGCGGAAGTCCACCGTGCCGCCCTGCGCGCCGCCGCCTTGGCGCACAGGGCCTCGACGTCGGCCAGGGTGTCCTTGCCGTAGATCTCCGGCTGACGCTGCCCGAGCAGGTTCAGGTTGGGGCCGTTGAGGATCATGATCGGGGCGTTGGCCAGGGTGCGGGGCACGGTTCCTCCGGTCCGGTGACGGGTGGGCGGTCGGTTGAAGACCGCTGCTCAGACCCGGTTTATCACGGTGCGCCGGACGCGGTGCGGCCCGTACCCTCCCTGAATGACGACGATCTCGTACCCGCCCAAGCCGTCCCCCGGCGACCGCATAGCCGTCATCTCCCCCGGCGCCGGGCTGCCCGGGCTCTTCCCACGCCCCTTCGAACTGGGCCTGGAGCGCCTGCGCAAGGAGTTCGGCCTCGAACCCGTCGAGTACCCGACGACCCGCACGATGGGGGCGAGCCCTCAGCAGCGGGCCGCCGATGTCAACGCCGCCTTCGCCGATCCGGACATCAAGGTGATCATGGCCTCGATCGGGGGCGACGACCAGATCACCGTACTGCCTTTCCTGGACCGGGAGTTGATCCGCGCGAACCCGAAGCCGTTCTTCGGGATGAGCGACAACACGAACCTGCTGGCGTTTCTGAGCAACACCGGCATCGTCGGCTACCACGGCGCGACCGTGATGGTGCAGCTCGGACGGCCCGTCGCCATGGACGAGCTGACCGCCGAGTCCCTGCGGGCGGCCCTGTTCACCTCCGGCGAGTACGAGCTCACGCCCGCCGAGCGCTGGAACGACGTCAACCGGGACTGGGCCGACCCGGCGACCTTCGACGCGGAGCCGGAGACCAGGCCGGGAGACGGCTGGACCTGGGTGAACCCCGACCGGGTGATCGAGGGCCGCAGTTGGGGCGGCTGCCTGGAGATCCTGGGATGGCTGCTGATGGCCGACCGCGAGATCTCCCGCGACCTGAGCGTGTACGACGGCGGTGTGCTGCTCCTGGAGACCTCCGAGGACATGCCGAGTAGTGCGGAGGTCTTCCGCACCCTGCGCAACATGGGCGAGCGCGGGCTGCTCCAGCGCTTCTCCGCGCTGCTGATGGGCCGCGCCAAGACCTGGTCGTTCGAGCGGCCCAACAGCCCCGAGGAGGCCGCCCGTTACGCCACCGAGCAGCGCGAGGCCGTCCTGCGCGCGATGCGGGCGTACGCTCCCGACACCACGATCGTCTTCGACGTCGACTTCGGCCACACCGACCCCCAACTGGTCATCCCCTACGGCGGGCTCGTCCGCGTCGACGGACCCGCCCGGCGCATCACGGTCACCTACTGAAGCGCCCGTACGCCCCCGTAACCCGCGGTCACCGTGGGTAGTTGACGCGGCATGCACGACGTACGCACCGTAAGGGCGCCCTCCATGCTGCGGCTCGCGGCCGCCTCGCTCGCCGGGACGGCCATCGAGTTCTACGACTTCTTCGTCTACGGCACCGCGGCGGCGCTGGTCCTGGGACCGCTGTTCTTCCCGACCTTCTCGCCCCTGGCCGGGACGCTGGCCGCGTTCGGCACGTTCGGGGTGGGGTTCGTCGCCCGGCCGCTGGGGTCGGTGGTGTTCGGGCACATCGGGGGACCGGCACGGGCGGCGACCGGTCCTCGTGCTGTCGCTGCTGCTGACCGGCGGCGCCACCGTGGCGGTCGGCTGTGTGCCGACGTACGGCTCGATCGGGGTGGCCGCTCCCCTGCTGCTGCTCGTGCTCCGGTTCCGTCCAGGGGCTGGGGCTCGGCGGGGAGTGGGGCGGGGCGGTGCTGCTGACGGCGGAGCACGCGCCGGCCGGGCGGCGCGGGCTGTGGTCGAGCTTTCCGCAGGTCGGGCCCGCGCTGGGCTTCCTGCTCGCCAACGGCGTGATGCTGGCGCTGTCGGCGACCCTGACCGAGGCGCAGTTCGCGTCATGGGGATGGCGGGTGCCGTTCTGGGCGGCGGGGGTGCTGGCCCTGGCGGGCCTGTGGCTGCGGTCGTCGCTCGCCGAGAGTCCGTCCTTCCTCGCACTCGACGACCACGCGCGCGTGCCGCTCGCCGAGGTCGTGCGCGACCACTGGCGGCTGGTCCTGCTGACGGCCGGCGGGCTCGCGGTCGGGTACGCGATCTTCTACGCCGTGACGACCTGGTCCCTCGCCTACGGCACCGAACGACTGGGCGTCAGCCGTACGGTGATGCTGGCCTGCATCATGGCGGCGGTCCTGGTGAAGGGCTCGCTCACACCGGTGGTGGCACTGCTCGGCGACCGGTACGGGCGGCGGCCGTTGTGCCTGGCCGGCTGCGGGACGGCGGCCCTGTGGATGTTCCCCATGGTCGCGCTGCTCTCGACCGGTGAACCCCTGCTGATGTTCCTGGGGTTCCTCGGCGCG
This sequence comes from Streptomyces sp. GKU 895, assembly GCA_002027195.1. Taxonomy (GTDB): domain Bacteria; phylum Actinomycetota; class Actinomycetes; order Streptomycetales; family Streptomycetaceae; genus Streptomyces. Next base: position 32,294 of record MWJO01000022.1, on the reverse strand, counting down.
ATGCTCGCGTTCATCACCATGTTCGCGGTGATCGCCGCGTATCTGCCGGAGCTGTACGAGCCGCGGGTGCGCTGCACGGGTGCCGCGGTCGGCTACAACCTCGGCGGGGTCCTCGGGGGCGCGCTCACGCCGATCGTGGCGACGGCGCTGGCCGAACAGGGGGGCCGGGTGCCGTGGGGAGTGGGGGCGTATCTCACGGGGATCGCACTGCTCAGTCTGGGGTGCTTCGCGCTGCTGCCGGAGACACGGCCGGTGCCCCTGGCGGTGACGGGCGCGGCGGAGCCTGCTCTGGACTGAGCTGGGGACGGGCGGAGCTGCGGGCGGGCGGAGCAGCGCATGGGCGGAGCTGCGGACGGGCGGAGCAGCCCAGGGGCGGAGCTGCGGGCGGGCGGCCTACGGGTTGATCGCCAGCTCCAGATACGCCGCGAACAGCACCAGGTGGACGCCGCCCTGGAGCGGGGTGGCCCGACCCGGCACCACGGTAAGGGAGCTCACGACCACCGTGAGGGCGAGCAGCACCATGTGGGTGGCGCCGAGGCCGAGGACGAGGGGGCCGGAGAGCCAGACGGAGGCCAGCGCGACCGCGGGGATGGTCAGGCCGATGCTGGCCATCGCCGAACCGAGCGCGAGGTTGAGGCTGGTCTGAACGCGGTCGCGGCGAGCCGAGCGCAGCGCGGCGATGGTCTCGGGCAGCAGCACCAGCAGGGCGATGATCACGCCGACGACGGCATGCGGCAGTCCGGCGGCCTCGACGCCGGACTCGATGGTGGGCGACACGCCCTTGGCCAGTCCTACGACGCCTATCAGGGCGAGGCCGAGCAGAGCCAGGCTGATCAGGGCGGTGCGCGCGGAGGGCGCGTCGGCGTGGTCGTCGGCGGTGATGACCTCGCCCTGGCGGGTGATGGGGAGGAAGTAGTCGCGGTGCCGTACGGTCTGGGTCGCGACGAACAGGCCGTACAGGACCAGCGAGGACAGCGCCGCGAAGGTCAGCTGGACGCCGGAGAACTCCGGGCCCGGCTTGCTCGTGGTGAACGTCGGCAGCACCAGGCTGAGGGTGGCCAGGGTGGCGACGGTCGCGAGGGCGGCGCCGGTGCCCTCGGGGTTGAAGACCGCGAGGCCGTGGCGCAGCGAGGCGACCAGGAGGCAGAGGCCGACGATGCCGTTGCAGGTGATCATGACAGCCGCGAAGACCGTGTCCCGGGCGAGGGTCGAGCTCTTGTCGCCGCCGTCGGCCATGAGGGTGACGATCAGCGCGACCTCGATGATCGTGACGGCGACGGCCAGGACGAGCGAGCCGAAGGGTTCGCCGACCCGGTGGGCGACGACCTCGGCATGATGCACGGCGGCCAGGACCGCCCCCGCGAGGACCAGCGTCACCAAGGCCACGACCGCGCCCGGCAGGTCGCGTCCCCAGGTGAATGCCAGGAGGACGACCGCGAGCACCGGCACGAGGAACGTCCACTGGGTGGTGAGCGACCTGAGCCGAACGATCATGCAGGGATCCTCCCAAAGGTACGGAGGCCCCGCATTTCGGTGCCGCGGGGCCTCCTTCGGCGGTTCGGGCTACTTCAGCTCGCGCGACTCCAACAGGTCGCAGTTGACGAAGCGTGGCGCCCGGGTACACAACTCGCCCATCTGTTCGGCCATCTTGCTCGTCTCGGGGCGTTCGCTGTTGCGCATGGCCTCCTCGTAGGACTCGAACTCGATCACGGCGAGGTAGCGTCCGGGCGTGTCGCGGTCCTTCAGCAGGATGCTGTGGGTGGGGCCGCCTTCCTGGCCCTCCATGCGCTGCCTGGCGCCTTCCATCAGCTGCTCCATCTCGTCGAAGCGCTCTGTTTCGAAGTCGATGATCTGCACGAACTTCATGGCTGCCTCCGTCGGCCGGGGCGTCCCCGAGCGGGGAACGCGCTCAGAACAAAGCAAGCACCGGGAGCGGTGAGCGGCAATCGGCCGTACGCCGCTCCCGGTGCTGGTTGTTCCTACGTCCGACGTGGTCAGACGTCGATGCTGTCCTTCGGAGCGCCATCGCTCCGCGTCTGCGCCGCCTCGGCCGCCGCCTGCTTCTTGGAGGCGCGGAGGCTGGTGATCGTGGTGACGACGAGGACACCGCAGATCACGCCGAGGGAGACCGGGATGCTGATCTCGGGGACATGGACCCCGGACTCGTGCAGTGCGTGCAGGACCAGCTTGACGCCGATGAAGCCGAGGATGATCGACAGGCCGTAGCTGAGGTGGACCAGCTTCTTCAGCAGGCCGCCGATGAGGAAGTACAGCTGGCGCAGGCCCATCAGGGCGAACGCGTTGGCGGTGAAGACGATGTACGGGTCCTGGGTCAGGCCGAAGATCGCGGGGATGGAGTCGAGGGCGAAGAGCACGTCGGTGGTGCCGATCGCGAGCATCACGACCAGCATCGGGGTCATGACCCGCTTGCCGTTCTGCTCGATCCACAGCTTGGTGCCGTGGTAGCGGTCGGCGACACCGAAGCGGCGCTCGGCGGCCTTGAGGAGCTTGTTCTCCTCGAACTCCTCGTCCTCCTCGTCGGCCCGGGCCTCCTGGATGAGCTTCCAGGCGGTCCAGATCAGGAAGGCGCCGAAGAGGTAGAAGACCCACGCGAAGCTGGCGAGGATGGCGGCGCCCGCGGCGATGAAGATCGCCCGCAGGACCAGGGCTATGAGCACACCGACGAGGAGCACGCGCTGCTGGTACTGCGAGGGCACCGAGAACTTCGCCATGATCAGGACGAAGACGAAGAGGTTGTCGACGCTCAGCGACTTCTCGGTGATGAAGCCCGCGAAGAACTCTCCGCCGGCCTGGCCGCCGCCGAAGATCAGCAGGCCGAGGCCGAAGAGGCCGGCCAGGGCGATCCAGACGACCGTCCAGATTCCGGCTTCCTTGATGGAGACGTCGTGCGGCTTGCGGCCGATGAAGAAGTCGACCGCGATGAGGGCGGCGAGGCCCACGATGGTCAGGACCCACAGGGTCACGGAAACATCCACTGATCCTCCGGCATTACGTAACGGCAAATAACCAGCGTCGTCGCGCTGCCGGAGGTCTCTTCCACCCAAGGTGGGCCGACGCCCCGGGAGCAGATCCAGGGGATCTGTTCCGTATTGACGGGTACGCCGCATCGACAGGGAGTACTCCCCTCCGTGAGGAAAACGGTACCCCAATCACCAAGGAAAGGTAAAGCGATTGGCAAAAGAAAGGTCAAAATAGCTGGTCAGGCAGCTTTACGTGTACTTGGTACGGGCGGCGGCCACCTGATTGAGCACCTGCTGGAGCACCTGGCTGCCCTGCGGCACGAGCGCGGGCTCGTACGTCCAGGCGTGCCCCACCCACGGGTCGGCGAGATGGTCGTCGGGCACCGGGCTCAGTCGCAGCAGCGAACGCCACAGCGGGTCGAGCAACGGGCCGTACGCGGCGGCCTCCTCGCGGTCCGCGACCATCATCAGATGGACGCCGACCGCCGGGCCCTCGTCGGCGAGGTAGCGCAGCTGGGTCACGGCGCGGTCGTCGAAGCCGTGCGGGAAGTCGTTGACGATCAGCAGCTGCTCGGAGGTGTCGAAGCCCGGCGGGAGCGCGTCGGGCGCCCCTCCGCGCACCGCCATCTGCACCAGGTCGACGCGCTCTGTGAGCCGGGCCAGAACATCGGCGACACCGGCCGCACCGAGAGCCGGCGGGCCGGCGAGCACACCGGTCTGCACCAGCGGGACGAGCGCCTGGCCTCCGGAGCCCGCCGGGTCGATGACGTGCACGGTGAACTCGCCCGTCGGATAGACGGCGAGCAGCCGGGCCGCGTGCGCCACCGCCGACTCCATCGCCAGGCGCTTGAGCTCATGGGAGTCGGTGAAGGAGCCGTCGAGGGAGTCGGCCCGTCCGCTGTCGATCCACAGCCCGCGCTCCAGCGGCAGCCTGACCAGCATCGGGATGCGCAGCTGCGGGGCCTCGGGAAGGTGCAGGTCGCCCAGGCGCAGGGCCATGGGGATCTCCATCGGCACGCGGTAGCCGTGCCAGACGGGGTTGTCCCAGCGGGCGTAGGCCGCGGGCAGCGCGGGCTCGACGACGTCGGCCTCGGCGGCGAGCTGGGCGAGGTCCCGGTCCAGGGCGGTACGGGCCTGGTCGACGAGCTGGGTGTGCTTGGCGCGGGCCGCCTCGCGCGCGGCGTCGCTCTGACCGCCGATCCGGCTGCGCGGGTCGGACAGGGCCTGGTCGAGCTCCTTCTCCATGCGCGAGTCGGCGAAGTCGACGGCGCTGCGGTACGCGGCCATGGTGCGGGCCAGGTCCTCGAACATGCCCCACACCTGGTTGTAGAGCCGCTCGTCCATGGACCAGCCGGTCGCGTCCCCGGCGACGGGCTGCGCGGGCTGTCCGGGCTGGGCCGGGGCGCGTCGGCGGAGGTGGCGGCGGGCCGTGGTCGTGGCGGCGCGGGTGGCTGTAGTCGACGGAGCCGCCGGTGGTGGAGCCGGGCTGCGGGCGGCGGACGGGTCCGGGGCGGCCGGGGGGTCGTAGGGCGAGGCCGGCGGTTGTCCGGGGGTGCCGGGCGGCTGGGCCGCGTAAGGCGACGAGGGCTGACCGGGCGGTGGCGTGCCATAGGGGGAAGCCGGCTGACCTGGGGCCGGGGTGCCGTAGGGCGAGGACGGCTGGCCAGGTGTGCCCGGCGTCTGCGTGCCGTACGGCGACACGGGCGGGGACGGCGGTACGGCGCCCTGAGCCGCAGCGCCGCCCTGGTCGGCGCCGAGGGTCGGGGCCGACGCGTGCCGCGTGCGGTCGCCGTCGGTCGTGCGGGGTGCCTGCACCGAGCGGGCGAGGCCCTGGGCCACGGCGTCGTTGATGCCGGCGGCCAGTTGGTGGGCCTCGGGCAGACCCTGGTCGGCGAAGAGGTCGGCGAGACCCCCCGCGTATCCCTGGCCGACGGCGCGGACCTTCCAGGCGCCCTGGCGGCGGTACAGCTCCAGGGCGACGACGGCGGACTCGGCGTCCAGGCCGGTGATGGTGTAGTTGGCGATCTCGGAGCCGTCGAGGCCGGTGACCGCGAGGAAGGGAGCGGCGAGGCCGCCGAACCGGGACGGGCCCGCCCACCCCGGTGGGCAGGGCGAGCAGCACGCTGATCCGGTGCACGGCCTCCGGCATGGCGCCGAGGTCCACCGCGAGACGGTGGTCGGCGGCGGCCTGCCGGGAGACCTCCAGGCCAGGCAGCGTGGGAGCGCCCGGGTGGGCCACCCACTCCACGCCGTGGACCTTGCCGTGCTCGTCGCTGAGCGTCGCGCCGGCCACGACCGGCTTGCCGGCCGAGACCCGGATCTCGAGGCGGGCCTGGGAGAGCGGGTGGTTCTGCCCCCGCACCAGCTCGGCCGTCATGCCTTCGTCCCCCTGTGTCGCTTTCGGTGTCCGGTGCCGCCAGGGCCCGTCCGCCGGATCATGCCGACGTCACGGGCCCTGGCCGGGCGGCCTACAGGTGCGGCAGGATCGCCGGCATCAGGTCCTGGAAGGTGCGGCCGTTGGCCGGGGTGCCCAGCGCCGTCATCGTCCAGCCCGGGCCGTTGCGGTGCACCTTCGCCATGATCTGGGCCGTGTAGGCGCCGCCGCCCGCGAGGGTGTAGCGGGCCAGTTCCTGGCCGTTGGTCTCGTCGACCAGACGGCAGAACGCGTTCTGCACTTCCTGGAAGGTCTGGCCCGTGAAGGAGTTCACGGTGAAGACGATCTGGTCGATGTGGACCGGGACGCGCGCGAGGTCGACGAGGATCGCCTCGTCGTCGCCGCCCTGGCCGACACCGCCGACGAGGTTGTCGCCGGTGTGGCGCACCGAGCCGTCATCGCTCACCAGGTGGCGGAAGAAGACGACGTCGACGGGCTGCTTGTCCGCGAACAGCACGGCGGACGCGTCCAGGTCGATCTCACGGGTGCGCGAACCGAACAGGCCACGGCGGGGGGCCGCCTGCCAGCCGAGACCCATGCGCACCGCGGTCAGGCTGCCGCCGTCGTTCTTCTGCAGACTGATGGCCTGACCCTTGGTCATGTTGACGGTCACGCGCTGATTCCCCTCTCGAACTGTCCCCTGTTGCCGCGGAGTCCGCGGTTGACCAGAACCCTACGCAGGAGCACTGACAGTGCCGCTACCCGGGGCCGTACTTTGTGTCGGTCTTGCAACACTGCGCGTACAACAGGGGCGTCGCGTGTCCGTCAGGCGATACCCGCCTCCCGCATCTGGCGCAGTTCCTTCTTCATCTCCGAGACCTCGTCGCGCAGCCGGGCCGCGATCTCGAACTGGAGGTCCGCGGCGGCGGCGCGCATCCGCGCGGTCATCTCCTCGATCTGCTCGGCCAGCTCGGCCGCCGGCCGGTCGGTCGGCACGGTCTCCTTGGCCTTGCCCTTGGCGGCCTTGCCACCCGCCGCCTTGCCGCCGAGGGCGGGCACGGGTGCTTGGCACCCTTGCCGTCCTTCTGCTTGCGGTAGCCGGAACCCAGCAGCTGCTCGGTGTCGACGTCCTCGCGGGCGATCTGGGCCACGATGTCGTTGATCTTCTTGCGGAGCGGCTGGGGGTCGATCCCGCGCTCGGTGTTGTACGCGACCTGCTTCTCCCGGCGCCGGTTGGTCTCGTCGATCGCCTTCGCCATCGCCGGGGTGATCTTGTCGGCGTACATGTGGACCTGGCCGGAGACATTGCGCGCCGCGCGGCCGATGGTCTGGATCAGGGAGGTGCCGGAGCGCAGGAAGCCCTCCTTGTCGGCGTCGAGGATCGCCACCAGGGACACCTCGGGCAGGTCGAGGCCCTCACGGAGGAGGTTGATGCCGACCAGCACGTCGAACTCACCGGAGCGCAGTTCGCGCAGCAGTTCCACGCGGCGCAGGGTGTCGACGTCACTGTGCAGGTAGCGGACCTGGATGCCGAGCTCCAGGAAGTAGTCCGTGAGGTCCTCGGCCATCTTCTTGGTGAGCGTGGTGACCAGGACGCGCTCGTCCTTCTCGGTGCGGGTGCGGATCTCGTGCACCAGGTCGTCGATCTGGCCCTCGGTGGGCTTGACCACGACCTCGGGGTCGACCAGGCCGGTCGGGCGGATGATCTGCTCGACGACGCCGTCCGCGCGGGACAGCTCGTAGTTGCCGGGGGTGGCCGACAGATAGACGGTCTGCCCGATGCGCTCCTGGAACTCCTCCCACTTCAGCGGGCGGTTGTCGAGGGCGGACGGCAGCCGGAAGCCGTGGTCGACGAGGGTGCGCTTGCGGGAGGCGTCGCCCTCGTACATGGCGCCGATCTGCGGAACGGTGACATGCGACTCGTCGATGACGAGCAGGAAGTCGTCCGGGAAGTAGTCGAGCAGGGTGTTCGGCGGGGAGCCGGGCTGCCGGCCGTCGAAGTGCATCGAGTAGTTCTCGACGCCGGAGCAGGAGCCGATCTGGCGGAGCATCTCCAGGTCGTACGTGGTGCGCATGCGCAGCCGCTGGGCCTCGAGGAGCTTGCCCTGCTTCTCCAGCTCCGTGAGGCGCTCGCCCAGCTCCTTCTCGATGTCGTTGACGGCCCGCTCCATGCGCTCGGGACCCGCGACGTAGTGGGAGGCCGGGAAGACGTACAGCTGCTGGTCGTCGCTGATGATCTCGCCGGTGAGCGGGTGGAGGGTCGACAGCGCCTCGATCTCGTCGCCGAACATCTCGATGCGGACGGCGAGCTCCTCGTAGACCGGGAAGATCTCGATGGTGTCGCCGCGGACCCGGAAGGTGCCGCGGGTGAAGGCCAGGTCGTTGCGCGTGTACTGGATGTCCACGAACCGGCGCAGCAGCTCGTCGCGGTCGAGTTCGTCGCCGACCCTGAGGGGGACCATCCGGTCCACGTACTCCTGCGGGGTGCCGAGGCCGTAGATGCAGGAGACCGAGGCGACCACGACGACGTCACGGCGGGTGAGCAGCGAGTTGGTCGCGGAGTGGCGCAGGCGCTCGACCTCCTCGTTGATCGAGGAGTCCTTCTCGATGTAGGTGTCCGACTGCGGGACGTAGGCCTCGGGCTGGTAGTAGTCGTAGTACGAGACGAAGTACTCGACGGCGTTGTTGGGCAGGAGCTCCCGGAACTCGTTCGCCAGCTGGGCGGCGAGGGTCTTGTTCGGGGCCATCACCAGGGTGGGCCGCTGGAGCTTCTCGATCATCCACGCGGTGGTGGCGGACTTGCCGGTGCCGGTCGCGCCGAGGAGGACGACGTCCTTCTCACCGGCCTCGATGCGCTTGGCCAGCTCGGCGATGGCCGCCGGCTGGTCACCGCTGGGCTGGTAGGGGCTGACGACCTCGAAGGGCGCCACCGTGCGTTCGATGTGGGAAACGGGCCGCATGCAACCACCGTACGACCCCCCACTGACAACGCGGTCCGATCAGCGGTTCTGCGGGGCGCGGGAGCTTCGGTGGCCGGCGCCGCGGCGGGTGCGGACCGTCGGGCGGCGGGCGGTGTGCGCGGCCTCGGCGTGGGCCGGGATACCTGGCTTGTCCTCGACGGGCGCCCACTCGGGTTTGCCCATGACCATCAGCGGGTCGAACATCACGACGACGCCGGCGATCAGCAGGAAGGCGAGCGGGCCGACCATCATGGGCGCGAGCAGTTCCGCGGGCGAGTCGCCCGAGGACGGGGCGGCGGAGGTGCCGTGCAGATGGACGCTGAGGGCGGCCATGCCCGTGTAGTGCATGCCGCTGACGGCGAGCCCCATGACGAGGCTCGCGCCCACGCTCCACATCAGCCCCCTGACCTGGCCGGCCGCCCACAGCGCGGCGGTGGCGGCGCACATGGCTATGACGACGGAGGCGGTGACGGTGAGCGTGTTGTACTCCAGGTTCCCGTTGAGCCGCATTCCGGCCATGCCGAGGTAATGCATGGAGGCGACGCCGAGCCCGGTGATGGTGCCCCCGGTGAACAGGGCCGTTCCCCTCGCGCCTTTGTAGCCGACGATGAAGATCCCGACGCCCACCATGACGATCGCGACGCCGAGGCTCGCGAACGTGGTCGGCTTGTCGTAGTGGATCGGGGCGCCCTTGACGGTGAACCCCATCATGGCGACGAAGTGCATGGTCCATATGCCGGAGCCGATCGCGGCGGCGCCGAGGGCCAGCCAGCCCGGGCGCCACGAGTTCGAGACCAGCATGGATCTGGTGGTGCAGCGCAGGCCAAGGGCGCCTCCCAGGCAAGCCATGAGGTAGGCCACCAGCGGTGTGACGAGTCCGTAGCTGAATCCGTCGACCGTGCCTTGCATGCGCGGCTACCCTTCCGCCTTCTTGCGTCCCGGAATGTGCTGAAAAGCGCCCCTTCCCAGGACCGCTGGAGCGGTCAGGGTCGAGGCGAAGAGTATGACCTCCACCGGAATGGTCGAACGATTTTCCGGCAAAGAAACACGCCCTTGCCACGGCGTTGCCGCAGTTGTGCGGCACCCGTGAGCGGAGTTGGGCAACTCCATTCAATCTGTGGCCATTCTCCACTTCGCTGCTGTTGACCCTCTGCTGTCACAGTGGAGCTGTCCGTGCACGCTCGACGCAAGGAGTACGCATGCACGCGCGCGCTGTTGCCGCCACGACCACCGCGCTTCTGGGGACCGCCGCCCTCCTGCTTCCCTCCTCCGACGTCCGGGCCGCCGAGGACGGCGAACCGCCCACGGTCATCGCCCACCGGGGCGCCTCGGCCTACGCGCCGGAGAACACCCTGGCCGCCGTCGACGCGGCGGCCCGGCTGGGCATCCACTGGGTCGAGAACGACGTCCAGCGCACCAAGGACGGCGAGCTGGTCGTCATCCACGACGACAGCCTCCAGCGCACCACCGACGTCGAGGAGGTGTTCCCCGGCCGGGCACCCTGGAAGGTGAAGGACTTCACCGCCGCCGAGATCGCGCGCCTCGACGCGGGCAGCTGGTTCGGCCCCTCCTACGCGGGCGCGCGCGTACCGACCCTGGAGCAGTACGTGCACCGGGTCGAGCGCAACAGCCAGAACCTGCTCCTGGAGATCAAGAACCCCGCCCTCTACCCGGGCATCGAGCAGCAGACCCTGAAGGTCCTCTCCGACGAGGGCTGGCTCGACCAGACGCACCGCGCGAGCCGGCTGATCGTGCAGAGCTTCAGCGCGGACAGCGTGCGCACCGTCCACCAGCTGAAGCCCGGCGTCAAGACCGCCATCCTCGGTACGCCGTCCGTCGCGAAACTGTCGGCGTACGCGGCGTTCACCGACCAGATCAACCCGTCGTACAGCACCATCTCCCCCGGGTACGTCGCCACGGTCCACGCTTTCGACGGGGCGCACGACAAACCGCTGAAGGTCTTCGCCTGGACCGTCAACGACGCGGAGACGGCCCGCCGGGTCGCCGGGTACGACGTCGACGGCATCATCAGCAACCAGCCGGACGTGGTCCGGGACGCGACCGGCGGGTCCTGAGCCGCACAGACCGGCCGGACCCCGCGCCACCCGGCACCGGGCGGGCCGCGAGGCCCGCGGGTCCGCTCCGCGGGGCGTTGTCAGTGGTGGGCCGTACGGTGGGCGCATGGACAGCCATGGGCAGAACGAGCAGCAGGTCGTATGGGCCGTCGTCGGCACCGACATCGGCCCCCTGCTGCTGGCCGCGACCCGCGCGGGCCTCGTCAACGTCGTGTTCCACGCCACCGACCCGGTGCGCGACAAGGCGCTCGACCGTCTCGCCTCCCGTCTGGGCAGCGAGCCCGTCGAGGCGCCCGGCTCCCCGCTGCTGGCCGAGCCGATACGCCAGGTCGAGGCGTACTTCGCGGGTCGGCGGCGCGATTTCGAGCTGTCCCTGGACTGGTCGCTGATCTCCGGCTTCAACCGGCAGGTGCTGCGCGAGCTGGCCGCCGGGGTGCCGTACGGCAGTGTCGTGGGGTACGGCGATCTGGCCGGCCGGGTCGGTCAGCCGGGCGCGGCGCAGGCGGTCGGGGTGGCGATGGGCTCCAACCCGTTGCCGGTGGTCGTGCCCTGCCACCGGGTCGTGGAGAGCGACGGCGGGATCGGCGGGTTCGGGGGCGGCCTGGAGACCAAGCGGAAGCTGCTCGCCTTGGAGGGCGTGCTCCCCGAACCGCTGTTCTAGGAGACGGCGCACCTCTGCAAGAGACGCCTTCGGAGGGGAGCCGCACGCAGGTCAGTCGCAGTGCCGTGCCTCGAAGACCCGGAGGACGACATGGTCGGGACATACGGAATTGTCCGTCATGGGCTCCACGCTGGTGTCGTCTCCCACGGCTCGCGAGGGTTTGGCCGGGTGTGCCGCCCGCCAGAGATGAGGGAAGGACGATCGACAGGAGGCAGGCGCGTGGTGCTGGTGGTTTCCGAAGAAGTGCGCGAGGCGATCGACGCGCGTCGACCGGTGGTGGCCCTGGAGTCCACGATCATCGCGCACGGGCTGCCGCGGCCGCGCAATCTCCAGGTGGCGCTGGAGCTGGAGGACGTCGTACGGCGGGAGGGCGCCGTTCCCGCGACGATCGCCGTGCTGGACGGGCAGCCTCATGTCGGCCTGGACAAGCAGCAGTTGGAGCGGGTCGCGAACGAGGACGGCATCCGCAAGCTGGGCCATCGCGATCTGCCGCTCGCGGTGGCCGCCGGGGCGAGCGGGGCGACCACGGTGTCGGCGACCGCGCTGCTGGCGGCGCTGGCGGGCGTGCGGGTGTTCGCGACGGGCGGGCTCGGCGGGGTGCACCGGGAGTGGACGGTGACGCAGGACGAGTCGGCCGACCTGGGGCTGCTGGCGCGGACGCGGATCACGGTGGTGTGCGCGGGCGTGAAGTCGATCCTGGACGTGCCGGCGACCCTGCAACGGCTGGAGACGCTGGGTGTCGCGGTGGCCGGGTACGGCACGGATCGCTTCCCCGGCTTCTATCTGTCGGACTCGGGCCATCCGGTGGACTGGACGCTGGAGTCCCCGGAGCAGGTGGCGGCGGTGATGCGGGCTCAGGACGCCGTGACCGGACCGGAGTCGGCGCTGATCGTCGCCAACCCGGTTCCCGAAGCTGAGCAGTTGGACCCGGACCTGCACGCGCGCGTACTGGCCGATGCCCTGCACGCGTGCGAGGAACGGGGCGTCACGGGCCAGGGAGTCACCCCGTTCCTCCTCGACTACCTGGTACGACACACCGACGGCGCCTCGCTGGAGGCCAATCTGGCGGCGGTACGGGGCAATGTGCGGTTGGCGGGGCGCATCGCGGCGGCCTGGGCCGGGGCGTAGGGATGAGCGCGGGGAGGGCCGGGGACGAGGCGGTGCCGGCCGGATCGCCCGGGGCGGCCGGCGACGAAGCAGTGTCGGCCGGAACACCCGAGGCGACCGGGGGCAGGGCGGCGTCGGCCGGATCACCCGAGACAGCCGGGGGCAGGGTGGCGTCGGCCGGAACACCCGAGGCAGCCGGGGGCGGAGGGATGTCCGTCGGGTCGGTCGCGGGAGGTGAGGGCGAGGCAGCCTGTGTCGGCTCATCGGACGGGACCTTGCTGGTTGTCGGGGACGTCATCACCGACATCGTCGCCCGGCATCAGGGGCCGCTCGCGGCGCGTACGGACACCGTCGCGGCGATTCGGACGCTGCCCGGTGGGGCCGGTGCCAACGTGGCCTGCTGGGCGGCCCATTGGGGCGGGGGCGAGGTCCGGTTGCTCGGGCGGGTGGGCGCGGACGCGGCAGCCTGGCACGAGCGGGAGCTGACCGCGTGCGGGGTACGGCCGGCTCTCGTCGTCGACCCGGATGCGCCGACCGGCACGGTGATCTCTCTCGTCGACACGAGTGCCGCCGCCGAGCGGACGTTGGTCACGGACAGCGGGGCGTCCCTGCGGCTCACTCCGGACGACTGGTCGGACACCTTTCTCGACGGGGTGACCCGGCTGCACCTGTCGGGGTATCTGCTGTTCTCCGCGGGGAGCCGGGCGTTCGTGGAGAGGGCCCTGGAGGGGGCACGCGCGCGTGGGGTACCGGTGAGCCTGGATCCGGCGTCGGCGGGCTTCCTCGTGGCGCTGGGCGTCGACCGGTTCCTCACGCTCGTGGAGGGCATCGACGTCCTCCTGCCCAGCCGCGACGAGGCCTGCCTGCTGACGGGACTGCCCGACGCGGAGGACGCGGCGGCCAAGCTCAGCCGTCATGTTCCGCTGGTGGTCACCAAGCTGGGCGCGGACGGGGCGCTGGTGGCCCGCTCGGGCACCGTGTCCGCCCGCATCCCCGCGGTCCCGGCCACTCCCACGGACACGACGGGGGCCGGCGACGCCTTCACCGGTGCCTTCCTCGCCACCCTGCTCACCGGCGCCGGACCCGAGGACGCGGCGCGGGAAGGATGCCGGGCGGGGGCGAGGGCGGTCGAGACGGTAGGGGGGAGACCGCCGGTGACACACCCGCCCGCACAGCACCGGCGGGACGCCCCACCCGGCGGGCATGGGTGACCCGACACCCGAACGTCCGGACAGCCGTGGCTCGCCTCCGTCGGGGTCTACCCCTTCCGCCCCCACGCGGAAATCATCGGCGCCGTAGCGAGATCCATCCCCCCGGCCTCGACGTTCGCCAGGTGCCGGTCGATCTCCTCGTCCGTGGCCAGGCCCGCCGTGACCAGGTCGGTGCGGACCTGGCGGATCGTGGCGGACTCCAGGGCCGCGCAGGCGGGTGACGTCAGCGGGAAGTACGCGTCGGCCGCCACGCGACGCAGACCGGCCTCCCGCAGCAGACGCGGAAGTCTGCGGCCGTAGGAGAGGTCGGCGCCGCGGTCGGCGAGGAGCCGGCGGAATCCGGTGCGCAGCCGGTTCGCCAACTGCTCGGCGGGACCGTGTTCGTCGGGACAGGTCAGGGGTTGCAGCGCGGGGTCGGCGTCCTCGATCAGCAGTCGTCCGCCGGGCCGCAGGGACTCCACCATCGACCGCAACGCCCGTTCCCGGTCCGGCACATGGACGAGTACGAGCCTGGCGTGCACGAGGTCGAAACCCTCCCCCGGCGGCTCCTCCGCACCGACGTCGTGGACCCGCACCTCCACCGGCGGCCGGGCGGCCGGGGCGACCCGGGAGGTGTCGATGTCGGTCGCGACGACCCTGCCGGTCGGCCCCACCTTCTTGGCCAGCCAGGACACGACGGACGTACCGCCGGCCCCGACCTCCCAGCAGCGCCAGCCGGGTCCGATGCCGAAACCTTCGAGGTGCCGGAACGTCGTGGGGTCGAAGAGGGAGGCGAAGGCGTCGAAGCGCTCTCCGGCCTCGGTCTGCCGATTGTCGAGGAGATATCCGTTGGTTCGCATCATGTCGCGATCATCCCAGTTGTCCTGCTTGTCCACGGTGGTCGACGCTCCGATGCAACAGCCACGACGGCTATGACGGCTATGACGGCACGGCGATGCAACCCTGCGAGGGGTACCCGAGCCTCCCACGCCGCCTCGAAAACCCGTCGTCCACAGGCGGGAACAAAGCGGAATGCCGTGCTCCCACAGGCTTACCCGCGTTTCACGCAGGGCTGGCACACTGGCACGCCAGGGCGCAGCAATGCGGCGAGCGGGGATCCACGCAAGGAGATCCAGATGTCCATGGCAGGGAATCTGCGGAAGGTCACGAGCCTCAGCAGGGTCGGCGGCCTCCGCAGGGTGGCGAGGCTGGCGCGGCGCCGCCCGCGTGTGGACCTGAGCCATCCCGCCCGGTCGCCGCTGGGCTCCTCGGTGGTGAACTGCGTGTCGTACCGGGAGGGGGCCAGGGTCCCGGGCGGCGGCGACCTGGTCGACACCGTGGAGCAGGTGCGCAAGCACGGGGACGGTTTCGTGTGGCTCGGTCTCCATGAGCCGACGGACCAGGAGTTCGCGGGCATCGCGGAGCTGTTCGAACTGCACCCGCTGGCGGTGGAGGACGCGATCGAGGCGCATCAGCGTCCGAAGCTGGAGCGGTACGACGAGACGCTGTTCGCGGTGTTCAAGACCGTCTGCTACGTGGAGCACGAGGAGCTCACGGCGACGAGCGAGGTGGTGAACACCGGCGAGATCATGGTGTTCGTCGGCGAGGACTTCGTGATCACCGTGCGCCACGGGATGCACGGCTCCCTGGGCCCGTTGCGCGAGGAACTGGAGACCGACCCGCAGCAGCTCGCCAAGGGGCCGGCCGCGGTGCTGCACGCGATCGCGGACCACGTGGTGGACGAGTATCTGAACGTCACGGACGCGGTGCAGGCGGACATCGACCAGGTCGAGACGGACGTCTTCTCGCCGGACGGCGCGCGGACCGACCCGGGCCGCATCTACCAGCTCAAGCGTGAACTCCTCGAACTGAAGCGGGCCGTGGTGCCGCTGACCCGTCCGATCGAGGAATTGTCCACGCGTCCGATACGAGTGGTGAGCTCGGAGATACAGGCGTACTTCCGCGACGTCTCGGACCATCTCCTGCGCGCCAAGGAGCAGATCGCCGCCTTCGACGAACTCCTCAACTCGATCCTCCAGGCACACCTCGCCCAGGTGACGGTCGCGCAGAACGAGGACATGCGGAAGATCACGGCCTGGGCGGCGATCGTCGCCGTGCCGACGATGGTCTGCGGGGTGTACGGCATGAACTTCGACCACATGCCGGAGCTGCGCTGGACGTTCGGCTACCCCATGGTCCTCGGCGTCATATCCGCGGCGTGCCTGGTGCTGTACCGCGGCTTCCGGCGCAACGGCTGGCTCTGAGCGCGCCCGTGGACGACGGTCAGCGCGCTCTCTTCGCGTAGACGCTCTCCGCCCAGGCCGCGATCTGGTCCTCCGTCAGATGGTGGGCGAGGTCGGCCTCGCTGATCATGCCGACCAGGCGCTTGTTCTCGATGACGGGGAGCCGGCGGATCTGGTAGTCCTGCATCTCCCGGAGCACGTCGCTGACATCGGCGTCCGCGTCGATCCAGCGGGGCGTGCCCTGGGCCATCTCACCGGCGGTGACCTTGGCCGGGTCGTGTCCCACGGCCACACAGCCGACGACGATGTCCCGGTCGGTGAGGATGCCGCAGAGCCGCTCGTTCGCGTCGCTGATGGGCAGGGCTCCGACATTGAGCTCACGCATCAGCTGGGCGGCGCGGTCCAGGGTCTCGTGCGCGGGGATCCACTGGGCGCCGCGGTGCATGATGTCTCCGGCGGTGGTCATGAAGTACCTCCCGGTGCCGGACGGCCGGCGCGGAGCGGAACGCACCGCTGGTCCCGGCGCGGAGCGGAAGAGCTCCGCTGGTCCCGGCGCCGTTCATTCTCGCCGCGCCCGGCCGCCGCCGCACCCGGAGGCGAGGGCCGGGTGCGAGGCGGATCAGGCGGAGAAGCCGACGATCTTCCGCGGGACGACGCGGATGATCACGCGGGTCTCGTCCTCCTTCTCGGCGGGCGGGTCGATGCCGAGGTACTTGTGCGCGAGGTCGTGCGGGAGGCGCTTGTCGGGGTCCGGGAGGATCTCGGCGGTGCCGCGGATCTCGACCGAGGTGTAGGGGTTGGCCAGGTCGTAGACCGAGACGCTGATGCGGGGGTCGCGGCGCAGGTTGCGGATCTTCTGGCGGTTGTCGATCGAGGAGAAGAGGACGGCGTCGCCCTCGCGTTTGATCCAGACCACGGAGTTCTGCGGGGCACCGTCGGGGCCGAGGGTGGCGACGCTGGCGAAGTTCTTGCCGTCGAGGAGGGCGCGGACGGAGTCGTCGAAAGAGAGCTGACCGCTCGTGGAAGTCGTCATGGGACCCAGCGTAGTTACATGCACGCGCATATAAAAGTGGTTTGCTGGATCTTCCGGAAACGAATCCTGGGAGCGCGGTCAGCCCCGCCATGCCGGGTGCCGGGGGTCGTCGGCGCGCACCAGGACGTCGGCGGCGCCCGCGGGGTCGGTCTCGCGCTCGTAACGCTCGAAGGCCTCCAGGGTCCACTGCTCAGGGCCGGGGGTGCGGCGGCGCAGGGCACCCGGGGAGAGGAGGACGTGGACGGTCAGGTCGAAGGGGAACCAGTGCCGCAACAGGAGGGGGCCGTGCAGCAACAGGAAACCGCCGGGCGGGAGTTGGACGTAGGGGCTGCGGGTGGCGCGGTCGGTGTCGGGGTCCCACAGGTCGGGCAGGACGCGGCCGTCGCCGCCGGGTTCGAGCGGGCCGAAGACCTCGCGCCACAGGGCGCCGGTGTCGAACCAGCCGTCGTAATAGGCCTCCACGTCCTGGTGGCCGTACTCGAAGCGGAGCGAGGCGGGGCGCAGGAAGCCCTGGGTGCCGACGACGAGAGAGGGGCGGCCTCGTACGCGGAGCGCTTCCGCGACGCGTTCGGCGAGGTCCTGGGGGCGGGCCGCCGGGGCGCCGTCGAATGCGATGCGCGGCCAGGGGCCGCCGTCGGCCGGCTTCAGGTCGAGAAGGCGGTCGGCGAGGAGGTCGCCGAGCCGGTCCCAGGTGATCGCTTCGAGTCGCACAGGGCCCATGATGCGTCAGCCGACGGTCAGGACGCGTCCCGCTCGTGGGACCGGCGGGCGGCGAGCGGATGCGGGAGGCGGGTGCGTCGCTCCTGGCGGGGGCGGCGTCGACGAGGGGGATCAGGGTGCGGCCGAGAGAACCCCGGGGGGAGGACGGGAGGAGGGTGCGCCGCGCACCGGGCGTTATGCGATCGGCGATAAACGGGCCCCGTGGGGGCGGGGCCGACGCTGTCGTACGCGGACCCCGCGGTGGCGGTGGTCGACGAGATCGGGCGGCCCACGCGGCATCGGACGCGGGTGCCGGTGACAGGCGCGGAGTAGGTCCGGTGGGGTGGTTCGTGGCCCGTGCACGGGAATGAACCCCCTATGGCACACCTGGCAACTCCCGCGCACCGCACGGAACTTCTCGTCTTCCAGCCCGTCAGGCGGAAGCAGTGCGCCGAGTGCCGGGGCGGGCCGTTGGCGATGCTCGTCCTGGAGGACGGGGTGCCCCGGTGCCTGGACTGCGCCGACCTCGGCCACCTGGTGTTCCTGCCGCGCGGCGACACCGCGCTGACGCGCAGGTCGCGGGAGGAGAGCGGGCTGTCGGCGGTGGTCGTACGGTTCAACCGGCGCAAGGGGCGGTACGAACGGCAGGGCGTCCTCGTCGAGGAGAGTGCCCTGGCCCGGGCGGAGGCACGGTGCCTGGCGGACGCCGAGGCACGGCGGCGGCGCCGGGTGCGGGACGCCCGGCGGCGGGCGGTCGAGGACGTGCGGTTCACGGAGGCGTTCGCGGCGGAGATCCGCCGGCTGTTTCCCGGCTGCCCGGCCGACCGGGCCCGCGGCATCGCCGCGCACGCGTCGCTGCGGGGCAGCGGACGGGTGGGGCGGAGTGCGGCGGGGCGGGCGTTGTCGGAGGGGGCCGTCGTCTCGGCGGTGGTGGCGTCCGTACGGCATCTGGACACGCCGTACGACCAGTTGCTGATGAGCGGAGTGCCTCGGCATGAGGCCCGGCGGAGGATCGCGGTGGCGGTGGAGGGGGTGCTGGGCGGGTGGCGGTGACTCGCCGGCGCCGCGACGGGCAGAGGCCGGACATTCAGGCGGCACCGGAGCGGCAGGACGGAGACGTGCTCTGGACGCCTGCGTGTGTGTCCGCGCCGATCGGCCATGGTGACGCGTCCCGTACGGGAATTCACTTGTGGTGACGGTGGGTGCCGGGCAGGATCTCGGCTCGATGCGGGAGTTGACGTTGAGATGATCGCTGGACCGTACTTCGTACTGACGGTGCTGGGCGTGCTGGGGACTGGGCTGGTCGCGGGGGTGTTCTGCGCGTTCTCGACCTTCGTGATGAAGGGGCTCGCCGCGCTGCCGCCCGCGCAGGGCGTCGCCGCGATGAACGCGATCAACGTGGCGGCGCTGCGGCCGGCGTTCATGCTCGTGTTCGTCGGCTCGGCGGTGCTGTGCGCGGTGCTCGCGGTGGTGACGTTCGTGCTGCTGCCGGACGACGGCACGGTGGAGCTGCTGGTGGGCAGCGCGCTGTATCTGGTCGGCTCGTTCGGGGTGACGATGGTGGCGAACGTGCCGCGCAACGAGGCCCTGCTCGAGCTGGACGCCGGGACGCCCGAAGCGGCCGCGTACTGGCCGACGTACGTGCGCGAGTGGACGCTGTGGAACCACGTCCGCACGGTCGCCTCGGGGGCGGCGGCGGTGGCGTACGTCCTGGCCCTCACCTGACCGCAGGACGGTGCCCCGCGGTCGGCCCCCGCCCGCCGAGAAAGCGCTGTCCCCCACTCTGCGTCTGTGGCCAGGGCGACGTATCGTGGCCGGAAGAGTGCCGCCCGATGACGCACGGCCCGTCGATGCCAACGCAAGGAAGACGGCCATGGCCGATCCCAAGGGATTCATGACCACCCCTCGCCAGGACTGGCCCCGCCGGCCGGTCGAGGAGCGGGTCCGGGACTGGGACGAGGTGTACGTCCCCGGGGCGTTGCTGCCCATCATCAACAAGCAGGCGGACCGGTGCATGGACTGCGGCATCCCGTTCTGCCACGACGCCTGTCCGCTCGGGAACCTCATCCCCGAGTGGAACGACCTCGTCTCCCGGGACGACTGGCGGGCCGCCGCCGACCGGCTGCACGCCACCAACAACTTCCCCGAGTTCACCGGCCGGTTGTGCCCGGCGCCGTGCGAGGCGGGGTGTGTGCTCGCCATCAACCAGCCCGCGGTCACGATCAAGAACGTCGAGGCGGCCATCGCCGACCGGGCCTGGGAGCTCGGTTTCGCGCCACCGCGGCCGCCGGACCGGCTGTCCGGGCGGACCGTCGCCGTCATCGGCTCGGGACCGACGGGACTGGCGGCGGCACAGCAGCTGACGCGGGCGGGCCACACGGTCGCCGTGTTCGAGAAGGACGACCGGCTCGGCGGGCTGATGCGGTACGGCATCCCCGAGTTCAAGATGGAGAAGCACCATCTGGAGCGCCGCATCGCGCAGATGCGGGCCGAGGGGACGAAGTTCCGTACCTCCACGGCGGTCGGGCGGGACATCGGGGCGGCCGAGCTGCGGGCGCGGTACGACGCCGTCGTGATCGCCACCGGTGCGACCGCCTGGCGTGACCTGGACGTGCCCGGGCGGGAGTTGGCCGGCATCCACCAGGCCATGGAGTATCTGCCGCTGGCCAACCGGGTGTGCGAGGGGGATCTGGACGTCTCCCCGATGTCCGCCGCCGGGAAGCACGTCGTCATCGTCGGCGGCGGTGACACCGGCGCCGACTGTCTGGGCACGGCGGTGCGCGAGGGCGCCGCGTCCGTCACGCAGTTGGACATCTACGCCCAGCCCGGCGCCGAGCGCGACGAGGACGCCGAGCCCTGGCCGACGTACCCGAAGATCTACCGGCTGTCGGCCGCGCACGAGGAGGCCGGTGCGCTGCGGACCGCGCCGGCGGCGGACGCGGACGCGCGGCTGTTCGCGGCGTCCACGCTCCGCTTCACCGGTGACGCCGACGGGCAGGTGCGCTCGCTGCACCTGGTCGAGGTCGACGCGGCGCGGCGGCCCGTGTCGGGGACCGGGCGGACGCTCCCCGCCGACCTCGTCCTGCTCGCCCTCGGCTTCTCCGGACCCGACCGCGCGGACGGCCTCGTGGACCAGCTCGGGCTGGCCATGGAGCCGCGCGGCACGATCGCGCGGGACGCCGGGTTCGCGACGAGCGCCCCCGGCGTGTTCGCCGCCGGGGACGCCGCGCGCGGGCAGTCGCTGATCGTGTGGGCGATCGCCGAGGGGCGGGCGGTGGCGGCGGCCGTCGACCGTCATCTGACGGGGAGTTCGCGACTGCCGGCGCCGATCGGACCGTACGACCGCCCGATGACCGTCTGACGCACCGCGCGCCGCGGCAAGCGGTGTCAGCGCCGTTCGTCCGTCCCCGCCACCTTCTTCGTCGCCAGGGCCACCCTGTTCCAGGTGTTGATCGCGAAGATCAGCGCCAGCACCTGGGCCAGCTCCTGCTCCTCGAACCGCTCCGCGGCCTGCGCGTACACCTCGTCCGGGACTCCGCCGTCGGCGACCAGCGTCACGGCCTCGGTCAGGGCCAGCGCCGCCTGCTCCTTCTCCGTGAAGAAGTGCCGGGCCTCGCGCCAGACGGCGACCATGTGCAGCCGGTCCTCGCTCTCGCCGGCCTTGCGGGCGTCGTTGGTGTGCATGTGGAGGCAGTAGGCGCAGTGGTTGAGGTGCGAGGCGCGGATCTGGATCAGCTCGACCAGGGCCGGGTCGAGGCCCTCGCGGGCAGCGGCGTCGAAGCCGATGAGGGCGCGGAACACCTTCGGGGCGGACTTGGCGAAGTTCAGGCGGGTGGTCTCGGCGGAAGCGATCGTGTTCGTCGTCATGTCCACCAACCTACGGTCGGGAAAGACCGGCTGTAGGGTTCATTTCCATGGTGAAATCGTGGGTCAATTCCGCCGAAGGACTCGGCTCCGACCTCCACCTGGAGCTCACAGGACCGGGCAGCAGGCGGGCCGCGCTCGGCGACGCCCTGCGGGAGGCCGTACGGAGCGGCCGGCTCGCCCCCGGCACCCGGCTGCCGCCCTACCGGTCCCTTGCCGCCGACCTCGGCGTGGCCCGCAACACGGTGGCCGACGCCTACGCCGAACTCGTCGCGGAGGGGTGGCTCACCGCGCGCCAGGGCTCGGGGACGCGGGTGGCGGAGCGGACCCGAGCCGTTGCGGGCCGCCGGGCACGCGCGCGTACCCCGGAAGTCGCCGCCCCGCGCGCGTGGGCCGCGTCACGACCTGCGGCAGGGCACGCCGGACAGGTCGACGTTCCCGAGGGCGGCCTGGCTGGCCTCCTACCGGCGGGCCCTTCAGCAGGCACCCGACGAGGTGTTCGGCCCCGGCGACCCCGCCGGGCGCGTGGAGCTGCGGGAGGCGCTCGCGGAGTATCTGGCTCGCGCGCGCGGGGTGCGTACCGAGCCCGCCCGGATCGTGATCTGCTCCGGCTTCGCGCACGCCCTGCGGCTGCTCTTCCAGGGCGCCCGGGTCCTCAAGGGTCCCCTGGCCGTGGAGGCGTACGGCCTGCCGTTCCACCGTGAGCTGCTCACGGACGCCGGCGTGCGGACCGTACCGCTGCCGCTGGACGAACAGGCGCCGACGTCGGGCGGTTGACGCGCGAGCGGGCGGTGCTGCTCACCCCTGCGCACCAGTTCCCGACCGGCGGCCCGCTGCACGCCGAGCGGCGGGCCGCGGCCGTCGACTGGGCACGCGCGCGGGACGGTGTGGTGCTGGAGGACGACTACGACGGCGAGTTCCGCTACGACCGCAAGCCCGTCGGGGCGGTCCAGGGGCTCGATCCGGAGCGGGTGATCTACCTCGGCTCGGTGAGCAAGAGCCTGTCGCCCGCGGTGCGGCTGGGATGGATGGTGCTGCCGGAGCGGTACGTCGACGGCGTGCTCGCGGCCAAGGGCGAGCGGGAGGCCTGGGCGAGCGTCCTCGATCAGCTCGCCCTCGCCGACTTCCTCGTCTCCGGGGCGTACGACCGTCACGTGCGGCGCATGCGGCAGCGGTACCGGAGCCGACGCGACCGGCTCGTCGCGGCGCTCGCCGCGCACGCGCCGCATGTCGAGGTCAGCGGCGTCGCGGCCGGGCTGCACGCGGTGCTGAGCGGCTGCGCCGGGCACCGAGCGGTCGTCCGTCAAGGCGGCCGTCTGGCAGGGCGTCGCGCTCGACGGCCTTGCGGAGTTCCGGCATCCGGAGGCCTCGGCACAGGACATGCCCGCGCGGGACGGCCTGGTGGTCGGGTACGCGACCCCGTCCGAGGCCGGGTACGGGGCGGCGCTGGAGGCACTGTGCGCGTCGCTGCCCCCGGCCGCCCCGACCGGGCCGGTCGGCGTCGCTCCCGGTTCTCATCGGTAGTTCTCATGAATTAAGCACTGCGACAAGGAAGTTCAAGCCGGCGTCGGACCAACACGTCACGACAGCAGGAAGTCCGCCTCCCCCGCCTTCGCGCCCTCGATGAAAGCCGTCATCTCGTCCGTGGTGTAGATCAGTGCCGGGCCGTCCGGATCGGTCGACTGACGGACGGCGATCCGGCCGTCGGCCAGCTTCATCGCCTCCAGGCAGTTGCCGCCGTTGCCGCCGCTCCACGGCTTGTGCCAGCCCTCGCTGCCCAACTCCCGCGCGGGCATGCCGTTGTAGACCGGTATGCGCGGCTTGATGCGATCCATTCACAGCTCCTTGCGGAGATCCCGGAGGATCTCCTTCGTGCGATGTGCCGTAGCGGCCTGCGCCGCCGTGCGGTCCATGACCTCGAGGTGGGTCGCCACCTCCGCGCGCGCGTCCAGGTAGACGGCGCCGGTCAGGTACTCGCTGTAGACCATGTCCGGAAGCTCCGGCACGGCGAATCGGAACAGCACGAAGGGCCCGTACGTGCCCGGGTGCGGCCCGTTGGCGAACGGGGCGACCTGCAGCGTCACGTTGGGCAGCTTCGTGGCCTCGAGCAGTCGGTCGATCTGGGCACGCATCACCTCCGGGCCGCCCACCGGGCGGCGCAGCGCGGTCTCGTCGATGACCGCCCAGAAACGGGGGGCATCGGGACGGGTGAGCAGTTCCTGGCGTTGTACTCGCAGAGCGACGTGCCGCTCGATGTCTTCCGGCCGCGTCTGGCCGATGGCTCCGGACTTCAGCACACCGCGGGCGTAGTCCTCGGTCTGGAGCAGCCCGGGCACGAAGTGCGGATCGTAGGACCGGATGAGGCTGGCGGCGCCTTCGAGGCTGACGTACATCGAGAACCAGCCGGGCAGGATGTCGTGGTACCGCTGCCACCAGCCGGGTTTGTTGGCCTCCTCGGCCAGCTGCACGAAGGCGTCGGCCTCCTCGTCGGAGACGCCGTAGGACTTCAGGAGCAGCTGGAGGTACGGGATCTTGAGGCGACCTCGGCCATCTCCATGCGGCGGACGGTGGCCGGGGCGACGCGGAGGATCTTGGCGGCCTCCTCGCGCTTGAGACCGGCGCGCTCACGCAGGTCCAGCAGGCGCCGGCCGAGGACGACCTGGCCGACCGTCGGCGCGGACCGCGGCTCGCTCACCCTCCACCTCCTGAACGTCCCGGGGTCGGGGACCCGTAGAAACCTGTGCGGAAACCTGCACAGAAACCTGCGCAAAAGAATCCTGGCAGCCCGACGGCGCCATTCGAAGACCTATTCGAAGACCTGGTCGGATCTCCGGTGATCTCAACTGGCGCCGCTCGACATGCTTGTTGCGAGCAGTGTGCCACGGCCTTCCAGACCGTCACACAGCACTCTGCAATTTTCAGAGTGACACTTGCCAAGTGTTCACGGCGGGGCGATAGTGGCAAGCGTGATTCCGTCCGCGCCCTTAGGAACAGACGCCGCCGCAGGCCCCCACAGCCTCGGTGCCGCATCGGGAGCAGGCCGCCCTTCGGGGCCCGCTGCCGAGCGCCGGTTCCGGTTCGAGCTGGCCGCACATCCGGGTTCCGCCGCGCAGGCCAGACGGCTGACGCGGGCCCGGCTGAACGGCTGGGCGGTCTGCGAGGACACCTGCGACACGGCGGCCCTGGTGGTCTCCGAGCTCGTCACCAACGCCATCGTGCACACCGCGAGCAGACACATAGTCTGCGAGCTGCACGACGGTGGCGAGCTGGTGCGCATAGCCGTGCGTGACGAGGGCTGCGCTCCGGGCGAGCCGCACCCGTGCGCGCCGCGGGGCGAGGAGGAGCACGGGAGGGGATTGCTTCTCGTCGACGCCCTGTGTCACTCCTGGGGCACCCACGAGCACGGCCCGGGCCTCCTGGTCTGGGCGGACCTGCCCCGCCAGAGCGACACCGCGGGCACCGCCACCGGCCCCCACAACGACCTCGGCTGGGGAGCCCGCCCCAAGCCCGGCCCGGCCGGCGGCTCGGGCGGCGAGGACGACGAGGCGGACGCCCTGCACAAGGCGGACGCACGGTACGACGCCAAGCGACGCGACGCCGACACCGACCCCCGCCACGACGCCGACGCACACCACCACGCGATACCCGGCGACGCGATACCCGGCCCCGCCGGCGCGAGAGCCGCCCAGCACGACGCGGCCCTCGGCATGACGGCACGCCCCGGCACGACGCGGCTCCCCGGCACGACGGCACCCCCCGGCACACCGGCGGCGAACCCTGGACCCTCGGCGCCGAGACCTGGCACCTCGGCAGGCCCCGGCGCGACGGCGGCGAGACCCTGCACTACGGGGCGCCCTGGCACGACGGCACGGAAGTCCGGTACGACGGGGCGGAAGCCCGCCACCACGGCCACGGCACATCCCGGCACCACGGACCGACACCGCACCACGGGACGGGGGGCCCATGGCTCTGAGGGCCGCGACCGGTGCCCAGGTCATGACCCTGGACACGCTGGTCCGCCTCCGGCGGGGACTGCACACGCCGGTCATCCCCCGACGGCTCGCCGTGCCCGACGGCATGACGGCCCCGCTGGGCTGCGACGCGGTCGCCGTACCCGCCCGCCTCGGCCCGCTGGTGATGCCCCGGCTGCCGCGCGTCGGATGCGTCTACGCCGACGAGGCGCACTGGTGGTGGATCGTTCCGTCAGACTCCGACTACGCCCTGGAGTGGCCCGCACCCGCGCGCTACGCCACCGGTGCGATCGTCCCCGACGCCCCGGGCGTCCCCGGCCTGATCCACAAGCCGGAGGGCACGGTCCCCTACACCCCGCCGATCCCCCTGTATCTGGCCCTGTGCCGGCTGACGGGGACGACCCCCGCCTGGTCGCGACCGGTCAGCGCCTGATCCTCCGTCTCCCCCGCGCCCGTACAGGCGTACGCCCGCGCGCAACCCCGGCCGCCTCCGCGCCCTGCCCCTGACGTCCCCGTCCCGCGATAGTGGCCCTCCGTCCACGATCGGGGGAGGCCGTCGGTGGGGAAGAAGCGCGACGCCGAAGAGCCTGAGGTGTCGGAGTCGGAGCGGCTGCTCTTCGGTGGGCCGCTGCGCTACGACATGGGCTGGAACCGTCACTCCGACGCCCGGCTCCAGCTGAACTTCCGGGAGATGGTGCGGCAGCTGCCCGCGCTGCTCTCGCTCAGTTTCCGGCTCGCCTGGCAGGCCGACCGGCGGGCCGCGAAGGTCGTGCTCGGCGCCGAGGCGGGCCGGGGCGCGGCGCAGGCGGTGAGTCTGCTGGCCGTGAACAGCGTGCTGGGGCGGCTGATCGGCGGCGGCGCGATCGAGGACCGGTTGCGGGGTGCCGTCCCCGCCCTCGTCGCGATGGCCTCGGTCATGCTGGTGGCCGCGCTGCTGCGGGCCGCGTCGACACACGCCACCGGGCGCCTCGAACCGAAGGTGGAGCGGGTGGCGACCGAGCGCTATCTGGAGCGGGCGGCCGCCGTGGAGCTGGCCGCGATCGAGGACCACGCCTTCCACAAACTGCTGGACACCGCCCAGTACGGCGCCACGTCAGCCCGCCGCATGATCGCCTACGCCACCCGGGTCATGAACGCGGCGATCTCGCTCATCGCGGCGGCCGGCGTCCTGACCGTGCTGCACCCGGCGCTGCTGCCGCTGCTGGTGACCATGACCCTGCCCAGCGCGTGGAGCGCCCTGACGATCGCCCGGCGCCGGTACGAGTCCTTCCACACCTGGGTGCAGCACGCCCGGGCCGGTCATCTGCTCAGCGAACTGCTCACCGAACCGACCGCGGCGCCGGAGATCCGGGTGCACGGCGTCGGCCCCTTCCTGCTGCACCACTACCGGGCGATGTCGGAGGTCGCGGAGGCGGAACAGGCCCGGCTGGCCCGGCTCGCGGCCCGTACCGGGCTGATCGCGGCGTTCTGGACGGGGCTCGCGACGGTGGCGACGTACGCGACGCTCGGCGGGCTGCTGCTCGCCGGGGCGATGGCGCTGTCGGTGGCGGGCACGGCGGTGATCGCGATCCGCTCGGGCTCCGCCAGCCTGGACAGCCTGGTCCTGGAGGTGAACCAGCTCCACCAGGAGGCTCTCTTCGTCGGCGATCTGCAAAGGCTGTACGTCGAGGCCGAGCAGCGCGCGATCCCGGTCGGCGGACGGGAACTACCGGAGGACCCGCGGGAGATCCGCTTCGAGAACGTCACCTTCAGCTATCCGGGTGAGTCCACGCACCCGGCCCTGGACGACGTGACGCTCACACTCCCGCTCGGCCGGATCGTGGCGCTGGTCGGCGAGAACGGCTCGGGCAAGACGACCCTGGTGAAGCTGCTGGCCGGGCTCTACAAGCCGGACCGCGGCCGCATCCTGTGGGACGGCGTGGACACCGCGGACGCGGACCGGCACCTGCTCGCCGAGCGGATCGCGATGGTGGCGCAGGACTTCAAGCGCTGGCCGTTCACGGCCCGGGTCAACGTGGCGGTCGGCCGGTCGGCGGCGCCGCTGACCGAGGAGCGGCTGGCCGACTCGATCGCCGAGGCCGGCGCCCAGGACGTGGTGGCGGATCTGCCGCGCGGCCTGGACACCCTGCTGGCCCGCCAGTTCAGCGGCGGGCACGAGCTCTCGGGCGGGCAGTGGCAGCGCCTGGGCATCGCGCGGGCGGCCTACCGGCGCGGTCGCATCCTGATCGTGGACGAGCCGACGGCGGCCCTCGACGCCCGGGCCGAACTGGAGGTCTTCGAGAAGATCCGCGCGCTGGCGGGCAGCGGGCAGACGGTCGTCCTGATCACCCACCGGCTGGCGTCCGTGCGCCATGCCGACCTGGTGCACGTCCTGGAGCAGGGCCGGCTCGTCGAGTCGGGCACCCCCGAGGAGCTGCTGGCCACCGGCGGGGTCTACGCCGAGCTGTACTCGCTCCAGGCGGACCAGTTCACGGCACCGAAGGCGAGCTGACCGCGGTGTCCGCGGGGACGACGACCAGGAACGCGTCCGTCGCGAGGTCCATCACGACCTCGGCGGGCGTGCCCTCCATCCGCCGTGCGTGCGCGAACTCCTCCGCGGGCCAGGAGCCACGCGGGCCACCGGCGGGAAAGCGCTCGAGCACCTTTCGCCCGTTCACCATCCTGCACCTCCGATCAAGCGTCCCTCTTGTGAGGAGTTAACGCTCTGGAGAGGCGGAACGGCTCGCTGAGATGCGGGACTGAGACGTAGTTGACACCGCTTCAGCGCGCAGCGTGAGAAATCGGTTACCGAACGGTCACTTCCGTTACCGTTCGTGTCATTCCCCGTACGCTCCGCGTCATTCGTCGTACTCGTCGTGATAGCGGACCCGCTCGCTCCCCGCGGGCGCCCCCAGTGCCGACGCGCGCCCCGCGGGCTCCTCCCACTCCTCCTGCCGGCCCAGCGCGGTCAGGTCCAGGAGGCTGGTCGTGGAGCCGAGCCCGTCCAGGCCTCGCTCGTACGTCGAGTACGTGTGGAAGACACGGTCCCGCTCCCGCAGGAAGCAGCTGACGCCGGGCCGCTCGACGAGTTCCCCGTCGTGCACGAGGGTCGCCTCGAAGTCGCGGTTGAAGTCGCCGCCGTACGACGAGTACCAGGGCACGGTCCACCCCATCCGCGCCTTGAACGGCAGGATCTTCGTGTACGGCGCCCGGGACACCGCCGCGAACGTGGTGCCGCGGGCCTTCAGGTGCGCCAGATGCCCGATCTGGTCCAGGAACGCCGAGCAGCTGCGGCAGCCCGCGTCCCACTCCGGCGCGAACATGAAGTGGTAGACGACGAGCTGGGACCGTCCTTCGAAGAGGTCGAGCAGCGTCGCCTTGCCGTCGCCGCCCTCGAAGAGGTACTCCTCCTCGATCTCCACCATGGGCAGCCGTCGCCGCTCGGCGTTGAGCGCGTCCCGCGCCCGTGTCGCCGCCTTCTCCTTGACCAGCAGTTCCCCGCGCGCCGCGCGCCACTGCGCACGCGAGACGACCTCCGGAAGTGACATGACCCCTCCTGTGCAACGGTCCGTTCGGGGTGGTGACCGACGGCGGGAGCGGAACTCATCGCTGGGCCGGAGAATTTTTTCGTCATGGTTTTCCGGCGGCTCTCAGGTGTCGTACTCCTGGATCCGCCCGCCGTGGCTCCGGTCCAGGAGCGCGGGCATCCGCTCCCCCAACTCCCTGACGACACCGGGTACATCGATGGTCAGCAGCTCCCGGTCGCGCATCAGGACCCGTCCGTCGACGATCGTCGTGCGGACGTCGGAGGAGCGGGCGCTGTGCACGAGGGTGGCGGCGAGGTCGTGGACGGGCTGGGTGTGCGGGCCGGTCAGGTCGACGAGGACGAGGTCGGCGCGGCGGCCGGGGGCGAGGGTGCCGAGGGTTTCGCCGAGTCCGACCGCGCGGGCGCTCTGGAGGGTGGCGTGGTGCAGGGCCTGCCGGGAGGTCAGCCAACGGGGGTCGCCGGTCGTGGACTTCTGGATGAGCGCGGTGAGCGCCATCGACTCCCATACGTCGAGGGAGTTGTTGGAGGCGGCGCCGTCCGTGGCGAGGCCGACGGGGATGCCGAGGTCGTGCAGGGCGGCGGACGGGTGTGGTGGTGGGCCAGGCGAACTTGAGGTAGCCGCGGGGTGCGGTGGCGACGGAGACGCGGCCGGTGGCACGGGCGAGGACGGGCAGGTCGCGGTCGAGGATGCCGGTGCCGTGCGCGATGAGGACGTCGGTGTCGAGGATGCCGGTGCGGGCGAGGACCTCGATGGGGGTGACGCCGTGGCGTGCGAGGCTGGTGTCGGCCTGGTCGCGGTTCTCGGCGGCGTGGAGGTGGACGGGGAGGCCGTGGGCGCGGGCCAGTTCGGCGGTGGCGGCGAGGTCGGCGTCGTCGACGGTGTAGGGGGCGTGCGGGGCGAGGGCGGTGGTGATCCGACCGGCAGCGCCGCCACGGTGCCGGAGCGCGAACTCCAGTGACCTCTCCCGCCCTTGGGGTCCCTGGGAGGAGAAGTACGCCTCTCCGAGATGTGCCCGGATGCCGCACTCCGCTACGACGGCGGCGACGGCGTCCATCGAGAAGTAGTGGTCGGCGAAACAGGTGACACCGCCGCGGATCATCTCCGCGCAGGCGAGCCGGGCGCCCAACTCCACGTCCCGCTCGGTGAGGTTGGACTCGACGGGCCAGACGACGTCGTTGAACCACTCCTCGGTCGGCAGGTCCTCGGCGACCCCGCGCAGCGCGACCATCGGGGCGTGGGTGTGGCAGTTGACGAGCCCGGGCAGGGCCACCTGCCCACGGGCGTCGACGTGTTCGACGGCCGGCGGCGGCTCGGCGGCCGTGACGGACTCGATGACACCTCCCCGGACGACGATCGTGGCGTTCTCCTCGAACCCGATGCGCTCCTCGTCGTCGTGGACGAGGGCGGTGCATCCGGTGATGACGAGGTCGGCGGGAGAGTCGGTCATCACGCCAACGTACGGCGTGGTCGTCGGGTCGTGTGAGCCGAACCGCGCATCGGGTTCCGGCTCTGTCGCGTCGCCGTGCGGACGAGCACGCTTGCCTCATGACACCGCCCGGAAGGGGGACCGGCATGCTCATCGGCACCTGGAACCTGGAGAACCTGTACCGCCCCGGCGGCCAGTTCGGCCCGCCCGACAAGGCCGCGTACGAGACGAAGCTCGCCGCCCTGGCCGCCACGATCACGGCACTCGACCCCACGTTGCTGGGCGTGCAGGAGGTCGGTGAGCCGGAGGCGCTGCAAGACCTGGTCGGCATGCTGGACGGCGACTGGCACACCGCGCTGTCGCAGCACCCGGACGGCCGGGGTATCCGGGTCGGGTTCCTGAGCCGGGTCCCGCTGGAGGTGCGGTCCGACACGAACGCGTTCCCGGCACGGCTGCGTCCGGTGCAGGCGGACGACGAGGGCGGCGTGGCCGCGGAGGCGGGCCGCGGCTTCCTGGCGGTGGAGGCGGCGACGGAGGCCGGGCCGCTGCGGGCGGCGGTCTGCCATCTGAAGTCGAAACTGCTGTCGTATCCGGGCGGCCGGTTCCTGCCCCACGACGAGGGCGAACGGGCCCGCTACGGGGCGTACGCGCTGTACCGGCGGGCGGCGGAGGCGACGGCGTTGCGCGCGCTGGCCGACGCGCTGCTGGCGGGGGACGGGCGGCAGCGGGACGTGGTGGTGTTGGGTGATCTGAACGACGAGGTGCAGGCGGCGACCACGCAGATCCTGCTCGGCCCGCCCGGCTCGGAGATCGGCACGCCCGGCTTCGACCGGCCGGACGGCGGCGACGCGCTCCGGCTCTGGGACGTCGCCCCGCTGATCCCGGTCGAGCAGCGCTTCTCCCGCGTCAACTCCGGGCGCCGCGAGCTGATCGACCACATCCTGCTGAGCCACCACCTGGTCCACCGGGTGACGGCGGCCGGCACCGGCCTGCCGGACGGAGGCGGCGCCGGACCTGCCGTCCGTGGACCCGGAGCATCCGGTGCGCGACGGGAGGCACGGGGTTCGGACCATGCCCCGGTGTGGGTGCGGACCGGCTAGCCGGCCAGCGGGAGTTCGGGGAGCCGCACCCCCAAGTGGGCGCGATCCCGTTCGAGTTCGCGGGCGAGTTCGGCGAGCCGCTGGGTGTGGCGGGAGGTGAGGCCGCCCGAGTCGTCGAGGTGCACCGCGCATGCCGTGGTCGTGTCGACGAGCTCTTCGAGTACGGCGACGACGTCGCCCGCGCCCGCCGAGTGCCGGGCGAGCGGCGGGAGTTCGGCGGCGGCGAGGGCGATGGCGGTACGGGCCTCGGCGAGCGTGCGATAGGCCTCGCGGCGCAGGGTCCAGCGGACCCGGCGGCTGTCGGCGTCCGGGGCCGTCTCGTGCAGGACGTGGGAGAGATAGGCCTGGGCGGCCTCGCTCGCCGCGCCGAGCCGGGCCCGGACTCCCCCGCCGCGCTGCCCCGGCATCGGCAGATGCCCGACGACGAGCACGAGCGCGCATGCCAGCAGCGTCTCGCCGATCCGGCTCACGGAGGCCTGCGGTTCACCGCCGACCATCACCAGGGCGAGCACCAGCACGGTGACCACGGCGGTCTGGGCGGCGAAGTGCCGGGTGGCCACGGGGATGAGCGCCCCGCTCACGGCGACGAGCGCGATGAGCCCTTCGGGCCGGGGCAGTACGGCGGCGAAGGCGGCGAACACGAGCGCGCCGAGGACGGTCCCCGCGGCCCGGCACAGCACCCGCGAGACCAGCGGCCCGAGGTCCGGCTTGACGAGGAAGACGGCGGTGGCGGGCAGCCAGTACCAGTGCTCGTGCTGCCCGTACCAGTGGGAGTGGTGCAGGCCCTGGGCGATGGCGGCGCTGGCACCGAAGCTGAGGGCGACGCGCAGCCCGTACTCCCGTCCGCCGCTGCCGAACGCGGCCCGCAGCAGGTCCCCGGCCGCCCGCCGACGGGTGTGCAGACTCCCGCCCCTGCCCGGTCGAAGGCCTCGGCGGCGTGCAGCAGGGCGTCGTCGAGCGCGCGCAGGGCGGCGGCGGACCGGGTGGGCGCCGGCAGCGGCCCGGTGTGCGTGTTCTCGCGTACGGCGGCGGCGAGCCGGCGGGGCCCGGCCGAGGCCCGCCCGGTCAGGGGTTCGCCGGCCC
>MWJO01000021.1 GCA_002027195.1 Streptomyces sp. GKU 895 | reverse complement strand
GCGTGCGGGTACGGCGCTCGGCGCCGGCCTGGAGGACCCGCACGAGCGTGAGCGCGCCTCGGCCGCCTCGACGATCCGGCCGAGCAGATCGACCGACCCGGCGGTGAAGTCCCGTTCCGCCATCAGTTCGGCGCGGCGGCCCAGCTTGTTGCCGAAGCCGCTGACCAGGTCGGCGAGTCCGTCGGTGTCCCGGGTGTCGGTCACGGCCCGCAGCAGCAGGTCGGTGAAGTCGGAGTCCTTCTTGACCGCGAAGAGTCCTGCGGCCTCGCCCTCGTCGGCGTTCATCTCCCGCTGGTAGCGGAAGAGTTCGGGGTCGAGGCCGAGGTCGCCGAGGTGCTCGATCCAGCGGTCGTGGATCTCCTCCCAGTGCACCTCCAGGTGCGGATACGCCTTGCCCGCCTCGGTGATGGCGTCCCGGAAGCCCTTCATGGTGCGCCGGCGGCCCTGCGCGCCGGACGCGCCCTCGACGGGCGGGCGTACGGCCGTGGACTCGGCGACGGGCAGGTTGTCCAGGGAGAGCCCGGGGCCGGGACGGAAGGAGTACCAGGCCTCGGCGAACTTCCGCGGGTCGTTGGAGACCTGCCGCCCCCGCCACTCGCTGACCTTGCCGACGACCACGCACTCACCGGTGAGCGTGTGCTGCCACTCCAGCGCGACATGCCCGCAGTCGTCGGCGAGCAGGAACTTGCGCAGCACACCGGAGCTGGCGCCGCCGAGGGTGTTGCGGTGGCCCGGCAGCATCACCGAGAAGATCAGCTTGAGCAGTACGGACTTGCCGCCGCCGTTCTCCAGGAAGAGCACGCCGGCGGGCGCGGGGCGGCGCGGCGGGCCGGCCGGCTCCTCCTCGAAGAACTCCGCCTGGGTGGGCGCGGGGTCGGGCACGACGTCGCCCACGCCCCGCAGGTCAAGCACGGTGTCGGCGTAGCGCGCACCGGCGGGACCGATGGAGTAGAGGCGGACCCGGGACAGCTCGTACATGGCGGACTCTCGTAAGTCTTCGGCAGGTGGGGGGAGTTCAGGACGAGGACGACGCGTGGAACGGCAGTCCGGCGTCGGCCGCCAGCTCCAGGTCCTCGGTGTTCTCGGCGGGCAGCAGCGTCGGGGTGCCGTCGGTCACGGGGACGACGCCCAGTTCCAGCAGCTCGGCCATGGCGGCGCTGCCGGCCATGTCCCGCACCTGGAGCTGGTAGCGGGCCGTCGTGCGGTACGTGCCGCCGTTGTCGTCGCCGGTGCGCTGGAGGAAGCCGGAGTCGGTGAGGAAGGCGACGGCCTTGCCGATGATGCCGGTGGTGGACCCGGCGAGGCGGCGCGCGTCCTTCGTGGCACCGGTGGCGCTGCGTCTCGCCCAGATCCGCCAGGCGGCCTCCAGGCCGGGCGCCTCGGTGGCGGGGTCGGTGTTCTCGCCCACCTCCTCGGCGCGCTCCTCCAGGCGTCGGCACGCCTGCCGGACGAACGCGTCGACGCCGTTGACACTCACGCGTCCGATGTAGCCGTCGTCGGCGAGGTCCTCGGGCCGCGGGAACGCGAGGGCGGCGACGGCCAGATGGGCCAGGCCGTGCAGGAAGCGGTCGCTGCCGTCGGCGGAGGTCCGGCGTGCGTAGTCGCCCATCCGTACGGCGAACACGGAGTCCTCGGCGGCGGTGACCGCCCACCCCCGCGCGGGGGGACACCTCCAGGACGACGAGTCCCAGTCCGGCGGCCACGGCGTCGGCGAGCCGCGCGAACGCCCCGTCCTCCCGGTAGCGCCGCAGCAGTTCGGTGTACTCCTGGTCCGCGCGGGCTGCAGCTTGGGCTGGAGCCCGAAGGCGACGAGCCGCGCCGCGTCGGCGGCGTCGGCGGGGGTGACGGCGGCGGGGACCGGCGCGGGTCCGGCTTCCGGCTCACTCCACTCGACGTGCTCGGTCACGGTCGGTCTCCTCGATCCACTGTTCGTCGGCCCACTGTTCGTCGGCTCATGCTGCTTCCGTCCTGTCCGCCGCCATCCCCGCCGCGTCCAGCAGGGCCGTGCCCACGATGAGATCCGCCCCGCCGAACTCGGGATCGTCCAGCTCGGCCCCGTCGTCCACGGCGAACAGCAGCTTCTCCTCGCCCTGCCGGTAGGCGGTGCCCACCGCCGGACTGGCCGCGTGCACGGCCAACAGGGCCACGAGATACGGCAGATCGGGGTCCTGACGGCGCGCGTCGGCCAGCAGCCCGGACAGCCGCCGGGGCGCGTCGGCCGGCAGGTCGAGGAGCTCCATGGCCGCCGCCAGCTGCTCCTCGCTGAACCGGCTGTCGTCCGGCGTGGCGATGAGGTCAGGCTCCGGCATCTCCGCGCCGAGGTGCTCGCGCTCCACCGGCGGCGTCAGCAGTATGTCGACGAGGTCGCCCACCCGCACCGACACCGGCGTCCGCAGACCGGTCCCGCGCGCGAAGAACGCGTCGGTGACCTTGACCGCCTGCTCCAGCGGCAGCGGCAGCAGCGGCGAGAACAGATGGCCGTAGAGGTCTGTCCCCGACGTCGTGAGCGGCGTCGCGAAGGCCTGCCGGTCCTGCTCCGCGCGGAACAGCGGACCGGCCTCCAGAAGGCGGGACTGGAGCTGGGTGTGGCGCCGGATGCAGTCCTTGACGATGTCGACCAGCTCGGCGGCCCGCCGCTTCTGCTCCGGGTCCTCGGATTCGTCGCGCGCCTTGCGGATGTTGGTGAGGATCGCGTTCTCGTGGCGGTAGCGGTCGGCGACGTGGTCGAGGGCTTCGGTGATCATGTCCGGGACGGCGTTCAGCCAGTCCACCGCGCGGACGTTGCGCCGCGTGGCGTCCAGGGCCCGGCGCAGCGTCTCCGAGTACTGCACGGTCCGGTACCGGGCCTGCTCGGCGGCCAGCTGGGCGTCGGCGAGACGACCGCGGCTGATCAGCACCTCCAGCTTGACCTCGGCGGCGATCTGGGCGCTGGTGACGTCGGTGTCGAGCGCTCCGACGAGGACGTTGACCGCCTCGTCGGTCGTGCGGAGGTACACCGAGCCGCCGGGGCCGGGCACCTCCTCGATCAGCTTGAAGTCGTAGTCGCGGCGCACATAGGTGCCATCCGGCGCGAAGGTGCCGTACACGGCACGGAAGCCGCGGTCGACGCTGCCGACGTTGATCAGGTTCTCCAGGACCCAGCGGGCCACGCGCTCGTGCTCGGCGACGGGCCGCTGGGGGGCCTGCGCGGCGATGCGCGGGATGAGGCGGGCGACGATCTGGTCGTGGTCGGCGCCGGTGTCGAAGTCCATGTTCAGGGTGACCAGGTCGATGGCGGCGAGGGCGACCTCCGCCATGCCGTACACCGAGTACTCACCCGCGAGGTTCGCCTTGCGCGCGTCCAGGTCGTGCAACGGCGCGGTGCACGCGAGCGCGCGCAGCCGCCGCGCCAGTCCCTCGTCGGCGGCCGGGCCCGGAGCGGGACGGGACGCTGCGCTGAGCTGGGGCGGAACACTGTCCGTCGGTGCAGGCGAAGTCACGGTGCACAGACTAGGTCCTCGGTCTGACAACGACTAAAACGACGCAGAACAGACCCCTGGCGACCGGCGCGATCCCGACGCTAGTCGTCCTCTCCCACCCGGCGCCGGTACACCTCGACCACCCGCTCCAGCGAGTCGTCCAGGTAGACCGCGAGCAGCTTCTCGGCCTCGGCCCTGTCGCCCGCTTCCAGGGCCCGGAGGATCTGCTGGTTCCGCGCCAGGTACGGCTCGTGCAGCCGACGCGGGTCGTCGACCACGTGGAAGGCGAGCCGGAGCTCGGCGAAGACGCTGCGCATGAGTTCGTCGGTGCGCTCGCTGGCGGCGAGGGCGACCAGTTCCCGGTGGAAGTGGATGTTGGCCGTACCCAACCCTTTCCAGTCACCTTCGCGCACCGCCCGCAGGCCCCCCTCGACGGCCTCGGCGGGCCCGTCGAGCGCGTACGGAGGCTCGCCCAGCCCCCGCACCACCGCGCACTCCACCAGCCGTCGGGTGCGGTAGATGTCCTCCACGTCCTCCACCGTCAGGACCCGCACGAACACCCCCCGGTTCAGCTCGTGGACGAGCAGGCGCTCGTGGGTGAGCAGCCGGAACGACTCGCGCAGGGTGTTGCGGGAGACCCCGAGGGCGCCGCCGATGCTGTCCTCCGACAGCCGGGTGCCGGGTGGGAAATAGCCCTCGGCGATGCGGCTCCTGAGGATGTCCGAGACGCGCTCCGCCGTGCTGGTGCGGCCCAGGAGGGCACGGTCGTCGGCCAGTCCGCTCAGCTGCTCTGCCATGCCCGGAATTCAACCGCAGTCACGAGAACGAAACAACAGGGGTATTGAAGGATCGTTCAACGATCCTCTACCTTGCTACGACATCGCACCGTAGGAATCCCCCACGCACGACCCGCACCGCACGGCTCAGTCCCGCACCCTCCGTCCTCCCACTGCGAGGTGCACATGAGCACGACACCCCCTTCCCAGGCCCTCACCGCCCAGCCCCCACAGACCGAACGCCCCGCCGACGACGGGGCGTTGGGCTGGTTCCGGGCCCTCGGTCCGCGCGGCCGGCGCGCCTTCGCCGGCGCGTTCGGCGGCTATGCCCTCGACTCCTACGACTACTTCACGCTGCCGCTGAGCATGGTCGCGCTGGCCGCGTACTTCGGCCTGGACAGCGGCCAGACCGGCCTCTTCACCACCGTCACGCTGCTCGCCTCCGGGGTCGGCGGCGCCCTCGCGGGCGTACTTGCCGACCGGGCCGGCCGGGTCAGGGCCCTGATGATCACGGTGATCACGTACGCGATCTTCACCGTGGCCTGCGGTTTCGCACCCAACTTCGAGTCGCTGCTGGTCTTCCGCGCGCTCCAGGGTCTCGGCTTCGGAGGCGAGTGGGCGGTCGGCGCGATCCTGGTCGCCGAGTACGCGAACGCGAAGCACCGGGGCCGCACCCTCGGCGCCGTCCAGAGTTCGTGGGCGGTGGGCTGGGCACTGGCCGCCGTCGTCTACACGCTGGTCTTCTCGTTCCTCGACGACGACCTGGCGTGGCGCGTGATGTTCTGGACCGGCGCCCTGCCCGCGCTGCTCGTCGTCTGGCTGCGCCGCCGCGTCCAAGACGCGCCCGAGGCGGTCGCGGTACGGGAGAAGAGCGGCGGGAAGACCCCGTTCACGGCGATCTTCAAACCGGGGCTGCTGCGGACGACGATCTTCGCGGGGCTGCTGTCGACCGGCGTCCAGGGCGGCTACTACACGCTCGCCACCTGGGTGCCGACGTATCTGAAGAGCGACCGAGGGCTGTCGGTCGTCGGTACGGGCGGTTATCTGACCTTCCTGATCTCCGGCGCCTTCCTCGGCTATCTGACCGGCGGCTATCTCACCGACCGCCTGGGCCGCCGCCGCAACATCTGGCTCTTCGCCCTGCTGTCGGCGATCTGCATCCTGGCGTACGCCAACATCCCGGACGGCGCCAACACCCTGCTCCTCGTGCTCGGCTTCCCGCTCGGGTTCTGCATGTCGGCCATCTTCAGCGGCTTCGGCTCCTTCCTGGCCGAGCTGTACCCGACGGCGGTGCGCGGCACGGGACAGGGCTTCACGTACAACGCCGGGCGTGCCGTGGGCGCCGTCTTCCCCACCACGGTCGGCTTCCTGGCCGACAGCTGGGGTGTGGGCGGCGCGCTGGTCTTCGGCGCCCTCGGTTACGCGCTCGCCGCGCTGGCCCTGCTCGGGCTGCCGGAGACCCGTGGGAAGGAACTCGCGTGAACCGTACGGAAGACCGTCTCACGACCGTGTCGAAAGCCCGCCCCGCGACCCTCGTCGACGACGAAGACCGCCCCGTGACCCTTGTCGACGACGAAGACCGCCCCGTGACCCTCGTCGACGAGCACGCGCGTGCGTGGAGCCCGCAAGAGGCCCGCACCCGCTTCCGGGCCGGCCTCACGGGCCCCACGGCAGGAGTCGCCGCGGGCCACACCCAGGTCAACCTGATCTCGGTGCCCGCGGACTGGGCGTACGACATGCTCCTGTTCTGCCAGCGCAACCCCAAGCCCTGTCCCGTGCTCGACGTCACCGACGCCGGATCTCCTACGACAGTGCTGGCGCCCGGCGCCGACCTGCGGACCGACCTGCCGCGCTACCGGGTGTGGCAGGACGGCGAGCTCGTGGACGAGCCGACCGACGTGCGCGCGCACTGGCGGGACGACCTGGTGTCGTTCCTGATCGGGTGCAGCTTCACCTTCGAATGGGCGCTGACCGAGGCGGGCGTCCCGATCCGGCACCTCGAGCAGGGACGCAACGTCCCGATGTACGAGACCAGTTGGCAGTGCCGCCCCGCCGGGCGGATCCACGGCCCGATGGTGGTGTCGATGCGGCCGGTGCCGCCGCAGCATCTGTCGGCGGCGATCCGCGAGAGCAGCCTGCTCCCCGCGGTGCACGGCGGCCCGGTGCACTGCGGCGACCCGACGACCCTCGGCATCGAGGATCTCGGCCGCCCGGACTTCGGCGACCCGGTGGACCTGCACCCGGACGACATCCCGGTGTTCTGGGGCTGCGGGGTGACCCCGCAGGCCGCGGTGATGGCCTCACGGCCACCGTTCGCCCTCACCCACGCACCGGGCCAGATGTTCCTCACCGACGCCCGCGACCAGCAGTACCGCGTGGCCTGAGCAGGGCCCACGCACCCACCCCGAAAGGAGACACGGAAGTTCCATGACCTCGATCGATCTCAACGCCGACCTCGGCGAGGGCTTCGGCCGCTGGCGGCTGACCGACGACGAAGAGCTGCTGTCCGTCGTCACCAGCGCCAACGTGGCCTGCGGCTTCCACGCCGGGGACGCGGCCACCATGCGGCGGGTGTGCGAGCAGGCGGCCGAGCGCGGCGTACGGATCGGGGCGCAGGTCTCCTACCGGGACCTGGCGGGGTTCGGGCGGCGCGCGATGGACGTGCCGCCCGCCGAGTTGGCGGCCGAGGTTGCCTACCAGATCGGTGCCCTGGAGGTCTTCGCCCGCGCGGCCGGCACGCGCGTGTCGTACGTCAAACCGCACGGTGCGCTCTACAACCGCGTCGTGCACGACGAGGAGCAGGCCGGCGCGGTCGTCGAGGGCGTCCTCCTCGCGGACGCCTCCCTGCCCGTGCTCGGCCTGCCCGGCTCCCGGCTGCTGGAGCTGGCGGGCAAGTCGGGCCTGCCGACCGTCACGGAGGCGTTCGCGGACCGCGCGTACACGGCCGAGGGCACGCTGGTGTCACGCCGCGTGGAGGGGGCGGTGGTGACCGACCCGGAGGCCGTGGTGAACCGCTCGGTGGGCTTGGCCCGGGACGGCGTGGTCACCTCGCACTCCGGCGCCCGCATCGAGGTCCGGGCCCGCTCGCTGTGCCTGCACGGGGACACACCGGGGGCCGTGGAACTGGCCCGCCGGGTGCGGGAGCGGCTGACGAAGTCGGGCGTGCGCGTGGAGGCCTTCGCATGAGCGCGAGAGCCCTGCCCGTACGCCGCGGAGCCCCTCGCAAGAGCGCGAGAGCCCTGCCCGTCGGCACGGAACCGGGCGTACGCGAGGAGGCCTTCGCATGAGCATGAGAGCGCTGCCCGTCGGCGACGCGGCGCTGCTCCTGGAGGTGTCGTCGGGCGACGAGTCGCAGGCGTTGCACGCGGAACTCCTGCGCCGCCGCGCGGAGGGCTCCCTGTCGGTCCGCGAGATCGTCCCCGCGGCCCGCACGGTCCTCCTCGACGGCCTGACCGACCCGGCCCGCCTCGCCGCCGAACTGGCCGCCGCCGACGTCCCGCCCCGCTCCCCCGCGCGCGCGTGCCGTCGTCGAACTCCCCGTGCGCTACGACGGCCCGGACCTGGCCGACGTGGCCGCGCACTGGGGTGTGGCACCGCACGAGGTGGCCCGCATCCACGCGGCCACCGAGTTCAGCGTCGCCTTCTGCGGGTTCGCCCCCGGCTTCGGCTACCTCACCGGCCTGCCGGAGCGGTACGACGTCCCACGCCGAGCCACGCCGCGTACGGCCGTCCCCGCCGGCGCGGTGGCGTTGGCGGGGCCCTACACGGGCGTGTACCCCCGGTCCTCGCCGGGCGGTTGGCAACTGATCGGGACCACGGAGGCCGTGCTGTGGGACCACGCGCGCGTACCGGCCGCGCTGCTGTCGCCGGGCACGCGCGTGAGGTTCGTACCGGTGGGGGCGGTGGGGGCATGACGGACCGCGCCCTCGCCGTCGTGCGCGCCGGAGCGCTGACCACCGTGCAGGACGGGGCCGCCCGGGCCACGCGCACCTCGGCGTCCCGCGCGCGGGAGCCCTGGACGGCCCCGCGGCAGCCCTCGTCAACCGCCTGGTCGGCAATCCGCCGGAGGCGGCCGTCCTGGAGACCACGCTCAACGGCTGTTCCCTCCGGCCGCGTTCGGCGGTCACCGTGGCCGTCGGCGGCGCTCCGTGCCCGGTGAGGGTGGACGGACGCCCCGTCGCGTGGGGCGCGCCGGTGCGGGTGCCCGCCGGGGCGCTCCTGGACGTCGGAACCGCCCTGCGCGGGCTACGGAGCTATGTGGGCGTCTCCGGCGGCATCACGGTCGAGCCGGTGCTCGGCAGCCGCTCCACCGACCTCCTCTCCGGCCTGGGCCCGGCTCCGCTCACGGACGGCACGGTCCTCCCCCTGGGCACTCCGACACACCTCCACGCGCGCGTGGACGTCGCCCCGCAGCCGGCGCCTCCGACGGAACTCGTCCTCCGGGTGACGCTCGGCCCGCGCGACGACTGGTTCACCCCGGAGGCGGTACGGGCCTTCACGTCCCGCCCCTACCGGGTGTCCCCCGCGAGCAATCGCATCGGCCTGCGCACGGAGGGCCCCGCGCTGGAGCGGGCCCGGCCGGGTGAACTCCCCAGCGAGGGCATGGTCCTGGGCGCGGTCCAGGTGCCGCCGGACGGGCGGCCGGTGGTGTTCCTGGCGGACCACCCGACCACAGGCGGTTACCCCGTCATCGCGGTGGTGCGTACCGAAGACCTCTCGGCGGCGGCCCAGGCGGTACCAGGAACGCCGGTCCGTTTCCTGGGGATGCGCAGGCGCTGACCTCACCCGGAGACGCGTGGGAGCTGGGCGACCGGCCCCCACGCGCTCCCGGTGAAGACCACTACGCCGCCTCCGGCACGGACAGTGCGGACAAAGCAGCAGAAACCGCCGCAGTCGCGCCGAGATCCAGCCGCGCGCTCGTCCCCCGAACCCGATGACGCATCTCGTCCACCGCGAGCCGAAGCAACTGCGGCAAGAGATCCGTGCACCGCCGGGCGACCCATCCCGTCCCCGCCGTGGCCAGCCACCACAGACTCGCCGACTTGGTGGGCTGCGCGAACTCGGGCTCGGGCGAAGGCGCCGCCCCCGTCGCGAGCCCGGCCTCCGCCAGCACCGCGTGGAACCGTACGGCCAGCTGCCGGTGCCCCCGCTCACCCGGGTGGAGCCGATCCGCGCTCCACATCGCGCGGTCGGTGACCCACGCCCCTTCGGCGGCGTGCAGATGCGCCGCCCCGTACCGCTCCGACAGCGCGTGGACCACGGAGTTGACCGCCCGCTGCCGCCGGGCCAACGGGCTCGCCAGCGCCCCCGGCAGCCCGAGCATCGCGCCGGGATCGGGCAAGCAGGCCGTGAGCAGCAGCGCTCCCTGCGCGGTGAAGGCGGCGTACACCGCGTCGAGCCGGGCGGCCACGGCGTGGATGTCGAAGGTGCAGCGGAGGGTGTCGTTGACGCCGACGACGACGGACACGACGTCCGGACGCAGGGCCAGTCCGACGGGCAGCTGCCGTTCCAGCACGTCCCGGGTCTGGGCCCCGCCGACCGCGAGGTTGGTGAACTCCACGGCCGGGCCGAGCCCTTCGGCGAGCAGGGCGGCCCAGCCCCGCCAGCCGTCGCCGACGGGGTCGCCCACCCCCTCGGTCAGCGAGTCACCGAGGGCGACGAACCGCAGGGGTCTCATCGCAAGCCCCCGCCGCCTTGAACACCGCCCTGAACGGCGTCCTGTGCGCCGCCTTGAACGCCGCCTAGAACGGCCCGCTGTACGCCGACCTCACGCACCCTCACCGTCGCGTCGTGCGCGGCGAGGAACGCCTCCACGGCCGTCCCCCACCCGAAGCACTCCGCACGCGCGCGTGCGGCCCTGCGGCGCTCGTCGAAGGGACGGTCGAGCAGCATCTCCACGGCGTCC
This sequence comes from Streptomyces sp. GKU 895, assembly GCA_002027195.1. GTDB lineage: Bacteria > Actinomycetota > Actinomycetes > Streptomycetales > Streptomycetaceae > Streptomyces. Next base: position 85,829 of record MWJO01000021.1, on the reverse strand, counting down.
GCGAAGGCGGCTCCGTGATCCGCCGCGACCGCTCCCGCCGCCCCGATCACCTCGGGCAGCGCGGAGGAGGCGCTCACGACGACGGGCGTGCCGCAGGCCATCGCCTCCAGCGCGGCGAGCCCGAACGTCTCGGCGGGCCCGGGGGCCAGGCACACGTCGGCGGACGCCTGGAGGGCGCCGAGCAGCCCGCGGTCGGTGACGTGCCCGAGGAAGACGGCCGGCAACCCGCGCTCCCGCGCCCGCTGTTCGAGCCGCGGCCGCAAGGGCCCGTCCCCGGCCACCACCAGCACCGCCCGCCGCCCCCGCCGTACGAGCGCCTCCAGGGCGTCCAGCGCGGTGCCGGGTCGTTTCTCCACCGACAGCCGGGTGCATGTCACCAGCAGCGTCTCGTCCACGCGCGCGTAGACGCCACGCAGCCGCGTGTCGCGCAGCGCCGGGTGCCGTTCGGACAGATCGACGCCGAGGGGCGCCCGTACGACATTGCGCGCGCCGATCCGGACGAACTCCCGCTCGGCGAACTCGGTGGTGCACACCACGCGCGCGTAGGTGTGTGCGGTACGGACGTTCAGCGCGTCGGCGGCACGCCGGGCCGCGCCCTCGGGGACGCCCCAGGTGCGCAGCACGCCATCTGCGGTCTCGTGGGAGACCATCACGGCCGGCACCCGCGCGCGTCGCGCCCACTTGCCGGTCCACCTCAGGGTCGTACGGTCGGAGACCTCCAGGCGGTCGGGGCGCAGCGCCTCCAGGAGCCGGGTCACCCGCCGCCGGTCGGCGAGCACGCGATAGCCGCCGGTGCCCGGCAGCAGCGGCCCGGGCAGGGTGATCACCCGCCCCTGCTCGGTCTCCACGTCGCTGACCCGCTCGCCCGGCACGACGAGCACGGGCTCGTGCCCGGCCGCCTTGTAGCCCTTGCCGAGCTCACGCAGCGCGGTGCGCAGGCCGCCCGATGCGGGCGCGACGAAGTTCGCGAGCCGGACGATCCGCAGGGGCCGGAGGTCGCCCCCGCCGGCGGTCCATGATCCGGTCATGCCGCCACCACCATCCGCCGGTCGGCCAGCACACCCGCGTAGTGCCCCAGCAGCTGGTCCCCGACGGCCGCCCAGGTGCGCCCCTCGACCGTCGCCCGTCCCGCGGCGCCGTACGCGGCCCGCAGTCCGGGATCGGCGGCCAGGGCCCACACGGCGTCCCGGACGGCGGCCGCGTCGCGCGGCGGCACCAGCAGCCCGGTGCGGCCGTGGGCGACGAGGTCGAGCGGCCCGCCGGCCGCGGGCGCGACCACGGGGACGCCGCTGGCCATGGCCTCCTGCACGGTCTGGCAGAAGGTCTCGAAGGGGCCGGTGTGCGCGAAGACGTCGAAGGAGGCGAAGAGTCGCGCCAGTTCGTCGCCAGTGCGGCGGCCCAGGAAGACCGCGCCGGGCAGGGCTTCGGTCAGTGCCGGCCGGCTCGGTCCGTCGCCCACCACGACCACGCGGACGCCCTCCAGACCGCACACGCCTGCCAGCAGCTCGACCTGCTTCTCGGGGGCGAGCCGCCCGACGTAGCCGACGATCAGCTCACCGTTCGGGGCGAGTTCTCGGCGCAGCGCCTCGTCGCGCAGCCCGGGGTGGAAGCGGGCGGTGTCCACGCCGCGCGGCCACAGCCGCACCCGGGGGACGCCGTGGGACTCCAGGTCGTGCAGGGCGGCGCTGGACGGGGCGAGGGTGAGGTCGGCGGCGGCGTGGACGGAGCGGATGCGGCGCCACGCGGCGGCCTCGCCGGCGTGGACGTAGGTGCGGGCGTATCCGGCGAGGTCGGTCTGGTAGACGGCGACGGCGGGCAGGCCCAGCCGGGCGGCCGCCGCCATGCCGCGGACGCCGAGGACGAAGGGGCTGGCCAGGTGGACGAGGTCCGCGCGGTGCTCGGCGATGGCCGCGGCGACGCGCCGGCTGGGGAGGGCGACGCGGACCTGGGGGTAGCCCGGCAGGGGGAGGGAGGGGACACGGACGACGGGGGCACGGCGGCGGAGGCGTCGGGCCCGGTACCGGCCGCGGTGGCCGGCGCGACGACGAGCGGGGAATGACCGCGATCCACGAGGTGCCGGGCGGTCTGGAGCGCGCAGTGGGCCACGCCGTTCACGTCGGGGGGAAAGGATTCGGTCACGATGACGACACGCATACCGGTGTTGTCGCCGCACCGGACGTGAACGCGTCAACGTGGATCTTTCCGGACGGGGAACGTCCCGTGAGCGTTACGTCGCACACCCGCGCAGGTCAGGCCCCGTCCATACGCGCCTGACCCGCGGGTCGTCCCGAGTTCACCCTGAGGGCGTGCCGTCACATGGCTGCGGTGTCCGGAGGGCCGATCCGGCTGCGGACGGCGGTCTGGACCTCGGCCTCCTCGGCCGGGTCGGCGGCGAGCCGGCGGAGCTGCTCGACGACGCGGGCGTCGGCGGTCTCGGCGTGCCGGGCGGCGATCTCGCGGGTGGTCTCCTCGCAGTCCCAGAGGCATTCGACGGCGAAGCCGGTGGCGAAGGAGGGGTCGGTGGCGGCGAGGGCCCGGGCGGCCCGGCCGCGCAGATGGGACGAGGCCGTCTCGCGGTAGACATGGCGCAGTACGGGGGCGGCGCAGGCGATGCCGAGCCGTCCGGTGCCGTCGACGAGGGTCCACAGGGTCGGCGCGTCCGGCCCCTCGCCCCGTACGGCCTCGCGCAGAGCGGCGAGGACCAGGTCCTTGTCCTCGGCTCCGCCGCGGCAGGCGAGCATGCGTCCGGCGGCGGCGCCCAGCGGATCGGGCCGGTGGGCCCAGCTGCGGGCACGGTCCACGGCGGCGATGCTGCGCATCCGTTCGAATGCGCCGACAGCGGCCTCCACGACCGGCGCCGAGCCGGTGACCACGGCCGCCTCGATCAGATCGAGTGCGTCGGGATCGTTGCCGTCGGCGAGGTAGCGCAGCGCGGTGCAGCGGGCTCCCTCGGTGCCGTCCTTGGCGGCGGCGACGATCTCGGGCCGGTCCTCGGGTCCGGCGACCGCCATGAGGCAGCGCGCGGCGGGGACATGGAGCGCGGCGCCGCGTTCGACGCCCTGCTCGGCCCACTCGAAGACCGCCTGCACGCTCCCACCCCGGACGGCCCGGTAGGTCGCATCTGCCGTTGCCAGCGGTCGAAGCAGCCGGCTTCCTGAGCGGCACGCACGCGCGTGGCGATCGCTTCGCGCGGATCCTCGGCCCACAGCCGCCAGGGCCGGGGTTCGAAGGCGTCGCGCACGGTGGCGGCCAGTTCGGCCTCGCCCTCGGCGTCGGTACCGAAACGGGCCAGTACCGGGACGGCGAGGGCGCGCAGCCCGGCGTCGTCGTCCCTGAGGGCCAGCTCGTCCAGGGCCCAGGCCCAGTTGGCGCCCGTGGCGGCGTACCTGCGCAGCAGTTCGAGCGCGTCCCGCCTGCCGTAGGAGGCGAGGTGCCCGAGGACCGCCAGGGCGAGACCCGTCCGTGACTCCTCGTCGTCGAGATGGTCCTCGACGTCGAAGAGGTGGGCCTCGATGCGGTCGAGCTCGCCGCCCAGGTCGAGGTAGAGCCGGGCGTAGTAAAGGGAGCGGTTCTCCACCTGCCAGTCGTGGCGGGGATCCCGCACCACACAGTGGTTCAGCGCCGCGAGCGCTTCGGCCCGCGGGGCGGTGAGCGCGTGCAGCGTACCGTCGCCGCGGCCCCGCTGGAGCAGGCCGAGCAGCGTACCGCTGGGCGCTATGACCGGTTCGAACATGGGAAACAGCCTCACATCAAGCGTCGACGCAACCGGGGTTCTTGCTTCACCTGGCCGCGTGACAACACGTCGGGGCGCCCGCCGTTTCCTGCTTGCTGTAGACCATTTCTCTCTGCCTCTCGTCGGTGGCCCATGCGGGCCGCATCACGGCCCGCGCGGTGCGGCAACACCTGCCCAGCCATCGCGTCCGTGAATCACGACGCCATGATGACTCGGCACTTACATCTGCCGCGACCGAAATTTCGGCGGCCCTGTACCGCCTCCCCCGTTTTCTGTGTTTTCGCTGGTCAGAGCGTTCGGATCAGTGTGCGCCGAACAGTTCGAGAAGTTCGGCCTTGCCGAACATCCGAGCGGTGTCGACGGCCGACGGGGTCCCCGCGGCCGGATCGGCGCCGCCCTCCAGAAGTGCCTTGATCACTTCCGTCTCCCCCTTGAAGACCGCCCCCGCGAGGGGGGTCTGGCCTCGGTCGTTGACCTCGTCGGCGGCGGCCCCGCGCGCGAGCAGCGCGCGCACCGCCTCGGCGTGGCCGTGATAGGCGGCGAGCATCACGAGGGAGTCACCGCGGTCGTTGGTGAGGTTGGCCGGAACGCCTGCGTCGACGTACGACACGAGCGCCTCGGTCTGCCCCCTGCGGGCCAGATCGAAGATCTTGGTCGCCAGCTCCACGACCTCGGGGTCGGGGGCTTCACTCATCGGCCGGACCGCCTCTCATACAACCGTTCAGGTGAATCGCCAGGGTACTGGCTCGCGCGGCACATGACCCGATGTGCCGGAGGTAAAGATCACCACTGACCCGGTCGGGCGCAAGTCCCCTGCTCATCCGGCCCAAGCCGCCCCCGTCAAGCGGGTGAAACATCCCGAATTTCACCCGGTTGCACCTTTTATCGTATGGATACATCCTGTGAGCCTGGAAGTACTCATGGTGACTGTCCCCCCGAACCAGGAGACCTCAAATGATCCTGTCCATCTCAGGCGTGGTCCTGCTCGGCATCATCGTCTTCCTCTTCTTCCGCAAGGACGGACTCAAGGCGTCGCATGCCTTTGTCGCCGCCCTCTTCGGCTTCTATCTCGCGAGCACCGCCATCGCTCCGAGCATCAGAGCCGGCGGGGAGAGCCTGGCGAGCCTGCTCGGCGGCATCAAGTTCTGACGCCGCTTCTTCCGACGCCCCTTCCCCAGGCGTCCCTCCCTTCCGTACGCACTTTCAGGAGACTGCAGTGGCCCGGCGCCCCCTCCCCCGCATCCTGAGCACAGGCAGCGCGCAGATCGCCCGGAGCCGGGAGCTGGCCCGGACGGCGGCCGACAGCGCCACCGACGTCCTCCACCCGCTGATCACGATCACCCGCGGACTGCGCCGGCTGGCCTCGGCCGGGCGGCGCAAGTGGGCCGACACCCCCAAGGACAAGCGCGGGCCGCTGCTTTTCCTGGTGGCGTCGGTGGTCCTGGTCGTGGCCCTGGTGCCGTACGGTCCGCTGCTCGCCGTCATCGTCCTGATGGCGGCGGCAGCATGGCAGGGCCGGGACCGCACCCCGCCCGCGCCGGAAGGCCCGGACGAGTCGCAGACCCAGCGGCTGAAGTCCCTCTACGAGGCCCTGGTGCCGTACTTCTCGACGGCCGAGGACCCCGCTCCGCTCTACGCCCACGGCGGCGAGTGGGAGAAGGCCTTCCCTGAGTACGAGTTCGACGAGACGAGCCGCATCACCCAGCTCGTGATCCGCTACCCCGCCTACTTCACGGACGGCGAGGCCGACGCACGCGCGCGCATCGAGCAGTTGCTGCACGCCAAGTCGGGCCGCGGCCGCGAGTACCGCTTCGCCTGGGACGAGGAGGCAACCAGCTCTCCGTCACCGTCCTGCCGCCGCTGCCCACCGACATCGCCGCCCAGCGATTCGTCACGGCTCCCGGCGAGACGGTCCTCGGCTTCACCGACCCCACCGAGGTCCAGCGCACCCTGCCCCTCACCCACGGCGAGGAGCAGCGCGACGTACCCCCCGTCGTCTGGCGCACCGGCGTCCGCTCCACGGAACCCCATCTGCTGGTCATGGGCCAGCCGGGCACCGGCGCCTCGACCCTGCTGCGCTCCATCGCCCTCCAGGCCCTGCCCCACGGTGACGTCGTCATCGTCGACGGCGGCGGCACCGGCGAGTACGCGTGCCTGACCGGCCGGGACGGCGTCCTGGCGGTCGAGTGCGGGCTCACCGGCGCCCTGGCCAGCCTCGAATGGGCCGCCACCGAGACCGAGCGGCGCCTGATCGCCATGAACCGCGCCCGCCAGGCGGGCCACCCGCCGCCGGACGACACCCGGCGCCCCCTGTGGATCCTCCTGGACCGCCCCAGCGCCTTCACCCACCTGGCCGCGGCCGACGGCCACCGGGACCCGCAGTCCCTCCTCCAGGTCCCGCTGCGCCACGGCCGGGCGGCCTGCGTCACCGTGGTCGTGGCCGACCAGTTCGACAGCGCGGACGTACTGAGTGACGCGGTACGGCAGCACACCCGCGCGCGGGTCGTCCTCGGCCCGGCGACGCCCGGGCAGGTGGAAGCGGTGCTGGGCGCTCCCCCGCACACCACGCCGGTCTCCGACGTCCCGCCGGGCCGGGGTTATGCCCGCCTCGGTACGGGGCCGGTGCATCGGCTCCAGGTGCCGTCGACACCGGACCCGTACGACGACGAGACGAGTGAGGCGGACCGGCAAGCGGTGCTGGCGTTGCTGCCGCCCAGGACGACGCCGGTGGACGCGGAGTCCGTTCCGGTGGAGGCGGTGGTCGCCGAAGCGCCGTAGGTGGTTGCGGTAGCCGTGCGGCTGCGGGTGCGTGGGGGCTGGCTCGAGCCCACGCGGCGGTAGCCGCAAATCGACACAGCCCCGCGCCCCCAAAAACGACAGGCGCCCCTAGGCCACAAACGTACGCGGCGCCTCCCCGCCTCCCGTCCCCCCGCTCTCCACGATCCGTGCCGCCGCGGCCAGCCTCGCGGCGGCTTCGTCGGCGACGGCACCCCCCACCGTGAACGGCAGCCGCACATACCCCTCGAAGGCCCCGTCGACCCCGAAGCGCGGCCCGGACGGCACCCGCACCCCGACCCGCTCCCCCGCCTCGGCCAGCCGCGACCCGGACAGGCCGCCCGCCCTCACCCACAGCGTCAGCCCACCGCGCGGCACGTCGAACTCCCACGACGGCAGCTCCCGGCGCACCGCCGCCACCAAGGCGTCCCGGTTCTCCCGCCCCTGCACCCGCCGGACATCCACCGCCTGCTCCCAACCCCCCGTGCTGAACAGCCAGTTCACGGCCAGCTGCTCCAGCACCGGCGTCCCCAGATCGGCATAGGCCCGCGCGGCGACGAGGCTGCGGATCACGTCCGGCGCCGCCCGCACCCACCCGATCCGCATCCCGGCCCAGAACGCCTTGCTGGCCGAGCCGACGGTGATCACGGTGGACCCGGCGGGGTCGAAGCCGCACACCGGCCGTGGCATCTCGACGTCCTCGTCCAGCCACAGCTCCGTCATGGTCTCGTCGGCGACCAGCACGGTCCCCGCGGAGCGCGCCGCGTCCACCAGCTGCCGCCGCTGGTCGTCGTCGGCGAGCGCGCCGGTCGGGTTGTGGAAGTCGGCGACGATGTAGGCGATCCGGGGTGCCGCGTCCCGCAGCACCTGCCGCCAGCGGTCCATGTCCCAGCCGGCCAGCCCGTCGGCCATCGCGACCGGCACCAGCCGCGCCCCCGCCTCCCGCATCAGCTGGAGGATGTTGGCGTACGACGGCGACTCGACGGCGATGCGCTCGCCCCGGCCCCCGAAGAGATGGCAGATGGCGTCGATCGCGCCCATCGCGCCGGTCGTCACCATGATCTGCTCGGGCATGGTCGGAATGCCTCGCGCGGTGTACCGGTCGGCGATCATCGAGCGCAGCGCGGGCAGCCCGGCGGGATAGTCGCCGTGCGTGTGGGCGTACGGCGGCAGTTCCTCCAGGGCGCCCTGCACCGCACGGGTCAGCCACGGCTCGGGCGCGGGCAGGGCCGCGCAGCCGAGGTCGATCATCGAGCCGAGCGCCTCGGGCGGCAGGGGTTCAAGGCCCCGGGCGGGCAGCGGGTTGCCGGCCGGTACGGCCGTCCAGCTCCCCGCCCCGCGCCGGGACTCCAGGAATCCCTCGGTGCGCAGTGCCTCGTAGGCCGCCGCCACCGTCGTACGGCTGACGGACAGGGCGAGGGCCAGTTCGCGTTCGGCGGGCAGGCGGGCGGCCACCGGGACGCGGCCCTCGAGGACCAGCAACCGGATGCCGTCGGCGAGTGCGCGGTAGGCGGGCGGGCGGCGGGTGCCGGGGCCTGCCGGGCGGTCCTGCTGGGAGTTGAGCAGCCGGGCGAGCTGCGCCGGTCCCACCGCCGAGGTCCACTGCGCCATGGAAATCAGTCCACCTTCCCCGAATTGGCCATGGATGATGCTTCCACCCAAGCCCCAGGGTGTCATGGACCAGGCCACCACGACCACAGGGGGCACCACTTGTCCACCCAGCGCCGACTCGGGCGTCGGCTGATCCAGCTGTACACAGGTCTCGTCCTCTACGGTGCGAGTTCGGCGCTGCTCGTCGAGGCGGGCCTGGGGCTGGAGCCCTGGAACGTGCTGCACCAGGGCCTCGCCGAACTGACCGGCCTGACGATCGGTGTCGTGTCGATCATCGTGGGCGCGGCGGTGCTGCTCCTGTGGATCCCGCTGCGTCAGCGGCCCGGCCTCGGCACCGTCTCCAATGTCTTCGTGATCGGCGTGGCCATGGACGGGACCCTCGCGGCCGTTCCCGAGGTCCACAGCCTGGCCGTGCGGATCCCTCTGCTCGTCGCCGGCATCGTCCTCAACGGAGCGGCCACCGGCCTCTACATCGCCGCCCGCTTCGGCCCCGGCCCCCGGGACGGCCTGATGACCGGTCTGCACCGGCGCACGGGGCGCTCGATCCGGCTGATGCGGACGGCCGTCGAGATCGCGGTCGTCGCGACGGGCTTCCTGCTCGGCGGCACGATCGGTGTCGGGACCGTGCTGTACGCGGTCTCGATCGGCCCGCTGGCTCAGGTGTTCCTGCGGTTGTTCGATGTTCCCTCGGCACCGGACCGCAGCACGGTCGTTGCCGGCGGGCAACCCCGCAGAGCCATACTGCGTCGGTGAGCATCCGGATACGTCACCCGTACCTCGACCACCCCGGCCCGATCCCCTTCGCCCACCGGGGCGGCGCGGCGGACGGTCTGGAGAACACCCTGCTGCAGTTCCGGCGGGCGGTGGAGACGGGCTACCGCTATCTGGAGACCGACGTCCACGCCACGGCGGACGGGAAGCTCGTCGCCTTCCACGACGCGACCCTGGACCGGGTGACCGACGGGGCGGGCCGGATCGCGGACCTGCCCTGGGCGGAGGTGAGCCACGCGCGCGTGGCGGGCAGGGAGCCGGTACCCCTGTTCGAGGAGCTCCTGGAGACGTTCCCCGACGCCCGCTGGAACGTCGACCTCAAGGCCGAGTCGGCGCTGCACCCCTTGCTGGACCTGGTCGAGCGCACCGGCACCTGGGACCGCGTCTGCGTCGGCTCGTTCTCCGAGGCGCGGGTCGTGCGTGCCCAGCGGCTGGCGGGCCCGCGCCTGGCGACGTCGTACGGCACCCGGGGCGTCCTCAATCTGCGGATGCGGTCCTGGGGGGTGCCTGCCGCGCTGCGCGCTTCCGCGGTCGCCGCCCAGGTGCCGGAGACCCAGTCGGGCATCCAGGTCGTGGACCACCGCTTCGTCCGCGCCGCCCACGCGCGCGGGCTGCACGTGCACGTGTGGACCATCAACGATCCCGACCGCATGCACCGTCTTCTGGACCTGGGAGTCGATGGCATCATGACCGATCACATCGACACGTTGCGCAAGGTCATGGAGGACCGCGGCGTCTGGGTCTGACCGACCTCCCGCCCCCGGAACCCCCACCCGCGCGCGGACCAGCGAGGGGCGGGATGGGCACGGAGACCCTGGTGGCGGAGGCCGCCGACCGGCGGCGCGAGCAGCGCGGCTGGTACTTCTACGACTGGGCGTGCTCCGTCTACTCGACGAGCGTGCTCACCGTGTTCCTCGGCCCCTATCTGACGTCGGTCGCCGAGGACGCCGCCGACGCGGACGGCTACGTCCACCCCCTGGGTGTCCCGGTCCGCGCGGGGTCGTTCTTCGCGTACTCGGTGTCCCTGTCGGTGATCGTGGCGGTGCTGCTGATGCCCCTGGTCGGCGCGGCGGCCGACCGCACGGGCCGCAAGAAGCCGCTCCTGGCGGCCGCCGCCTACACGGGCGCCGCGGCCACGACGGCGATGTTCTTCCTCGGCGGCGACCGCTACCTCCTGGGCGGTCTGCTGCTGATCGTCGCGAACGCGGCGTCCGCGGTCGGGACGATGCTCTACAACTCCTACCTCCCGCAGATCGCCCCGCCCGAGGAACGCGACGCGGTCTCCTCGCGCGGCTGGGCCTTCGGCTACGCGGCGGGCTCCCTCGTCCTGGTCGTGAACCTGGTCCTCTACACCGCCCACGACTCCTTCGGTCTGTCCGAGGGCATGGCCGTCCGGATCTGCCTGGCCTCGGCGGGTCTGTGGTGGGGCGCCTTCACACTCGTACCGCTACGACGGCTGCGCGACCGCCGGACCCCGGCGAAGGAGGCGACCGCCCCGGGCTTCCGGCAGCTGGCGGCAACCGTCCGCGACATGCGCCGCCACCCGCTGACGCTCGCCTTCCTGCTGGCGTACCTCGTCTACAACGACGGCATCCAGACCGTGATCTCCCAGGCGTCGATCTACGGCTCCGAGGAACTGGACCTCGGCCAGTCGACGCTCATCGGGGCAGTGCTGCTCGTCCAGGTGCTGGCCGTCGCTGGCGCGCTCGGCATGGGCCGGCTGGCCCGCACCCACGGCGCCAAGCGGACGATCCTCGGCTCGCTCGTGGCGTGGACGGTGACCCTGGCGGCCGGGTACTTCCTGCCCGCCGGAGCACCGGTGTGGTTCTTCGTGCTGGCCGCCGGGATCGGCCTCGTCCTCGGCGGCAGCCAGGCCCTGTCCCGCTCCCTGTTCTCCCATCTCGTACCGCCGGGCAAGGAGGCCGAATACTTCTCGGCGTACGAGATGAGCGACCGGGGCATGAGCTGGCTGGGGCCCCTGCTGTTCGGGATCACCTACCAGCTCACCGGAAGCTACCGGGACGCGATCATCTCCCTGGTCGCCTTCTTCGCGCTCGGGTTCGTCCTGCTCGCGCGGGTTCCGGTGCGGCAGGCGATCCGCGACGCGGGCAACGCCGTTCCGGAGAAGATTTAGCGTTCGACGGCAAAGGGCGGTAGTGTACGCGTTTGGCCTGCCTGGCGTACCGTTACTGCGCGTCAAAGATGCCGAAACGCTGGGTGACATCTGCTAGCAGATGTGACAAACCGGGCGCCGGTGGGTACAACAAGGGGCGGCTACGACGGCGACGCATGACCCGGAACGGGAATCTTTACCGCCGACCGGACGTTGACCGGATGACGACGACAGCGACACCTGTCCTGTGGGCGACAAGCCCGGGAGGCACGATTCATGAGTGAGCGAGCTCTTCGCGGCACGCGCCTCGTGGTGACCAGCTACGAGACGGACCGCGGCATCGACCTGGCCCCGCGCCAGGCCGTGGAGTACGCATGCGAGAAGGGGCACCGGTTTGAGATGCCCTTCTCGGTCGAGGCGGAGATCCCGCCGGAGTGGGAGTGCAAGGTCTGCGGGGCCCAGGCACTCCTCGTTGACGGCGACGGCCCTGAAGAGAAGAAGGCCAAGCCCGCGCGTACGCATTGGGACATGCTGATGGAGCGGCGCACCCGCGAGGAACTCGAAGAGGTCCTCGAGGAGCGTCTGGCGGTTCTCCGCTCGGGGGCGATGAACATCGCCGTTCACCCGCGCGACAGCCGCAAGTCCGCATAGCCCCCAGGGTCTGAGCGGGTAAACACAGCGCACGACATGACTGCGGGCGCGTACATGAATCCCATGTACGGCGCCCGCAGTCATGTCCGCGTGCCGTCGCCCGCAGTGCTGTCGCGGTGCCGTCAGCCCGTCAGCGGCGGGCGCGGCTCCTCGGAGGCCCGGCCCGGCTCGTCCCGGATGACCTCGCCCTGGACCACCTTGCCGTCGGGACGGTGCATCCGGGCCTGCTGGAAGGCGTCACCCAGGGTGCCCGGGGCGGCCTCCCGCAGCCGGCGCTCGACCGTCCGCTCCGTGTAGCGGCTGAGGGCCTTCTGGACCGGCGGGATCAGCAGCACCAGGCCGACCACGTCCGAGATCAGGCCCGGGATCATCAGGAGCAGGCCGCCCAGCATCATCAGGCCGTTGCCCCCGCCGCGGGACGGGGCCGTGCCGCGCTGGAGCGTCTCGTTGAGGTTCTGGAAGGCCCGGCGGCCCGCCCGCTTGATGACCACCGCGCCGAGCACGAGCCCGGCGAGCAGCAGCAGGAACACCGTGAACCCGGTCGCGGCGCCGGCGACCACGGTCAGCAGCCAGATCTCCAGCACCAGCCACGCCGCGATCCCCAGCGGCAGGAACGTGCGCAGCCGGGAGCGCGGGGGTCGGGCGGGGTACGTGGGGGTCGAAGCGCCACTCGTCATGCGTCCAGTGTGCCTGGGCACGGCTCAACACGGGATAAGGGGACGATCCACCGGGGGCCCCGTGGGCCGTAGGACGTCCGAGGTCAGGCCTTGTCGCCCGGGCTCTTGTCGCGGCCCAGCACCTTGCCGACCCGCTCCCCCACGCCCCAGGTGGTGACCCGCCACAGGGCCTCCACGAGGATGTCGCGGCTCATCTTGGAGTCGCCGAGTTCGCGCTCGACGAACGTGATGGGCACCTCGACGACGTGGTAGCCGGACTTGATCGCGCGGCGGGCCAGGTCGACCTGGAAGCAGTAGCCCTGGGAGGCGACCTCGTCGAGGCCGAGGCCCTCCAGGGTCTCGCGGCGGAAAGCACGGTAGCCGCCGGTGACGTCGCGGATGGGGACGTCGAGCAGGACCCGCGAGTAGAGGCTGCCGCCGCGGGAGATGAACTCGCGGGACTTGGGCCAGTTCACGACCCGGCCGCCCGGCACCCAGCGGGAGCCGAGGACGAGGTCGGCACCCTTGAGGGCGGTCAGCAGGCGGGGCAGTTCCTCGGGCTGGTGGGAGCCGTCGGCGTCCATCTCGACCAGGACGCCGTAGCCGTTGTCCAGACCCCAGCGGAAGCCCGCGAGGTAGGCGGCGCCGAGGCCCTCCTTGCCCTTGCGGTGCAGGACCTGGACGTGGTCGTCGGTGGCGGCGAGCTCGTCGGCGAGCTTGCCGGTGCCGTCCGGGCTGTTGTCGTCGGCGACCAGGACGTGCGCTTCGGGAACCGCCTTGCGGACCCGGGCCACGATCTTCTTGATGTTCTCGGCCTCGTTGTAGGTCGGGATGATCACCAAGGCCGTGCCGAGCGGGCCGAACTGCCTCCCCGCGAGGGTCCCGTCGCCGTCGTTCACTACTGCCCCTTCAGTCCGTACGCAGGGGTCCACCATAGTCGGCGGCACGTACGACGACGTGACAGGACGTTCGTATGGTGGTGTCGTTTTAACAAGAGGTGGGTAAGGGCGACGTCTTCGGCATCTGTGCGTGCGGCGGATGGGGGCCCGGCGCCCTTCGGGCCGACCTGGGACCCGCTGGCTGCGGGTCGACCGAAAGCCGTTGTCTACTGAGCGCCCGGGCCCACCCGGGTCACACCTCCCCGACCGGCCGGAACGTTCCCTCGCAGCGGCGCGGGCGCTGAGCCTGGCTGCCAGTGGCGGTGCCCCGGTGCGGCACACCGTCCCTGACCCAGCGGCGCGGCGACGAGTTCGCGGACGTTCCCCGGTAGGGCGTCCGGTGGTGGACTGGGCCGAACCTACCGGCCCCCTGCCGTCGCCTGTCAACAGCCGTTTGACCTGCGCGTCTTTCCTCAATGCCCAGGTCAGTGCCGAGGATGCGCAGGTCGCGAGACGGGGCGGCGGCAGCCGTTGGGAGCCGCGCCACCCCGGGAGATCACTCGCTCGGCCGCACGAACACCGTCCGTCCGCCCACCACCGTGCGCAGGCAGACGGGCAGGTCGGCGCCCGGGGAGAGGTCGGGCAGGCCGGGGGTGCCGGAGCGGGGGTCGGTGGACCAGCGGGCGACGCGGTCGTCCGGGGCCTGGACGATCAGCTCGTCGGTGCGCCAGACCGCGTAGTCGGCCGGTGCGCCCGGCACCAGGACGCCCGCGTCGTCCCGGCCGATCGCCCGCCAGCCGCCCCGCGTGTGGGCCGTGAACGCCGCGCGGACCGAGATCCGGTGCTCGGGAGTGCGGTGGAAGGCGGCGGCGCGGACGGTGCCCCAGGGGTCGAGCGGGGTGACCGGGCTGTCGGAGCCGAAGGCCAGCGGTACGCCGGCCCGCAGGAGGGCCGCGAAGGGGTTCAGGGTGCGGGCCCGCTCGGCGCCCAGGCGCTGCGCGTACATGCCCTCCTCGCCGCCCCACAGCGCGTCGAACGCGGGCTGCACGGAGGCGGTGAGGCCCAGCTCGGCGAAGGCGGCGATCGTCTCCGGCGTGAGCATCTCGGCGTGCTCGATGCCGATGCCGGGCGGCGCGGACGCGGGCCAGGCCGACCTTCTCGGCGGCGGCGCGCACGCCCTCGGTCACCGCGGTGACGGCGGCGTCGCCGATCGCGTGGAAGCCCGCCTGGAAACCCGCCTCGGTGCATTCGGCGACGTGGGCGGCGACGGCGGCAGCGTCCAGGTAGGCGGTGCCGGTGTGCTCGGCGTCGCTGTAGGGGCCGTGCAGACAGGCGGTGTGGGAGCCGAGGGCGCCGTCGACGAAGAGGTCTCCCGCGGCGCCCAGCGCGCCCAGCTCGCGCGCCTTCTCGACGTCCCGCTCGGCCCAGTAGCCGACGACGCGCGGGCCGGCCTCCTCGGCGGCGAGCCGCAGCAGCCCGGTGAAGTCGTCCTCGGAGGAGATGTCCGGCCCGGCGCACTCGTGCACCGATCCGATGCCGAGGGAGGCCGCGTGGGCGAGGGCGGTGCGCTGGGCCTCGACGCGCTGGGCGGGGTGATGGCCCCGAGCGCGGTGGCGCGCACGGCGTGGTGGGCGTCGGCGGTGAGCGGGCCGTCGACGTGCCCGAGGGACGTCATGTCGAGCAGGGCCGTCGTCACGACCGCCGAGTGGACGTCGAGTGCGGGAGAGGTAGAGGGGGGCGGCCGCCGGTGGCGGCGTCGAGTTCCGCGCGCGTGGGCGGGCGTCCACCGGGCCAGCGGGCGGCGTCCCAGCCGTGGCCGAGCAGGACGCGGTCCTGCGGGCGGGCGGCGGCGAAGTCCCGTACGAGGGCGAGGGCCGCCTCCAGGGAGGGCGCGTCGGACAGGTCGAGGCCGGTGAGGGCGAGGCCGGTGGCGGTGGTGTGGACGTGGGCGTCGGTGAACGCGGGGGTGACCAGGGCACCGTCGAGGTCGACGACCTCGTCGACGCCGTCCGCGAAGGCGTCCGCGGCGCCTTCGGAGCCCACCCAGGCGACCTGGCCGCTCTCGACGACCATCGCGGTGGCGAAGGGGTCGGCGGGGCTGTGGACCTCTCCTCGGCGGAGCAGGACGGTCTTGGGCGCGGCGGTGGACTCACTCATGGGGAACAGTCTCGCGCCTGGCGGGGACCGCCCCGCACGCAGGTGGGTCAGATACGGGGAGGCCGGGCCTCGTAGGGCGTCGACAGCACCACCGTGGTCCGGGTCGAGACTCCTGCCAGCGACCGCAGCCGCGCCAGCAGTTCCTCCAGCTCGTGCGGGGTGGCCACCCGCACCTTGAGGATGTAGTTCTCGTCGCCCGCGACGCTGTGGCAGGCCTCGATCTCGGGCACGCCGGCCAGGCGGTCCGCGATGTCGTCGGGGGCGCTGGGGTCGAACGGCTTCACCGAGATGAAGGCGGTCATGGGCAGCCCGACGGCCTCCGGGTCGACGACCGCGGCATATCCACGGATGACGCCACGCTGCTCCAGCCGGCGCACCCGCTGGTGCACGGCCGACGTGGACAGGCCCGTGGCCTTGCCTAGGTCTGTGTAGCTCATCCGCCCGTCCTTGACGAGCAGCTGCACGATCTGACGGTCCAGCTCCTCCATGACGCAAGAACTTACAGCCCGCGTGATCTCCTCCGATACCTCAGCGCCCCAGGTCATGTCCGGTTCGTGATGTGGCCGAGAGGGTCCTGTGCGCCGACTGAGGGACAAAACGGCCGCGCCGGGCACCTGCGTGCGGCATGTGACGAACGCCACAGCCCCCGAACGGTCTCCGTGATGTTCTCGTGATTACCGCCGAGACGGGGCGGGAAGTGCTTGCTGTGGTCGAGGCCGCAGCGCCTTCACGGCCCAGCCCGAGGGGGAGAATCCCATGCAGAGTCTTAAGCGCCCTGGTCGTACCGCACCCAAGCGACTCCAGGCGGTCGCCGAGCCCGAGCCGGAGGGCGTCGAACCCGACGCCCTCGACGACGAACTCGACGCGTACGACACCTTCGAGATGTTCCGGGTGGTCTGCCCTGACTGCGCGCAGCCCATCGCCCTCCTGGCGGACGAGGAGGTGCTTCCGGAGCACGCGCTGTGCGCCTCGCCCTGGAACCCCTTCGGTCTCACGGTCTGCGCCGGTACCGGCCGCCGTGCCGCCGATGCGCGTCCGGCCGACGAGGACGTGCAGCCCCAGGAGCAGGACACCGCGCTGCTGTTGACGCTCCCTCAGGGTCTCGACTGGCGGACCCAGCCCTTCTCGCACGTCGGCGGACCGGGCTCGCGCCCCATCAGGGTCCCCGCGATGCGGCGCCAAGCCGCCTGAGCGCGCTCTCCGAGGCACCGGTCAATCCCAGTAGCTGCCCTGCACCATGGCGCGCAGACTGCCGTGGTGCAGGATCAGTGTGTCCGGGTCGGCCGGGACGGCGACTTCACCGAAGTGCACCTGCCGGTAGGCGACGCGCAGCATGACGATCGCCTGCCGCAGCGCGGCGTACAGGGTGTAGAAGTCCATGTCGCGCGGGGCGTGGCCGGTGAGTTCGGCGTAGCGCGCCTCGATGCGGTCGCGGCGCAGGAAGTCCGGCAGTCCGCGCTGACCGAAGGCCTCGGTCAGGTCCTGGAAGAAGCGGTGCAGATACACGGTCCAGCCGAGGTCGACCTCGCGCGGGGCGAGCGCGGCCATCTCCCAGTCGAGGACGGCGGCGGGGGTGAAGCCGTCGTAGACGACGTTCCCGATGCGCGCGTCGCCCCAGTTGAGGACGGGCGGGCCGGGTTCGCGCGGCCATGTCTCCTCCAGGCGGTCGAAGGCCGCCTCGATGAGCGGTGAGCGGGCGACACCGTCGACGACCCAGTCGTAGTAGGCCCGTTGGGCGGTGACGTGGCGGCGCAGCGCGTCGCCCTCTCCGGGGAGTGCCAGGAACTGGGCTTCTGCCAAAGGAACTTGGTCGTGCAGTCGGGCCAACAGCCCTATGGAGGCCGCCTCCAGGCCCTCCCGCTCCTCGTCGGTCGCCGCGTGCAGCCAGTTGCCCTCGTACGTGTACGGCATGACGTCCGGCGGGACGCGGCCCGCCACGCGCTCCATCACGAAGAAGGGCGCACCGAGCGGGCCGGGGTCCTCCTCCAGCCACAGCACCTTCGGCACGGCCAGGTCGGAGTGCTCCCCCACCACCCGCATCGTCCGGTACTGGCGGACCATGTCGTAGACCGGGAAGACGGTGTACGCCGCCGGGTCCGCCGCGAGCCTCAACGCACAGGAGCGCAGGGGCGGTTCGGGATGCTCGATGTCGAAGAGGAGCGTCTCGCTGGACATGCCGTTGGAGGTGGGGACGGTCACGCCGACCGCCTTCGCGCCGGGCAGCCGGGTGTCGAGCCAGGCGGTCAGACGGCGGGCGAGATCCTCCGGGTCACGGGTGGTCGTACGGGGCCGAGGTGCCGTGGCCATGGGGCAACCCCCTTGTGGGACGACGGAGATGGACGTGGCACAGCCGTCTACCGGGCGACGGAGTCGAAGCCGGTGAAGCCGCTCGGGTCGTGCCGTCCGAACGAGCCGTGCTCGAAGATGCCGTGGCCCACCTGTCCGTCGAGGCGGAAGCGGGCGGCGTGGTCGGTGACCCCGTACGCGGCCAGGGGGTGCGGCTCGGTGAGGTCGTAGGTCCGGCGGTCGGTCCAGCCGCGGCCGCGCCAGGTGCCGTGCTGCCAGTCGTCGGCGGGTGGGTAGCCGGCGCCGAGCGCGAGCGGGGAGGAGGTGAGGATCTCCACCTCCAGCTCCTGGGGCTTGCGCGGGTCTCCGAGGTGGATGAGCGCGCGCTCGGGATGGCGGGTGCCGGGACGGTAGGTGATCTCGGCCTGGGGCCAGCCGAGTTGACGGTCCCGGTGGCCGGGGCTGACGAGGGTGGCGTCGTTGAGGGTGCGGTAGCCGTCGGCGTCCTCCTGAACGATCACCATCAGGAAGCGGTCCGCGAATCGGACGGGGCACCAGATCCAGTGGAAGCCCTCGGTGGGGTGCTCGGCGGCGAGCCCGCCGCCTTCCTCGCCCGGTACCGGACGCACACCCCAGCTGCGGTCCCGGGTGCCGGTCCACCCTTCCGGCGTGACCCGGAACTCCTCGCCGGCCGCACGCACGACACCCGCCACGCTCCCCCGCCTGCACGAACCGCCGCCCTTCCAGGGTGAGCCGGTCGCCCCGGCGCTGGACGTGATGGGGTTCCCACAGGGCCGGGAAGTCGGCGGTCCAGGAGAGGTCGTACGAGAACGTCTCGTCCTCGCAGACCAGGCGCAGCCGGCGCAGCGGCTCCTCGACCTCGATCCGGAGCGGGCCGACCGCCAGCCGCATCCGGTCCTCGCCGAGCGCGTCCGAGGCGCGCACCGCGTGCAGGACCTGACCGGTGCGCAAGGTGGCGTACGCGTCGATCACACCCAGGTTCGGATACACCCCGAGCCCGAGGATCAGCAGCGCACGGCCCTCGTGGTCGAGGACGTGGAAGATGCAGCGGTCGTAGGCGTTCCGGTCGCCGGTCGCCACGTGCTTCATGGAGAGGGGCACCTGGTGCACCGGGTACTCGTCGAGCGGTACGGGGCGGTCGTCGGCCACGGCAAGCCTCCCTGGAGACGGCTGGGCTGACGGTACGTCAGACATCCGTCGGAGGCCAGACCCGGAGACGCCCGTGAACTCACGCTCGATTCCGCCCACGGGTGACCTGCCCGACCGCCCCGGCGTTGCCCTGGTATGACCCCCACATATTCAGCGACCGGGCGTCAGCACCGGGTGTTCGTGCCACCGCCCGCAGAATCGGTTCCGCCGCCACAGCAGCCGGACCCGCCGATCTACCGCGACCTGATGCGGGCGTGGGCCGACCGGGGCCGGACCCTGCCCGGGCGCCACGACCCGGAGTGGGTCCGGCTCGCGGCGCCGCAGGTCAGACCCGGCCAGTTCAGCGCGTCTCCGGCCCCGCCAGGTGACGGGCGATGACCATCCGCTGGATCTGGTTGGTGCCCTCGACGATCTGCAGGACCTTGGCCTCGCGCATGTAGCGCTCCACCGGGAAGTCCGCGGTGTAGCCGTACCCGCCGAGGACCTGGACGGCGTCCGTGGTGACCTTCATCGCCGTGTCCGTGCAGTGCAGCTTGGCCATGGCCGCCTGCTTGGCGAAGGGCCGGCCCGCGTCCCGCAGCCGCGCCGCCGACAGGTACAGGGCGCGGCCCGCCTCGATCTGGGTCGCCATGTCGGCGAGCATGAAGCGCAGCCCCTGGAAGTCGGCGATGGGCTTGCCGAACTGCCGCCGCTCCGTCGCGTACCCCACGGCCGCGTCCAGCGCCGCCTGGGCCACGCCGATCGCGCAGGCCGCGATGCCGAGCCGCCCGGAGTCCAGTGCGGACAGGGCGATCGCGAAGCCCTGGCCCTCGTCGCCGATCCGCCGGTCGTCGCCGACGCGCACGCCGTCGAGGTGGACCTGGGCGGTGGGCGAGCCCTTCATGCCCATCTTCTTCTCCGGCAGGGCCCCGCTGAGGCCCGCCGCGTCACCGGGCACCAGGAAGGCGGTGATCCCGCGGGCGCCCTCCTCGCCGGTGCGGGCCATGACGGTGTAGAAGTCGGCGATGCCGCCGTGCGTGATCCAGGCCTTGGTGCCGGTGATGACCCAGTCGTCGCCGTCCCGGACCGCCCTGGTCCGCAGGGACGCGGCGTCCGAGCCGGACGCCGGTTCGGAGAGGCAGTACGCGCCGAGGAGGCCGCCGCCGAGCATCGCGGGCAGGTGCTCGACCTGCTGCTCCTTGCTGCCGTAGGCGGCGAGGGCGTAGGAGGCGAGGGTGTGCACGCTGACCCCGAGGCCGACGGTGAGCCGGGCCGCGGCGAGTTCCTCGAGGACCTGGAGGTAGACCTCGTACGGCTGGTCGCCGCCGCCGTACTCGGCGTCGTAGGGCAGTCCGAGCAGTCCGGACTCCGAGAGCAGGGTGAAGACCTCGCGCGGGAAGTGTCCCGCGTCCTCCTCCTCGGCCGCCTTGGGGGCGATCTCTCGCTGCGCGATGTCGCGGACGAGCGAGATCAGGTCCCGGGCCTCGTCCGTGGGCAGTTGCCGGTCCACCGGCTGCGGGGCGCGCTCAGGCATGGCGACGCTCTCCTCCCTGTCGGGCACATCGACGGACGCGCGCCTTGGGTGGGGCGACTCCGCCGGGGTCTGGCTGAGGGCTGTGCCGATGCTCGCACCCCCGGGTCTCGGAAGCTGCTGACCAGCGGCTCTGCGCTGTGAGTATGCCCGATCGGCGGCACCGAGTCACCAGTTAACGACCGCTTACTTCAGGAAACCTGGAGCAGGGCTCAAGGAGCACGAAATTGGTCCGAACCATTGACGTACTGGTCTAGTCCTCCTACCGTGACGGACCAACGCCTTACCGCGTTCATGCCAATCGGCGCACGCTCCCCTCTCCCCCACGAGGAGACACCCGATGCACATCTCCCCACGTCCCCGCACCCGCTTCCGGGCGCTCGTGTCGGCCGCCTGTTGCGCGGTCCTCGGCGCCGGGCTGCTGGCCGGAGCGGGCACCGCGACCGCCGAGCCCGCCGCCGCGCCCGCTCTCCAGGCATCCAAGGTCGTCGGCTACTTCACCGAATGGGGCACCTACGACCGCAAGTACTACGTCAAGAACATCGAGACGTCCGGCTCCGCGGCCAAGCTCACGCACATCAACTACGCCTTCGGCAACGTCACCGGCGGCAAGTGCGCCATGGGCGACTCCTACGCGGCGACCGACCGGACCTACACCGCCGCCGAGTCGGTGGACGGTGTCGCCGACACCTGGGACCAGCCGCTGCGCGGCAACTTCAACCAGCTGCGGGAGCTGAAGAAGAAGCACCCGGGCCTCAAGGTCCTCTGGTCCTTCGGCGGCTGGACCTGGTCGAGCGGCTTCGGCGAGGCCGCGAAGAACCCGGCCGCGTTCGCGCAGTCCTGCTACGACCTGGTCGAGAACTCCAAGTGGGCCGACGTCTTCGACGGCATCGACATCGACTGGGAGTACCCGAACGCGTGCGGCAACACCTGTGACACCAGCGGCCGGGAGGCGTTCAAGAACCTGATGGCGGCGCTGCGTTCGAAGTTCGGGAGCAGTGCGCTGGTCACCGCGGCCATCACCGCCGACGCCACCTCGGGCGGCAAGATCGACGCGGCGAACTACGCGGGCGCGGCCCAGTACGTCAACTGGTACAACCCGATGACGTACGACTACTTCGGCGCCTGGGCCTCGACCGGCCCGACGGCACCGCACTCGCCGCTCACCTCCTACTCGGGCATCCCGACGGCGAACTACTACACGTCGGCGACCATCGCCAAGCTCAAGGGCCTCGGCATCCCGGCCTCGAAACTGCTGCTCGGGATCGGCTTCTACGGCCGCGGCTGGACCGGCGTGACCCAGTCGGCCCCCGGCGGCACGGCGACGGGCCCGGCGGCGGGGACGTACGAGCAGGGCATCGAGGACTACAAGGTGCTGAAGTCGAAGTGCCCGGCGACCGGGACCGTGGCCGGCACCGCGTACGCCAAGTGCGGGACCAACTGGTGGAGTTACGACACTCCCGCCACCATCGCGACGAAGATGACGTACAAGAACCAGCAGGGCCTCGGGGGCACCTTCTTCTGGGAGCTGAGCGGGGACACCACGGGCGGTGAGCTGATCAAGGCGATCAACTGACGTCAGGGGCAGGGACGTCGGGGCGGAGGCGCGGAAGCCTCCGCCCTTCGCTCAGGCCTCGTCGCGGCGGGCCGGCTCCGGGGCCGGGTAGGACGGATCGAGTTCCTCGATGGCGCGCATCGCGCCGCCCAGGGTCTTCACCAGGAGTTCGCGCATGGTGTCGCGGGGCAGTTCCGGGCGGTCGATCCAGTCGAGGGTGGCGCCCTCGACGCTGCACACCCAGGCGAGCAGGCCCATCCGGGCCAGCGGGGCGATGTCGGTGCGGCCGTAGGCGCCTTCGGCGATGGTCGCGACGATCGCCTCGCGCACCCCGTCCCGGATGGCGTGCACCTCGGTGTCGAAGCCGACGCCGCCGCTGACCACCGTGCGGTACGCGGCCTGGTTGTGCTCGGCGTAGCGCAGATAGCTGTCGATCGTGCGCTGGACCCGGTCCACCTGGGGCAGTTGGAGGCCGCTCGCCGCGAAGGTGACCAGGTCGGCGACGGAGTCCTGGATGATCGCCAGGTAGTAACCGCGCTTGGACTGGAAGTAGTAGTAGATCAGCCCCTTGGCGACGTGCGCCTGACGGGCGATGTCGTCCATGGAGAGCGCGTCGTACGACCTGTCGGCGAACAACCGCCGCCCGATCGCGATGAGTTCGGCGCGGCGTGCGACCGAGCGCTCGGTGCCGCGCGCCCGGGGCCGGGCGGCCGCACGCTGATCACTGATATTCAATTTCGACCCTGGTCTCGGGCTGATGGTGGGACACCCGCAGTATGTCAGGTCAAGCAGGAGTCAGGTCACAGAAGACCGAGCTGGGTGACGAGCATGGCGATCACCACGACGAGCGTCCAGCCCGCGATGTGTTCGAAAACCTTCGGGCCGTTGTCCTGGGGACCGCCGGTGCGGGTGCGGGCCCGGGCGGCGGTGGCTGCTGGTGCGGTCATTCGTCCACCTTGCCACCGACCGGGGCTTTTGCGGCCGAGACCTTGGTCACAGGGCCCCGGCGCGCACCGGGGCCCCGCTCCGCCTCAGCGCACGCCCACCGCCGCGAGCGCCTTGCACTGCCGCGGGGTCGGCCTGGCCGGGAAGTACAGGTAGCAGACGCCGCCGGTGCCGGAGACCACCTTGCCGCTGGCGTTGTACCGCTTGGTCCTGAGCCAGATGTTCTCCCACTCGGCTCTCTTGTAGACCCTGCGCACCGCCGCGTCGCTCGGCGAGGCCGGGTCGTTGGCGATCACATCGCCCTCGGCGGTGAAGCCGATGACGGTCATCAGGTGCCCCGAGGTGCCGTACCCCGCCCCGGTGAGCTCGTCCTTCCGGAAGGACTGGGACGTTATGGCCGGGATGCCGGCCGCGATCAGCGTCTCCAGGTCGGTGAGCGAGCCGAGCCGGGTGACCACGCCCTGGAGGCCGTCGAAGGTGGCTGCGTAGGCCGCGTTGAAGGGCCAGTTGCCGCAGCCCGCGTACTGGTAGTCGAACGTGTACCGGGCCGCGTGGCACACCTGCGGATCGGCGTAGGTCGGGTCGACCCAGGCCAGTTGCTCCGGGGTGAGCCGGCCGCCCCAGTACTCGATGATCATCTGCGAGGAGGTGGGGCTGCACCAGGCCTCGCCGCCGTTGTCGTACTCGGGGTACTGGCCGGCGTGGATCTCCTGCGAGTACCGCGGGACGCTCAGCTCCTGGGCCAGCCCCGGCGTGGAGGCCGGGACGGTGAAGCGGTCGGGGATGTCGGAGCCCATCGCGCCGAGCCGCCAGACCGTGGGGGTCTTCTTGGTGCCCGGCTTGCGGTAGAGGGTCAGCCGCAGGCGGTACGAGGTGAGGCGCAGCCCCGACGCCGGGTCGTCGATCGCGAAGGTGTCCGTCCAGATGCTGCTCTTGTCGTCCGTCTGGTCGTCCACCGAGGTCCGCCGGATGTCCTGGTCCCCGGCCGCCCAGCGGCCCATGACGTACCAGGGGGTGTCGGTGCCGTCGGAGTACGTGCCCTTCAGCTCCACCTGGAGCCAGGTGCCGTCCGGGGTGTGCGCGTTCCAGGACGCGATCGCCTCGGTCGAGGGGACGGCGAGCTTGTGGACGGGGGACGTCCAGCTCGCGTACTCCCAGTCGGCCGTCTTGCCGGTGTGCGGGTCGGTGTACCCGACGGTGCCCGCGGCGGTCCCGATGACCAGGCCCGGACGGGCGCCCGCGACGGCCCGCGTGCCCTTCGCGAGACCGCCGCGCCAGTCGGCGTACGACGTCCAGAAACGGTTGTCGACGAGGCGGGCGGAAGCCTGGGCGGGACCTCCGGCACCGCTCGTGGCGACGGCCGGGCCCGCGCTGCCCGCGACCGCGGCGACGACCGCGGCGGTCAGAACGGTTCTCCGGGACGGCTGTTCGGCTCTGCTCATGGGCGGAACGACCCCCAAGTGTGTCCGAGTTCAGGCAGGTCCACTGCCCGTTAGTGCGCCAACTATGACCACAATCGGCAGCCTCCTGCCAGCACTTAACGCCATGCCACGCCCACGAATATTGGCCTGGACCACTGGCATGACCTGCGGAGGTTAGAGTGCACCCCACTCACCACCCCCGACACCCCAGGAACCGGCCATGCGCGACCTCGTCTCCCGGCTCCGCCGGCTCCCCCCGTCCTGCGGGCCGGTCCGGCTGATCGGCGTCGACGGACACGCCGGCTCCGGGAAGTCCACGTTCGCCGGGCGGTTGGCGGCGGAGCTCGGCGGCGCGCCCGTGCTGCACCTCGACGACATCGCGAGCCACGAGGAGTTGTTCGACTGGACCGGGCGGCTGCTGGAGCAGGTGATCGAGCCATGGCAGCGGGGCGAGAGCGCGCGCTACGCCCCCTACGACTGGCACGCCCGGCGCTTCGGCCCGCCGCGGGATCTGCCCCCGGCCCCCGTGGCCCTCGTCGAAGGTGTCGGCGCCGGGCGGTGGGCCCTGCGGCCGCACCTCGCCCAGCTGCTGTGGATGGAGTTGCCCCGCGAGGAGTCCTGGACCCGGTGGCGCTCCCGGGACGGGGCGGAGCAGCGGGAGTTCTGGGAGGGGTGGGTCCGGGCGGAACGCGCGCACTTCGCGGACGACCCTTCCCGGCCGTTCGCCGATCTTCTGGTCCGGCAGGTGGAGAAGGGGTACGAGGTGCTCACCGGCCCTGCCGGGACCGTTGGACCGGACCAGAAAATCACTCAGGGTGAGGGACCATCCGCAGTGTGCTGAACTTGTGAAGACCCTTGCGGCCGAACTTCCCGGAGTGCTTCAACTCGGCTTGACCGACGGGCCGTACAGGACTTACGTTCTCAATGTGCGGCCTTTCGCAGCCGCCCGCAGTCGCGAAGCCCCCGGTTGTTCCCCCGTGATCGGGGGCTTCGTTCTGCCCTCAACTCCCTTTTCGGGCGCTCCGGGACGCGATCCGCTCACCCTGGGTCACCACACGGAATGCGCCCCATCTGCTCCCACCTCGCCAAACGGCCTGTGCGGCACCCTACGGCGGGCCCTGCCCCCGCAGGTACGATGCCCTCGGTGCGACCTACGGACGGCAGCTCTGCGCACCGTTGCAACTCCGGTCCGCAGCACGGCGGTTCGATCAAGGCGGTCGGCGGGCGACGGCTCGGTGACCAACCGACGGGGGCACGGTTTGTGGGGGACGTGATGGACTTCGGCACGCAGGGCTCCAAGGCCCCGGCCGACCTCGCCTGGCTGCGAGGTGTGGACGCCTACACGATGGGGGCCTATCCGCAGGCGGAGGAGGAGTTCCGGGCCGCGGTGCGGATGGATCCGGGGATGGCCGACGGCTGGCTCGGGCTGCACGCGCTGCGCATCGACACGACGACCGCGCTGCTGCGGATGTTCCGGCACCGCGAGCGCTTCGGGGAACAGCGCGCCCGGCACCGCAGGACCCTCAACTCCTGGTACTGGCTGGGCTGGTGGGTGCAGCCGGTGCTGGAGAGCCCGCGCGACCTGCTGCTCGCGCACGCCTCGCACTGGCTCGACGGACGCCATGTCCCGGAGCTGGACCGGGCCTTGGCGGGCCTGCCGCCCGTGGACGCCGATCCGCAGGTGCGCTTCCTGCACGCCTGCCGGTCCTATCTGGTCAAGGACTGGGACCAGCTCATCCGGCACACCGACCCGTTGATCGACGACCCGCTGCTCGGCATCGAGGCCGGCCTGTTCGGCGGCATGGCGCGGGTGCGGCTGGAGATGTACGGCCAGGCGGAGCCCCTGCTGTCGGCGGCGCTGATGCGCTGCCGCAGCGAGCAGCCGCAGCGCAAGGAACTGCGCTACTGGCTCGCCCGGGCCCACGAGGGCACCGGCCGTTCCGCCGCCGCGCTCCCCCTCTACCGTGCCGTGCACCGCGTCGACCC
Source organism: Streptomyces sp. GKU 895 (assembly GCA_002027195.1). Classification (GTDB taxonomy): domain Bacteria; phylum Actinomycetota; class Actinomycetes; order Streptomycetales; family Streptomycetaceae; genus Streptomyces. The sequence continues at coordinate 59,611 of MWJO01000021.1, read as the reverse complement.
GGCGTTCATGGACACCTCCGCCCGGCTCCGCGGCGATCTCCGAGGGCGACGGCTACGACGACACGGCCGACCTCGCGGCGATCACGCTGTCCGGCGCGCAGGACGTCCTGGACGGGCCGGACGGTCTCGATCCGCTCTTCGGCACGGAGGGCCGGGACCTCCGGCTGTCCGAGCCCGACCTGCCGACGGGCCCGCTGCCGCAGGTGACCGACCCGGCGGTGCGCGAGAAGCTCGCCACCTCCCCGACCCTGCCCGCCGGCCCCACCGACCCGGTCTTACTCGAGGAAGCGCTCAACGAACTGGAGCGCATGGTGGGCCTGGAGCCCGTGAAACGGCAGGTCAAGGCGCTGTCGGCACAGTTGAACATGGCGCGGCTGCGCGCCGGGCAGGGCCTGCCGGTCCAGCCCCCCAAGCGGCACTTCGTCTTCTCCGGCCCGTCCGGCACCGGCAAGACCACCGTGGCCCGCATCCTGGGCCGCGTCTTCTACGCCCTCGGCCTCCTCGGCGGCGACCATCTGGTCGAGGCCCAGCGGGCCGATCTCGTCGGCGAGTACCTCGGGCAGACCGCCGTGAAGGCCAACGAGCTCATCGACTCCGCGATCGGCGGGGTGCTGTTCGTGGACGAGGCGTACTCGCTCTCCAACTCCGGCTACGGCAAGGGCGACGCGTACGGCGACGAGGCCTTGCAGGTGCTGCTGAAGCGGGCCGAGGACAACCGGGACCACCTGGTGGTGATCCTGGCCGGCTATCCCGAGGGCATGGACCGCCTCCTCGCCGCCAACCCCGGACTGTCCTCGCGTTTCACGACCCGCGTGGACTTCCCGTCGTACCGCCCCTTGGAGCTGACCTCGATCGGTGAGGTCCTCGCCGCGGAGAACGGCGACGTGTGGGACGAGGAGGCGCTGGACGAGCTGCGCTCGATCGCCGGGCACGTGGTGGACCAGGGCTGGATCGACGAGCTGGGCAACGGGCGGTTCCTGCGGACGCTGTACGAGAAGAGCTGTGCGTACCGGGATCTGCGGCTGTCGACCTACCCGGGGATGCTGACGCGGGACGACCTGTCGACGCTGCGGCTGCCGGATCTGATGCAGGCGTACGGAGAGGTGCTGTCGGGGCGGGGGCCACAGGACCCGTCGGCGCTGTAGCCCCCGCCCGGCGCTACTGGGCGAACGCCTCCTCGGGCTCACCGCTCGCCCGGGGCTCGGTCACCTTCACCTCCGTGGCCTCCCGGTGGGCCGGGTCCGTCACCTCGCCCACCAGGAGTTCGAGCACGTCCTCCAGGGCGACCAGGCCCAGCACCCTGCCCGACGCGTCCGCCACCTGGGCCAGATGGGTCGCCGCGCGGCGCATCACCGTCAGGGCGTCGTCCAGCGGCAGCTCCGACCGGAGGGTCGTCATGGAGCGCCAGATGTGCTGCGGCACCGCCCGTTCGGACTCCTCCAGGTCGAGTACGTCCTTCACATGCAGGTAGCCCATGAAGGCGCCGTTGTCGGCGGCGACCGGGAAGCGGGAGTAGCCGGTGCGCGCGGTCAGCTCGACCACCTGCCCCGGGGTGACCGACGGGCCGACGGTCACCAGGGAATCGCTCTGGAGCAGTACGTCCGTGACCGGGCGGGAGCCCAGTTCCAGGGCGTCCTCCAGGCGTTCCTGCTCCTCGGGGTCGAGGAGGCCGGCCTGCCCGGAGTCCTCCACCAAACGGTTGAGCTGTTCGCTGGTGAAGACCGCCTCGACCTCGTCCTTGGGCTCGACGCGGAAGAGCCGCAGGATCGCCTGGGCGCAGGCGCCGAGGGCGATCGTGATGGGCTTGCACACCCGGGCGAAGGCGACCAGACCGGGGCTCAGCCACAGCGCGGCCTTCTCCGGGGCGGCCATCGCCAGGTTCTTCGGGACCATCTCGCCGATGACGAGGTGGAAGAAGACGACCGCGGCGAGCGCGATCACATAGCCCAGCGGGTGGATCATCCCGTGCGGCAGGTGGATCCACTCGAAGACGGGCTCCAGCAGCTGCGCGACGGTCGGTTCGGCGACCGCGCCCAGCGTCAACGAGCAGACGGTGATGCCGAACTGGGCCGCGGCCATCATCTGCGGCAGCCGCTCCAGGCCGTACAGCACCTGGCGGGCCCGGGCCGTGCCGAGCGGTTCGATCTGGCTGCGGCGGACGGAGACGAGCGCGAACTCGGCGCCGACGAAGAAGCCGTTGGCGAGCACGAGCAGCCCGGCGAACAGGAGTTGGAGCACGCTCATCGGGCGGCCTCCACGACGACACCCGTGCGGACCAGGCGGACCCGCTCGGCGCGGTAGTGGCCGACGCGGCGCACCGACAGCCGCCAGCCGGGCAGTTCGGCCTTGTCACCGACGGCGGGGATCCGGCCGAGCAGGTCGGCGACCAGGCCGGCGACCGTCTCGTAGGGCCCCTCGGGCACGTCGAGGCCTATCCGCTGGAGGATGTCGACCCGGCAGCTGCCATCGGCGTCCCACGCGGGGCGGCCGTCCTCGGGCGGGGCGGCGGCGAGTTCGGGCACGTCCTGGCCGTCGTGCTCGTCGCGGACCTCGCCGACGATCTCCTCGACGATGTCCTCCAGGGTGACCACGCCGGCCGTACCGCCGTACTCGTCGACGACGACGGCGATGGGCTGCTCGCTGCGCAGCTGGGCGAGGAGCGGCTGGACCGGGAGGGTCTCCGGGACCAGCAGCGCCGGGCGGGCGATCCTGCCGACCGGGGTGCGCAGCCGCTCGTGGGTGGGGACGGCCAGGGCGTCCTTGAGATGGACCATGCCGACGATCTCGTCGATCTTCTCCCGGTAGACGGGGAAGCGGGACAGGCCGGTGGCACGGGTGAGGTTGACGACGTCCTCGGCGGTCGCGGACGACTGCAGTGAGCTGACCTTCACGCGCGGGGTCATGACGTGCTGCGCGGTGAGTTCGGCGAGCGACAGGGTCCGTACGAACAGGTCGGCGGTGTCCTGCTCCAGCGCGCCGGCCTGCGCCGAGTGCCGGGCCAGGGAGACGAGTTCACCGGGGGTGCGGGCGGAGGCCAGCTCCTCGGTGGGCTCGACGCCGAGCGCGCGGACGAGGCGGTTGGCCACCGCGTTCAGCGCGGCGATGACCGGGCGGAACAGGCGCGCGAAGGCGTGCTGCGGGCCGGCGACGAAACGGGCGACCTGCAGCGGCTTGGACACCGCCCAGTTCTTGGGCACGAGTTCGCCGATCACCATCTGCACGGCGGACGCCAGCAGCATGCCGATGACGACCGCGACACCGGAGACGGCACCCTCGGGGATGCCGATCGCGGTGATCGGGCCGTGCAGCAGCTCCGCGAGTGCCGGTTCGGCGAGCATGCCGACGACGAGGGAGGTGATGGTGATGCCGAGCTGGGTGCCGGAGAGCTGGAAGGAGAGCTCCTTGAGCGATTCCACGACCGTACGGGCGCGTTTGTCGCCCTCGGCAGCAGCCTTCTCGGCTTCCGGCCGCTCGACGGTGACGAGGCCGAACTCGGCCGCGACGAAGAAGCCGTTGGCGAGAATCAGCAGGAAGGCGGCTGCGAGGAGCAGCAGGGGGATGGTCATGATGCCGCCGCCTCACCGGTATGTCGGGAGGGGGCGGCGCAGGTACTACAGGACGATCCGTCCATCGCTGGAGGGAATCACTCCTCGGGTAGCGGTCGGGCCGCTGAGGGCCGGTCGGGACATCAGCGGCGGAGGCGCGACGAAAACGCCTCCGCGAACAGATTAATCAAGACAGGGCCCTCTACGGCAGATCCCTTGGGCCACGGGCCTCGACGAGCGCCCGCAGAGCGCGGGCGTCGGCGATGGCCTGCTGTTTGGCGATGCCCGGCTGGATGCCCAGGGCGGGCAGGCTGGTGCCGTCGCTGAGGTTGAGGAACACCCAGGGGTCGCCGGGGCGGAGGTTCACCTGGATGATCTCGGCCCAGTCGAGGCGGCGCCTGCTCGCGATGTTCACCACGGTGACGCCGGAGTCGTCGGCGACCACCTTGACGCGGGCGAGCATGGCCAGGACGCCGAAGAGGAGGGCCGCGGTGACGATGAAGCTGAGCCGCTCACCGGGGCCGAGCTTCTCCAGGAGCAGCGCGATCGCGGTGATCGTGGCGAAGATCGCGACACCGGCGGTGAGCAGCACGGCGCGGGTGCGGCCGGGGCGGAAGGTGACGGGGAGAGAGGGCACGTCGGACATGGCTGCGAAGTACCTCAGAGACGGCAGGCGTGGATGGCCGTCGTCAGGATGGCCCGCGCGCCGATGTCGTACAGGTCGTCCATGATCCGCTGCGCCTCCTTGGCGGGGACCATCGCACGGACGGCGACCCAGCCCTCGTTGTGCAGCGGGGAGACGGTCGGGGACTCCAGGCCCGGCGTGAGGGCGACGGCCTTCTCCAGCTGCTCGACGCGGCAGTCGTAGTCCATCATCACGTAGGTCCGGGCGACGAGGACGCCCTGGAGGCGGCGCAGGAACTGCTGCACCTTGGGCTCGTTCTCCGAGGAGGTGTCCGCGTCCGTGCGGCGGATCACGACCGCCTCGGACTTCATGATCGGCTCGCCGAAGACCTCCAGGCCCGCGTTGCGCAGCGAGGTGCCGGTCTCGACGACGTCCGCGATGACCTCGGCGACGCCGAGCTCGATGGCGGTCTCGACGGCGCCGTCGAGGTGGACGACGGCGGCGTCGACTCCGCTGTCGGCGAGGTGGCCCTCGACGATGCCCTCGTAGGAGGTGGCGACCGTCTTGCCCTTGAGGTCCTGGACGCCGGTCGCGGTGCCGGGCTTGGCGGCGAAGCGGAAGGTGGAGCGGGCGAAGCCGAGCGGGAGGATCTCCTCGGCCTTGGCACCGGAGTCGATGAGCAGGTCGCGGCCGGTGATGCCGATGTCGAGGCGGCCGGAGGAGACGTAGATCGCGATGTCGCGGGGGCGGAGGTAGAAGAACTCCACCTCGTTCTCCGGGTCGACGATCCGCAGTTCCTTGGACTCGCGGCGCTGCTGGTAGCCGGCCTCATGCAGCATCTCCGCCGCAGGGCCTGACAGGGAACCCTTGTTGGGGACGGCGATGCGCAGCATGAGGTCGGCTTCCTTACGTGAGAGGTGTGGGGTGCGGCGGGTGCGACTTAAAGGTGGGCGTAGACGTCGTCCAGCGAGATGCCGCGGGCGACCATCATCACCTGGACGTGGTACAGCAGCTGCGAGATCTCCTCGGCAGCGGCCTCCTTGCCCTCGTACTCGGCGGCCATCCAGACTTCGGCGGCTTCCTCGACGACCTTCTTGCCGATGGCATGGACGCCCTTGCCGACCAGTTCCGCGGTGCGGGAGGTGGCGGGGTCGCCGTGTGCGGCCTTGTGCTGGAGCTCGGTGAAGAGCTCCTCGAACGTCTTATTGGACATGGTGACGCTCAGCCTATGCCACACCCGCCGTCCGTCAGCGCCACGGTTCAGATACTGAGCGGAGGGTGGCCGCGGTCGCCACCGCCGCCGTCACCGCCTCGTGCCCCTTGTCCTCGTTGGAGCCCTCGAGGCCGGCCCGGTCCAGGGCCTGCTCCTCGGTGTCGCAGGTCAGCACGCCCATGCCGACGGGGACGCCGGTCTCGACGGAGACCTGGGTGAGGCCCTGGGTGACGCCCTGGCACACGTACTCGAAGTGGGGGGTGCCGCCGCGGATCACGACGCCGAGGGCGACGATCGCGTCGTAGCCCCGCCCGGCCAGCACCTTGGCGACGACCGGGAGCTCCCAGCTGCCGGGGACCCGGAGCAGGGTCGGCTCGTCGATGCCCAGGTCGTGCAGGGCGCGCAGGGCGCCGTCGACCAGTCCGTCCATCACCTTCTCGTGCCACTGCGCCGCGATGACGGCGACCCGCAGGTCGCCCACGTTGCGTACGGACAGCTCCGGTGCACCCTTGCCGCTCACGTTCTCAGGTCTCCTAGATGTGCTTTACAGGGGTTACTGGTTGTTGCAGGCGGACACGGGGGCCGCGGGGGCGGTGTCCAGCCAGGGCAGGTCGTGGCCCATCCGGTCCCGCTTGGTGCGCAGGTAACGGAGGTTGTGCTCGCCCGCCTGTACGGGCATCGGCTCCCGGCTGTTGACCTTGAGTCCGTGGCGGAGCAGGGCGTCGGACTTGTCGGGGTTGTTGGTCATCAGGCGGACGCTGCGCACGCCGAGGTCCTTGAGGATCTGGGCGCCGGCGCCGTAGTCCCGGGCGTCGGCGGGCAGACCGAGTTCCAGGTTGGCGTCGAGGGTGTCACGGCCGCGCTCCTGGAGTTCGTAGGCCCGCAGCTTGGACAGCAGGCCGATGCCGCGTCCCTCGTGGCCGCGCAGGTAGACCACCACTCCCCTGCCCTCGTTCTGGATGCGCTCCAGGGAGGCGTCGAGCTGGGGGCCGCAGTCGCAGCGGGCGGAGCCGAAGACATCGCCGGTGAGGCATTCGGAGTGGACGCGGACCAGGACGTCCTCGCCGTCGCCGATCTCGCCGTGCACGAGGGCGACGTGCTCGACGCCGTCGACGGTGGAGCGGTAGCCGTACGCCGTGAACTCGCCGTGGGCGGTGGGCAGCCGGGTCTCGGCCTCGCGGTGGACGGTGGGCTCGGCGGAGCGGCGGTAGGCGATCAGGTCCTCGATGGAGATGATCGTCAGGCCGTGCTTGCGGGCGAACGGGATCAGCTCGGGCAGGCGCAGCATCCGGCCGTCCTCGCCGGCGATCTCGACGATCGCGCCGGCCGGGCGCAGGCCCGCGAGGCGGGCGAGGTCGACAGCGGCCTCGGTGTGGCCGTTGCGGACCAGCACGCCGCCGGGCTGGGCGCGCAGCGGGAAGACATGGCCGGGGCGGACGAAGTCGGTGGGCTCGGCGTCGCCGCTCGCCAGCAGCCGGAGCGTGGTGGCGCGGTCGGCGGCGGAGATGCCGGTGGTCACGCCGTGGGCGCCGGAGGCGTCGACGGAGACGGTGAACGCCGTCTTCATCTGCTCGGTGTTGTCCTCGACCATCTGCGGGAGCCGGAGCCGGTCCAGCTCCTCGCCCTCCATGGGAGCGCAGATCAGGCCGCGGCACTCGCTCATCATGAAGGCCACGATCTCGGGGGTGATCTTCTCGGCCGCGACGACGAGGTCGCCCTCGTTCTCCCGGTCCTCGTCGTCGACGACGACGATCGGGCGGCCGGCCGCGATGTCGGCGACGGCCTGCTCGACCGGGTCGAGCGCGAAGTCCTCGATGCCGTCCGTGCTGTACAGGATCGTTGCGGTGCTCATGCCGGCGCTCCTTCCAGAGCGGGCCGCGCGGCCGTGCGGGAGCGCAGCCACCAGTCGCGCATGCCCCACAGGACGAGCGCGCCGTAGATGACGTAGACGAAGCCGGAGAAGGCGTAACCGTTGGCGAAGTTGAGGGGGACGCCGACCAGGTCGACGAGGAGCCAGGCGATCCAGAACTCGACCATGCCGCGCGCCTGGGCGTACATCGCGACGACGGTGCCGACGAAGATGTAGGCGTCCGGCCAAGGGTCCCAGGACAGGCTCGGGTAGGCCTTGAACAGCAGGGCGACGGCGACGGTGCCGACGGCCGCGGCGGCGGTCATCGCGCCGCGCTCGCGCCAGCTGGCGAACCGCGGGGCGATGTGACCGTCGCCGCCCTGCTCCTTGCTGCGGTTCCACTGCCACCAGCCGTACAGCGCGACGACCATGACGATCGCCTGCTTGCCGGCGCTGCCGGTCAGATGGCCGTAGAAGGCGCCGAAGAGGATGAGGCCGGCCAGGAACTGGACGGGCCAGCTCCAGATGGAGCGGCGCCAGCCGAGGGCGAGGGCGATCAGGCCGAAGATGTTGCCGATCATGTCCGACCAGAGGATGTGCTGGCCGAAGAGGCTGAACGCCTCGGTGTTGAGCGAGTTCACTTGCCCGCTCCCTGCGTGCTCGCGAGCAGCCGCTCGACGTACTTGGCGACGACGTCGACCTCGAGGTTGACCGGGTCGCCGGGCTGCTTGTGGCCGAGCGTGGTCAGGTCAAGGGTGGTGGGGATGAGGCTGACCGTGAAGTAGTCGGGGCCGGCCTCGACGACGGTGAGGCTGATGCCGTCGACCGTGATGGAGCCCTTCTCCACGACGTAGCGCGAGAGGTCCGCGGGGAGCGAGACCTTCACGATCTCCCAGTTCTCGGAGGGCTTGCGCTCCAGCACCTGGCCCGTGCCGTCCACATGGCCCTGCACGATGTGGCCGCCGAGCCGGGCGCCCACAGCTGTGGGGCGCTCGAGGTTGACGCGGGAGCCGACGGTGAGGGCGCCGAGGCTGGAGCGGTTGAGGGTCTCCGCCATGACGTCGGCGGTGAACTCGTCGCCCTCGTGCTCGACGACGGTGAGGCAGACCCCGTTCACGGCGATGGAGTCGCCGTGCTTCGCGCCGTCGGTGACGACGGGGCCGCGCAGCCGGAAGCGGGAGGCGTCGCCGAGATTCTCGACGGCGGTGACCTCACCCAGCTCTTCGACGATTCCGGTGAACACTTCCCGGGTCCTCCTGCCTCATTCGGGCACGGACTCCGGGGCTGTCGATGACGACAGAATGAGCGAGCAGGAACACCGGGGGCGACGCCGGACAGAGTCGTCCACGAGGACGAACACTTACGGCGGCGCGACACGAATGCCCGCCCGCCGCGCACTGCCTCCCATCCGGACTTTAACCGTCGGTCCAGGAATTTCACCTGGTCAACCGGCCGCTGGAAGCGGTCGGGTCGCGGACTGTAACCGCCGGTTCGGACTTTCACCGACCCCGGAGTGCGCTGCTTCTGGTACAGGGCCAGTGTGCCACGCCTGATCGTGGTCCATACGGGTGAGTTGTGTGGAGTGGCTCACAGGTGCCGTGACTGGACTTCTCAACTCGACCGAGTTGTAAGACTCTTTGGTCTAGTCCTTTCTGGATCACCGCAGACCGGCCCGGCGGCGGTGACGACGGCCCTTGCCCGCCGCCGGGCCCTTCAGTTCAGGCCTGGCGTCAGCGCTCAGGCGGGCTGAAGAGTTCGTCCTGGGCACGGTCCCGTGCCGTCAGCAGCGCGCCCCGCAGCACCGCCGCGCCACCCAGCGCGCCGGCCCGCACCTCGGTCGGCAGCGGGGACATCCGGCGCACCCGCGCCTCCACCCTCCGCGCCAAGCCCGCTCCGCCCGCCTGCCCCACCTCGCCGCCCAGCACCACGCAGCCGGGGTCCAGGACGGCCACCACGGACGAGACGCCCACGGCGATGCGGTCGGCGAGGGCGTCCAGGAAGGCCGTGGTCCCGGCGGCCACCAGCCCCGCCGCCAGCGGCGCATGCCCGTCGGCCTCCGCCACCACCCCGTACTCCTCCGCCAGCTCCGCGATCGCCGCCGAGCCCGCCAGCGAGTGGAAGCCGCCCTCGCATCCCGTCGCCGACGGCAGCCCCGCCGTCCCCGGTACCGGCAGGAAGCCGATCTCCCCCGTGCCGCCGGACGCACCGCGCCGCAGCGAACCGTCCAGGACCACCGCCGCGCCGGTGCCGTGACCGAGCCACAGCAGGACGAAGGTGTCCCGGTCACCGGCCACACCGTCCCGCTGCTCCGCCAGGGCCGCCAGGTTCGTCTCGTTCTCGACCTGGACCCGAGCCTCCGGGAGGCGTTCCTGGAGGGTGGCGACCAGGCGGCGGTGCCACTCGGGCAGGCCCGTGGAGTCGCGGAGTTCACCCGTGGCGGGGTCGATGAGGCCGGGGGCACCGATGCCGACGGTGTGCAGGCGGTCGGCGCCGGCCTCCTTGGCGACCCGCTCCACCAGGGCCACCGCCTGCTCGACCGCCGGTCCGGTGCCGATGTCCCCGGCGATCGGGGCCGAGGACTCGGCCAGTACCCGGCCCAGCAGATCGGAGACGACGACCGAGACGCCCTCGGTGCGCACGTCGAGCGCGGCCAGATGGGCGCGGTCGGCGACGATGCCGTACAGCTTCGCGTTCGGCCCCCGGCGCTGCTCGCCCGACTCCCCGGCCACCTCGATCAGCCCGGCCGCGGCGAGACGCTCGACGAGGTCGGCGACCGTCGGCCTGGACAGGCCGGTGAGCTGCTTCAACTGCCCTGCCGTCAACGGCCCTTCGCGCTGGAGCAGACGCAGGGCGAGCCGGTCGTTGATGGCCCGGGCGGTGCTGGGGGATGCGGGCATGCCGGGATCCTTCCAGATCGGCGGCTTTTCATGTTCTATCTATCAGGCAGGGTCCCTGATAGTTTACGGCGTCGGCGGGATCCACAGGCCGCAAAGGGGCGGGAGAGTATGAGTGACGTGCTGTACGACCAGCGGCAGGTGAAGCGCGCCCGCTACGCCGTGGCCGCCGTCTTCGCCGTGCACGGTGCCGTCACCGGCTCGTTCGCGACCCGCGTGCCGTGGATCCAGGACCATGCCTCGGTGAGCGCCGGGCAGTTGGGCCTCGCCCTCGCCTTCCCCGCACTCGGAGCGTCCGTGGCGATGCCGCTCGCGGGGAGCATCAGCCACCGCTTCGGCGCCCGCAACGCGCTGCGCGGCCTCATCTCCCTGTGGACGCTGTCCCTAGTCCTGCCGTCCGTGTCCCCGAACCTGGTCGCCCTGTGTCTGGCGCTGTTCGTGTACGGCGCCACGGCCGGTATGGCGGACGTGGCCATGAACGCGCTCGGCGTCGAGGTCGAGAACCGGCTCGGCCGGTCGATCATGTCCAGCCTGCACGGCATGTGGAGCGTGGGCACGCTGATCGGCTCGGCGGCCGGCACCCTCGCCGCCCACCTGGGCTCGGACGCGCGGCTGCACCACGCGCTCGCGGCGGCCGTCCTCACCTGCCTCGGCCTGCTGTCCTGCCGCTGGGTGCTGGACCTCCAGCCCGCCGAGGACGAGGAGGCGCCACCGCGCTTCGCCCTGCCGCCGAAGTCGGCGCTGCTCATCGGTGCCGTGGGCTTCTGCGCGGTGTTCGCGGAGGGCGCGAGCCTGGACTGGTCCGCGGTCTATCTGCGGGACCAGCTGGAGACGTCGGCGGGGCTCGCGGCGGCGTGCACGACCGGCTTCACGCTGACGATGGCGATCGCGCGGCTCGCCGGCGACCGGATCGTCGACCGGTACGGATCGGTGCGCACGGTCCGGGCGGGCGGCGCGCTCGCCGCGCTCGGCGGACTGCTGATCGTCACCGCCCCCAACCCGGCCATGGCGATGTCCGGGTTCGCCCTGATGGGGCTGGGGATCGCGGTGGTCGTGCCGCTGTGCTTCGCCGCCGCCGGCCGCAGCGGCTCCAACCCGAGCCTGGCCATCGCCGGTGTCGCGACGATCACCTACACCTCGGGGCTGGTCGCGCCGAGCGCGATCGGCACCATCGCCCAGGCGACCAGCCTGCTGGTGTCGTTCATCCTGGTGACGGTCCTGGCGAGCGGCCTCGTGGCCTTCGCGGGCGTGCTGCGGGGCGGCGACCGCGACCGCCCGAAGATCAGCCCTCCGGCAGCAGCAGTTCCCGACCCGCGGCCCTGAACCGCTCGCTCCACGGCGCCGGCCGCAGGGTCTCGGAGTCCAGCCGTACGAGGACCCGGGCACCCCGCGCGTAGGTCACCGCGCCGTCCCGCGAACAGAAGCGGAAGCCGTACGTCAGCCCGGTCGTGCCGAGCCTCTCCAGCCAGAGGTGGACGCCGTAGACGCCGGTCCTCGTCACCGGCGCCTCGTACGAGATGCGCAGTTCCTTGACGGCGTTGCAGGCGTCGCCGGCCGCCGCCCAGTCGCCGTCGAAGTGGATGCCGTGCTCCTGCCACAGCTCGGTCCAGGCCTGCTCGACCTTGAGCGGGTAGCGGGCGTTGTGCAGGAGGCCGAGCGCGTCCAGGTCGTCGAAGTGGACGGTGACGGGGATCAGCCGGCCGTGGGACACAGCGGGGGCGGTCGGGGCTTCGGCGGTCACGGGTGGTGCTCCAGGGACGGAGGACAGGGACCCTCTCATGCTAAGCGGTCGCTCACCCTCGGATCGCCCCCGGGGCGGTGACCTGGGCGGATCTCCCTGACAATGGTCCGGACATCCGCACGTACGAGGAAGGCGAAACCGCACCATGGATCTTGGCGTCGGCTGGAAGCTGCACGGAGACGGGCGGACGCCCGCGCCCGGGGCGGTGGTACGCCCCGACGAACGGCTCTCCTGGCCCCGCACGGTCGGACTCGGCGCCCAGCACGTGGTGGCGATGTTCGGGGCGTCCTTCGTGGCTCCCGTCCTCATGGGCCTGGACCCCAACCTGGCGATCATGATGTCCGGTGTCGCGACCGTGATCTTCCTGCTCGCCACGCGCGGCCGGGTGCCCAGCTACCTCGGCTGCTCGCTGTCCTTCGTGGGCGTCGCCGCCGTGATCCGCGCCCAGGGCGGCACGAGCGCCACGGTGACCGGCGCGGTGTTCGTGGTGGGCGTCGCGCTGTTCCTCGTCGGGGTCGCCGTGCAGCGGTTCGGGGCGCGGATCATCCATGCCGCGATGCCGCCGATCGTCACCGGCGCGGTGGTCATGCTGATCGGCTTCAACCTGGCCCCGGTGACCGCGAGCACCTACTGGCCGCAGGACCAGTGGACGGCCCTGCTGGTCATGCTGTTCACCGGTCTGGCGGTCGTCTGCCTGCGCGGTTTCTGGTCCCGGATCGCGATCTTCCTGGGGCTGCTCTTCGGGTACGGCATCTCCTGGGCCTTCGACCGGATCTTCGGCCGCATCCACGCGGTCGACGCGAGCGGCAAGCTCACCGACCACTGGCGGCTGGACCTCTCCGCGGTCGGCCGGGCCGACTGGATCGGGCTGCCGGACTTCCACGGCCCGTCCTTCGAGTGGTCGGCGATCCTCGTCGCCCTCCCGGTCGTCATCGCGCTGGTCGCCGAGAACGCCGGACACGTCAAGGCGGTCGGCGAGATGACCGGCGACCCGCTGGACGACAAGCTCGGCACCGCGATCTCGGCGGACGGCGTCGGCTCGATGCTGTCCACCGCGCTGGGCGGCCCGCCCAACACCACGTACTCCGAGAACATCGGTGTGATGGCCGCGACCCGCGTCTACTCCACGGCCGCCTACTGGGCCGCCGCCGGTTTCGCGCTGCTCTTCGGCCTGTGCCCCAAGTTCGGCGCGGTCGTCGCCGCGATCCCGGGCGGGGTCCTCGGCGGCATCACCGTCATCCTCTACGGCATGATCGGCCTGCTCGGCGCGCAGATCTGGATCAACTCCGGGGTGGACCTGCGCAATCCGCTGAACCTGGTGCCGGCTGCGGCGGGCATCATCATCGGCGTCGGCAACGTGACGATGAAGTTCACGGACACCTTCTCGCTGAGCGGCATCGCGCTCGGCACGCTGGTCGTCATCACCGGCTACCACGCGCTGCGGGCGTTCGCGCCGGCCCATCTGAAGGAGCAGAAGCCGCTGCTGGACGAGGGAACGTCGTCCTATGAGGGCTCGTCCGACGGCTCCTACGACGACGCCAAGTCGTAGGCGTACGACGGGGTGAACGTCCCCGGCGCCCCCTTGCAGCCGTCCGACTCCCCCGGCAGCTTCACCCACAGATAGCCGTCGATGCGGGCCTCACCGGTGTTCAAGGTCGGCGTCCGGCCCAGTTTGCGGCCGTCCGGGTCGCACCACTCGCCGTCGGCCGGGGCACCGTTGCCGTTGCGGCTGGTGTCGATGACGGCACCGAGGCCCGCCGGGCCGCCGAGGGCCGTCAGGACCCGGCGGTCGTAGGCGATCTCGTCGGCGGTGCGGTGGAAGTTGGAGACGTTGCTGAAGATCCCGTCGGAGGACGCGGCGGAGCCGGCGCCCGCCTGGCGCAGCAGGTCCGCCTGTTTGGCCGCCGGGTGCCAGCCGGAGTGGCCGGCGTCGTAGTAGACGCGCGCCTTGGGGTTCGCGGCCTTGATGACGCGGCCGCCCGGGCCAACGAGGCGAAGCGGTCGGCGCGTCGGCCGCCGGAGAGACACTCGGACTGGGCGATCGAGTCCGGCTCCAGGATCACGACGACCTCGCCGGAGCCCAGCCCGGCGGCGAACCGGTCGATCCAGGCGTCGTACGCGTCGAGGTCCGGCGCTCCGCCCTTGGAGGCGCCGCCGCAGTCCCGGTCCGGGATCGTGTACGCCACGACGACCGGCACCCTGCCCTGCGCGGCGGCGCCCTCGGTGACGGCCCTGACCCGTGCCGTGACGGTGTCGGGCGCGTACTCGGCGAACCACACGGCCGCCGGCTGGTCGGCGATCCGGGACGCGATGACGTCGTACCGGGGATCGCCGGCGTTGTCGCGGACCCAGTCGAGCACCTGGGAGTCGGGGTGGCGGTAGAGACGGGCGGCGGTGTGCGCGGGCGGCTGCTTCTTCTCGGTCTTCGTCGGCGTGGGGCTCGCCTGCTTCTTCGGGGCGGTCGACGGGGACGCCGACCCGCTGGTAACCGACGTCGACGGGGACGGCGACGGGGCGGGCGGCCGGAGGTCCAGGGTCGGGGACTCCGTCACCTCGGGACGGGCCTCGTTCGCGCCGTGCCCGTCGTCCAGCGCGGAGACCATCCCGGTCGCGGTGCCGACGGCGACCACGACGGAGGCCGCCGCGACCATGCCGTTGCGCCGCGCCGCACGCCGCCGCTCCGCCCGGCGCTCGGCCAGGCGACGCGCACGTGAGCCCGACACCCGCTGATCCCTCCCCCACGACGGGCGCGTTCCCCCGTTCTGGGGAAGCGTCGGGCCCGCCGCCACTCGGGCCAGCCTAGGCCTGGGACCCTGCGTGCATGGCGCAGTTGGAGCACTTCACCACTCCCGTCGACACCGTCGTCGACCGGATGCGAGCCCTGGACGAGGCCCTTCCGGAGCGGGACGGGATCGCGGTGTTCAACCGCGTCTACCTCGCCGTCACCGAGGCGGTCGACCGGGGCATCGACAGCGGCCGGTTCGCGGACGCGCGGGCCGCGATCACGCTGGACGTGCGGTTCGCCGAGCGGTATCTGCGGGCGGTCGACGCGGTGGCCCGCGACCGGCGCCCGCCTGCCTGCTGGCGGCCGTTGTTCCAGTTCCGCCGGCATCCCGGCGTACGTCCGTTGCAGTTCGCGCTGGCGGGCATCAACGCGCACATCGGGCACGACCTGGCGCTGGCCGTCGTGGACACCTGTCGTACGCTCGACTGCGAACCCGTCGACGTGGAGGACGAGTTCGACCGCGTGGGCGATCTCCTCGTCTCGCTGGAGGAGCGCATCCGCGAAGATCTGATGCCGGGGCCCGACCTGCTCCAGATCGCCGACCCGCTCACCCACCTGCTCGGCGCGTGGAGCCTGGAGCGGGCCCGGGACGCGACCTGGACCGCGGCCCGCGCGCTGTGGGCGCTGCGCGGACTGCCCGATGTGGCGGCCGAGTTCAGCGAACGCCTGGACACGGCGGTGGGATTCGCCGGACGCATGCTGCTCACGCCACTACCGGACTGATCCGGCCAGTCCCGCGCTCACCGCACCCGAACTGTTCTGTGAACGTTGTACGTTCGACAGACAGGCATCCCGTGCAAAGGAGCAGGAATGGCGACACGGCTCGGACTCGGACTCCCCCAGAACAAGCAGTACGACCTCGGCAGGAACGTGCCCGACGTGGCCCGCGCCGCCGAGGGGATCGGCTACGACAGCCTGTGGGTGTACGAGCGCGCCCTGTTCCCCGAGCCCGCCACGCAGGGCCTGTACGGGATAGAGGGTCTGCCCTGGCCGGAGGCGTACCGCGGGGTCGCCGACCCGCT
This sequence comes from Streptomyces sp. GKU 895, assembly GCA_002027195.1. GTDB lineage: Bacteria > Actinomycetota > Actinomycetes > Streptomycetales > Streptomycetaceae > Streptomyces. The sequence continues at coordinate 43,937 of MWJO01000021.1, read as the reverse complement.
GGTCACGCTCACCCTGGCCGCCGCGGTGACCGAGCGGGCCCGGCTCGGCACCAGTGTGCTGGTCGCCCCGCTGCACGTGCCGTTCCAGCTCGCCAAGTCCCTCGCCTCGCTGGACGCGGCGAGCGGTGGACGGGTCGTCGCCGGCCTCGGCACCGGCTGGTCCCTCGACGAGTACGCGGCCGCGTCCGTGCGCCCCTTCGAGGAGCGCGGGCAGGTCCTGGACGAGCTGATCGAGGTGTGCCGCGCGGTCTGGGGCCCGGACCCGGTGGCGTACGACGGACGGCTCACGAAGATCGTGTCCGCCGTGGTGGGTCCCAAGCCCGCCCGGCCGATCCCGATCCTGCTGCCGGCCATGTCGAAGAAGGCGCAGCGGCGGCTCGTCGACCACGCCGACGGCTGGATGCCGGTCGGTATGGGCGCCGAGACGCTGGCCGCGCAGTGGCGGGGGCTCCAGGAGCTGGCCGCCGAGCGCGGGCGCACGGAGCCGATCCAGACGGTCGTACGCGTCAACACCCGGTACTCGGCGTCCGGCCACTCCGGTGCCGACCGCGCCCCCTTCCAGGGCAGCGTCGACCAGATCGTCGAGGACCTGGTCGCGCATGCCGAGGTCGGCCTGGACGAGATCCTCATCGAGCTCCAGAGCTCCGTGCGGGACGCGCAGGAGTTCAAGGAGGTCGCCGCGGAGGTGTACGAGAAGGCCCGCGCGGCCGGCATCTAGCCCCTGTTGAGCCCTCGCCCTTCGTCGAGTCTCAGTCCTCCGGCAGCTCGACCGGCGCGATCTCGTCGTAGACGTCACCCGGTCCCGGGTTGGTCGCGTCGGTGCTGCCGCCGAAGTGGTGCATGACGCCCCAGACCGCGTTCAGCGCGGTCTGGATCGCGCCCTCGGCCCAGCCGGCCGTCCAGGAGACGTCGTCGCCGGCGAGGAAGATGCCGCGCTTGTCCGCGGGCAGCCGGTCCTGCATGAAGTGGGTGAACAGGCGCCGCTGGTAGCGGTAGTGGCCGGGCAGGTTGGCCTTGAACGCGCCCATGAAGTAGGGCTCGTTCTCCCAGGAGACCGTCACCGGGTTGCCGATGATGTGCTTGCGGATGTCGACCTTCGGGTAGATCTCGCCGAGCGACTTCAGCATGACCTCCATCCGCTCGTTCGCGGACAGCGGCAGCCACTTCAGGCTGTCGTCGCACCAGGTGTACGAGAGGCAGATGACGGCGGGCTTGTCGGGGCCGTCGTCGAGGAGGTAAGTCCCGCGCGTCATACGGTCGGTGAGGGTCATCGACATGACGTCCCGGCCGGTCTCCTCGTCCTTGTCCAGCCAGAACGGCCGGTCGACCGGGACGAACAGCTTCGAGCTCTCCATGTAGTGCGTGCGCTCGATCGCGGTCCAGTGGTCGATCGGGAAGAGCGAGTCGTCGCAGGCGATCTTCGACAGCAGCATCCAGGACTGGGCGGTGAAGACGGCCGCCTGGTAGGTGCGGATGTCCCCGTTCGCGTCCGTCACGGTGATCCGGTTGTTCGCCGTGCGGTGCAGCCGGGTCACGGCCGGGCGGGGCTCACCGTTCACGTGCAGGCTCGCCAGCGAGGTGCCGTACGCCCAGTGGACGATCTTCTCCGGCGCACGCTCCCACAGCCGCAGCGGCAGCTGCTGGGAGCCGCCGACGATGCCGCGGTGGTGGTCGTCGGCCTCGGTGTAGACGACGCGGAGGATCTCCAGGATGGAGTTGGGGAAGTCGGTGTCCCAGCCGCCGGTGCCGAAGCCGACCTGGCCGAAGATCTCGCGGTGCCGGAAGGACTTGAACGCCTCGGAGTCGCAGAGGAAGCCGTAGAAGGTCTGGTTGTCGAGCTTCTCGACGAGCTTCGCCCAGATCTCCCGGATGCGCGGCACGTCCCGCTCACGCATGGCCTGGTTCATGTCGGAGAAGTCGGCGCCCTCTTCGAGGCACTTGTTCCAGGCGGCGGCGACATCGCGGTAGACCTGCGGCAGGTCGTCGATGGTCTCGGCGTAGTGCGACTCGCCCTTGAGGTCGACGACGGTCGAAGGCGTCGCTTCCGCGAGGGGGTTGGGGAACGGGCGGGTCTCCAGTCCCACCAGGTCGATGTAGTGCTGGAGGGCGGTGGAGGAAGGCGGGAAGCGCATCGCGCCCATCTCGGCGGTCAGGGACGGGTCGCAGCCCTCGAAACCGACGGTCCGCAGCCGGCCGCCGATCTGGTCGGCCTCGTAGACGACCGGCTTCAGGCCCATCTTCATCAACTCGTAGGCGGCCACGATGCCGGACAGACCGCCGCCGATGACCGCGACCTCGGTGCCGTGCTCGGTCGCCGGTATCTGGCCGAGGCCCGCCGGGTGGGCGAGGAAGTCGTCGTACGCGTACGGGAAGTCCGGGCCGAACATGGTGATCGGCGGCTGCTGCTCGTCGGCGTGCTGGACGGCGGTGGGCACCGTGGACGTCATGGGGTACGGACTCCTTGCGAATGCTGCGAAGACTGCGGGGGTGTTCAGACGTAGAGCTCGGGACGCCGGTCCCGCAGATACGGGTTGGCCTCGCGGGAGGCGGCGAGGAAGGCCGGGTCGGCGTCCGCGAACACCAGCTGCTCTCCGCGTCGGCGCGGGCGCGGGCGATCCCGTCGGGGCCGGCGAGGACGGAGAGCCCGACGAACTCGAACTCCCCTTCCTGGCCCGTCCGGTTGACGTAGGCGACGTACATCTGGTTCTCGAAGGCCCGCACCGGGATCATCGACTCGGCGACGAACTGGAACGGGTGCATCTGGGCGGTCGGGACGAGAAGGAGGTCCGTGCCGGCCAGCGCGTGCGCCCGGACGTTCTCCGGGAACTCGACGTCGTAGCAGATCAGCAGGCCGACGGTCAGACCGTTCAGCTCGGCCTGTACGACGTGCTGCTCGCCCGGCGTGAAGTGGTCGCGCTCGAAGCAGCCGAAGAGGTGGGTCTTGCGGTAGTTGGCGAGGCGCTCGCCGGCGGCGGAGATCAGCTGGGCGGAGTTGAAGACCGAACCGGAAGACGCTTCCGGGTATCCGTACGCGATGGCGACCCCGTGCCGCGCGGCGATCTCCGCGACCGCGTCCGCGGCCTCCCCGTCGGCCGGCTCGGCGAGGCGGGCGATGTCGTCACCGATGGCGTACCCGGTGAGGAACATCTCCGGCGCGGTCAGCAGTCCGGCGCCCGCGGCGGCGGCACGGCCCGCGGCCTCGTCGAGGACCTTGAGGTTCCCGTCGACCGAGCCGGGGCGGCCGGAGCTCTGGAGCAGGGCGGTGCGCATGCGTGATCCTCACCGGGGGGCGAAAAGGGTGGTTGCGGGGGCCATCTAGACGGTACGGCCGCCTGACCAGGCCCGACAAGAAGGAGCCGTTGCGCGCCGCCGAGCGGTTCATTGCGCGCGAGGCGGCTTCGGCGGCGATTCGTTGCGTCGGCCGCCGGGGAGGCCGCCGAGGACCAGGGCGGTGACCAGGTAGGGCACCGCCAGGATCACGAAGACGGTACTGTGCGCGGCCCGCGCGCCGAGCAGGGCGTACGCCGCGAACGTGACGACCGTCAGCAGTTCGGTGCCCAGGCTCGCCACCGAGGTGAGGGTGGCCCGGCGGGCGTCGTCGATGCGGTGCTGGAGGCGTACGTCGGCGAGCACCTCCGCCAGCTGGAAGCCCCCGAAGGCGAGGCCCACGAGCGCGATACCGGCCGGGGTGCGGACCGCGGCGCCGACCGCCATCGCCAGCGCGGAGCCCGCCAGCAGCCAGGCCGTTCCGGTGCCGCCGAGGCGTTCGGCGGGCCCGGTCAGCAGGCTCGCGGCGGTGACGAGCGTCCAGACGAGCAGGATCAGATAGGGGACGGTCGCCTCGGCGACGCCGGTGTCGCGGACCAGCAGGGGCGTGTACTCGTCGAGCGCACCCCACACCGCGGCGACGGCCGGGATCAGCAGCAGGGCGCCCCGGACGGAACGGTTCCCGCGCGCCTCGCCGAGCCCGCCGCGCAGGGTCATCCACCAGCCGTCACCGCCGGACTCCCGCCCCGCGCGGTGCTCGGGGAGACGGGTCGCCGCCAGGGCGGCCAGCACACAGGCGAGGACGCTCCCCGCGCCCACCATCGGATAGCCGCCCAGCGCGAACACCGACCCGGCGAGCCCGATCGACGCCATGGTGCCGGCCAGCCGCGCCGCCCGGACCCGCCCCATCACGCGCGCGTACCGGTCGGCGGCCCCGAGCCGCTCCAGTTCGTCGTACGCCAGCGCCTCCAGCGAACCGGAGCAGAGCGCTCCGCCGACGCCCCACAAGACGAAGCCGAGCGCGAAGGACCAGTACGCCGGGACGATCACCCACAGCGCGAAACCGACCGCGTTGAACAGCGGGCCGACCCACAGCAGCAGCCGTCGGGAGACTGCGTCGGCCAGGGCGCCGGAGGGAACCTCCAGCACCACGGCGGTGATCGACCACAGGGCGAACAGCGAGGAGATCTGCCAGAGCGACAGCCCGGTGTCCGCGAACAGCAGCGCGTACACCGGGTAGAGCAGCACGAAGTCGTCGAGGAACGCGTAGCCGTACAGCGTGCCCGTCAGCCGACGGACCCCGGTCGCGGGCACACGTGCAGGTGAGAGTGTCATGAGGCCTTCCCGGAAGGGCGGTTCGGACGTCGTCGGTACGGCGTCCGAGGCGGCCCTCGGGAGGCACGGCTGGTGGATCAATGTCGCCAGGTCATGACACCGATGCTAGACAGCTCCCGGCCCGCTGCCCAGTGAAAAAGTGGTGATCACGGCGGCGTGGTCGGAGGGCCAGTCGTTGTCCGCGACGTCCGGGTACGGGCGCGGCGAGCCGCTGACGTACGTCCGGGAGTCCAGGACGCGCAGGCCTCGGTGGAGGACGAAGTCGATCCGGTCCTGCGGCTCGGGGTGGACGACCACCGGCGACCAGGTGTGGCCGGGGTCCCGTACGGGATCGGGACGGGCCTGACGGTAGGAGTCGGCGAAGCCCGCCTCCTCGGCCGCCCTGGTGACCGGCCAGTCGACGCCCGGCCAGTCCAGGTGGGAGGGGCAGTTGAAGTCACCGACGAGGACGACGGGCGAGGCCTGTCCGATCCGGTGCAGGGTGTCGCGCATCTGCCCGAGCCGCACCTCCTCGTGCGCGAGCGGCTCGGCCGCGTAGGGCCCGTACCGCTCGTAGTCCAGATGCGCCGTCCAGACCTCGACCTCCTGACCGGCCACGGCGATCCGCGCGCCGGCGGCTCCGTAGAACCCCACGTCCGGGTCGCCGAGGACGGCGGTGATCGGGTACCGGCTGATGATCCCGAGGTTCTCCCCGGCCCGGTGGTGGTGCCAGCCGAGCGCCTCGGCGAGTTCCTCGGCGGCGGTGCCGTACGTCTCCTGGAGACCGACCACGTCCACGTCGGTCTCGGCGATGACCTTGAGCTGCTTGGCCCGGTGGTCGTGCACCTTGGTGCCGCCGTACCAGAGGTTCCAGGTCATGACCCGGAGGCGGTACGGGAGGAGGGCGCGCAGTGCCGAGGGGGTCACCCCGGCCAGGCTGGTCCCGACCGTCCGGCCGGGTGCCGCCTCGATGGGGGCGAGGGACGGCACGGCGAGCACCGTGCAGCCCGCCGCCTCGGCGGAGGCGACGCCGGTCGCGGTGTCCTCGACGGCGACGCATCCCGAGGGGTCGACGCCGAGCGCGTGGCACGCGGCGAGATACGGGTCCGGCTCGGGCTTGGTGCGGTCGGTGTCGTCGGCGGTGACCGAGACGGCGAAGCGGTCCGCCCCCAGCACGTCGAGCACGGTGTCGGCGACCGACCGGGGGGACGCGGTCACCAGGGGCCGTCGGCACCCCCCTCGCGGGCCAGCGCGTCGAGCAGGTCGAGCGCGCCGGGGCGGGGCACGACACCGGTGCGGACACGGTCGGCGAACTCCTGGTGAAGGGCGTCGGCGAGGCCGGCGGCCGGGGCGCCGGTGGCCGCGGACAGCCAGCCGGCGGTGTGCTCGACGGGACGGCCGAGGACGTCCGCCCGGTCCGCCTCGGTCAGGTCCCGCCCGGCGACCCGCTCCACCGCCTCCCACCACAGCCGCTCGGTGTCGACGAGCGTGCCGTCCATGTCGAACAGGACGGCCTGGAGCGGGAGTCGGGTCATCTCGGTCTCTTTCATGCGGTACGTTCCGCGACCAGCACCGGCCGCTCGGGCAGGGACACGTTCACCGTGGCACCGGCGGTCAGACCGGTGGTCTCGTGCGCGGGCAGGTCGGCCTTCACCTCGCTGCCGTCGGCGAGCCGCACGGTGACGCGTACCGAGGCGCCCAGGAAGGAGGTGGCGAGCACGCGGGCCTTGCCGTCCGCGTCGGCGCCCACCCGGACGGCCTCCGGCCGCACCAGCACGTCCACCTCACCGGCCTGCGGCCCCGTGCCGTCGACCGGCAGCCGCTGCCCGAGCACGTCGACCACGCCGTCGGAGACCCGGCCCGGGATCCGGCTCATCGTCCCGACGAACTCGGCGACGAAGGCGGTGGCGGGCCGGCCGTACAACTCGGCGGGTTCCGCGCACTGTTCGAGCTTCCCGGCGTGCATCACGGCGACCCGGTCGGCCATGGACAGGGCCTCCTCCTGGTCGTGGGTGACGAACAGGGTGGTGATGCCGAGCTCCTGCTGGAGCCGCCTGATCTCCTCGCGGAGGGTGAGCCGCACCTTGGCGTCGAGCGCGGACAGCGGTTCGTCGAGGAGCAGCACCCGGGGCCGCAGGGCGAGGGCGCGGGCCAGCGCGACGCGCTGCTGCTGGCCGCCGGAGAGCTGGTGCGGATAACGGCCGCCCTTGTCGGCGAGGCCGACCAGCTCCAGCAACTCGGCGGCCCGCGAACGCCGTTCACCGGTGCGCACCCCGCGCATGCGCAGCCCGAAGGCCACGTTGTCGACCGCGTCGAGGTGCGGGAAGAGGCTGTACGACTGGAAGACCATCCCGGCGTCACGCCGGTGGGCCGGGACCCGGGTGACGTCCTCGCCGTCGACCAGCACCTCGCCGGAGTCGGGGTGTTCGAAGCCGGCGAGCATCCGCAGGGCGGTGGTCTTGCCGCAGCCGGACGGGCCGAGCAGGGCGACCAGCTCACCGGGGCGGACGGTCAGATCGAGGCCGTCCAGCGCGACCGTGGGCCCGAACTCCCGTCTGAGTCCGCGGAATTCGACGGTGGCGGCCTTCTCCGTGGTGTTCACGGCGGCGACGTTCTCGTTCGTTGTCATGGTTCAACCCCGGGACGTGGTACGGGAGCGCCCGCCGAAGCCGGCCAGGACGAGGAGCAGCAGCCAGGTGACGAGCAGGCTCATCACGGACACGGCGACGGACAACTGGGCCTGGGAGCCGCTGACGTTGACGATCCACACCGCGAAGGGCTGGAAGCCGAGGAGCTGGGCCACGGTGAACTCGCCGAGCACCAGCGCCAGCGTGAGGAAGGAGGCGTTGAGCAGGGCGCCGCGCAGGTTGGGCAGCACGGCCTGGACCAGGGCCTGCGGCCAGCTCGCGCCACAACTGCGGGCGGCCTCGACGAGGGTGGGGACGTCGATCGCGCGCAGTCCGGCGTCCAGGGCCCGGTACACGAAGGGGAGCGCCATCACGACGTACGCCAGGACGAGCACGACCGGGAAGTCGGGGTTCTGGATCGCCACGAAGGTCTGGAACAGCGGGGTGCGGGAGAGGTGTTCGGGCCCCCACTTCAGGACCGTGACGATGCCGGCGACGAACGCGATCGGCGGCACGACCAGCGGCAGCGAGCACACCACCTCCACCACCGGCCGCAGCTTCGGCGCGCCGAGCCGCAGCGCGACCATGGCGGGCACCATCAGCAGCAGGACGACGGCGATGGTGGCGAGGGCCAGTTCCAGCGAGAGCAGCAGACTGGAGCCGAAGCCGCCGGTGGAGAGGATCTGCGTGTAGGCGTCGGCAGTGAGGCCCTGCCCCGGTACGTCGACCGTGAAGACGACGGAGGCGGCCAGCGGCACCAGGAAGTACAGCCCGGCGAGGCCGAACACGCCCCACCGCCACAGGTTCAGGCGAGCCATCGCGCACTCCTCCGCTGCAGGGGCAGGTACACCGCCATGACGAGGCCCGCGACGAGGACCATGTCGAGGCTGAGGGCGAGCGCCACGTTCTCCTGGCCGACGAGCACGTTGCCGGAGAGGGCGTCGGCGATCTGGAGGGTGATCAGCGGGACGGAACTGCCCACGATCGCGGCGGCGGTGGCGTAGGCGGCGAAGGCGCTGCCGAAGAGCAGCACGAACCCGCCGAGGAGCGTGGGCAGCAGGACGGGCAGGGCGACGTGCAGCCAGTACTGCGCGGTGGTCGCCCCGTTGTTCTGCGCGGCCTCGCGCCACTGGACGCGCAGTCCCTCCAGGGCGGGGGTGATGGTGAGGACCATCAGCGGGATGAGGAAGTAGAGGTAGACGACGACCAGTCCCCAGAAGCTGTACAGGTCCCAGCCCTTGTCGGTGAGGCCCAGGTGCCGGGTCAGCACGCCGGCGTTGCCGAGGGTGGCGACGAAGGCGAAGGCGAGCGGGACGCCGCCGAAGTTGGCGAGGACGCCGGACGCGGTGAGCACGGCCTCGCGCAGCGCGCGGTACCGGGAGGTGACGACGGCCTGGGCGAGCGGCAGCCCGAGGAGCGTCGCGAGGGCGGCGGAGACGGCGGACAGCTTGATGCTGCCGACGAGCGCGGTGAGGTACGCGCCTTGCAGCGAGGCGGTCAGGTTGGCCGTGGTGTAGGCGCCGGTGCTCTTGGCCGTGAAGGCGCCGTCGAGGACCGCCCAGGCGGGCAGCCCGAAGGCCACCGCGGTGAAGACGAGCAGCGGCAGGACGGCGACCCAGCCGAGCGACCGGCGCCGCCGCTTCACCGCAGCGGCGGGCGCCGTGTCGACCCGCGGGAGCGTGGCCGTCATCCGGAGACGGCCTTCGCCCAGCCCTGTCCGAGGACCGTCTTGGCCTTGTCCTGCTGGGCCTCGGTCGGGAAGGAGGGCGTGCCCGAGACCTTCGGGAGCTTGGCGGCGGCGGTCTTGTCGAGGGTGCCGGCCTTCTCCATGGCGGTCATCAGGGCCGGGCGGGCGTAGCCCTTGAGCCACAGGTTCTGGCCCTCGGCGCTGTAGAGGTACTCCTGCCACAGGCGGGCGGTCGCCGGGTGCGGGGCGTCCTTGTTGATGGCCTGGGAGTAGAACTGGGAGAACTGGCCGTCGCTCGGTACGGCGACCTTCCAGTCCACGCCCTTGGACTTGAACTCGTCGGCGTACCCGGCGTTGAGGTAGTCCCAGTCGATGCTGATGGGCGTCTCGCCCTTCTCGACGGTGGCCGGGGTCGACTCGACGGGCGTGTAATTGCCGTTGTCCTTGAGCTTCTTGAAGAAGTCGAGGCCGGGCTGGATGTCGTCGAACGAGCCGCTGTTCGCGAGCGCGGCCGCCCAGACGCCGCCGAACGCCGAACCGGACTTGGTGGGGTTGCCGTTGAGGGCGACCTGGCCCTTGTACTGCGGCTTGAGCAGGTCGGCGAAGGTGGTGGGACAGCTCTTGACGCGCTTGGCGTCGCAGCCGATGGAGATGTAGCCGCCGTAGTCGTTGTACCAGCGGGCCTGGGCGTCCTTCTGCCCGCTCGGGATGTCGGCGAACGAGGCGACCTTGTAGGGCGCGAGGAGCCCCTGCTGGGCGGCGCTGATCGCGAAGGAGCTGCCGAGGTCGAGGACGTCGGGGGCGCGGTCCTGGCCCTTGCGCGACGTCACGGCGTTGATCTCGTCCTGGCTGGCGCCGTCGGGGTTCTCGACGGCGATCTTGATGCCGTACTTCTTCTCGAACCCGTCGATGAGCGCACCGTAGTTGGCCCAGTCGCGGGGCAGGGCGATGGCGTTGAGCTTGCCCTCCTTCTTGGCCGCCTTGACGAGGGCGTCGAGTCCGCCGAAGTCGGCGGCGGAGGTGGCGGTGGCGGCGTTCTTGCCGTCGGCGGTGGTGGACGCGGTGTCGGGGGCGGCGCCGCAGGCGCTCAGGGTGAGCGCGGCTATGGCGCCGAGGGCGGCGGTTCTCGGCAGGGACAAGGTCACGGCTTCTCCAGGGCGTTGAGAACTTGTCTGAACAAGTTGGCCCCAGTAAGGCTGCCGCTGGTGTCGTCTTCGTAAACACTGAAAAAACCCTGACCCCCGAATTCCGGGCCAATCAAGGTCCCCTCCACCCATCGCCAGATGTCGACTAGGCTGGTCACGCTGTGCACAGCATTCGACTCAGAGGGGAAGCATGGCGGCGCGACACGAGGAGATCGCCGACGAACTGCGCCGGGCGATCGACCGCGAGGAGTACACGGTCGGCAGCCGCCTGCCCGCCGAGACGGACCTCGCGGCCCAGTACGGCGTCTCACGCGGCACGGTCCGCCAGGCGGTCGCGGCCCTGACCGCCGAGGGGCTCATCGGCTCCCGCCAGGGCGCCCGCCGCGTGGTGCTGGCCAGCCGCCGCAGCCAGAGCTTCGCGGAGCTGCGCAGCTTCGCCCAGTGGGCGCGGGCGATGGGCCGCGAGGCGACGGGCCAGGTGATCACGCAGGAGTACCGGCCGGCCACCGCCGAGGACGCCGTACGCCTCCAACTGCGTACGGGCACGCCGGTGTTGCACGTCCTGCGGGTCCGCGGCCTGGACGGCGAACCGGTGCTCCTCGAACGGACGGTGTACGCCGACTGGATCTCCCCGGCGGTCGAACCCATCGAGCCGGACTGCCGTCCGTCACCCAACGCCTGTACGACGACACCGGGTTGGTCTTCGCGTACGGCGAGCATGTCATCGACGCGGTGGCGGCGGGCGCCCAGGACGCGGACCTCCTGTCCGTCCGCCGCACCAGCCCGCTGCTGCGGGTCCGCCGCGTGACGACGACGCGCGAGGGCCGCCCGGTGGAGTGGTCGGACGACCGCTACCGCTCGGACGCGGTGAGTTTCAGCGTCCACAACTCGATGGACAACAACGCGCTGGCGAGGAAGACGGCGGAGTAAAGGGCCTTTAGGGCGCGGGGAACTGCGCGACCAGCCACGAACCACCCGCACCCGGCACACGGCAGATCGCCCCGAGCTCGCCCCCGCCCCTACCCCGGCGCCCCCGACGAGAACCGCCTCAGCAACGGCGACAACACCAACACCGACTTGGTCCGCTCCACGAACGGCTCCCCGGCGATCCGCTCCAGCACCCTCTCGAAGTGCCGCATGTCCGACGCGAAGACCTGCACGACCGCATCCGCGTCCCCGGTGACCGTGGACGCGGCGACCACCTCCTGGTACCGCTCAAGACCCCGCCGGATCGTCTCCGGCGACGTGTTGTGCCGACAGTAGATCTCGACGAACCCCTCGGTCTCCCACCCCAGCGCCGACGGATCGACCCGCACCGTGAACCCGGTGATCGCGCCGGTGGCCCGCAGCCGGTCGACGCGGCGTTTCACCGCGGGCGCGGACAGGCCGACGATCTGCCCGATGTCCGCGTAGGAGCGGCGGGCGTCCTCGGCGAGGGCGTGGACGATGCGTTCGTCGAGATCGTTGAGCACGGTGGGTGGTTCAGCTCTCAGGTGATGCGGGCGTTGCGGTCGTCGCGAGACGGGAACGGCGATGGCCGTATACGAAGTAGAACACGAGCCCGGCCGCCATCCAGACTCCGAAGACCACCCAGGTGACGGCGGACAGGCTGCCCATCATCCAGACGCAGAAGCCGAGCCCCAGCACCGGCAGCACCGGCGACAGCGGCACCCGGAAGGTGCGCGGCATCTCCGGACGCGTCCGGCGCAGCACCACGACGGCGATGTTGACCAGCCCGAAGGCGAAGAGCGTGCCGATGCTGGTGGCGTCGGCGAGCTGCCCCAGCGGGATCGCGGCGGCGAGGACACCGCAGAACAGGGAGACGATCACCGTGTTGGCCCGCGGCGTGCCGGTCTTCGGGTGCACGCGCCCGAACACCTTCGGCACCAGCCCGTCCCGGGACATCGCGAAGAGGATGCGAGTCTGCCCGTAGAGGACGGTCAGGACGACGCTGGCGATGGCGATGACCGCGCACGCGGCCAGCAGGGTCCCCCAGAAGCTCTGTCCGGTCACCTCGCGCATGATCTGGGCGAGCGCGGCCTCGGAGTCCCCGAACCGCTGCCAGGGCCTCGCGCCGACGGCGACGGCCGCGACGAGGACGTACAGCGCGGTCACGATGACCAGCGACAGCATGATCGCGCGCGGCAGGTCGCGCTGGGCGTTCTTCGCCTCCTCGCCGGCGGTGGAGGCGGCGTCGAAGCCGATGTACGAGAAGAACAGCGTCGCCCCGGCCGCGCTGACACCCGCCATGCCGAGCGGCATGAAGTGCTCGTAGTTGCCGGCGCGGAAGCCCTGGATGCCGATGGCGCAGAACAGCACCAGCGCACCGATCTTCACGACGACCATGACGGTGTTGGCCCTCGCCGACTCGCGCGCCCCGCCCAGCAGGAACGCCATGGCAAGGAGGACGACGATCAGCGCCGGCAGGTTGAAGATGCCGCCGTCACCGGGCGGGGCGGACAGCGCGTCCGGGATGGTGACGCCGATGGTCCCGTCGAGCAGCTCGTTCAGGTACTGGCCCCAGCCGACCGCGACGGCGGCGACCGAGACGCCGTACTCCAGCAGCAGGCACCAGCCGCAGACCCAGGCGACCAGTTCGCCGAGGGTTGCGTACGCGTACGAGTACGACGAGCCGGAGACCGGGATGGTGCCCGCGAGCTCGGCGTAGGACAGGGCCGAGAAGAGGGCCGTCAGTCCGGCGATGACGAAGGACAGGGTGACGGCGGGGCCGGCCTTGGGCACGGCCTCGCCGAGGACGACGAAGATGCCGGTGCCGAGGGTGGCACCGATGCTGATCATGGTCAGCTGCCACAGCCCGAGGGTGCGGCGCAGACTGCCGCCCTCGCCCTGGCCGCCCTCGGCGACCAGGCGTTCCACGGGCTTGCGCCGCATCAGGCGTGCACCGAGACCCGGGGACGGTGTGGTGCGGGGGTGCGGGGGTGCGCCTTGGTCGAGCACGCGCTGACTCCTTCGTCGCTGCGGTCGGCGCGAGGGGGACCGGCGGGGCACCCGCGCAAGCGGGAACCCACCGAGCGGGGTCCCCGCCACGCCACGTACAGCGCATGACCCTATGAGCCAGGGCATCACGGTCGTAATGCAGCAACTTTGCGCATACGCGCAAGATCGTTGCGTTCATCGCATGCGGGCGCCTGTTTGTTGTGCGGTCCCGCAATACGGCTTCCCCAGCGGCGCGCCTAGCTCCAGCTGGCGTGCAGCGGCTTGCCCTCCGCGTAGCCGGCCGCGCTCTGGATGCCGACGACCGCCTTCTCGGCGAACTCCTCCAGGGAGCCCGCACCGGCGTAGGTGCAGGAGGAGCGGACGCCCGCGATGATCGAGTCGACCAGGTCCTCGACGCCCGGACGGGCCGGGTCGAGGAACATGCGGGAGGTGGAGATGCCCTCCTCGAACAGCGCCTTGCGGGCGCGGTCGTAGGCCGACTCCTCGGACGTGCGGTTGCGCACCGCCCGCGCGGAGGCCATGCCGAACGACTCCTTGTAGAGCCGTCCGTCGGCGTCCTGCTGGAGGTCGCCAGGCGACTCGTACGTCCCCGCGAACCAGGACCCGATCATCACGTTGGACGCACCGGCGGCCAGCGCCATCGCGACGTCACGCGGGTGCCGGACACCGCCATCGGCCCAGACGTGCTTGCCGTACTTCCTGGCCTCCGCCGCGCACTCCAGCACCGCCGAGAACTGCGGCCGGCCCACGCCGGTCATCATGCGGGTCGTGCACATGGCGCCGGGGCCCACACCGACCTTGATGATGTCCGCGCCGGCCTCGATGAGGTCCCGCACCCCCTCGGCGGCGACGATGTTGCCGGCCACGATCGGCACCTGCGGGTCGAGCGCCCGTACGGTCCTGATCGCGCTGATCATCGACTCCTGGTGGCCGTGCGCGGTGTCGATGACGAGCGTGTCCACGCCCGCGTCGAGCAGCTGCTTGGCCTTGCCCGCGACGTCGCCGTTGATGCCTACGGCGGCGGCGATCCGCAGCTTGCCGTTCGCGTCCACGGCGGGCGTGTAGAGCGTGGCGCGCAGGGCGCCCTTGCGGGTGAGGATGCCGGCCAGCTTCCCCTCGGCGTCGACGGCCGGGGCGTAGCGCCGGTTGGCCGCGTCGAGGCGGTTGAAGGCCTCGCGGGGGTCGATGTCGGCGTCCAGGAGCAGCAGGTCGCGCGACATGACGACCTCCAGCTGCGTGAAGCGGTCCACGCCGGTCAGGTCCTGGTCGGTGACGACACCGACGGGACGGCCCTCGTCGTCGACGACGACACCGGCGTTGTGCGCCCGCTTGGGCAGCAGCGCGAGGGCGTCCGCGACGGTCTGGTGGGGGGCCAGCACGATCGGGGTGTCCAGGACGTGGTGGCGGCTCTTCACCCAGGAGACGACGTCGGTGACGACCTCGATCGGGATGTCCTGCGGGATGACCACGAGGCCACCGCGCCGGGCCATCGTCTCGGCCATACGGCGTCCGGCGATGGCGGTCATGTTGGCGACGACCAGCGGGATCGTGGTGCCCGAGCCGTCCGGGGAGCTGAGGTCCACGCCCTGCCGCGAGCCGACGGCGCTCCGGCTCGGCACCATGAAGACGTCGTCGTACGTCAGGTCGTACGGGGGCTGGATGTCGTTGAGGAAACGCACGTGCTGCACATCCCAGTCGATCAGAGGTGGCCCCCGGACAGGTCAGCCAGGGGGAAGAGCACGTACTTCATTGTCCCATGTCAACCGGAATGCGATGCCCGGACAGATCGTCCAAGCAGGTCAGAGGGCCACTAGGAGGATCCTCCAAGGGCGAGCGCCACAGAGGGCACGGACGCCTCGGAGAACACCTCGCGCGCCACCGCCCACTCCTCCGGCCGCGCCTCGGCGTACCGCTCCCAGTGCCGTACGACGACCACGATCCCGGCCTCGACGGCTTCCGCGGGCCAGACGCCCGGGTCGGACAGGACGTCGGCCAGGGCGTCCCAGTTGCGGCCGAAGTGGTCCGGCAGCCGCAGGTCCCGCGCGCAGCGGTCCATCAGCCCGGCCTTGTCGGTGACCCCGTCGAGGTCCAGCGTGACCACAACTTCGGTCATCTCAGCACCGCCCGGAACGAGTTGTAGTGATCGTCGGTGTAGTAGATCTCGTCGCCCCGGCCCGTGACAATGCGCCGGGCCCCGCGATCGCGCGAGCCCGGCGTGGGGACGGTGTACTCGTGGTAGTAACCATGCTCGTGGGCGGGGAGCAGCCGTTCCCGGTTCCCGAAGACGGCTCCGTCCCTGGAGTACGGAAAAGGCCCGCCGGCGTCGATGAGTTCGAGCGTCTCGCGGGCCTGCGCGGGGAGCCGGGCCTCTTGGACCGTGGCCATGTCACCGACCCACGACGGAGTGGCCTCGTCGGAGGCCCGGGTCGACGAGCACCCGAGCACGAGGAGAAGCAGGCAGAGGACGAACCGCAGCGGCATGTCACCCACGCTGCCACGGCCGCCCTCCCCCGACCTTCCGTCAGAGGCCGTCCGGGTCAGCCCTGTTCAGCGCGGGCTTCGGCGTCGGCCCCGCCGCCATCAGCACATCGGCGGCGGACGTGTCCGTGACGAGGCTGGTGACCAGCCCGGACCGCAGCACCGCGTCGATCGCCATCGCCTTGCGGGCCCCGCCCGCGATCGCGACGACCTCGGGGATACGGCGGAGCTGGTCCGCCTTGACGGTGATGCACCGCTCCCCCAGGTCCCGGCCCACCCGGCGCCCCTGGGCGTCGAAGAGGTGCGCGGACATCTCGGCGGCGACGCCGAGGGAGGCGTAGTGCGCCCGCTCCTCGTCGCTCAGCATGTCGTGCACCGTGGAGATGCCCGGCTCCCAGGAGCCGATCGACACACAGGCGACGGTGACCTTGTCGAAGTACTCGAAGGCCCGCGCGATCCCGGTCTGGTTGCGCAGCGCGGCCGCGGTGGCCGCGTCCGGCAGCAGCATCGGCGCGTAGATGGGGTGGGCGTCCCCGCCGGAGACCTGGGCCGCACGCCGTACCGCCTCCACCGAGCCGCGCTCGGCGGTCCCGGCGTCGTACACGCCCGTCAGCTGCACCACCGTGCACGGCGGCAGCCGGTCGAGGGCGGCCGCCATGTGGATGGTGGACCGGCCCCAGGCGAGCCCCAGGACATCGCCCTCGTTGACGAGTTCGCCGAGCAGGTCGGCGGCCGTCTCACCGAGGTTCTCGGGGTCCGGCGACTCCTCGGCGTCCGCCGGGGACTCCACCACGACGGCGTGCCTGAGGCCGTACCGGGCACGCAGCGCGTCCGAGCGCTCGGCGTCCAGCTCGGCCGGGACGCGGATCTCGATCCGTACGAGATCCCGTTCGAGAGCGGTCTCCAAGACCCTGGCCACCTTGAAGCGGCTCACGCCGAACTCCTCGGCGATCTGGATCTTCGATTTGCCCTCGAGGTAGAAGCGGCGGGCCATGGCCGCCGCCTGCACCAGCTCAGCGGGTCCCATCCGCATGGCTGACCGGCCCGCCGACATACCCGACACGGCCATCTCCTCACTGCTGTTCACACTCTGGATTCGCCGTTCATCCTTGCAGATCCGGCGGACTCGATCAGCCCTGATGGGAGCCGTTCACGTTCCTGTGGCTCAGTGGCCGCATGCCCAGCTCGCCTTGGCGGTGGCCCCTTCCGCTTGGTTGCGCAGTGCACGTACCGCCTCGGCCGGGTCGGACGCGTTGTAGACGGCCGAACCGGCGACGAAGACGTCCGCTCCGGCGTCGGCACACCGCTCGATGGTGGAGGCCGCGACTCCGCCGTCCACCTGGAGCCACAGTTCGAGGCCGTGCTTGCTGATCAACTCGCGGGTGCGGCGGATCTTCGGGAGCATGATGTCGAGAAACGCCTGTCCCCCGAAGCCCGGCTCCACGGTCATGATCAGCAGCATGTCGAGCTCGGGGAGCAGATCCTCGTACGGCTCGATGGGCGTCGCGGGCTTCAGCGCCATGGAGGCGCGGGCGCCCTTGGCGCGGATCTCCCGGGCGAGCCGGACGGGCGCGGCGGCCGCCTCGACGTGGAAGGTGACGGAACCGGCCCCCGCCTCGACGTACTGGGGCGCCCACCGATCGGGGGCCTCGATCATCAGATGGCAGTCCAGCGGAGTGTCCGTCGCACGGGCCAGCGACTCTACGACCGGCACGCCGAGCGTGAGGTTCGGGACGAAATGGTTGTCCATGACGTCGACGTGGAGCCAGTCGGCTCCCTCCACCGCCTTCGCCTCGTCCGCGAGGCGGGCGAAGTCTGCGGACAGGATGCTGGGGTTGATCTGCACGGCCATGTGCCAAGCCTGCCATGTCCGGGCACGAATGTTCGCGCCGGTCCAGACCTAAGCCGTTCAACGGATGTTGCTCCGGGACGGTACGTGCCATATTGGGCCGCCGACCGTGAGGGCGAACGGCTGCGGGGGTGGCCATGACCGAGAACCGGGGCATCGCACATCTGGTGTGCGGACGGCGGGCCAAGTGGGTCGTCCTGGTGCTGTGGCTGGTGGTGCTCTTCCTGACCGCGCCCCTCGCCTCCAAGCTCACCGACGCGCAGGACAACGACGCCGCGTCCTGGCTGCCCGGCTCCGCCGAGTCCACCCAAGTCCTCCAGATCTCCGAGGACTTCAGGCCCGAGCAGATCCCCGCGGTCGTCATCTACGCGCGCGAGAGCGGCCTCACGGCCCAGGACAAGGCCCAGATCACCCAGGACGCCCAGCAGCTCAAGCAACTCCGCGACCACGGCGTCCGCGGGGCCGAGACCCGCGGCCCGGTCTACGACCGCGAGACGAACCCCCGCGCGGCCCAGATCCTCGTCCCCATCACGATGGACGAGAAGGGCTGGGAGGAGATCGCCCCCGCGGTCGACTCCATCCGGGACATCACCGGGAAGGGCGGCGCCGGCCTCGCCGTGCACATCACGGGCCCGGGCGGCACCTCCGCGGACTTCTCCGAGGCCTTCGAGGGCATCGACTCCACCCTGCTGCTGGCGGCGATGGGCGTGGTGATCGTGATGCTCCTGATCACCTACCGCAGCCCGACCCTCCTGATCGTCCCCCTGCTGTCGGTGATCGCGGCCCTGTTCACCGCGCAGGCGTTCATCTACCTGCTGGCGCAACACGCGGGCCTGACGGTCAACGGCCAGAGCGCGGGCATCCTCACGGTCCTCGTCTTCGGCGCGGGGACGGACTACGCCCTGCTCCTGGTGGCCCGCTACCGGGAAGAGCTACGACGGCACGAGGACCGCCACGAGGCCATGGCCCTGGCGCTGCACCGGGCGGGCCCGGCGGTGATCGCGTCCGGCGCCACGGTCGTCCTGAGCATGCTGGTGCTGCTGGCCGCCGAGATGAACTCGACGCGAGGCCTCGGCCCGGTCGCCGCGATCGGCGTCGCGGTGGCACTGCTGGCGATGATGACCCTGTTCCCCGCCCTGCTGGTGATCTGCGGCCGCTGGATCTTCTGGCCGGCGATCCCGCACTTCGGTTCGGCCGACCCCACGGACCGCGGCATCTGGGCGCGCACGGGCCGCCGTATCGCCCGCCGCCCCCGCATGATCTGGGGCGTCACGGCGGTGGCCCTGGCGATCTGCTCCCTGGGCCTGATCCAGTTGCGCGCGGAGGGCATCAGCAACGCCGACGCCTTCACCGGCAAGCCGGACTCGATCTCCGGCCAGGAGGTCTCGGCCACGTACTTCCCGGCGGGCAGCGGCGACCCGCTGGTCATCGTCAGCAACCAGCCCCAGGCCCGGCAGGTGGGCGAGGCCGTGGCGGGCACCCGGGGCGTGGTCCCCGACTCCCTGGGCCTGCCTCCGGGCACGAAACCCTCGTACGACGGCAAGGTGCTCTTCGAGGCGACGATGACCGCACCGTCCGACAGCGAGGCCGCCAAACAGACGGTCGAGCGCGTACGTGACGCCGTCCACGCGATCCCGGACGCCGACGCCCAGGTGGGCGGCGGTACGGCGGCCCTGCTCGACATGGACAAGGCCACCGCCCACGACAACGAGCTGATCATCCCGCTCGTCCTGGTCGTGGTCATGCTGATCCTGTGCGCCCTGCTGCGGGCGCTGATCGCTCCGCTGCTGCTGATCGGCACGGTGATCCTGTCGTTCGCGGCGGCCCTGGGGCTCAGTGCGCTCGCATTCAGGTACGTGTTCGACTACGCGGGCGAGTCGACGGACTTCCCCTTGTTCGTCTTCGTCTTCCTGGTCGCCCTCGGGATCGACTACAACATCTTCCTCACGACCCGCATCCGCGAGGAGGCCGCCCGCCAGGGCACCCGCCCCGGCGTGGTGACCGGCCTCGCGGCGACCGGCGCGGTGATCACCTCGGCGGGCCTGGTCCTGGCCGGCACCTTCGCCGCCCTGGGCACCCTCCCGATGGTCGCGTTCGCGGAGATCGGTTTCGCGGTGGCGCTGGGCATCATCCTGGACACGTTCATCGTGCGATCCGTGCTGGTGACGGCGTTGTTCCTGGACTTGGGTCCGAAGGTGTGGTGGCCGCACCGGTTGTCGAAGGAGGACGGAGCCGAGACGCCGGCCCCTGAGGAGACGACGGTGGGACAACGCCGTTAGGGGCGCGGGGAACTGCGCGAACGGCCCCCACGCACCCGCACTGGCACCACGGGCCGACCCCTACGGCGCTGTCTTCCGAATCAACGCCAAATACATCGCATCGGTGCCATGCACATGCGGCCACAACTGCACATCAGGCCCCTCACCAAGCTCAGGCACCCCGGGCAGCAGAGGCCGCGCGTCGATCAGCTCGGCATCCGGCACCTGCTTGAGCACGTCCTGCACAACGGCCCGAGTCTCAGCGAGGTGAGGCGAGCACGTGGCGTACCCGACGACACCCCCCCACCCGCACGGAGTCGAGCGCGGTCCGCAACAGCCCGCGCTGCAACGGCCCGAACCCCTCGAGATCCTCAGGCCGCCGACGCCACCGCGCCTCGGGCCGCCGGCGCAACGCCCCCAGCCCGGTGCACGGCACATCCACCAGCACCCGGTCGAAACTCCCGGCCCGCCAAGGCGGCTGTGTCCCGTCCGCGGCGATCACCTGATACGGCCCCGGATTCCCGGCCAACGCCTTGGCGACGAGTCCCGCCCGATGCGGCTGCTTCTCGGAGGCGAGGAGCATGGCCCCCCGCTCAGCGGCCAGCGCACCGAGCAGCGCCGCCTTCCCACCGGGACCCGCACACCCGTCGAGCCACTTCTCGTCGGGGCCGTCGAGCGGCGCGTTGGCCAGGGCGATGGCCACCAACTGGCTGCCCTCGTCCTGCACCCCGGCCCGCCCGTCCCGTACGGCCTCGATGGCGCCGGGCTCGCCGCCCTCGGTCAGCCGTACGGCATAGGGCGACCAGCGCCCGGCGACGGCGGCCTCCTCGCGCAGCAGTTCCTCGGTGGTGGCCCGGCCGGGCCTGGCGACGAGGGTCACCTCGGGCCGCTCGTTGTCGGCGGCGAGCAGCGCCTCGATGCCCGCGCGCCCACCCCCGAGGGAGTCCCAGAGCGCGGACACGACCCACCGCGGATGCGAGTGCACGACGGCGAGATGGTCCTCGGGATCGTCGTCGTAGGGCGGCGCGACATTGGCGATCCACCCCTCCAGGTCGTCCTGCGCGACCTTCCGCAGCACGGCGTTGACGAACTTGGCCCGCCCGTCACCGAGCACCACCCGGGCCAGCTCGACGGAGGCGGACACGGCGGCGTGGGTCGGGATGCGCGTCCCGAGCAGCTGATGCACCCCGAGGCTCAGCACGTCCAGGACCGGCGGGTCGACCTCACGCAACGGCCGGTCGATGCACGCGGAGACGACCGCGTCGTACGTCCCCTGTCGCCGCAGCGTCCCGTAGACGAGCTCGGTGGCGAGCGCGGCGTCCCGCCCGTCGAAGTCGCCTTTCTCCCGCGCCTTGCGCAGCAGCGGCGGCAGTACGAGGTTGGCGTACGCGTCCCGCTCGTCCACGGCCCGCAGGGCCTCGAAGGCGAGGATGCGGACGGGGTCCTTCTTGGGCCGACGGTAGGGCTTGCCGGACGGGCGGGGCCGACGGGGCTGGTCGCTCACGAAAAAGGTGCTCCGGATGTCTTGAAGGAATACGCACCAAGCGTACGTCCCCCACGTCGGCGCGCCAGGGCCTGTCCGGCGGATCAGGTCGCAGGACAGCCGCAGCACCTGATTGGCGCCGGTGAACGGGATCTGGCACTCCCCCACTGCCTCAAGGGCGTGGGAGGTACCCCCAGGCTGCAAGGCGGAGGAGGGCGGCGACGCGGTGGGGCCCCTCCCGCGCGAGGTTGTTCGAGCGTGGGGGAGTCGGCAACCGACGACAACGCCGCAGATCGGCGTGGCGGACCCCGCGTCTGCGGCATGACCCGCCGGACAGGACCTAGCGGCCGACGACCTCTCCCTCACCGATGCGCGCCCCGCGCGCCCAGTCGGCGGCCGCATCGGCTTCTTGCCCTGGGCCTGCACCCACAGCAGCTCGACGGCGTAGGAGCCGGTGCCGACATGGACGCTGTTCTTGCCGACGGCCAGCTGCCCCGGCGCGAGGTCGGTCCGCTCGGGCACGGGCGTGACCTGGATGAGCTTGAGCCGCTCGCCCCGGAAGACGGTCCAGGCACCGGGAGCGGGCGTGCAGCCGCGCACGACGCGGTCGACGCGCAGTGCCGGGGTGGCCCAGTCCACCTGCGCGTCCTCGACGGTGATCTTCGGCGCGAGCGTGATGCCCTCGTTCGGCTGCGGTACGGCCTTCAGGGTGCCGTCCTCGATGCCGTCCATGGTCGCGGCGAGCAGCCCGGCGCCGGCGAAGGCGAGCCGGGTGAGCAGGTCACCGCTGGTGTCGGTGGCGCGGATCTCCTCGGTGACCGTCCCGTAGACGGGGCCGGAGTCGAGCCCCTCCTCGATGAGGAAGGTGGAAGCACCGGTGATCTCGTCGCCCGCCATGATGGAGTGCTGCACGGGCGCGGCCCCACGCCAGGCGGGCAGCAGCGAGAAGTGCAGGTTGACCCAGCCGTGGGCGGGGATGTCGAGGGCGACGCGGGGCAGCAGGGCGCCGTAGGCGACGACAGGGCAGCAGTCGGGCGCGATCTGCGTCAACCGCTCCAGGAACTCCGGGTCCCGCGGCTTGAGGGGCTTCAGCACCTCGATGCCCGCCTCTTCCGCCCGCTCCGCGACCGGACTCGCGACCATCCTCCGCCCCCGCCCGGCCGGCGCGTCGGGCCGCGTGACGACAGCGGCCACCTCGTGCCGCCCGGAGGCGAGGAGAGCGTCCAGAGCGGGAACGGCGACTTCGGGGGTACCGGCGAAGACGAGCTTCATGGGTGGGTTGGGGCCTCTCGGGCGAGCGGATGACCGGGCAGCGCCCAAGTCTATGACCGCGAACGGAATCCCGCCGACGGTGCGGGTCCGCTCCCGCCGACGGTGCGGGTCCCGCTCCCGCCGACGGTGCGGGTCCCGCGGAAGACCGACCCCTCTCCCAAGGCGCGAACCCGCCTCCCCCGGCGCACGCATATGCCACCACGCCCCCACTGCGTGACCAGCGGAGCGCAAACGCGTTGGTCAAGAAAGAGTTGACCACAACGGGCCGCGCTTGCGGCCCGATCCTTTTCATCGCCGGTTCGAGAGGCTTGTTCATGGCCGACCACGCAACCCACGACGCCCAGGCTCGGGCCAGCCTGCACTTGCTGGTGCGGGACATCGAGCGGGTCCGCCGGCAGGTGGACGCATTGCGCACGCTCACCGCGCAGTTGGGCAACGTCTACCGCCCGCGCCGCTCCGGCCCCTCCACGGGCTTCGTCGTCTACGGACGCGCCCCCGCTCCCACCGTGCGCCTCGCACAGGAACTGCGGGACAGTGTCGAGACCCTGGTCACTGCCGCGGTCGACTTCGACCGCTCGCTGGGCTTCTCCTGGGACGCGGTGGGCTCGGCACTCGGCGTCACCAAGCAGGCGGTGCACCGCCGTTACGGCGCACGCCGCGCCGCGGCCCAGGCGACGGCCGAGGCCGAGCGGGCGACGGACACGTCGACGCCCGCACCGTAGGCCAACACCGTGCCCCATGCCACGTCTCGCGCGCCCATGCCGCCAGCTGACGGCCAGCGGCCCTGCGCGACGAGGTACGCCCCAGCCTTCCCGCCCGCACGGCTGACGCCCCACCCTGCCCTCCCCCTCGGGAGGGCGGCCGCATCCGCAGGGCCGCCACCCTAGCGCTCAGCAACCCTGCACCGCCCACCCCCGGCCACCCGCCGAACCCTACGAACGCCTCACCCACCCCACCCGCACACCGCGCCCCCACCGCCCTGTGCCGTGCGCCCCGAGCCCCACCGCCTCGGCCCCACCGCCCGTACCCGCCGTCGCGCTCAACCCCACAGGGCCACCAGCACCGGACAACGAAACCGCACGGGTGGTGCGGTGGAACCCAAACCGGCCGAAGGCCGGGTGCTGCCCCACCACCCGCACACCAAACAACCACCGTCCCCCATCCGGATCAACCCGCACCCGAACCGCAACCTCCCCAGCCCCACGAGCCATCCGCGCAGCTCGGGCGCGGCGCGCGGTAGCCAACGCCGCCCCTCCCCGGCGGCACCGGATCAACGCCCGCTCCACTGCTCTCGGGGCGGCGCCCCACCCGCCGAGCACCCCGAGCAACCGTCACCGGCAGCGGCGCAGGCCCCAACACCTCAGCCTCCCCGGCAGTTCCCGCCCCAGAAACGCCGCAACCCCTCCGACGGCCCCGACCGCCGCCATCCGCGACACCGGCGGAAACCCACCGCCCGCTCGGACAGCTCCCGCACCGCATGTCCGACGGGATCCCACCGCACCAACGCCTGCACAGGCCGCAACGTGGGCTCGGCCACCACAACCACCGTCCCCCCGACCCCCTGCGGCCGCACCAACGCCGCCGCCGCGATCCACCGCCGCAACGCATCCTCACCGGCCCGCAGATCAGGCCGCCCGAGCATGGCCCACCCATCGAGCAGCAAGGCCGCCGCATACCCGCCCTCGGCGACCGGCTCGGCCCCCGGCGTGCTCACCACCAGCGCAGGCGCCCCGGGCACGGTGTCCAGCACATGCTCCCGCCCGGACGTCCGCACCGGCACGGCGGGAAACGCCCGCCCCAACTCCTCCGCGGTCCGCCGGGCCCCCACGACCTGAGCCCGCAGCCGAAAGCCACCGCACTCAGGACAGTGCCAGGCCGCTTCTTCCTGCCCGCACCACCCACACCGCAGTGCGCCCGCGCCCTCCTGCCCCTCCAAGGGCCCCGAACAGTGCCGACACCGAGCAGGCGCCCGGCAGTTGGCACAGGCCATCCGCGGCACGTACCCCGCCGGGCACCTGCACGAGCACCGGCCCCTGCCGCAACCCGTCCCGAACGGCCTGCCAGGCGAGCGTCGGCAACCGAGCGGCCCGAGCGGCTTCGTCCCGCGCGAGGTCCCCGTCCCCCACGGTCCGCACGAGCGGCGCAGCTCCCCGCACCTGCTCGCGCGAGGCGACCAGCGGCCGCGCCCAGCCGCTCTCGACGAGCTGGGCCGCCTCCACGGTGCAGCTCCAGCTCCCCAGCAGAAACCCGCACTTGTCCTGAGCGGCCCGCAGCAACAGCACTTCCCGCGCATGGGGCTGCGGCGCATGCGGCTCGCTGTGGCTGTCGTCCCCGTCGTCCCACAGCACGACCAGCCCGAGGTCTCTCACGGGAGCGAACATGGCGGCCCGAGTCCCGACCACGGCCCGCACACTGCCCCGCCGCACGGCGAGCCACTCCCGATACCGCTTCTCGGGCCCGGCATCGGCGGTGAGCACGGCATGCCGCCCCTCCCCCAGCAAAGAGGTCAGCGCGGCATCGACACGCGCGACGGCCCGCCCGTCGGGCACGACGACTAGGGCTCCCCGCCCCGAGGCCAGTGTCGCCCCGACAACCCGAGCGATTTCCTCGCTCCACTCACCCCCGGGAAGCGCGTTCCACACAGCCCGCGGAGCACCCCCGCTCGCCAATGCCTCCAGAAACGCGCCCCCGTGCTCGTACCGCGCCCAGGACCCCACCTCGGGCACCGCAGGCGGCGGCAACGGCGCGGGCGAGGGCCGCTGCTCGGCCCGCGCACTGCGCGGCGGCACGGCGAGCTGCAACACATCGGCAAGGCTCCCCGCATACCGATCGGCGACAGCACGGGCCAGCCCGAGCAGTTCCTCACTCAGCACGGGCTCTGGCGACACAACCTGCGCCAAGGCAGCCAACGGCCCCGCGTAGTCGGTCTCGGCGACCCGCTCCGCGAGAAACCCGTCGACTAGCCCCCCACCCTCACCACGCCGCCCGTCCCCGCACTCGCCCCCGCCCGGCCCCGAACCGCACCCGGAACCCGCACCCCGGGCTGAGCCTCGGCGTCGAGCTCCTCCGGCACGGCGTAGTCGAAGTACCGATCGAGATGCAGCACACCTTTGTCGACCAGCACCCGAGCGACCGGCAGCTCCTTCGCGAGCGCGGCCCCCCGCCAGGTCCGCGGCTTCGCCCGCGGCACCTCGGCCTTCCGCACACTCTCCCGAATCAACGCAAGCTGCTCAGGCGGCGCCCCCTCACCCCGCCCACCGTCCCGCTCATCTCCGCTGCTCACGCATGCATTCTTACCAAACCCCACTGACATCCGACCGCGCCCGGACATGCCGAGGCCCGGCACCCCTCAGGGATGCCGGGCCTCGGAAAAATCCCGGGAAGCCGAGCCTTACAGCCCCGCAGCCTTCCGCAGCGCCTCCACCCGGTCCGTCTTCTCCCACGTGAAGTCGGGCAGCTCGCGGCCGAAGTGGCCGTACGCCGCCGTCTGGGCGTAGATCGGACGGAGCAGGTCCAGGTCGCGGATGATCGCGGCCGGGCGGAGGTCGAAGACCTCGTCGATGGCCTTCTCGATCTTCTCGGCCTCGACCTTGGCGGTGCCGAAGGTCTCCACGAACAGGCCGACCGGCTCGGCCTTGCCGATCGCGTACGCGACCTGCACCTCGCAGCGGGAGGCGAGGCCCGCGGCGACGACGTTCTTGGCGACCCAGCGCATCGCGTACGCCGCCGAGCGGTCCACCTTGGACGGGTCCTTGCCGGAGAAGGCGCCGCCGCCGTGGCGGGCCATGCCGCCGTACGTGTCGATGATGATCTTGCGGCCGGTCAGGCCGGCGTCGCCCATCGGGCCGCCGATCTCGAAGCGGCCGGTGGGGTTGACCAGCAGGCGGTAGCCCTCGGTCTCCAGCTTGATGCCCTCGTCGAGGAGCGCCTTCAGCTCCGGCTCCACCACGAACTCGCGGATGTCGGGGGCGAGGAGGGACTCCAGGTCGATGTCCGACGCGTGCTGCGAGGAGACCACGACGGTGTCGAGGCGGACGGCCTTGTCGCCGTCGTACTCGATGGTGACCTGCGTCTTGCCGTCGGGGCGCAGGTAGGGGATCGTGCCGTTCTTGCGGACCTCGGACAGACGGTTCGACAGGCGGTGCGCCAGGAAGATCGGCAGCGGCATCAGCGTCGGCGTCTCGTCCGTCGCGTAGCCGAACATCAGGCCCTGGTCGCCGGCGCCCTGCTTGTCCAGCTCGTCCTCGTCGCCCTCGACGCGGGACTCGTAGGCCGTGTCGACGCCCTGAGCGATGTCGGGGGACTGCGAGCCGATCGACACGGACACGCCGCAGGAGGCTCCGTCGAAGCCCTTCTTCGAGGAGTCGTAGCCGATCGCGAGGATCTTGTCCCGCACCAGCTGCGGGATCGGGGCGTAGGCCTTGGTGGTGACCTCTCCGGCCACGTGCACCAGGCCGGTCGTGATCAGGGTCTCGACGGCGACCCGAGAGGTCGGGTCCTCGCGCAGGAGCGCGTCGAGAATGGTGTCGCTGATCTGGTCAGCGATCTTGTCGGGGTGACCCTCGGTCACGGACTCCGAGGTGAAGAGACGACGGGACACAACGCTCCCTGAGGTTGCAGCGGCTGCTGGCTGATCATTGGCGGACGGGACGGGGGCTGCGCCCGGCATCGTCCGAGAACAGTTTATCGGTCGCGCTCGGCCACGGACTCACCCGTCTCGATTGTCGGGAGTGCTGTGACCTGCGGCACGCGCATTCTGCCCAATGTCGAGCGAGCTTGGCCAGGCCCGCCACACCTCGAATAGTGAGGTTCCAGAGCTCTGTGAAGTGAATGCAACATTCAGCGCAGGCGCCCGGCCACCAGGTCCCACACGATTTCGGCCAACGCTTCCTTGGGGCCGTGCGGCACCGGTGTCTCGCTGCCGTCGGCACCCAACACCACCGCTTCGTTCTCCTCCGCCCCGAAAGTCTTGCGCTCTCCCACCTCGTTGACGACGAGGAAGTCGCAGCCCTTGCGGGCGAGTTTGGTGCGGCCGTTGGCCAGGACGTCGTCCGTCTCCGCGGCGAAGCCGACGACCACCTGTCCGTCCCGGGCACGGTCGGCCGAGATCTCGGCCAGGATGTCCGGATTACGTACCAGCACGATCGGGTCCGGCTCCTTGCCGTCCTTCTTCTTGATCTTCCCGGTCGCGTAGCTCTCGGGGCGGAAGTCGGCGACCGCCGCCGCCATGACCACCGCGTCGGCGTCCGCGGCCGCCTTCAGTACCGCCTCGCGCATCTGCACGGCGGTGCCGACCGGCACGACGTCCACACCCGCCGGGTCCGGCAGGCCGGTGTTCGCGGCGACGAGGGTGACCCGCGCACCGCGCGCGGCGGCGGTACGGGCGAGGGCGTACCCCTGCTTACCCGAGGAGCGGTTGCCGAGGAAGCGGACCGGGTCCAGCGGCTCGCGGGTGCCGCCGGCGCTGACGACGACATGGCGGCCGGCGAGATCGGGCTCCCGCACTCCGCGCGCGAGGACCCGGCGGCACACCTCGAAGATCTCCCCCGGGTCGGCAGCCGGCCCTTGCCGGTGTCGACGCCGGTGAGCCGCCCGACGGCGGCTCGATGACGACGGCGCCGCGGCGGCGCAGCGTCGCCACGTTCTCCTGGGTGGCGGGGTGTTCCCACATCTCCGTGTGCATGGCCGGGGCGAAGACGACCGGACAGCGGGCGGTCAGGAGCGTGTTGGTGAGCAGGTCGTCCGCCAGGCCGTGGGCCGCCTTGGCGAGCATGTCGGCCGTCGCCGGGGCCACGACGACCAGGTCGGCGTGCTGGCCGATGCGGACGTGCGGCACCTCGTGGACGTCGTCCCACACCTCGGTGGAGACGGGGTTGCCGGACAGGGCGGACCAGGTCGCCGCGCCCACGAAGTGCAACGCGGAGGCGGTGGGGACCACACGCACGTCATGGCCCGACTCCGTCAGTCTCCGCAGCAGCTCACAGGCCTTGTACGCGGCGATGCCACCGCTGACCCCCAGCACGACCCTCGGCTTGTCCACCAGGTCTCCCATCGCTCGGCCCCCTCGAACCTACGACTCCCATGACACACCACAGGCCCGACAGTCGCGCTGCCGGGCCTGTGGAAAAGCAAACTGCAATCTGAAAGTACTACTGCGCCGGGCCCTCGACGGCCTCGGACGTCAGCAGACCCGCGTTGATCTCGCGGAGCGCGATCGAGAGCGGCTTCTCGTGGACATGGGTGTCGACGAGCGGACCGACGTACTCGAGGAGGCCCTCGCCGAGCTGCGAGTAGTACGCGTTGATCTGACGGGCGCGCTTGGCCGCGTAGATCACGAGGCTGTACTTCGAGTCGGTGGCCTCGAGGAGCTCGTCGATCGGAGGGTTGATGATGCCCTCGGGCGCGGTGATGGAAGAGGACACGCTCTGCCTTCCGAAAGTTGGGATGAGATCTAGAAAACGATCACACAACGTCCATCAAGGCTAGCAGCTCGCGTGCCACGTCCTCGACGGAGGTGTTGACCAGGGTCTCGTCGAACTCGGGCTCGGCCGCCAGTTCCACCTTCGCGGCGTCGAGACGGCGCTCGATCACCTCGGGCGGCTCGGTACCGCGTCCGGTGAGTCTGCGCACGAGCTCGTCCCAGGAGGGCGGAGCCAGGAACACCAGCTGGGCCTCGGGCATGGACTCCCGGACCTGCCGGGCGCCCTGGAGGTCGATCTCCAGCAGGACACCCTCTCCGGCCTCCAGCCGCTCCAGGACCGCCTTGCGCGGGGTGCCGTAGCGGTTCCCGGCGAACTCGGCCCACTCCAGCAGCTCACCGTTGGCGATCAGCTTGTCCATCTCCTCGTCGCTGACGAAGAAGTAGTGGACGCCGTGCTTCTCGCCGGGGCGGGGCTTGCGGGTCGTCGCCGACACCGAGAGCCAGACCTCGGGGTGTTCCTTGCGCATATGGGCGACGACCGTGCTCTTGCCGACCCCTGAGGGGCCGGAGAGCACGGTCAGCCGCGGACGTACGTCCGGGGGCTCGGGGGTCGTCCCCCGGAATGTTGCAGCCATGCAGCGATTATTCCAGCAATCCCGGAGTGCCCGGGACTCCCGGTCCGGCGGAGGCCGGACTCAGGAGCCGGTGCTGCCGAACTCACGCTCCAGGGAAGCGATCTGGTTCGAGCCGAGACCACGCACGCGGCGGCTCTCGGAGATACCGAGTCGCTCCATGATCTGCTTGGCGCGGACCTTGCCCACGCCCGGCAGGGACTCGAGCAGCGCGGAGACCTTCATCTTGCCGATGACGTCGTTCTCCTGGCCCTGCTTGATGACCTCGTGAAGAGAGGCGCCGGAGTGCTTGAGTCGATTCTTGACCTCGGCCCGCTCCCGGCGAGCCGCGGCGGCCTTTTCGAGCGCGGCTGCGCGCTGTTCAGGGGTAAGGGGCGGAAGAGCCACGCCTACGTCACCTCGGATGTTGAACTGTCGGATACGGACCGGTGAGGAACCTAGTCGCCCCACACCTGGGGAGCCACGAGCAACACGCTTGCCCACTGACTCTGCTCGGAGACTAGCGGCCAACTCCGCCAGAGTCAGCGAGAACAGCGGAAAAGTCCTGGTCAGCCTCCGTCAGGCCGGACATTTCAGACATACTGCCCCGGATTTGAGGATGTATTCAGACTCAAGTCGGCCTGGAAGCACTCATCGGAGGACTCGGGAGAACGTCTCGAACGCCCCGGACGACCGTCATACGAGCGCCACAGCCGCCTTGATCTCCTCCGCGAAACGCTCCGCGGACTCCCGCAGCGCGCCGACGTCGGGACCGAGCCGCAGCACGCCCCGGCTGACGTTGGGCAGGACGTTGCGCAGCACGCCCCCGAACACCGCCGGCAGATCGGCCGGGGTGGCCCCCTGGGCGCCGATCCCGGGCGCGAGGAGCGGCCCGTTGATGTCCAGGTCGTAGGAGGACAGATCGCCGAGCGTGGCGCCCACGACCGCCCCGAAGGAACCGAGGGGCTCCTCCCCCGTGTTCTCGGCCGCGAGGTGCGCCAGCATCGTCGCGCCGACGCTCCGGCCGTCCGCGCGAATCGCGTGCTGCACCTCGCCGCCCTCGGGGTTGGACGTCAGCGCCAGCACGAACAGGCCCGCGCCGCTCTCCCGCGCCAGCGCGATCGCCGGCGAGAGCGAGCCGTAGCCGAGGTACGGCGAGACGGTCAGCGCGTCGGAGAACAGCGGCGAGTCCTTGCGCAGGAAGGCCTCGGCGTACGCCGCCATGGTCGAGCCGATGTCGCCGCGCTTGGCGTCCATGACGACCAGCGCGCCGCCCGCCCGCGCCTCCTCGACGGTCTTCTCCAGGACGGCGACGCCGCGCGAGCCGAAGCGCTCGAAAAAGGCGGCCTGCGGCTTGAAGACGGCGACCCGGTCGGCCAGCGCCTCCACGACCGTGCGGCTGAACCGCTCCAGGCCGGCCACGTCGTCGTTCAGGCCCCACTCGGTGAGCAGGGAGGCGTGCGGGTCGATGCCGACGCACAGCGGGCCGCGCTCGTCCATGGCCCGGCGCAGGCGGGTGCCGAAAGAGTCGGTCATGCGGTCTCCCTCACATCGGCGCCGACGGCGTCGGCGAGCGTGGCGTACGGGCTCGTGCGCAGCCGCGCGGCGAGCCCCTTGTGGATGGCCCGGCCCCAGAAGGGCCCTTCGTAGATGAACGCGCTGTAGCCCTGTACGAGCGTGGCACCGGCGAGGATGCGCTGCCAGGCGTCCTCGGCGTTCTCGATGCCGCCGACGCCGACGAGGGTGATCCGGTCGCCCACGCGCGCGTAGAGGCGCCTCAGCACCTCCAGGGAGCGCGCCTTCAGGGGCGCCCCGGACAGTCCGCCGGTCTCCTTCACCAGCGAGGGTTCGGATGCCAGACCGAGGCCCTCGCGCGCGATGGTGGTGTTCGTGGCGATGATCCCGTCCAGGCCGAGTTCGACGGCCAGGTCGGCGACGGCGTCGACGTCCTCGTCCGCGAGATCGGGCGCGATCTTCACCAGGAGCGGGACGCGGCGAGTCGTCACCGTACGGTCGGCGGCCTCGCGTACGGCGGTGAGCAGCGGCCGCAGCGACTCCGTGGCCTGCAGATTGCGCAGCCCCGGGGTGTTCGGGGACGACACGTTCACGA
This sequence comes from Streptomyces sp. GKU 895, assembly GCA_002027195.1. GTDB lineage: Bacteria > Actinomycetota > Actinomycetes > Streptomycetales > Streptomycetaceae > Streptomyces. The sequence continues at coordinate 12,457 of MWJO01000021.1, read as the reverse complement.
CCAGGTAGTCGGCGTACGGCGCGAGCCGCTCGGTCGACTTCACGTAGTCGGCGGCGGCCTCGGTCTCCGGTACGACCTTGGTCTTGCCGATGTTGACGCCCACGACCGTCTTGAACACGGGCGTACGGGACGCCAGGCGGGCCGCCACGGCCAGCGAGCCCTCGTTGTTGAAGCCCATGCGGTTGATGAGCGCGCGGTCCTTCACGAGCCGGAACAGGCGCTTCTTGGGGTTGCCGGGCTGGGCCTCCCCCGTCACTGTGCCGATCTCGACGTGGTCGAAGCCGAGCATCGACATGCCGTCGATCGCGACCGCGTTCTTGTCGAAGCCGGCCGCGAGCCCGAAGGGGCCGTGCATCCGCAGACCGAAGGCCTCGGTGCGGAGTTCCTTGTGGCGGGGTGCGAGAGCCGCCGCGACGAACGTCCGCAGGACCGGGATCCTGACGGCCAGCCGGATCCAGCGGAAGGCGAGGTAGTGGGCCTTCTCGGGGTCCATCCGCTTGAAGACGAGGTTGAAGAAGATCTTGTACATGGTGTCCTCACGAAGAGGGGGACACCGTTTCCGGTGTCCCCCTCAGGGCTGCTAGTCGCGGGCCGCGGTCAGGTGTTCCGCGTGTTCCTGGAGCGAACGGACGCCCACGTCACCGTGGTTGAGGGCGTCGATGCCCTGGACGGCCGCGGCGAGCGCCTGGACCGTCGTCAGGCACGGCACCGACCGTGCCACGGCCGCCGTACGGATCTCGTAGCCGTCGAGGCGGCCACCCGTGCCGTACGGGGTGTTGACGATGAGGTCGACCTCGCCGTCGTGGATGAGCTGGACGATGGTCTTCTCACCGTTGGGACCGGTGCCCTCGGACTGCTTGCGCACGATCGTGGCGTTGATGCCGTTGCGCTTGAGGACCTCGGCGGTGCCGGAGGTGGCGAGCAGCTCGAAGCCGTGGGCGACCAGCTCACGCGCGGGGAAGATCATCGACCGCTTGTCGCGGTTGGCGACCGAGATGAACGCGCGGCCCTTGGTGGGCAGCGGGCCGTAGGCGCCCGCCTGCGACTTGGCGTACGCCGTGCCGAAGACGGCGTCGATGCCCATGACCTCGCCGGTGGAGCGCATCTCCGGGCCGAGGACCGTGTCGACACCGCGGCCGTGGACGTCGCGGAAGCGCGACCACGGCATGACCGCCTCCTTGACGGAGATCGGCGCGTCGAACGGCAGCTCGCCGCCGTCGCTGTGGGCGGGCAGCAGGCCCTCGGCGCGCAGCTCGGCGATGGTCGCGCCGAGCGAGATGCGGGCGGCGGCCTTGGCCAGCGGTACCGCGGTCGCCTTCGAGGTGAAGGGGACCGTACGGGACGCGCGCGGGTTGGCCTCCAGGACGTAGAGGATGTCGCCGGCCATCGCGAACTGGATGTTGATCAGGCCGCGGACCCCGACGCCCTTCGCGATGGCCTCCGTGGAGGCCCGCAGGCGCTTGATGTCGAAGCCGCCCAGGGTGATCGGGGGCAGCGCGCACGCCGAGTCGCCGGAGTGGATGCCGGCCTCCTCGATGTGCTCCATGACGCCGCCGAGGTAGAGCTCGGTGCCGTCGTAGAGCGCGTCGACGTCGATCTCGATGGCGTCGTCGAGGAAGCGGTCGACGAGGACCGGCCGGGAGGGGCTGATCTCGGTCGACTCGGCGATGTAGGAGGCGAGGCGGGTCTCGTCGTAGACGATCTCCATGCCGCGGCCGCCGAGGACGTACGACGGCCGGACGAGGACCGGGTAGCCGATCTCGTCGGCGATGGCCTTGGCCTCGGCGAAGGTGGTCGCGGTGCCGTGCTTGGGAGCCGGGAGGCCGGCTTCCGCGAGCACGCGGCCGAAGGCGCCGCGGTCCTCGGCGGCGTGGATCGCCTCCGGGGACGTACCGACGATCGGCACGCCGTTGTCCTTGAGCGCCTGCGACAGGCCCAGCGGGGTCTGGCCGCCCAGCTGGACGACGACACCGGCGATCGGACCCGCGAGGGACTCCGCGTGGACGATCTCCAGCACGTCTTCCAGCGTCAGCGGCTCGAAGTACAGGCGGTCGGAGGTGTCGTAGTCCGTGGAGACGGTCTCGGGGTTGCAGTTGACCATCACGGTCTCGTACCCGGCGTCGCTGAGCGCGAAGGAGGCGTGGACGCAGGAGTAGTCGAACTCGATGCCCTGGCCGATGCGGTTGGGACCGGAGCCCAGGATGATGACCGCGGGCTTCTCGCGCGGCGCGACCTCGGTCTCCTCGTCGTAGGACGAGTAGAAGTACGGCGTCTTCGCGGCGAACTCGGCGGCGCAGGTGTCGACCGTCTTGTAGACCGGGCGGATGCCGAGCGCGTGCCGGACCTCGCGGACGACGTCCTCGCGCAGGCCGCGGATCTCGCCGATCTGCTGGTCGGAGAAGCCGTGCCGCTTGGCCTCGGCCAGCAGTTCGGGGGTGAGCTCCGGGGCCTCGGCGAGCTCGTCGGCGATCTCCTTGATGAGGAAGAGCTGGTCGACGAACCAGGGGTCGATCTTCGTGTACGCGAAGATCTCCTCCTGCGTGGCGCCCGCGCGGATGGCCTGCATGACGGTGTTGATCCGGCCGTCGGTGGGCCGGACGGACTCCGCGAGCAGGGCTTCCTTGTCGCCGGGCTCGCCGACGAAGGTGAACTGGCTGCCCTTCTTCTCCAGCGAGCGCAGCGCCTTCTGGAAGGCCTCGGTGAAGTTGCGCCCGATGGCCATGGCCTCGCCGACCGACTTCATGGTCGTGGTCAGCGTGGAGTCGGCCTGCGGGAACTTCTCGAAGGCGAAGCGCGGGGCCTTCACGACCACGTAGTCGAGCGTGGGCTCGAAGGAGGCCGGGGTCTCCTGGGTGATGTCGTTCGGGATCTCGTCGAGGGTGTAGCCCACGGCGAGCTTGGCGGCGATCTTGGCGATCGGGAAGCCGGTCGCCTTGGAGGCGAGCGCCGAGGACCGGGACACGCGTGGGTTCATCTCGATGACGATCACGCGACCGTCTTCAGGGTTGACCGCGAACTGGATGTTGCAGCCGCCGGTGTCGACACCGACCTCGCGGATGATCGCGATGCCGACGTCGCGCAGCACCTGGTATTCGCGGTCGGTGAGCGTCATGGCCGGGGCGACGGTGATCGAGTCGCCGGTGTGCACGCCCATGGGGTCGAAGTTCTCGATGGAGCAGACGACCACGACGTTGTCGTGCTTGTCGCGCATCAGCTCCAGCTCGTACTCCTTCCAGCCGAGGATGGACTCCTCGAGGAGCACCTCGGTGGTCGGCGAGAGCGTGAGGCCCTGGCCAGCGATGCGGCGCAGCTCCTCCTCGTCGTGCGCGAAGCCGGAGCCGGCGCCGCCCATGGTGAAGGACGGGCGGACGACGACCGGGTAGCCGCCGAGCGTGTCGACGCCCGCGAGGACGTCCTCCATGGAGTGGCAGATGACCGAGCGGGCGGACTCGCCGTGGCCGATCTTCTTGCGGACCTCCTCGACGACGCCCTTGAAGAGGTCGCGGTCCTCGCCCTTGTTGATGGCCTCGACGTTGGCGCCGATCAGCTCGACGCCGTACTTCTCCAGCGTGCCCGCCTCGTGCAGCGAGATGGCCGTGTTGAGGGCCGTCTGGCCGCCCAGGGTGGGCAGCAGGGCGTCGGGGCGCTCCTTGGCGATGATCTTCTCGACGAACTCCGGGGTGATCGGCTCGACGTACGTGGCGTCGGCGATCTCCGGGTCGGTCATGATCGTCGCCGGGTTGGAGTTGACCAGGATGACGCGGAGGCCCTCGGCGCGCAGGATGCGGCATGCCTGGGTGCCGGAGTAGTCGAACTCGGCGGCCTGGCCGATGACGATCGGGCCGGAGCCGATGACCAGGACGGACTGGATATCGGTGCGCTTAGGCACGCTGGCCCTCCATCAGGGAAACGAAGCGGTCGAACAGGTAGGCGGCGTCGTGCGGGCCCGCGGCCGCTTCGGGGTGGTACTGGACGCTGAAGGCCGGCTGGTCGAGCAGCTGGAGGCCCTCCACCACGTTGTCGTTGAGGCAGACGTGGGAGACCTCGGCGCGGCCGTAGGGGGTGTCGGACACCTTGTCGAGCGGGGCGTCGACGGCGAAGCCGTGGTTGTGCGCGGTGACCTCGACCTTGCCGGTCGTACGGTCCTGCACCGGCTGGTTGATGCCGCGGTGGCCGTACTTCAGCTTGTAGGTGCCGAAGCCGAGCGAGCGGCCGAGGATCTGGTTGCCGAAGCAGATGCCGAAGAGCGGCGTCTTGCGCTCCAGGACGCCCCGCATCACGGAGACGGCGTGGTCGGCGGTGGCCGGGTCGCCGGGCCCGTTGGAGAAGAACACACCGTCGGGATCGACGGCGTAGACGTCCTCGACGGTCGCCGTGGCCGGCAGCACATGCACCTCGATGCCGCGCTCGGCCATCCGGTGCGGGGTCATGCCCTTGATGCCGAGGTCGACCGCGGCGACGGTGAACTTCTTCTCGCCGATCGCCGGGACGACGTACGCCTCCTTGGTGGCGACCTCCGCGGAGAGGTCGGCGCCCTTCATCTCGGGGGCCTGGCGCACCTCGGTCAGCATGGTGCCCTCGTCGGGCAGCGCGTCGCCGGAGAAGATGCCGACGCGCATGGCGCCGCGCTCGCGCAGATGGCGCGTCAACGCGCGCGTGTCGATGCCCGAGATGCCGACGACGCCCTGCTGGGCCAGCTCCTCGTCGAGGGAGCGGCGCGAGCGCCAGTTGGACGGCACGCGCGCGGGGTCGCGCACGACGTATCCGGCGACCCAGATCTGCTTGCTCTCCGGGTCCTCGTCGTTGACGCCGGTGTTGCCGACGTGCGGGGCGGTCATCACGACGACCTGGCGGTGGTACGACGGGTCGGTGAGGGTCTCCTGGTAACCGGTCATGCCGGTGGAGAACACCGCCTCGCCGAAGGTCACCCCCACGGCCCCGTAGGCGCGGCCGCGGAAGATCCGGCCGTCCTCCAGGACGAGTACCGCGGGAAGCGCCCCTTTCCTCTGCGAGGCGTTCCCCTTCGTGGAGGTCGTCATCGTGCGCCTTCCGTTTCCGTCTTGTCCGTCTTTTTGATCATGGAGTTAATGGCGTCGACCCACTCGGTGTGCTCGGCCGCGTGGTCGGAGCGGAAGCCGGAGTCGATCAGCCTGTCCCCGTGTTCCCAGGTCACGAGCAGCAGGCCGCCCTCGGTGAGGACCTTGCCGGCGATGCCCTTGCCGAGCACGGCCTCCCGCAGCGCACCGGCCGGGATGAAGAAGTCGGTCGCACCGGGCCGTACGACGTCCAGTCCCGCGTCCGTCAGCGTGAGCTCGACCCGGCTGCGGGTGCCGAGGCCGTGCGCCACGATGCGGTCGAGCCACTGCCCGGCGGTGGTCGAGCCGTGGTAGCGGCCGCTCATCGTCAGTCTCGCCGCACCGAGGTCGTCCGGCGCGTCGGGCAGCTCGGGCAGGTCGCCCTGCAGCGTGCCGCGCCACTTCCAGCCCTCGCGCATCAGCCAGTAGATGAGGGCGACGAACAGGGCCAGCCCGACGAGCCAGCCGATGCGCGCGGCCCAGTCGGTGACCTCAGCCGATTTCTGGTCGGCGGCCAGCAGGATTACAGGTGTCACGTGAGCTTCCCGTCGACGAGCGTGGCCTTGCCCCGGAGCCACGTGTGCGTCACACGGCCCGGCAGCTCACGCCCCTCGTACGGGGTGTTCCGGCTGCGCGAGGCGAAGCCCGCGGGGTCCACGTCCCCACGGTATTCCGTGTCGACGAGCGTGAGGTTGGCGGGCTCACCAGCCGAGACGGGACGCCCGTGCCCCTTGGCCCGACCGATCTCGGCGGGCTTGAAGGACATGCGCTCGGCGACCCCGGCCCAGGTGAGGAGTCCGGTGTCCACCATGGTCTCCTGCACCACTGACAACGCGGTCTCCAGGCCCACCATCCCCATGGCGGCCGCGGCCCACTCGCAGTCCTTGTCCTCGTGCGGGTGCGGGGCGTGGTCGGTGGCGACGATGTCGATCGTGCCGTCGGCGAGCGCCTCGCGCAGGGCCAGTACGTCGCGCTCGGTGCGCAGCGGCGGGTTGACCTTGTAGACCGGGTTGTACGTCCGCACCAGTTCGTCGGTGAGGAGCAGGTGGTGCGGGGTGACCTCGGCGGTGACGTCGATGCCGCGGGACTTGGCCCAGCGGACGATCTCGACGGAGCCGGCGGTCGACAGGTGGCAGATGTGGACGCGGGAACCGACGTGCTCGGCGAGCAGGACATCCCGGGCGATGATCGATTCCTCGGCCACCGCGGGCCAGCCCCCGAGCCCCAGCTCGGCGGAGACGATCCCCTCGTTCATCTGGGCGCCCTCGGTCAGCCGCGGCTCCTGCGCGTGCTGGGCGACGACCCCGCCGAAGGCCTTCACGTACTCCAGCGCCCGGCGCATGATCACCGCGTCGTCGACGCACTTGCCGTCGTCGGAGAAGACGGTGACACCGGCGGCCGACTCGTGCATGGCACCGAGCTCGGCGAGCTTCTTGCCCTCCAGGCCCACGGTCACGGCGCCGATGGGCTGCACATCGCAGTAGCCGTGCTCCTGGCCGAGCCGGTAGACCTGCTCGACCACGCCGGCGGTGTCGGCGACCGGGAAGGTGTTGGCCATGGCGAACACGGCGGTGTAGCCACCGGAGGCGGCGGCGCGCGTGCCGGTCAGGACGGTCTCGGAGTCCTCGCGGCCGGGCTCGCGCAGATGGGTGTGCAGGTCGACGAGGCCCGGCAGGAGGACCTTGCCGGCCGCCTCGACGACCTCGGCGCCCTCGTCGCTCAGACCGACGCCCACCTCGGCGATCGTCGAACCGTCGATCAGCACGTCCTGCGGCTCGCCGCCGAGCACCTTCGCACCACGGATCAGGATCTTGCTCATGTCTCTTACTTCTCCTCGATACGGGTGTGGCTGACGGCGGGCTCGTTTCCACCCAGCAGCAGGTACAGAACGGCCATCCGGATGGAGACTCCGTTTGCGACCTGCTCCACGACGGTGCAGCGCTCGGAGTCGGCGACCTCGGCGGTGATCTCCATGCCGCGGACCATCGGCCCGGGGTGCATCACGATGGCGTGCTCGGGCATCTTCGCCATGCGCTCGCCGTCGAGGCCGTAGCGCCGCGAGTACTCGCGCTCGGTCGGGAAGAACGCGGCGTTCATGCGCTCGCGCTGCACGCGCAGCATCATCACCGCGTCGGACTTGGCGAGCGTGCTGTCGAGGTCGTACGACACCTCGCAGGGCCAGGTCTCGACGCCGACCGGCACCAGGGTCGGCGGGGCGACGAGGGTGACCTCGGCGCCGAGGGTGTGCAGCAGGTCGACGTTGGAGCGGGCGACGCGGCTGTGCAGGACGTCGCCGACGATCGTAATGCGCTTGCCGGACAGGTCCTGGCCGAGCCCGGCGTCCCGTCCGATGAGCCGGCGGCGCATCGTGAAGGCGTCCAACAGGGCCTGCGTCGGGTGCTGGTGGGTGCCGTCACCGGCGTTGATGACGGCGGCGTCGATCCAGCCGGAGGTGGCCAGGCGGTACGGCGCTCCGGAGGCGCCGTGCCGGATGACCACGGCGTCGACGCCCATGGCCTCCAGGGTCTGGGCGGTGTCCTTCAGGGACTCGCCCTTGGACACCGAGGAGCCCTTGGCGGTGAAGTTGATGACGTCGGCGGACAGGCGCTTCTCCGCGGCCTCGAAGGAGATCCGGGTGCGCGTGGAGTCCTCGAAGAAGAGGTTGACGATCGTGCGGCCGCGCAGGGTCGGCAGCTTCTTGATCGGCCGGTCGGCGACCCGGGCCATCTCCTCGGCGGTGTCGAGGATCAGGACGGCGTCGTCGCGGGTGAGGTCGGCGGCCGAGATGAGATGACGCTGCATCTGTCAGGCTCCGTAAGGAAGTTCAGGTCGGGAGATTCCGGGGCAAGGCAGGGCACGCCGAAGACGGACGTGCCGCGCGGCTTGCTACTGGGTCTGCTTCGCACCGAGCAGCACGGTGTCGCGACCGTCCTCCTCGGCGAGCTGGACCTTGACCGTCTCCCGCAACGACGTGGGGAGGTTCTTGCCGACGTAGTCGGCGCGGATGGGCAGTTCGCGGTGGCCGCGGTCGACCAGGACCGCGAGCTGCACCGCGCGCGGACGCCCGATGTCGTTCAGGGCGTCGAGAGCGGCACGGATGGTGCGACCGGAGAAGAGCACGTCGTCGACGAGGACGACGAGGCGGCCGTCGATGCCGTCACCGGGGATCTCGGTGCGGGCCAGCGCACGCGGCGGATGCATGCGCAGGTCGTCGCGGTACATGGTGATGTCGAGCGAACCGACCGGAATCTTGCGGTCGGTGATCTCCTCCAGCTTGGCGGCGAGCCGCTGGGCGAGGAAGACGCCTCGGGTCGGGATGCCGAGGAGCACCACGTCGTCGGCGCCCTTGGCGCGTTCGACGATCTCGTGGGCGATGCGGGTCAGTACGCGGGCGATGTCCGGGGCTTCGAGAACGGGCCGGGCATCGGACTGCGTGTCCTGCTGGTCGTGCTTGTCCATACGAAACGGACCTCCTTCTCCGCCTCACGGGACGGACCTTAAAGGACGTCGGATTTGCGCCATCCACGGTAGCAGGCCCTCCGGACACCCCTGATCACCCCCATGGCCTAATCGGCCACCGCCACCACGGAAGAGTCGGTGCGGCTCATTCGGCTTGACGCGGAAGAGTAACGCTGCGTAACCTCACAGTGAGTTACCAGCCGCGCGGTACGGCGCCCCTGCCGGCCGCGTCGACACAGTGCCGGGGAGCTATATGTCCAGCGAATACGCCAAACAGCTCGGGGCGAAGCTCCGGGCCATCCGCACCCAGCAGGGCCTTTCCCTCCACGGTGTCGAGGAGAAGTCCCAGGGACGCTGGAAGGCGGTCGTGGTCGGTTCGTACGAGCGCGGCGACCGTGCCGTGACCGTGCAGCGCCTCGCCGAGTTGGCGGATTTCTACGGTGTGCCCGTTCAGGAGCTGCTGCCGGGCACCACCCCGGGCGGCGCCGCCGAGCCGCCGCCGAAGCTGGTTCTCGACCTGGAGCGGCTGGCCCACGTGCCGGCCGAGAAGGCGGGCCCCCTCCAGCGCTACGCCGCGACGATCCAGTCGCAGCGCGGTGACTACAACGGCAAGGTGCTCTCGATCCGTCAGGACGACCTGCGCACACTCGCCGTCATCTACGACCAGTCGCCCTCGGTCCTCACCGAGCAGCTGATCAGCTGGGGCGTGCTGGACGCCGACGCGCGTCGCGCGGTGTCCCACGAGGAGAGCTGAGCCGCTTCCCGCCTCAGCAGAAACGTGCCGCCGGGGTGGCCGGAACTTGATGGTTCCGGCCACCCCGGCGGCTTTCTGCGCTCCCGGAAGACCTCCCGGGCCCTCCCGGGCACCGAACACGCCAGGGGGCCCGCAGCAAGCGTGCTGCGGGCCCCCTGGCGATGCCGTACCTGTGTGTGCTTACGCCTCTTCGCGGCGCAGCGTGGGCTTCAGGTCCTTGAGACGGCCGAGCAGGCCGTTCACGAAGGCCGGCGACTCGTCCGTGGAGAACTCCTTGGCGATCTCGACCATCTCGTCGAGCACGACCGCGTCCGGGGTCTCGTCGACCCAGATCAGCTCGTAGGCGCCGAGCCGCAGGATGTTGCGGTCGACGACCGGCATCCGGTCGAGCGTCCAGCCGACGGAGTACTGCGCGATCAGCTCGTCGATGCGCTTCGCGTGCTGCGCGTAGCCCTCGACCAGCTGCATGGTGTACTCGCTCACCGGCGGCTGCCGGGTGTCGGTCCGGGAGAGCCGGATCCAGTCCGCGAGGACCGTGAGGACGTCGGCCCCGCGCTGGTCGCCCTCGAAGAGGATCTGGAAGGCGCGCTTGCGGGCCGTGTTACGGGCAGCCACGGTTAGCTGTTCACCCGGCCGAGGTAGTCGCTGGTGCGGGTGTCGACCTTGATCTTCTCACCGGTGGTGATGAAGAGCGGGACCTGGATCTGGTGGCCGGTCTCCAGGGTGGCGGGCTTGGTGCCACCGGTGGAGCGGTCGCCCTGGACGCCCGGCTCGGTCTCCTGGATGACGAGCTCGACGGCGGCCGGCAGCTCGACGAAGAGCACCTCGCCCTCGTGCTGCGCGACGGTGGCGGTGAAGCCCTCGATCAGGAAGTTGGCGGCGTCGCCGACGGCCTTGCGGTCGACCATGAGCTGGTCGTAGGTCTCCATGTCCATGAAGACGAAGTACTCGCCGTCCATGTACGAGAACTGCATGTCGCGCTTGTCGATCGTGGCCGTCTCGACCTTGACGCCGGCGTTGAACGTCTTGTCGACGACCTTGCCGGAGAGCACGTTCTTCAGCTTGGTGCGCACGAAGGCCGGGCCCTTGCCGGGCTTGACGTGCTGGAACTCGACGACGGACCACAGCTGGCCGCCATCGAGCTTGAGCACGAGGCCGTTCTTGAGGTCGTTCGTGGAAGCCACGGTTGCGGAATCTCCTGGACTGACGTGGACGACCCCGGCGCACGCGCGTAGCGGGAGGCTACAGCGCGAGCAGCTCCTTGGTCGTGATGGTGAGTAGCTCGGGTCCGCCGTCCGCCTCGGGGCGTACGACGAGCGTGTCATCGATCCGGACACCGCCCCGGCCCGGGAGGTGGACCCCCGGTTCGACGGTGACCGGCACGCAAGCGTCCAGTTTACCCATGGCCGCGGGGGCCAGCTGCGGGTCCTCGTCGATTTCGAGTCCGACACCGTGTCCGGTCAGCACCGGCAGGCCCTCGCCGTACCCCGCGGAGTCCAGTACCTGGCGTGCGGCGCGGTCCACGTCACGGTAGGCGGCGCCGGGCGCGAGGGCCTCGCGGCCGGCGCGCTGGGCGGCGAAGACGAGGTCGTACAACTCGATCTGCCAGTCCGCGGGGGAGGTCCCGATCACGAACGTACGACCGATCTCACAACGGTAGCCGCGGTACGTCGCCCCGAGGCAGACGGAGAGGAAGTCGCCCTCCTCCACGCGCCGGTCGGTGGGGTGGTGGGCGCGGCGGCCGGAGTGGGGGCCGGTGGCGACGGAGGTCGGGAAGGCGGGGCCGTCGGCACCGTGGTCGACGAGGCGGCGCTCCAGTTCGAGGGCGAGGTGCCGTTCGGTACGGCCGACGAGGATGGATTCGAGGAGCTCCCCCAATGCCTGGTCGGCGATCTCGGCGCCGATGCGGAGGCAGGAGATCTCCTCCTCGTCCTTGACGACGCGGAGCTGCTCGACGGCCGCGCCCAGGTCGACGAGGTGAAGGCGGGGGGCGACGGAGCGGATGGCGCGGTGGCGGGCGACCGTGAGGTGGTGTTCCTCCACGGCGAGCGCGTCGATGCCCTGGATCGAGGCGAGGTCGACGGCCGCGACGGCGGGGTCGCCACCCGAACCGGGCAGGGTCTGCAACCGGAGGGTCTCGTCGGGGCGGCCCTCTCCGGCACGGTCGTCCGGCGGATCGAGGCACACCAGCACGTCCTCTGTCCTGCCGAGCAGCAGGACGGAGCCCTTGGGTGCGGCGCCCGCCAGGTAGCGCACGTTGGCGGGGCGCGAGATCAGTGCGGATGCGCTGCCGACCGCCTGGCAGCGTTCCCTGAGCTTTGTGCGGCGGGCCGCGTACACCTCTGACATGACACGAGCGTAGGAGCGGTGTCTGTTTTGTGCCGGTTGAGGGGGTGCCAATGGGGGGTTGTATGCGCGGTCTGCAGGTGAGCGGGGGCCTGGCGGGCGGTTCCCTCGCCCCTGAAGAAACGGCCCTTACCAGCTCGGCGGGCTGGCAATGGACCGTGCCAGTACGTCGTCCAGGACCTGCGCCGTCTGCTGCACGTCCATCTGCGAGTTGTCGATGATCGGCAGGCCCGAGCCGTACCACCCCGCCATCCGCCCGTGGATCCGCGCCACCTCCTCGTCCGTGAGGCGGCGGTTTCCGGAGCGCTCGGCGTTGCGCTCCAGGACGATCTCCAGGCCCGGGAGCAGGACCACCGGCAGCAGCCCAGGGCCCACATGCCGCTTCCAGCCTCCCAGGCCCACCACCGGGCGGTCCGGGAAGACCGCGTCGTCGAGGATGCAGGAGATTCCGTTGGCCAGGAAGTTGCGGGCGGCGAAGCCGCAGGTGCGGCGGGCCAGGCGGTACTGGGCCTCCGAGTGGTCGTTCCAGCCGGACTGGGGGTCGGCGAAGCCGGAGCGGACCCATTCGCGGACGTCGTCGAGGCTGATGTGGGCCGTGGGCACCCGGCGGTGGTCGGCCCAGTACTTGGCGACGCTGGTCTTTCCGGCGCCGGCCGGGCCGATGAGCAGTACCGCGAGTGTCGTGCTCGTCGGGTCGGGGGTGGCCGCGGCCGGTGGGGTGCTGGGCATGCCGACGGGGCCGCCGGGCGGCAGCGGGGACATGGCCGGTGGTGTCCGGTGGCCGGGGGCGCCGAGGGTGGGGCGGTGGCCGAGGGTGGCTGAG
>MWJO01000020.1 GCA_002027195.1 Streptomyces sp. GKU 895 | reverse complement strand
GGCCTGGCACCGCAACATCCGTCGAACCCGGCAAGCTGCCCCTGCTCCTGGCCCTGACCGCGTTCGTCCGTCACCTTCCTCGTCACCCGGGTCATCACCCGGCTCATCCGCGCGGGCAAGGGGCCGTTCGGCAACATCAGCTCCGGCGGGGTGCACATCCACCATGTGGTGCCCGGCGTGATCCTGACCGTTCTCGGAGGCTTCGGGGCGGTCGCGAGCGGCCGGCACGGCTTCGGGTCGGCGGCGTTCGCGGTGGTCTTCGGGGTCGGCGCCGGTCTGGTGCTGGACGAGTTCGCGCTGATCCTGCACCTGGACGACGTGTACTGGACGGAGGAGGGGCGCAAGAGCGTCGAGGTGGTCGTCCTCACGGCGGCGCTGGTGGGGCTGATGCTGTCCGGGTTCTCGCCGTTCGGGGTCAACGACATGAGCCAGGACGAGCTCAAGGACCGCGGCAGCGTCATCTCGACCGTCCTGGTCAACTTCCTCTTCGCCCTCGGTGTGCTCCTCAAGGGCAAGACCCGGATGGCGATCTTCAGCGTCGTCGTCCCGTTCGTCGGCATCATCGGGCTCGTCCGCCTCGCCCGGCCCGGCTCACCCTGGGCCCGCCGCCTCTACCGCCGCCGCCCGCGCGCCCGCGCCAAGGCCATCCTGCGTGCCTACCATCACGACCGCCGCTGGGCGGGCCCCCGCCGCCGCCTCGAGGACCTGATCGGCGGCAAGCCCGATCCGGACCCCGCACTCGACGCCGGCCGCCGGTGACGGTGCCGCAGGGCCGAGACCCCGCACAGCGCCAGCACCGCCACGATCGCCGCCAGATGCTCCTTGCCGGCGAGGTTGTCCTTCAGCACCACCTCGACCACCATCGCGACGATCACCACGCCCGCGGTGACGTACGCCCGGTACCGCCACCCCAGGAACACGGCCAGCCCCACCACCGCCGCCGACGGGCCGGTGTCGACGACCAGGGCGTCCGAGGCGGGCAGGCCGAACGGGCTGTCGGGGCCCAGCCAGATGCCGACGCGCGCGTACAGCGTGCCGGCCAGCGTGGCGACGTACGCGATGACGAGCGTGCGCCACCAGCCCAGACAGATCTCCGCGATGCCGAAGACCAGCAGGATCTGGGCGAGCGCGCCCCAGACGGGGAGGTCGAGGGCGGGCACGAACAGCGACAGGGGAGTGCGGAGCAGGGCCAGCCAGAGCGGGTCCTCGGCCCGTACCGCCCCAACGTCCTCGACGAAACGGAAGCCCCACGACTGGTTGTGCACGAGGTGCAGCACCGCCGTCAGACACACCGCCCCGACCGTCATCGGCGCCGCCCGCCACCGCCGCCGCACCAGCGGCCCGCGCACGGCGGCGTACAGCGGCCCCCATTCGGTACGGGCCCAGCGGGCGAGTGTCGTCATCTGTGCTTCTCCAGGTGTGTCCGGTGCAGCCCCGGCAGCTCCAGGAACCCCTCCGCGCGCGCCGAGGCGAGCCCGATGCGCGGCAGGTCCGCGCTCTTCTCGAAGAGCAGGAACCGCGGCTCCCAGATGGGCCGGTACTTGGCGTTGGCGCGGTACAGGGACTCGATCTGCCACCAGCGCGAGAAGAAGCTGAGCAGCGACCTCCACAGCCGCAGCACCGGTCCCGCACCGAGCCGTCCACCACGTTCGAAGACCGACCGGAACATCGCGAAGTTGAGTGAGACCTGCGTGATCCCGATCTCGCGGGCCCGCCGCAGCAGTTCGATCACCATGAACTCGACCAGTCCGTTGTCGGAGTCCCGGTCCCGTCGCATGAGATCGAGCGACAGCCCGTGCGGCCCCCACGGCACGAACGACAGCAGCGCCCGCAACCCGCCCTCGGCGTCCGTGCATTCGAGCATCACGCAGCGCCCGTCCCGGGCGTCCCCGAGCCGCCCCAGCGCCATGCTGAAGCCGCGCTCGGTGGCCCCGTCGCGCCAGTCGTCGGCCCGCTCGACCAGCGCGGCCATCTCCGCGGCCGGAATCTCCTCGTGCCGCCGGATCCGCACCGTGTACCCGGCCCGCCGCACCCGGTTGTGGGCCTGCCGTACGGTCCGCATGGCCCGCCCCTCGAGGGTGAAGTCGGCGACCTCCACCAGCGCCTCGTCCCCGAGTTCCAGCGCGTCGAGCCCGTGCCGCGCGTACACGGTCCCCGCCTCCTCGCTCGCCCCCATCACCGCCGGGATCCACCCGTGTGCCCGGGCCTCGGCCAGCCACGGCTCAATGGCACCCGGCCAGGCCTCCGGATCGCCGAGCGGATCTCCGGAGGCCAGGGAGACACCTCCTACGACGCGATAGGCGACGGCGGCCTTGCCGCTCGGCGACCAGACGACACTCTTCTCCCGGCGCAGCGCGAAGTAGCCCAGCGAGTCCCGCTCGCCGTGCCGGTCGAGCAGCTCCCGCAGCCTCTTCTCGTCGTCGTCGGTGAGCGGGTCGACGGCACGGCGGGAGCGGAAGGCGGCGTAGAGGACGGCGAGGAGGAGGACCGTGCTGAGCCCGTTGACGGTGACGTCGACCCAGTTGGGGGTGGCGATGCCGGGGGAGCGGAAGTCGGTGATGGAGACCAGGCGCAGGGTGCCGTAGCGCCAGCAGGCGGCGAAGGCGGAGTGCCGCTCGTTGGTCACCGTCACCAGCAGCGCCGCCAGCAGGGAGGTGGCGAGCAGCCCGCCCGCGCCGACGGCGGCGGCCAGCTTCGGGTTGGTCCGGTCACCCTTGGCGTAGAACTCCCGCCGCCCGAGCACCAGCGTGCCCACGAAGGCGGCGGTCAGGCCCAGCGACACCCAGTTCTGCGGGTGCCGCCGGATCTCCGGGAACACCATGGCGAACGCCAGCAGCGCGAGGAACGCCCCGCTCAGCCCGAGGTTGAGCAGCCATGCGGCCCGCTTGCGGCGCCGCATGGTGATCGCCAGGAACGCCGTGAAGACCCCGGAGGCGAAGCCGGCGGTCAGCAGATACGGCGTGAACAGATCCTGCTGGTTGTGCCGCCGTACGTCCTGCCCCAGGGACACCCACACCGCACTGAGGAAGTTGACGAACGCGACGAGCCGGAGGTACCAGACGGCAAATCGGGCGTATCCCATGAATTGGGATCATAAAAGTATCCCCCGTCGCAACGGCGCTCAGCCACGGCGGCGGATCCCGGCGGTGCCGAACCGGCCCGGGCCTACTCCTCCTTCTCCGGCTCCTTCTCCGGCTCCTCCTCGACCGCCGGCTTCTCGGGCAGCTCGGCCGCCAACGCCGCCGCGGCCTGCACCAGCGGCAGCGCCAGCAGCCCCCCGGCGCCCTCTCCCACCCGCACCCCGTGGTCGAGGAGCGGCTCAAGGGCCATCCGGTCCAGCGCCTTCGCCTGCCCCGGCTCCCCGGAGTCGTGCGCCGCCAGCCACCAGTCCGGCGCCCGGAAGGCGATCCGCTGCCCGACCAGCGCACAGGCGGCGACGACAACACCGTCCAGGATCACCGGCAGCTTCCGCACCGCGGCCTGCAACAGGAACCCGGTGATCGCGGCGAGGTCGGCGCCGCCGACGGTCGCGAGGAGCTGCAGCTGATCGCCCAGCACCGGCCGCGCCCGCCGCAACGCGTCCCGGATCGCCGCGCACTTGCGCATCCACGTCAGGTCGTCGATCGCGAGCCCGCCCCGCCCCGTCACCACCGACGCGTCGGTCCCGCACAGCGCGGCGATGAGCACGCCCGCCGCCGTGGTCCCGCCGACGCTCACATCGCCGAGCACCACCAGATCCGTACCGGAGTCGGCCTCCTCGTCGGCCACCGCCATCCCGGCCCGGAACGCCGCCTCGGCCTCCTCCGCGGTCAGTGCGTCCTCGATGTCGATACGTCCGCTGCCGCGCCGCACCCGATGCCGTACGACGTCCTCCGGCAGCGTCTCCGGGTCGGTGTCCAGGGCCATGTCGACGACCCGCACCGGCACCCCGAGCCGCCGGGCGAGCACCGACACGGGCCGCCCGCCCTCCAGCACCTCGCGCACCAACTCCCCGGCGCTGCCCGCCGGTCGGGCCGAGACGCCGAGCTCGGCGATGCCGTGGTCGCCGGCGAAGAGCACCACCCGCGGTCGTTCGACCGGCCGTACCGGCACGGCGGACTGCGCGGCGGCCAGCCACTCACCCAGGTCATCGAGGCGGCCCAGCGATCCGGGCGGCACGATCTGGCGCTCGCGACGCGCCTCGGCGTCGCGGCGCACCCCGCCGTCGGGGCGCTCGATCAGATCGGAGAAGTCGTCGAGATTAAGCGAGCTCATTCGCCGAACAGTACCGGCACCGGTCGAACAGGACGGCGGCACAGGGGCACCACGCACACCTCACGTCGTTGCTCCCAAGATCGAGATCCCATACGTTCCGTTTTGCAGCGGAATGTCGTATGTCTCAGGGAGCCCTCATGAAACGCCTGCGCGCCCGACTCGCCGACCTCGACCGCAGACGCCGCCACCGCTCCACGGCCCGCGCGATGCTGCGCCTGAACCCCGAACCGGAGAGCTGGCTGGACGTCGGCACCGGCGAGGCCCATTTCCCGGCCGAGGCCAAGGCGTTCTTCCCGTACACCTCCTTCGACGGCCTCGACACGACCACGGCCGTGCTGGTGGCCCGCGAGGCCGAGCGCCTGGAGGAGGCCTACCTCGGCACCCCGGCGGCCCCGCACCTCAGCAAGGCCCTGACCGCCCGCTACGACGTGATCAGCGTCCTGAAGCCGGTCGCGAGCTCGGCGCGGTCCTGGCGTTCCTCCGCCCGGGCGGCCATGTGCTGGTGGAGACCGAGGGAGCCGCCGACGCGCTCCGCGGGGAACTCGAGGCCGCGCACTGCACGATCCTCCCCAGTACCCGGCACCCCGCCCTCGACCGCCTGGCGAGGACGACGCGCGTGATCGCCCGCAGGCAGTCGCGGCCCTCAGCCCCGTAGCACCAGCGCCTGCCCCGCCACCACCAGCAGCACCTGCTCGCACTCCGCGGCGAACGCCGCGTTCAGCCGCCCGAGTTCGTCCCGGTATCGGCGTCCGGACGCGGTGGCGGGCACGATCCCCGACCCCACCTCGTTCGACACGGCGACGACGGTCCGCCGGGTCGCCCGCACCGCGTCCGTCAACTCCCGCACTCGCTTGCGCAGCGCCCGTTCCCCGCCCCCGGCCCACTCCGCGTCGTCCCACGCCCCGACGGCGTCCATCGCGTCCGTCAGCCACAGCGACAGACAGTCGATCAGCAGCGGCGGCCCCTCGTCGGCGAGCAGCGGCACCAGGTCGCAGGTCTCGGTCGTACGCCAGGAGTTCGGCCGCCGCTCCCGGTGCGCGGAGACCCGCGCCGCCCACTCGCCGTCCCCGTTCCGGGTCCCGCCGGTGGCCACGTACAGCACCTCGGGGAAGGCCTCAAGGCGCCGTTCGGCCTCCACCGACTTCCCGGACCGCGCCCCGCCCAGCACCAGCGTCCGCCGGGGCACATCCGGTACGTCCTCGTAGGCGCCGACGGTCAGCGTCGTCCCGTCGGGCACGGCCCGCGCGCCCGCCGCCGCGAGCCGGCGGCGCAACTCGCCGCCCGGCGGCACGTCGTGGTCCAGATGCACGGCGACGACATCGGTGGTCGGCCCCACGGCCCCCACCGCCCGCAGCCTGGCCAGCGCGTCCGGCCGCCCCACGACATCGGCGAGGACCATGTCGTAGACGTCCTTGCCGTTCTCCTCCAGCCCCGCCGGAGCGCCCCCGGGCGGCAGATACAGCACCCGGTGCCCGTCCGGGCCGGTCACCGCGTACCCGGTGCCGGGCGCGTCCATCGCCACCGCCCGCACCCGGTGCCCCGTCAGCAACGCCAACTCCCGCCCGTCCGGCACCCGGCCCGGCTGCGGCAGCCCCGCCGGCACCTCCACGGCGGGCCCGTCGTGCGGATGCGACAGCAGCACCTGCCGTACGCCGCCGAGCGAATGCCCGGCCCGGGCGGCCGCGAAGGCGACACCGGGCGTGAGATCGAGCATGAGCGCCCCGTCGACGAGCAGCGCGGTGGCGGCACGGGCGTCGCCACCGAGCGCGACGGCACACGAGGAACAGGGGCAGGAAGGCCGGGGCAGCCCCGAGGGCCCGCCGGTACCGAGCAAAGTCACGTCCACAGGACAGATTTTCGCCGGTAACTTCTGATCATGCGCGCGCTGCATGCCCCCACGCAGCCGCGGACAACCGAATAGGCTCTGAAACGCAGTCACACCTGGGAGGCGTACATGGCGGCATGGACGTGGCGATTCGAGAAGGCCGACGGGACGGAGGTCCAGCCCGCGGTGCAGCCCGAGGAGTTCACCACGCAGGGGGATGCCGAGTCCTGGGTCGGTGAGTACTGGAAGGACCTCGCCGAGGGCGGCGCGGATCAGGTGCACCTCTTCGAGGACGACACCAAGATCTACGGTCCGATGAGCCTGCACGCCGAGGAGGCGTAGGACCTGGAAAAAGAAGGGGGGCGGCCCGCTCGGGCCGCCCCCCTTCTCACTGCTCGCCCAGCGTCACTTCCACCGTCTTCTCGTCCCCGTCCCGCGTGTACGTCACCGACGTCTTGTCACCCGGCGCATCCGACGCCAGCGCCTCGGAGAGGGACGTGATCGTGGTGATGTCGGTGTCACCCAGCTTGGTGATGATGTCGCCGGGCTCCAGGCCGGCCTTGTCCGCGGCCCCGCGGCTCTTCACCTCGACGACGGCCACGCCCGCGGCCTGGAAGCTGTCGTCGACGACCGTGCGCCCGGTGATGCCGAGCGCGGCCCGGCCCGAGTCGGTGACCTTGCCGTTCGCGACGATCTGGCCGGCGACCGTCTTCACCATGGACGCGGGGATGGCGAACCCGATCCCGGGCGCCGCGCTGTTGCCGAAGTTGGGGTCGGTCGCGGCGAGCGTCGGGATGCCGATGACCTGCGCGTCGAGGTTGACGAGCGCGCCGCCGCTGTTGCCGGGGTTGATGGCCGCGGAGGTCTGCACCATGTTGCCGATCGTCGCGCCCGTACCGCCGTCCGAGCGGCCTTCGGTGACGGTCCGCCCGGTCGCCGAGACGATGCCCTGCGTCACGCTGGACGACAGTCCGAGCGGCGAGCCCATGGCCAGCACGATCTGGCCGACCTGGACCTTCGAGGAGTCCGCGAACGTCGCCGCCTTCAGCCCGCCCGGCACCTTGTCCAGCTTGATGACGGCGAGGTCCTGCTCCGGGTAGGAGTAGACGAGCTTCGCCGACAGGGTGTTCTCGTTGTTGGCGGTGGTCACCTGGAAGGTCTTGTCGTTGCCGACGACGTGCGCGTTGGTGACGATGTGTCCCTTGTCGTCGTAGACCACCCCGGAGCCCAGGTCACCCGAGGCCTGGATCTGTACGACCGACGGCAGGACCTCCCTGATGACCCGCTGGTAGTCGTCCTGGAGATCGCTGTCGACGGCGGGAGCGGCGGCCTGGGTGGTGGGGTCCTGCCGCTCGCCGGAAGAACCGGAGGAACCGGAGCCGGAGCATCCGGCGAGCAGCGCGACGGAACAGGCGAGCGCGGCGAAGGGCGTGACAAGGCGTAGGGCACGGCGGCGGTAAGCGTCCATGCCCCGAGTCTCACTTCAGGGTGAATGTCCGGCTTGCGCTGTACACCCGAACGGGCGCCTGAGCCGCTGTACATCCGAACGGGCGCCTCAGCCGCCGTACATCCGAACGGGCTTCGTCAGCCCCGTACCCCGCACAGGTGCAGCAGCGCCGCGACCGCCCGGTACGGATCGGTCCGCCCGGCCCGCTCCTCGGCCGCCAGCAGCGACTCCAGGTCGGCCGGGATCTCCGCCCCGTCCACCGCGGTGTCCGTGAACACCCGTACGCCGTACCAGGCCTGGAGCGGCGCCCCGATCCCGGCGAGCGTCGCGGTCAGCGCGGCGAGCCGGTCGGCGCGTACGTCGAGGCCGAGACGGTTGGTGTACGAGACGGTGTCGAAGGAGGCGAGAGCCGTCGCCCAGTCACCGGACAGCCCCGGCCGCATGGCCAGCGCGTCCGCGTTGCGCACCAGCAGCGACACCAGCCCGCCCGGCGCGAGCATCCGCCCGAGGCCCGCCAGCAGGGCGTCCGGCTCCTCGACGTACATCAGCACGCCATGGCACAGCACCACGTCGAAGCTGCCGGGCAGGAAGTGCACCCCGGTGTCCCGGCCGTCGCCCTGGACCAGCCGCACCCGCTCCCGGATGCCCTCCGGCTCACCCGCCAGGGACTCCCGGGCCGCGGCGAGCATCGTCGCGTCCTTCTCGACGCCGGTCACCTGGTGACCGGCCCGGGCCAGCCGCAACGCCTGCGTGCCCTGGCCCATGCCCACGTCGAGCACGCGCAGCCGCTGCCCGACCGGGAAACGTCCCGCTATCTGCTCGTCGAGCTGCCGGGCCACCAGCTCCTGTCGTACGACGTCCCGCAGTCCGCCCAGCTTGTTCAGCCAGGCCTCCGCGCCCCCGGTGAACGGCGTAGTGCTCAGGGCCGCTCTCCGCGCTTGACCTGCGGCTTGGGCAGCCGGAGCCGGCGCATCTGGAGGGAGCGCATGAGGGCGTAGGCCACCGCGCCCTTCCGGTTGTGGTCCGGGAAGCGCTCGGCGAGCCGCTTCTTCAGGCGGAAGGCGGTGAGGATCGAGTCGAGCACGATCAGCACGATCACGACGAGCCACAGCAGCAGCGCGATGCTCTGCAGCGCGCCCACCTGCACCATGCTCAGCACGAGGATGATCACGGCCATGGGCAGGAAGAACTCCGCCACGTTGAACCGCGAGTCGATGGTGTCGCGCGCGAACTTGCGGACCGGGCCCTTGTCACGGGCGGGCAGATACCGCTCGTCACCGCCGGCCAGCGCCTGGCGCTGCTTCTCCATCGCGGCACGACGCTCGTCGCGCTGCCGCTTGGCGGCGTCCTTGCGCGTCATCGACGTGTTGGCGACGCTGCGGCGCTGGGACTGGGCCTCACTCCGCTTGGGAGTGGGCCGACCCTTGGGGGCCTGCGGATCGCGGGGCTGCTTGGAGTCGGTCACCGGGGCCTGGGCGGCGGTGGCCTTCTCTTCCTTGGTGGCACGGCTTCGGAACACAAAACCCAAGGGTACGGGGTGCCCGGGGTTGGACCCCAGCCCGGTGGGGAACGATCCGGCAACACCAG
The DNA here is from genome assembly GCA_002027195.1 of Streptomyces sp. GKU 895. GTDB lineage: Bacteria > Actinomycetota > Actinomycetes > Streptomycetales > Streptomycetaceae > Streptomyces. Next base: position 86,873 of record MWJO01000020.1, on the reverse strand, counting down.
TCGTCATGCAGGGGGACAGAGGGGACGTCCGGTGGCCGACCGCTCACCCTGAAGGTCACCTACTCCTCACGCCGGAGCAAGGCCTGAGGCACTCGTCCTTGGGGATGAGCGCATCCGTCCCCGAACAGTGCGTCAATGGATGCAGGGCCCGTACTGTGGGTTCTGTCGCAGAGCTGGAGCTGGAAGTCCGTCAGAAGGGGGCGCGCGAAGCCCATGAGCGGTGTCATGAAGCGTATGGGGATGATCTTCCGCGCGAAGGCGAACAAGGCCCTTGACCGGGCCGAGGACCCGCGCGAAACCCTCGATTACTCGTACCAGAAGCAGCTGGAGCTGCTCCAGAAGGTCCGCCGCGGGGTGGCCGACGTGGCCACGTCCCGCAAGCGCCTGGAACTCCAGCTCAACCAGCTGCAGTCGCAGTCCTCCAAGCTGGAGGACCAGGGCCGCAAGGCGCTCGCGCTCGGCCGTGAGGACCTCGCCCGCGAGGCGCTGTCCCGCCGGGCCGCCCTCCAGCAGCAGGTCACGGACCTGGAGACCCAGCACGCGACGCTGCAGGGCGAGGAGGAGAAGCTCACCCTGGCGGCCCAGCGGCTCCAGGCCAAGGTCGACGCCTTCCGCACGAAGAAGGAGACCATCAAGGCCACGTACACCGCGGCCCAGGCCCAGACCCGGATCGGCGAGGCCTTCTCCGGCATCTCCGAGGAGATGGGCGACGTCGGCATGGCCATCCAGCGTGCCGAGGACAAGACCGCCCAGCTCCAGGCCCGCGCGGGCGCGATCGACGAACTCCTCGCCTCCGGCGCCCTCGACGACCAGTCCGGCATGCACAAGGACGACATCCAGGCCGAGCTGGACCGGCTCTCCGGTGGTACGGATGTAGAGCTGGAACTGCAGCGCATGAAGGCCGAGCTGGCCGGAGGCTCCTCCTCCCAGCAGGCCATCGAGGGTGGCCCGAGCCAGTCGCAGTCCCAGCAGCAGCCGCAGGACACCCCGCGCTTCGACAAGCAGTGACGGACGGCGGGGCCCACGCCTAGGAGGGCGACATGATCGTACGGATCATGGGGGAGGGGCAGGTGAGGCTGGCCGACGGCCACCTCACCGAGCTGAACAAGCTGGACGACGAGCTGTTGGCCGAGATGGAGAACGGCGACGGCCCCGGCTTCCGCCGCACCTTCGACGCCCTCCTGGCCAAGGTCAGGGAGCTCGGCGAGCCGGTGCCGGACGACTCCCTGGAACCCTCGGACCTGATCCTGCCGTCCCCGGACGCGACGCTGGACGAGGTCCGGGAGATGCTCAGCGACGACGGGCTGATCCCGGGTTAGAGGGCCACTTTTCAGCCGACAGTAAACGGGTGGCGGGTGGGCACAGGCCGGGGGTCTGGGGACGGAGCCCCCGGTGCGGGCACGACCGACGCCGGGCAAGGCGACAGCAGACCTACAGGTGGCCCCCGTTCCGCCCCCGGCACGGCACCCGTACCTTGGCAGACGTGAGCACCGTCGACCGCATCCGGCACCAGCTGAAGGCGCACCCCATGGCGCTGGACGCCCTCCTCGCGATCGGCGTCCTCGCCTGCATGGTGGCCGGCTCCTTCGTGGACCCGCACGGCCCCGACGGAGTCACCTGGGGCATCCGCACCCCGGACCCGCTCAGCCTCGTCCTCATCGGCCTCAGCGCCGCCGCGCTCGTCTTCCGCCGCCGCGCCCCCATCACGGTCCTCGCCCTCACCGGCACCTTCTCGATCGTCGAGTGCGTCACCGGCGACCCCCGCGCCCCCGTCGCCATGTCCGCGGTGATCGCCCTCTACACCGTCGCCTCCACCACCGACCGCCCCACCACCTGGCGGGTCGGCCTGCTCACGATGACCGTCCTCACCGCCGCCGCCATGCTCGGCGGCCCGCTGCCCTGGTACGCCCAGGAGAACCTCGGCATCTTCGCCTGGACCGGCATCGGGGCCACCGCGGGCGACGCGGTCCGCAGCCGCCGCGCCTTCGTGCAGGCTATCCAGGACCGCGCCGAGAAGGCGGAACGCACCCGCGAGGAGGAGGCCCGCCGCCGGGTCGCCGAGGAGCGGCTGCGGATCGCCCGCGATCTGCACGACGTCGTCGCCCACCACATCGCCCTGGTCAACGTCCAGGCGGGCGTCGCCGCGCACGTCATGGACAAGCGGCCCGACCAGGCCAAGGAGGCGCTGTCCCATGTGCGCGAGGCCAGCCGCTCCGCGCTCAACGAACTCCGTGCCACCGTCGGCCTGCTCCGGCAGTCCGGCGACCCCGAGGCCCCGACCGAGCCCGCCCCCGGCCTCGACCGCCTCGACGAACTCGTCGGCACCTTCCGCAGCGCCGGGCTGCATGTCGAGGTCGCCCGCGCCGACGCCGGCACCGTCCTGCCCGCCGCCGTGGACCTGGCCGCCTACCGGGTCATCCAGGAAGCCCTCACCAACGTCCAGAAGCACGCGGGCGGCGAGGCCAAGGCCGAGGTCAGCGTCGTCCGCGTGGGACCGAACATCGAGATCACCGTCCTCGACAACGGCGCCGGCGACGGCGACGGCGACGACCCGGCGGACGGCGGCGGGCACGGGCTGCTCGGCATGCGCGAGCGCGTCACCGCCCTGCGCGGCACCCTCACCACCGGTCCCCGTTACGGCGGCGGCTTCCGGGTCCATGCGATCCTGCCGGTCAAGACCCGCGGCCGCGACGCCGCCGACCCCGTATGACCGACCCGCGGAACTCAGGCACACCCCGCGGCAGTTGTCGTAGCACCGAGCCTTCCGCCGCGACCGGGACGCCCGCCGCGATCCGGCGTCTCGCCGCAACCGAACCCCCTGCCGCAGAGGACCCCGTATGACCATCCGCGTCCTGCTCGCCGACGACCAGGCCCTGCTGCGCAGCGCCTTCCGGGTGCTCGTCGACTCCGAGCCCGACATGGAGGTCGTGGGGGAGGCCTCCGACGGGGCGGAGGCGGTGCGGCTGGCCAAGGAGGAGCGGGCCGACGTCGTGCTGATGGACATCCGGATGCCCGGCACCGACGGCCTCGCCGCCACCCGCATGATCAGCGAGGACCCGTCCCTCGCCCAGGTCCGTGTCGTCATCCTGACGACGTTCGAGGTCGACGACTACGTGGTGCAGTCGCTGCGGGCCGGCGCCTCCGGCTTCCTCGGCAAGGGCAGCGAGCCCGAGGAACTGCTCAGCGCGATCCGGATCGCGGCCGGCGGCGAGGCGCTGCTGTCCCCGGCCGCCACCAAGGGCCTCATCGCCCGCTTCCTCGCCCAGGGCGACGGCGCCGACGAGAGTGCCGACCCCGCCCGCACCGCCCGCCTGGAGGCACTGACCGTGCGGGAGCGCGAGGTGCTCGTCCAGGTCGCCGGCGGGCATTCCAACGACGAGATCGCCGAGCGGCTGGAGGTCAGCCCGCTGACCGTGAAGACGCACGTCAACCGGGCCATGGCGAAACTGGGCGCGCGGGACCGGGCGCAGCTGGTGGTGATCGCCTACGAGTCGGGGCTGGTACGTCCGAGGGTGGAGTGAACTCCACCCCGGCGTACTGCGGCCGGAGTATGCGCCGGATAAGGAAATGGACCTGGGGGCTACGAAACACCCGCCCCACAGGACACAGGGTGTAGGGGCCACTTCTGCCGCTCACAGAATTGAGATCCCTGACCCATGTCCTGGCTGTCGAAGTTCAGCCTCGCCCAGCGTGCCCTGATAGGCCTGATGTCGATCATCGCGCTCGCCTTCGGCGCGATCGCGATCCCCCAGCTCAAGCAGCAGCTGCTGCCCTCCATCGAGCTGCCCATGGTGTCCGTGCTGGCCCCTTACCAGGGCGCTTCCCCGGACGTCGTCGAGAAGCAGGTCGTCGAGCCCATCGAGGACAGCCTCGAAGCCGTCGACGGCATCGAGGGCGTCACCTCGACGGCCAGTGAGGGCAACGCCGTGATCATGGCGTCCTTCGACTACGGCCCCGACACCAAGCAGCTCGTCGCCGACGTCCAGCAGGCCGTCAACCGGGCCCGCGTCCAGCTCCCGGACTCCGTGGACCCGCAGGTCATCGCCGGTTCCACGGACGACATGCCGACCGTCGTCCTCGCCGTCACCTCCGGCAAGGACCAGCAGGCCCTCGCCGACCAGCTCGACAAGACGGTCGTGCCGGAGCTGAAGTCGATCGACGGCGTCGGCCAGGTCACCGTCGACGGCGTCCGCGACCTCCAGGTCACCGTCACCCCGGACGACGCCAAGCTCGCGAAGGCCGGTCTCACCTCGGCCGCCCTCGCCCAGGCCCTCCAGGCGGGCGGCGCGACCGTCCCGGCCGGTTCCTTCGACGAGGACGGCGCGAACCGCACCGTCCAGGTCGGCGGCGGCTTCACCTCGGTCGCGCAGATCCAGGACCTGATGGTCACCGGTACGCCCGGAAGCAAGCCCGTGCGCCTCGGGGAGGTGGCCGCCGTCAAGCAGGAGGAGGCCGCCGCCGACTCGATCACCCGCACCGACGGCAAGCCCAGCCTCGCCGTCATGGTCACCATGGACAAGGACGGCAGCGCGGTCTCCATCTCCGACGCCGTCGAGGACAAGCTGCCCGCCCTGCGCAAGGACCTCGGCAGCGGCTCCGAGATCACCGTCGTCTCCGACCAGGGACCGGCGGTCGCCAAGGCCATCGAGGGCCTGACCACCGAGGGCGCGCTCGGCCTGCTCTTCGCGGTGCTCGTCATCCTGGTCTTCCTGGCGTCCGTCCGCTCCACCCTCGTCACGGCGGTGTCCATCCCGCTGTCGGTGGTGCTGGCGCTGATCGTCCTGTGGACGCGCGACCTGTCCCTGAACATGCTCACGCTGGGCGCGCTGACCATCGCCATCGGCCGGGTCGTCGACGACTCGATCGTGGTCCTGGAGAACATCAAGCGCCATCTCGGCTACGGCGAGGAACGCCAGGACGCCATCCTCAAGGCGGTCCGCGAGGTCGCCGGCGCGGTCACCTCCTCCACCCTCACCACGGTCGCCGTGTTCCTGCCGATCGGCCTGGTCGGCGGCATGGTGGGCGAGCTGTTCGGCTCCTTCAGCCTGACGGTGACGGCCGCGCTGCTCGCGTCCCTCGTGGTCTCGCTGACGGTCGTCCCCGTCCTGTCGTACTGGTTCCTGCGCGCCCCGAAGAACACCCCCGAGGACGCGGAGGAGGCCCGCCGCCTCGCCGAGGAGAAGGAGGCGAGGAGCAGGCTCCAGCGGCTCTACGTCCCGGTCCTGCGGTTCGCGACCCGGCGCCGCCTGACCAGCGTGCTGATCGCGGTCGTCATCCTCATCGGCACGTTCGGCATGTCCGGGCTGCTGAAGACGAACTTCTTCGACCAGGGCGAGCAGGAAGTGCTCACCGTCAAGCAGGAGTTGAAGCCCGGCACCAGCCTGGCCGCGACCGACGAGCAGGCGAAGAAGGTCGAGAAGCTGCTCGCCGACACCGAGGGCGTCAAGGACTACCAGGTCACCATCGGCTCGTCCGGCTTCATGGCCGCCTTCGGCGGCGGCACCGACACCAACCAGGCCTCCTACTCGGTGATGCTGGACGACTCGGCCTCCTCCGACGACGTCCAGGACAGCATCGAGGCCGGACTGAAGAAGCTCGACGGCATCGGTACGACGACCATCGCGGCCGGCGACGGCTTCGGCAGCCAGGACCTGAGCGTCGTCGTGAAGGCGGCCGACGCGAACGTCCTGCGCGAGGCGTCCGAGGAAGTGCGCAAGACCGTGGCCGGGTTGGACGACGTCACCGACGTCACCAGCAACCTCGCCGAGAGCGTCCCGCGCATCTCGGTGAAGGCCAACTCCAAGGCGCCGCGGCCGGTTCAACGACCAGACGCTCGGCCAGGCCGTCGCCCAGGCGGTCAAGGGCACCACCGCCGCCAAGGCGATCCTCGACGACACCGAGCGCGATGTCGTCATCCGGTCGGCGAAGCCCGCGCGGACGCTGGACGAGCTGCGGAACCTGAAGCTGGGCCCGGTGAAGCTGGGTGACATCGCCACGGTGAAGCTGGTGGACGGCCCGGTGTCGATGACCCGGATCGACGGTCAGCGCGCGGCGACCATCACCGCCAAGCCGACCGGCGACAACACGGGCGCGGTGAGCCAGGACCTCACGTCCAAGCTCGACGCGCTGAAGCTCCCGGCGGGCGCCACGGCCGAGATCGGCGGTGTCACCTCCGACCAGGACAGCGCGTTCAAGAACCTGGGCCTGGCGATGCTCGCGGCGATCGCGATCGTCTTCATGCTGCTGGTGGCGACGTTCCGGTCACTGGTCCAGCCGCTGATCCTCCTCGTCTCCATCCCGTTCGCGGCGACGGGCGCGATCGGCCTGCTGATCCTCACCGGTACCCCGATGGGCGTCCCCGCGATGATCGGCATGCTGATGCTGATCGGCATCGTGGTGACGAACGCGATCGTGCTGATCGACCTCATCAACCAGTACCGCAGGCAGGGCTATGCGACGGTCGACGCCGTCATCGAGGGCGGCCGCCACCGGCTCCGCCCGATCCTGATGACGGCCCTGGCGACGATCTTCGCCCTGCTCCCGATGGCCCTCGGGGTCACCGGCGAGGGCGGCTTCATCGCCCAGCCGCTGGCCGTCGTCGTGATCGGCGGTCTGATCACCTCGACCCTGCTGACCCTGCTCCTGGTCCCGACGCTCTACACGATGCTGGAGCTCCGCAAGGAGCGCCGCGCGAAGAAGCGGGCCCTGAAGCGGGAGAAGAAGGCGGAGGCACCGGCCCAGCCGGAACCCGCGGGAGTGTGAGCGTCCCGTAGGAGGGCGGCCGGGCGACCGGCCGCCCTCGCTGTTCCCGTGCGTATTCTGTGGCCTCGAACTGCCGTGCGCAGGAAGGGGTATGCGGTCGTGCCACTGCACAAGGACGACCCGAAGTCGGTCGGCGGGTACAAGCTGGTCGACCGGCTCGGCTCCGGCGGCATGGGCGTCGTCTACTGGGGCAGATCGCGCTCGGGCCGGGACGTCGCCGTCAAGGTGGTGCACGCCCAGTACGCGGAGGACAAGGTCTTCCGCGCCCGCTTCCGCCAGGAGATCGAGGCCGTCCGCAAGGTCAGCGGCGCCTTCACCGCACCCGTGGTGGACGCCGACCCGGAGGCGGTACGGCCCTGGATGGCGACCCAGTACGTCCCGGGCAGCTCCCTCGCCGAACGCATCCGCGACCACGGCGCCCTCAAGGGACCCCAACTGCGGCGGCTGGCCCTGGGGTTGGTGGAGGCGCTCCAGGACATCCACCGCGCCGGAGTGGTCCACCGCGACCTCAAGCCCGCCAACGTCCTGATGGCCGAGGACGGCCCCCGCGTCATCGACTTCGGTATCTCCCGCGCCGCCGAGAACCACCAGACCCTCACCGAGACCGGCCAGATGATCGGCACCCCGCCGTTCATGTCCCCGGAGCAGTTCACCGACGCCCGGACGGTCGGCCCCGCCTCGGACGTCTTCTCACTCGCCGCGCTCCTCGTCTTCTCGGCCACCGGCCGCGGCCCCTTCGACGCCGACAGCCCGTACCTGACCGCGTTCCGGGTCGTCCACGAGCCACCCGGACTGGACGGCGTCCCCGAGCAGTTGCGCGCGGTCCTGGAGCGCTGCCTGGTCAAGAACCCCGCCGAACGGCCCCCACTGGACGTCCTGGCCAAGGAGTTCGCCGAGGCCCTGCCCGAGCCGGACCTCCTGGACCCGGACACCACGACCCTGAGCCTGGGCGATCTGCGCACCGTCGAGGAGACGTACGGCGGGACCGGCTCGGCCGCCGCGACGACGAGCGGGCGTCGCCGGCGCAGGCTCCGCCCCCTGCTGGTGGCGGCCGGCGCGGTCGGCGCACTGGTCCTGGGGGGCGCTCGGGTACGCGCAGTTCGGGGCCTCGGACCACGCGCCGGCGGAGAGCGACGACCCGGGTTCCCGATGGGCGGCGCCGCCCGACGGCTGGCAGCCCTGGCGGACCACGGTGACCGAGCCGGCCCGCTGGGGCGAGATCCAGCCGCTCGGCACGGCGGGCGGTGCGGTCGGCGACGCCTCCTGCCTGCGCAGCGACGACGCCGTCTACTGCGCCGGCGCCCAAGTGCTCCCCGAGCGTCTGGACGCGCGCACCGGCAAGACACTCTGGCGCGCCTCCCTGGCCTCGACGGGCACCACGAAGACCGGCAGCACGAAGACCGGCACCACGAAGACCGGCAGCACGAAGGAGACCTACGACGCCTCGATCCTCGGTGTGCACGACGGCGCGGTGCTGATCCGGCAGTCCGTGGCCGGCGTGGACTCCTCACGGGCCACGGTCCATGTCATCGCCCTCGACGTGCAGCGCGGCGACGAGCTGTGGCGGCGTGAGGTGAACGACCAGAACGCCCAGCTGATCATGGATCGCGGGATCGTCCTGACCGTCGACCCCGGCGGCCGGATCGTGACGGCCCGTGACCCGCGCACCGGCCTGGACCGCTGGACGAGCGAGCTGCCGTCCGGAAACAACTGCGCGTTCCTGACGGCCGGCACCGCCCTGTACGAGCACTGCTTCCCGCAGCGCGGCGGCACCGACGCGCAGCTCCTGCGCCTGGACCGGTCGACGGCTCGGTCGTCAAGCGCATCAGGACGCCGTACGACAGCGGTGTGGCCGGCACGGTGGAGGGCCTGCTGGCGGTGCTGCCCGCGAACCGCAGCGGCCCGGACGCTCTGGAGGACGCGACCTTCAGCGAGGTCCTGCTGATCGAACCGGACACCGGCAAGCGCACCACGATCAAGCTGACGAAGACCTACACGGGCTCCACGACCCTGGCGGGCGGCACTCTGTGGATCACCGAGGTCGACGGCCGGGTGTCCGCCGTGAACCCGCTGACCGGCAGACCGTCGTGGCAGACGAGCACCATCGTGGAGAACTCGGGCCCGCCCACGTACGACCCCGAGACCCGGACCGTCTTCGTGGCCAGCCCCAGCGGCCGGGTGGCCGCGCTCGACGCCCGCACCGGCGAGAACCTGTGGGAGACGGGCCCCCACGCCCAGAAGATCTCCGACAGCGGCACGACCAAGGCCCAGGTGCTGCTGTACGGCGGCGCGCTGGTCGCCGTCACCCCGGACGGCACGGTCTTCGGCCTCGACCCCTCAGACCCCTCAGACCCCGAGGAGGACTCCTCCTCGGGGTGATCACCGGGGGTTACGGCAGGGCCAGCATCCGCTCCAGCGCGAGCTTCGCGAACGTCTCGGTCTCCTTGTCGACCTCGATGCGGTTGACGAGCTTGCCCTCGGCGAGCGACTCCAGGGTCCACACCAGGTGGGGCAGGTCGATGCGGTTCATGGTCGAGCAGAAGCAGACCGTCTTGTCGAGGAAGACGATCTCCTTGCCCTCGGGCGCGAACCGGTTGGCGAGCCGGCGTACGAGGTTCAGCTCGGTGCCGATGGCCCACTTGGAACCGGCCGGGGCCGCCTCCAGCGCCTTGATGATGTACTCGGTCGAACCGACGTAGTCCGCCGCCGCCACGACCTCGTGCTTGCACTCGGGGTGGACCAGGACGTTGACACCCGGGATGCGCTCGCGCACGTCGTTGACGGAGTCGAGCGAGAACCGGCCGTGCACCGAGCAGTGGCCGCGCCACAGGATCATCTTCGCGTCCCGCAGCTGCTCGGCGGTCAGGCCGCCGTTCGGCTTGTGCGGGTTGTAGACGACACAGTCCTCCAGGGACATGCCCAGGTCCCGGACGGCGGTGTTGCGGCCGAGGTGCTGGTCGGGCAGGAAGAGCACCTTGTCGCCCTGCTCGAAGGCCCAGTCCAGCGCCCGCTTGGCGTTCGACGAGGTGCAGATCAGACCGCCGTGCTTGCCGGTGAACGCCTTGATGTCGGCCGAGGAGTTCATGTACGACACCGGCACGACCTGCTCGGCTATGCCCGCCTCGGTCAGCACGTCCCAGCACTCGGCGACCTGCTCGGCGGTGGCCATGTCGGCCATCGAGCACCCGGCCGCGAGGTCGGGCAGCACGACCTTCTGGTCGTCGCTCGTCAGGATGTCCGCCGACTCCGCCATGAAGTGCACACCGCAGAACACGATGTACTCGGCCTCCGGGCGCGCGGCCGCGTCCCGGGCCAGCTTGAAGGAGTCGCCCGTGACGTCGGCGAACTGGATGACCTCGTCGCGCTGGTAGTGGTGGCCGAGGACGAAGACCTTGTCCCCGAGCTTCTCCTTGGCCGCGCGGGCACGCTCCACCAGGTCCGGGTCGGACGGCGAGGGCAGGTCGCCGGGGCACTCCACACCCCGCTCGCTCTTCGGGTCGGCCTCACGGCCGAGGAGCAGCAGGGCGAGGGGCGTCGGCTGTACGTCGAGCTCCTGGGTCTGGGCGGTGGTCACGACACGCACCCTTTCTACTTTTCGTCGTTCTGACGTTATCTATCATAACCCGGTTCACGTCACTTTGACGATGGTCATTGCGTCGATGTGACATGAATCCCGACGCGGCATTTTCCGCCGCCTGTCAGGTGTGCGAGCATGAAGAGGACGCCGGAAAAACGGCGCCCGGCCCGGAATGAATCCGCGGCCTTGCCGGTTGCACCAGTCGGCAAGCAGTCTCCGTACAACCCGGGAGAGATGTAGATGTCCGTATCGGACGAGACCAGCACCGTCACCGACGGCATCATCCTGTCCGACGCCGCCGCGGCGAAGGTCAAGGCCCTGCTCGACCAGGAAGGCCGTGACGACCTGGCCCTGCGTGTCGCCGTCCAGCCCGGTGGCTGCTCCGGCCTGCGCTACCAGCTCTTCTTCGACGAGCGCTCGCTCGACGGTGACGTCGTCAAGGACTTCGACGGCGTGAAGGTCGTCACCGACCGCATGAGCGCCCCGTACCTGGGCGGCGCGTCCATCGACTTCGTCGACACCATCGAGAAGCAGGGCTTCACGATCGACAACCCGAACGCGACGGGCTCCTGCGCCTGCGGCGACTCCTTCAGCTAAGCCCCACGGCTGAAGAACCGAACAACGCGAAGGCGGCGGCCTCCTCCGACAGGGCCGCCGCCTTCAGCTGTTCTCCGGGACTTCGGATCTACCGTGCCCCGGACGTCCCCGGGAGCCGGGCCCCCGCCTTCTCCAGCGGGATCTGCTCGCCGCCCGAGCCGACGACCTTCCGGTCACCCAGCGGCGCGTCCAGCCGCACGCTCTGGTGGTACACCTTGGCGATCATGATGCAGACCTTGTCGGGCCAGGGTGTCTCGGTCACCGTGACGGTCACCTGGTCCGAGCCCTCGACCGCGGCCGCCTTGTAGTCGGCGCAGACACCCCCCGTGAAGCTCACCGTGAGCTCGTTGCCGTCGGCCGTGTAGCCGTCCACCTGCACGTCCTTCGTGGCCGGCGCCGCGGTCGGCTCGTCGGAACCCGGTCCGGTCGGGCGCGGGCTCGGCGGAGCGGTCGGCTCACCGCTCGGCTCCGCGGACGGTGTCGCCGCGGCGATGTACTTCGGGTCGACCGCCGGATACGTCACCGTGAACGCGTCCTGCGCCCCCGCCGCCTTCACCTCGAACAGCCAGGACGGCACCAGCGTCTGCCGAGCGTCCACATACTGCGCGGCGAGACCGAACACGGCCTTCTCGACGGTGATGGTGTCCTGCTTCGGCGTACCGGGCGTGCCGGACGAGGCCCCGCAGGGCGCCTCGAGCCGGTCCTTCAGCGGTACGGGACTGGCGCAGCCGCCGATCCCCATCCGATGATCGGCCGCGGGCCGCGCGTTCATCAGCTCCAGCGCCTTCTCCGCACCCACGACGGGGTACGTGTCACCCTTCACCGGCGCCTTCAGCTGCCCGCTGCCGCCGACCACCTCGCCCTGCACGTTGACCACGACGCCGGTCGTCCAGCCGTGCGTCGGCAGCCCGCCCACCACCGGATCGGCGTTCACCACCCGCTGGGCGCCCATGACCTGGCTCGCGTCGATCTTCGCGTCGTCCTGCCCGACCGCCTTCAGGACCGGTGCCGCCGCCTTCTCGGCGACGTCCTCGCTCACCGGGTCGTCGGCCGGGGCGGCGGGGTCGCTCGCGCACACCGTCTCGCTCTTGCAGTCGTCGGTGCCGGGCGCGTACCGGTGGAAGGTCCAGGTTCCCGGCGCGAACTGGTTGACCTGGAGACTCGGCCCGGCGGCGTCCTGCCCGCCGACCTTCCAGGCCTTCCCCTCCAGGACCGGCGTCCCGCTCACCCCGAGCGCCTCGGCCAGTCGGGCCACCTCGTCCTTGGTGACCTCGCCGGTCGCCCGGTACACGGGCGCGGAGTCGGGGCCGTCGGGGAGCGTGCCGGCGGCCTCGTAGGTCACGCCGTACGGGTTCGGCTCACCGGGTGCGATACCGCCGGTGCCGCCGCCGTCGGTGTAGCCGTCCAGATGCAGCGGCGGGGGAGTGTCGTCGCCGGGCGCCCCGGACGTCGTACCACCGTCGCCCGAGCCGCTCGCGGCGCCGGTGGCGAGATACGCCCCGCCCCCGCCGACGAGCAGCACGGCGGCGGCGACGGAGGCGATGAGCACGGGGGGAGCGGCGCCGGGTGGGGGTGGCTCGGTGTCGTCCCGATCCGCCGTGGCCGCGACGACCGGCTCATGAGGATCGCCGGCGGCCTCCTCGGCATCCGACTCCGTCGACTCCGTGGCCTCGGCAGCGGCCTCCACGACTTCGCCGGCCTCCTCGGCGACCGACTCGGAGCCCTCGCCGGTCTCACCCGTGACCGCCTCAGAACCCTCGCCGGTCTCCTCCGTGACCGCCTCAGAACCCTCGCCAGTCTCCTCGGCGACCGCTTCAGAGGTCTCGCCGGCCTCCTCGGCAGCCTCATCGGCGCCCGTGTCCCTGTCGACGACCTCGGCGTCGTCGTCGTTGTCGGGTCGCTCGGTGTTCACCGCATTCGCTCCTTCGGCCGCGCAGCTGTCCCTGTGACCCTGACCCGGCCCTGTCAAAACGGTGAGCCGGTGGGGTCGTATCCCGCATCCCCTTTACGGGGGACAGCGATGGGACGCAGCGGGGGAGCGCGCGGTTCCCTTCAGAGCGCCGGGCTCAGTCTCCGTAGTCCGACATCGCGTCCAGCAGCCGGGCGGACTTCGTCGGCACCTTCACCCCGTGGATGAGGGACGGGGAGACCGGGAGGGAGGCGACCCGGTCGGGGGCGGCCCAGTGCGGGACCATCCGGGCGCAGTCACCGCGCAGCGACGCGAGGTCGCCGTCGAGGTCGGCGGGGGCGGGGGCCTTGAGGTTCGTCATAACGGCACCGTATGCACGCCGACGCCTGCGAAGAAAGATCTACTATCGGGTAGTTTTGGCGGCTTCAGAGCCTCGCGCGGACCGGGTAGCGTGAACTGTCAATCCAGTTTCTCCCCACAGGAGAGTCCACGCCGTGCGCATCGCAGTCACCGGCTCCATCGCCACCGACCACCTCATGACCTTCCCCGGCCGCTTCGCCGACCAGTTGGTCGCGGACCAGTTGCACACGGTCTCGCTCTCCTTCCTGGTCGACAACCTCGACGTCCGCCGCGGCGGCGTCGGCGCGAACATCGCGTTCGGCATGGGGCAGCTGGGCACCGAGCCGATCCTGGTCGGCGCCGCAGGCTTCGACTTCGACGAGTACCGGGCGTGGCTGGACCGCCACGGCGTCGACACCGCCTCGGTCCGTATCTCCGAGACCCTGCACACCGCCCGGTTCGTCTGCACCACCGACGCCGACCACAACCAGATCGGCTCCTTCTACACCGGTGCGATGAGCGAGGCCCGCCTCATCGAGCTCAAGACCGTCGGCGACCGCGTCGGCGGCCTCGACCTGGTCCTCATCGGCGCCGACGACCCGGAGGCGATGCTCCGCCACACGGAGGAGTGCCGCTCCCGCGCCATCCCCTTCGCCGCCGACTTCTCCCAGCAGATCGCCCGCATGAACGGCGACGAGATCCGGGTCCTGCTGGAGGGTGCCACGTACCTCTTCTCCAACGAGTACGAGAAGGGCCTCATCGAGTCCAAGACCGGCTGGAGCGACGAGGAGATCCTCGCCAAGGTCGGCCACCGGGTGACCACCCTCGGCGCGCGGGGCGTCCGGATCGAGAAGGCCGGCGAGGAGCCGGTCGTCGTCGGCTGCCCGGAGGAGGACCGCAAGGCCGACCCGACCGGCGTCGGTGACGCCTTCCGTGCCGGGTTCCTGTCGGGCCTGGTCTGGGGTGTCTCGCTGGAGCGGGCGGCCCAGGTGGGCTGCATGCTGGCGACCCTCGTCATCGAGACCGTCGGCACCCAGGAGTACCAGCTGCGCCGCGGCCACTTCATGGAACGCTTCACCAAGGCGTACGGCGACGAGGCCGCGGCCGAGGTCCAGAAGCACCTGGCGTAAGGCCTTAGGAGGTCCGGCGGACGAGGTAGGCAGTTCCCTGGTCCGCCGGCTCCTCACCCACGTACTCCTGCTCCCGCATCTCGCACCACGCCGGGATGTCGAGACGGGCCGCCTCGTCGTCCGACAGCACCCGCACGAGCCCGCCCACCGGCACCTCGCCGATGACCTTGGCCAGTTCGATGACCGGGATCGGGCAGCGCTTGCCGAGGGCGTCGACGAGCAGCTCGTCCTCGTGCACCACCGCGGTCGGCGTGGGCGCGCCCAGCTTCTCCCGTACGCCGTTCACCACCCCCGGCAGCACGGCGAGAAACCGCTCCACGTCCTCGGCCACCGTCCCCGCCGGCAACGAGACCCGCACATTCCCCTCACTCAGCACCCCCATCGCCTTCAGCACATGGCTGGGCGTCAGCGTGCTGCTCGTACAGGACGAACCGGAGGAAACGGAGAACCCCTCCCGGTCCAGCTCGTGCAGCAGGGTCTCCCCGTCGACATAGAGACAGGAGAAGGTGACGATCCCCGGCAGCCGCCGCTCCGGATCGCCGACCACCTCCACATCCGCGACGAGCTGAGGCACCCGCGCCCGGATCCGCTCCGTCAGCTCCCGCAGCCGTACCGCCTCTTGAGCCGCCTCGGCCCGCACGGCCCGCAGCGAGGCCGCCGCCGCGACGATCGCGGGAAGGTTCTCGAAGCCGTACCCCCTCTCGTCCACCGGCCCCTGAGCGGCGAACCGCACCCCCTTCCGGACGACCAGCAGCCCGACTCCGGCGGGCCCACCCCATTTGTGCGCACTGCCCGCGAGAAGCGACCAGGGCCCCTCGACCGCCCCCCAGGCCAACGACTGCGCCGCGTCCACCAGCAAGGGCACCCCGGCCGCCCGGCACACCTCGGCCACCTCGGCCACGGGCTGCTCGGTCCCCACCTCATGGTTGGCGGACTGGAGACAGGCGAGCGCGGTGTCCGGACGGAGCGCGTCGGCGTAGCCGGAGGGAGCGACCCGCCCCCCGCGGTCGACCGTCACCTGGGTGACCGAACCGCCCTCTTTCTCGTGCAGTTCGGCCGAATGGAGCACGGAGGAATGTTCAACGGCTGACACGATCAGGTGACGTCCCACGCGCCGCCGCCCGGCCAAGGCGCCCGCGATGCCGCTGTGTACGGCATGAGTCCCTGAAGGGGTGAAGCGCAGTTCGTCTGTCCGGCACCCGACAGCCTCGGCAGCGGCCTCCCGGGCGGCATCGAGCAACATCCGGGCCCTACGCCCTTCCCGGTAGAGCCGCGAGGGATCGGCCCACCCTTCGTCCAGCGAGGCCAACAGCGCCTGACGGGCCACGGGATGAAGGGGAACGCTGGATGCAGCGTCGAAATAAGACACACCGCAACGCTAACTCCCCAGGGGCGCGGGGAACTGCGCGATCAGCCCAAACCAACCCGCAGCCGCCAATCCAGCGAACCACCCCGCCCACTAGGCACCCCTCCCCGCGAACCCCCAGAACGCGTCGGCTAGGGTTTGGTCCGCATAAACATCCAAACCCCTGCCCGACGCAGGGCGGCGACCGACCACCGAGTAAGGCAGGCCGCAGCCAACACGCGCGGGCGAGACTCTCGGGAAGGCGCTACGTGAGTCCCAACGGCTCCGACCGCTCGCCGCGGCGCCCGATGCGGCGGAAGCTGCTGCAGGCAATGACCGCGGGCCTGGTCCTGGCGACCGCCACCGGTTGCACATACAAGGACTTCCCCCGCCTTGGTATGCCCACCCCGACCACGGAAGAGGCTCCGCGGATCCTCTCCCTGTGGCAGGGCTCCTGGGCTGCCGCGCTGGCCACCGGCGTGCTGGTGTGGGGCCTGATCCTGTGGAGTGCTTTCTTCCACCGGCGCAGCCGCACGAAGGTCGAAGTTCCTCCGCAGACCCGGTACAACATGCCCATCGAGGCGCTGTACACCGTGGTCCCGCTCATCATCGTCTCGGTGCTGTTCTACTTCACGGCCCGCGACGAGTCGAAGCTCCTCAGCCTCGACAAGAAGCCCGACGTCACTGTGAACGTGGTCGGCTTCCAGTGGAGCTGGGGCTTCAACTACATCGAGAACGTCGACGGTTCCACCGGCGACGCGAAGACCGACAAGAACCTGGACGCCATTCCGGACCGGTTCAAGAAGGACTTCCCGGCGAACGCCGGCGGTGTCTACGACGTCGGTACGCCCGGCACGCGGAACCCGCAGACCAACAACCCGGGTCCCACGCTGTGGCTGCCCAAGGGCAAGACGGTCCGCTTCGTGCTCACCTCGCGTGACGTCATCCACTCCTTCTGGGTGGTGCCGTTCCTCATGAAGCAGGACGTCATCCCGGGCCACACCAACTCCTTCCAGGTGACCCCCAACAAGGAGGGCACCTTCCTGGGCAAGTGCGCCGAGCTCTGCGGCGTCGACCACTCCCGGATGCTGTTCAACGTGAAGGTCGTCTCCCCCGAGCGCTACGAGCAGCACCTCAAGGACCTCGCCAAGAAGGGGCAGACCGGTTACGTTCCCGCGGGCATCGAGCAGACCGCCCACGAGAAGAACCGGGAGACGAACAACCTGTGAGCATCCTCAACGAACCCCAGGGTGCCGCGGCAGCTGAGGGACATTACTCAGACGAGCTGCCGGTCCGGCGCAAGCAGCCCGGCAACGTCGTGATCAAGTGGCTCACCACCACTGACCACAAGACGATCGGGACGCTGTACCTCGTCACGTCGTTCGCGTTCTTCTGCATCGGTGGCGTGATGGCGCTGCTCATGCGCGCCGAGCTCGCCCGGCCTGGTCTGCAGATCATGTCGAACGAGCAGTTCAACCAGGCGTTCACGATGCACGGCACGATCATGCTGCTGATGTTCGCGACGCCGCTGTTCGCCGGCTTCGCGAACTGGATCATGCCGCTCCAGATCGGCGCCCCCGACGTCGCCTTCCCCCGCCTGAACATGTTCGCCTACTGGCTGTACCTGTTCGGCTCGCTCATCGCGGTCGGCGGCTTCCTCACCCCGCAGGGCGCGGCCGACTTCGGCTGGTTCGCCTACAGCCCGCTCTCCGACGCCGTCCGCAGCCCGGGTGTCGGCGCCGACATGTGGATCATGGGTCTGGCCTTCTCCGGCTTCGGCACCATCCTCGGCTCGGTCAACTTCATCACCACCATCATCTGCATGCGCGCGCCGGGCATGACCATGTTCCGCATGCCGATCTTCGTGTGGAACGTGCTGCTGACCGCCGTCCTGGTCCTGCTCGCCTTCCCGGTCCTCGCGGCCGCGCTGTTCGCGCTGGAGGCGGACCGCAAGTTCGGCGCCCACGTCTTCGACGCCGCCAACGGCGGGGCCCTGCTGTGGCAACACCTCTTCTGGTTCTTCGGCCATCCAGAGGTGTACATCATCGCGCTGCCGTTCTTCGGCATCATCTCCGAGGTCATCCCGGTCTTCTCCCGCAAGCCGATGTTCGGCTACATGGGCCTGATCGGCGCCACGATCGCGATCGCCGGCCTGTCCGTGACGGTGTGGGCCCACCACATGTACGTCACCGGCGGTGTGCTGCTGCCGTTCTTCTCCTTCATGACGTTCCTCATCGCCGTTCCGACCGGCGTGAAGTTCTTCAACTGGATCGGCACGATGTGGAAGGGCTCGCTGTCCTTCGAGACACCGATGCTCTGGGCCACCGGCTTCCTCATCACCTTCACCTTCGGTGGTCTGACCGGTGTCATCCTGGCCTCGCCGCCGATGGACTTCCACGTGTCCGACTCGTACTTCGTGGTGGCGCACTTCCACTACGTCGTCTTCGGCACCGTCGTCTTCGCGATGTTCTCCGGCTTCCACTTCTGGTGGCCGAAGATGACCGGCAAGATGCTCGACGAGCGCCTCGGCAAGATCACGTTCTGGACGCTGTTCATCGGCTTCCACGGCACGTTCCTCGTCCAGCACTGGCTGGGCGCGGAGGGCATGCCGCGGCGTTACGCCGACTACCTGGCGGCCGACGGCTTCACGGCTCTGAACACGATCTCGACGATCAGCTCGTTCGTGCTCGGCGCGTCGATCCTTCCGTTCCTCTACAACGTGTGGAAGACGGCCAAGTACGGCAAGCCGGTCGGCGTCGACGACCCGTGGGGCTACGGCCGTTCGCTCGAGTGGGCGACGTCCTGCCCGCCGCCGCGGCACAACTTCCTCACCCTGCCCCGTATCCGCAGCGAATCCCCGGCGTTCGACCTGCACCACCCGGAGATCGCCGCTCTCGACCAGCTCGAGAACGCGCCTCACGGTGAGAAGGCGCTCGCTGGTGGCAAGGAGGCCGGCAAGTGAAGATCCAGGGCAAGATGTTCATGTGGCTGAGCGTCTTCGTCCTCGCCATGGCGGTCGTCTATGGCGTGTGGTCGAAGGAGCCGGCCGGTACCACGGCCCTCTTCCTGGCCTTCGGCCTGTGCATCATGGTCGGCTTCTACCTGGGCTTCACGGCCCGGCGGGTCGACGCGGGCGCGCAGGACAACAAGGAGGCGGACGTCGCGGACGACGCCGGCGAGGTCGGGTTCTTCAGCCCGCACAGCTGGCAGCCGCTGTCCCTGGCGATCGGTGGCGCGCTCGCCTTCCTGTCGATCGCGATCGGCTGGTGGCTGATGTACTTCTCCGCGCCGCTGATCCTGGTCGGCCTGTGGGGCTGGGTCTTCGAGTACTACCGCGGTGAGAACCGCACCCAGTAGCACGGCCTGAGCTCAACGAGAGCCCGGACACTCCGTCAGGAGCGTCCGGGCTCCCGCTTTTGCAGCAGCCTTGCAGCAGCCCCGATGGCCGGATGCAGCAGTATCCGTCCCTCGTACGAGTTACTCGCCGCGCCGCTGCCGACGAACGTTCCTAGCGTGAAGTACATGAGCCACACTCCGCGCACGCGCACCGTTCTCTCCTGCACCTTGCTGGTGCTCGCCGTCACCGCGGGCGCCACCGCCTGCAGCAGCGACGGCAACCCGCTGTCGGCGGCGCCGTACGACGCGGCGGACCAGATCTCCTTCAACGGCCCCTCCGGCGACGGCAAGAAGGCCGACCCGGACAAGCCCCTGGAGGTCACCGCCGAGGACGACGACGGGCGCATCACCGACGTCACGGCCATGGACGCCACGGGACGCCATGTGGCGGGCGAACTGTCCGCCGACGGCACCCGGTGGCACAGCACCACCCCGCTGGCCGCCAGCGCCCACTACACGGTCCGGGTGAGCACCGAGGACGAGGACGGGGCGCCCGGCCGCCGGGTCCTCGCCTTCGACACCGGCAAGCCCACCACCAAGAAGCGCCTGAAGGTCACCTTCGGCCCCAAGGCGGGCAAGTACGGCGTCGGCCAGCCCATCACGGCCAAGCTGAACAAGCCCGTCAAGGACAAGGCACAGCGGGCCGTCGTCGAGCGCGCCCTCAAGGTCGACTCGATGCCCGCCACAGAGGGCGCCTGGTACTGGGTGGACGACAAGGAACTGCACTACCGCCCCAAGGAGTACTGGCCCGCCCACGCCACGATCCAGGTCCGCAGCAACCTGGACGGAGTGAAGATCAGCGACCGCTTGTGGGGCGGTCGGACGAAGCCCCTCAGACTGACCACCGGGGACCGCATCATCGCGGTGACGGACGCCTCGTCACACAGCATGACGGTCTACAAGAACGGCGAGGTCATCAAGGAGCTCCCGGTCACCACCGGCAAGCCCGGCTTCGACACCCGCAACGGCGTCAAGGTCGTCCTCGGCAAGGAGTACTTCGTACGGATGCGCGGCACCAGCATCGGCATCGCCGAGGGCTCGTCCGAGTCGTACGACCTGCCGGTCTACTACGCGACCCGGGTCACCTGGAGCGGCGAGTACGTGCACGCCGCCCCCTGGTCGGTCGGCTCCCAGGGCTACGAGAACGTCAGCCACGGCTGCACCGGCATGAGCACCGGCAACGCCGAGTGGTTCTTCGACACCGTCCACGAGGGCGACGTGGTGAAGGTCGTCAACTCGAACGGCGACACCATGGAGACCTTCGGCAACGGCTTCGGCGACTGGAACCTCAAGTGGAACAAGTGGCGCAAGGGCAGCGCCCTGACCGCCGGCACCCCTGAGGCCCCCAGCGCCGAGCAGCGGGCCCGACTGCGGCCGGAGAGCGTCTAGAGGCCGCTTCTCAGGCTTCCCCTGAGGCTCCTGGACCCATCCCGCCGCCCAGGCCCCTTCAGGCGCTCAGGGCCCGCTTCTGGCGCAGCAGGGAGGCCAGTGCCGAGGCGAACTCCACCGGGTCCACCGGGTGCGTCACAGCGCTCTCGGCGCGGCTCCAGGTGGCCAGCCATGCGTCCTGCGGGCGGCCGATCAGCAGCAGCACCGGCGGGGAGTTGAAGACCTCGTCCTTGATCTGGCGGCACAGCCCCATGCCGCCCATCGGTACGGCCTCGCCGTCCAGCACACAGACGTCGATCCCGCCCCGGTCCAGCTCCTTGAGCACCGCCGCAGGCGTGGCGCACTCCACGAACTCGACCACCGGGACGTCCGGAGCCGGCCGCCGGCCGGTCGCGAGCCGTACCTGCTCGCGGGTGTTGGCGTCGTCGCTGTAGACCAGCACCGTGGCGGTCGCCTGCATGCTTCCTCCGTGACATCAGCGTCGTACGGACAGAACAGTTGCCGCGGATGCTACTCCCTTGAACAGCGCGTCAACACCCGCTGGAACATGCCTGCGATGGGCCATCCGGGCAGTACACACGGTGCGAACACTCCGAACGGCACCCCCCGGAGTGAGGGCGGGATAAGCGACCGACATAATGTCGGTCGTGGCGACAGCAACGACAGTAGAAACCGGGCACGCGCACCCGTCGGTCAATCGGCCGAACCTCACCAGCGTCGGAACCATCATCTGGCTGAGTTCCGAGCTGATGTTCTTCGCGGCCCTCTTCGCGATGTACTTCACCCTGCGATCGGTGACGGGTCCTGATCACTGGAAGGAAATGGCCGAGAGCCTGAACTTCCCGTTCTCGGCCACCAACACCACGATCCTGGTGCTCTCCTCCCTCACCTGCCAGCTCGGCGTGTTCGCCGCCGAGCGCGGTGACGTGAAGAAGCTCCGGGGCTGGTTCATCGTCACCTTCATCATGGGTGCGATCTTCATCGGCGGTCAGGTCTTCGAGTACACCGAGCTGGTCAAGAAGGACGGGCTCTCGCTCTCCTCCGACCCGTACGGCTCGGTCTTCTACCTGACCACCGGCTTCCACGGCCTGCACGTGACGGGCGGTCTCATCGCCTTCCTGCTGGTCCTCGGCCGCACCTACGCGGCGAAGAGGTTCACTCACGAGCAGGCGACGGCCGCCATCGTCGTGTCCTACTACTGGCACTTCGTCGATGTCGTCTGGATCGGCCTCTTCGCCACGATCTACATGATCAAGTAGTCGGGGCCCGTTCCCGAGCGCTTCCACGAGAAGCGCACTTCCAGAAGCATCGACGCAGAAGATCCTGACACCGGGGTAATCCGTGAAAAAGCTCTCCGCACGACGACGCCATCCGCTGGCGGCGCTCGTCGTCCTACTCCTCGCGCTGGCGGCCACTGGGGGGCTGTACGCCGCGTTCGCGCCCGCGGACAAGGCGCAGGCCGATGAAACCGCCCAGTCCCTCACCATCGAGGAGGGCAAGAAGCTCTACGCCGTGGGCTGCGCCAGCTGCCACGGCACCGGTGCTCAGGGCACCACCGACGGGCCGAGCCTCGTGGGTGTGGGCTCCGCGGCCGTGGACTTCCAGGTCGGCACCGGCCGTATGCCGGCCCAGCAGCCGGGCGCCCAGGTCCCGCGCAAGAAGGTCATCTACACGCAGGCCGAGATCGACCAGCTCGCCGCGTACATCTCCTCGCTGGGCGCCGGTCCGGTCGTCCCGACGAAGAACCAGTACAGCCCGGAGGGCGCGGACATCGCCAAGGGTGGCGAGCTGTTCCGCACCAACTGCGCGCAGTGCCACAACTTCACCGGCAAGGGCGGTGCGCTGACGCACGGCAAGTTCGCGCCGAGCCTCGAGGGTGTCGACCCGAAGCACATCTACGAGGCCATGCAGACCGGCCCGCAGAACATGCCGTCGTTCCCCGACACCACGCTGTCGGAGCAGAACAAGAAGGACATCATCGCGTACCTCGACGCGGTCAACGGTGACGACACCGAGAGCCCCGGTGGCCTCGAGCTGGGCGGCCTCGGTCCGGTCAGCGAGGGTCTCTTCGCGTGGGTGTTCGGACTCGGTGGCCTGATCGCGATCGCCGTCTGGCTCGCCGCTCGGACCGCAAAGGCCAAGAAGTCATGAGTAGCCAAGACATTCCAGAAGAGAACCTGCCCGCAGAGCAGGACGCCCACGGCGCGGTAGGCGTCGCGGACGACAAGGACCCCTTCGCCGACCCCGGCCTGCCGCCGCACGAGCACCGGGTCCAGGACATCGACGAGCGGGCCGCCAAGCGGTCCGAGCGTGTGGTGGCCATGCTGTTCACGCTGTCGATGCTGGCCACGATCGGCTTCATCGCGGCGTACGTCGGCGTCCCGCACGACAAGGCGATCTACGTCTTCCCGATCGGGCACATCAACGCGCTGAACTTCTCGCTCGGCCTGACCCTCGGCGTCGCCCTCTTCTCGATCGGCGCGGGCGCGGTCCACTGGGCCCGCACCCTGATGTCCGACGTGGAGATGGTCGACGAGCGTCACCCGATCGAGGCGCCTCCCGAGGTCCGCGCGAAGGTCATGGAGGACTTCAAGCAGGGCACCAAGGAGTCCGTGATCGGCCGTCGCAAGCTGATCCGCAACACCATGCTCGGCGCGCTCACCCTGGTGCCGCTCGCCGGTGTCGTGCTGCTGCGCGACCTCGGCCCGCTGCCCGGCACCAAGCTGCGGCACACCATGTGGCGCAAGGGCCTCCAGCTCGTCAACATGAACACGAACGAGCCGCTGCGTCCCGAGGACGTCGCGGTCGGTTCGCTCACCTTCGCCAAGCCCGAGGGCCTGGAGGAGCACGACGAGGAGTTCCAGACCGAGATCGCCAAGGCCGCCCTGATGATCGTCCGGATCCAGCCGGACAACATCAAGGACAAGCGCGAGCTCGAGTGGTCGCACGACGGCATCGTGGCGTACTCGAAGATCTGCACCCACGTCGGTTGCCCGATCTCCCTGTACGAGCAGCAGACGCACCACGTGCTGTGCCCGTGCCACCAGTCCACCTTCGACCTCTCCGACGGTGCCCGGGTGATCTTCGGCCCCGCTGGTCACGCCCTGCCGCAGCTGCGCATCGGTGTGAACGAGGAGGGTTACCTCGAGGCGCTCGGCGACTTCGAGGAGCCCGTCGGTCCTGCTTTCTGGGAGCGCGGATGAGCACCAACGAGAA
Organism: Streptomyces sp. GKU 895; assembly: GCA_002027195.1. Lineage (GTDB taxonomy): Bacteria > Actinomycetota > Actinomycetes > Streptomycetales > Streptomycetaceae > Streptomyces. The sequence goes on along the minus strand of MWJO01000020.1, from coordinate 63,213 downwards.
CAACGAGTCCTCCCGCCCCCGCGGGAAGGCCCCGGCCGGCGAGAAGCTCGCCGACTGGGCTGACGGCCGGCTCGGGATCTACTCCCTGGCCAAGGCCAACCTGCGCAAGATCTTCCCCGACCACTGGTCGTTCATGCTGGGTGAGATCTGCCTCTACAGCTTCATCATCATCATCCTCACGGGTGTGTACCTGACGCTGTTCTTCCACCCGTCGATGAACGAGGTGGAGTACCACGGCAGCTACGTCCCGCTGCAGGGACAGCTGATGTCCGAGGCGTTCAACTCGACCATGCACATCTCCTTCGATGTGCGCGGTGGTCTGCTGATCCGGCAGATCCACCACTGGGCGGCGCTGATCTTCCTCGCCGGCATGTTCGTGCACATGATGCGCGTGTTCTTCACCGGTGCGTTCCGCAAGCCGCGTGAGGTCAACTGGCTGTTCGGCTTCCTGCTGTTCGTCCTGGGCATGTTCACCGGCTTCACCGGTTACTCGCTCCCGGACGACCTGCTCTCCGGCACCGGTGTCCGCTTCATGGAGGGCGCGATCCTGTCCGTGCCGATCGTCGGCACGTACCTGTCGTTCTTCCTGTTCGGCGGCGAGTTCCCGGGCGGCGACTTCGTGGCCCGCTTCTACTCGATCCACGTCCTGCTGCTGCCGGGCATCATGCTCGGCCTCGTGGTGGCCCACCTGATCCTGGTGTTCGTCCACAAGCACACGCAGTACGCGGGCCCCGGCAAGAACAACAACAACGTCGTCGGCATGCCGCTGTTCCCGGTGTACACCGCCAAGGCCGGAGGCTTCTTCTTCCTGGTCTTCGGTGTCATCGCGGCCATCGCGGCCATCGCCTCGATCAACCCGATCTGGTCCATGGGCCCGTACCGGCCGGACCAGGTGTCCACGGGCGCCCAGCCCGACTGGTACATGGGCTTCTCCGAGGGCCTGATCCGTGTCATGCCGGGCTGGGAGATCAACTTCTGGGGCCACACGCTCGTCCTGGGCGTGTTCATCCCGCTGGTGATCTTCCCGCTGGTCCTCGTCGCGATCGCGGTCTACCCGTTCATCGAGGCCTGGGTCACCGGCGACCGCCGCGAGCACCACATCCTGGACCGCCCGCGCAACGCCCCGACCCGCACGGCGTTCGGCGTCGCGTGGATCACCTGGTACATGGTGCTGCTCGTCGGTGGTGGAAACGACCTGTGGGCCACGCACTTCCACCTGTCGATCAACTCGATCACCTGGTTCGTCCGTGTGGCGTTCTTCGTCGCGCCGGTGCTCGCGTTCATCGTCACCAAGCGGATCTGCCTCGGCCTCCAGCGCCGCGACAAGGACAAGGTGCTGCACGGCCGCGAGTCCGGCATCATCAAGCGCCTGCCGCACGGTGAGTTCATCGAGGTGCACGAGCCGCTCAGCCAGGACGCGCTGCACACGCTCACCGCGCACGAGCAGTACAAGCCGGCCGAGATCGGCCCGACGGTCGACGAGAACGGCGTCGAGCGCAAGGTGAAGGGCTCCGAGAAGCTGCGCGCCAAGCTGAGCGAGGCGTACTTCGGCGAGGAGTCGCAGATCGCCAAGCCCACCGTCGAGGAGTACAAGGAGATCACGAGCGGCCACGGCCACCACTGATCGCTGCGCTCGCCACGCGCACTGAAGGGCCCCCGTCCGGTCTTCGGACGGGGGCCCTTCGCCGTGTCCTGAGCTGGATAGGGTGGGGGTCAAACATCTGTTGAAGCAGGTCCTACGACACCCAGGAGCGGCCTTATGAGCGCTGTGACCCCCGCTGGAGGCGACACCGCGGCGGGCCGTTCCTGGCCCGGGGTGCTGAACGCCCTGCTGTACGGGCAGGACCAGAGCGCCGACGCCACCGCCTGGGCGATGGACAAGATCATGCGCGGTGAGGCGACCGACGCGCAGATCGCCGGGTTCGTGGTGGCCCTGCGGGCCAAGGGCGAGACGGTCGAGGAGATCACCGGCCTCGTCCAGGCGATGTACGAGCACGCCAACGTGATCGAGGTGTCCGGGCGGACCGTCGACATCGTCGGCACCGGTGGCGACGGCGCCAAGACGGTGAACATCTCCACGATGTCCTCCCTCGTGGTGGCCGGCACCGGAGCGAAGGTCGTCAAGCACGGCAACCGCGCGGCCTCGTCGGCGTCGGGTTCCTCGGACGTGCTGGAGAAGCTGGGCGTCAACCTCGACCTCACCCCGAAGCGGGTGGCCGAGGTCGCCGAGGAGGCCGGCATCACCTTCTGCTTCGCCATCAAGTTCCACCCGGCGCTGCGTCACGCGGGCGCGCCCGCGGCCAGTTGGGCATCCGCACGGTGTTCAACGCCCTCGGCCCGCTGACCAACCCGGCGAAGGTCAAGGCGCAGGCGGTGGGTGTCGCCGATCCGCTGATGGCGCCGATCGTCGCCGGGGTGTTCGCCGAGCGCGGCAACTCCTCCCTGGTGTTCCGCGGCGACGACGGCCTCGACGAGCTGACGACCACGGCCACCTCCCGGGTGTGGATCGTCCGCGACGGCAAGGTCACCGAGGAGGCCTTCGACCCGCGTGACGTCGGCATCGAGCTGGTGCCGGTGGAGGCGCTGCGCGGCGGTGACCCGGCGTTCAACGCGGAGGTCGCGCGCCGGCTGCTCGACGGTGAGACGGGTCCCGTCCGGGACGCGGTCCTGCTGAACTCGGCGGCCGCTCTGGTGGCCCTGGAGCCGGGCTCGGGGACGCTGGCGGAGCAGCTGCGGGCCGGCATGGACCAGGCCGCCGAGTCGATCGACTCGGGCGCCGCCAAGCAGACCCTCGACCGCTGGGTGGCGGCCAGCAACCGGTAGTCGTGTGGTGCGTCGTCCCGCGATCCGGACACGGGTTGCGGGCCGACGATCACATCGCGTACGTTCCTGTACCAGGTCATGAGTGACAGTCATGAGGCCCCGGCCGACTGTCCGGCAACCCTCCGTCCGTGGCGGGGTGCCCCGGGTGAAGACCAGGCCGTAGGCAGCGAGGTCTACGGCAAGCGCGGGCCCCTCTCGAAACCAGGGGTCCTGGTCATTCGAGGGAGTCTTCCGTGAGCAAGCGAATGCGATAGGGCTGCTGAGCCCCGCCTCCGCGCACCCTTCCTCTCTTCACCGCATGCCCTGCTTCGGCATGCCCTCTCACGGGAGTTCCCCATGTCTGTCTCCACCGCTGCCGCCACCCAGACCATTTGTGCGCCCCTGCCCGTTCTCGGCCGAGATGTCACCGTCCCGCTCGTCACCGGTGGCGAGGTCACCTACGCCGCCCTCGACTACGCCGCCAGTGCGCCGGCCCTCCAGCGGGTGTGGGACGACGTGGCGGCGTACGCGCCCTACTACGGCAGCGTCCACCGTGGTGCCGGGTACCTCTCGCAGCTGTCGACCGACCTGTTCGAGAACGCCCGCAGGACCGTCGCCGAGTTCCTGGGCTGCCGCGAGGGCGACCAGGTCGTCTTCACCCGGTCCACCACCGACTCCCTCAACCTGCTCGCCGCCGCGCTGCCCGCCGACTGCCAGGTCTTCGTCTTCGAGACCGAGCACCACGCCTCCCTGCTGCCCTGGCGCGACGCCCGCGTCACCTACCTCAACGCGCCCCGCACCCACCAGCAGGCCGTGGAGACCCTGGAGAAGGCCCTCGCCGACCGCGACCCGTACGGCCCCGCCCTGGTCTGCGTGACCGGCGCCTCCAACGTCACCGGCGAGCTGTGGCCGGTGCGCGAACTGGCCGCCGCCGCCCATGCGCACGGCGCCCGGATCGTCCTCGACGCCGCCCAGCTCGCCCCGCACCACGCGGTGTCCGTCGCCGACCTCGACGTCGACTGGGTCGCCTTCTCCGGCCACAAGCTGTACGCCCCCTTCGGCTCCGGCGTCCTCGCCGGCCGCGCCGACTGGCTGACCGCCGCCGAGCCCTACCTCGCGGGCGGCGGCGCCAGCCGCAAGGTCACCCGGCGCGAGGACGGCGGCGTGGACGTGGAGTGGCACGAGAGCGCGGCCCGCCACGAGGCCGGCTCCCCGAACGTCATCGGCGCCTACTCCATCGCCTCGGCCTGCAAGGCGCTGACCGAGGCCGGCTTCGACACCCTGGTCGCCCGCGAGCAGCACCTGATCGAGAAGGTGCGGGAGGGCCTGGCGGACGTCCCCGAGGTCCGCATCCTCTCCCTCTTCGGCGACGACGCCCCCCGCGTCGGCGTGATCTCCTTCGTCGTCGAGGGCTGGAACAGCTCCCACTTCGCCGCCGCGCTCTCCGCCGAGTACGGCATCGGCGTCCGCGACGGCCTCTTCTGCGCTCACCCCCTCGTCCGCACCCTGCTCGGCAGCGACCCGCAGACCCAGGGGGGAGTGCGGCGCCCCCGAGGCCGCGCCCGGCGAGAAGTCCCTCAACGCCATCCGCGTCAGCTTCGGCGCGGGCACGCCGGACGAGCACGTGGAGCGGTTCGTGAACGCGGTGCGCGAACTGGTCAGTAACGGTGCGAAGTGGCAGTATCGGACCGAGGAGGGGCGCTGCGTCCCGGCTGTTTGATGACCGTGTGGATCTCCAGCTGGCGTGGGCTGCCGACGATCATCCGCAATGAGACCGTGTCAAGTCGGCGTAGCCGTCAGTGCCAGTCCTCGGTTCCTCTATCCAGCCACTTGCCACTATGCAGTGGCCGGCGGTTTGGGTGACTGAGACCGGCCCTGCGTAGGTTCCATACGTCCCGTTATCAACGTCGGACTTGTCTGTGGAGCAGAGCGGAACAGTACTACTGTCACGGCAGCGCCCCACAGCCGCCTCCATGTTCGACTTACCGCTGAATCCCGGCGACCTATAGGTGACGGCGCAGTTTGTGCCGCCGTTCGCGCTGCTGTAATAGACGAGAAGAGTGCCGTACCGGAACCCGCTGTCATTGGTCACGACGGGGATGCTTTCGATTAGGCTGCCAGGGCATCCGAAGTCCCCAGCTTGCGCCGGGGGTGCCAGCACGAGTCCTCCGGCGACCAGGCATGAAACAGCGGCTGCTCGACTTGCGTACTTCCAGACCGTGCGCACAGCTCCTCCTCGGGAACAACAACAGGTGTTCGAAGGGTAGTGCGTCACTCCACTGCAGTGAAGATCTTGAGTCGTCTTCGTCAAGAGGTTGATCCAGGTCAGGAATCCAGCCCGATCGCGAACGCCGCCTCAAGATCGTGCTGGGAGTATGTGCGGAATGCGACGTGGGTATCGGTCGCCTCGACGCCCTGGATCTTGCTGATGCTGCCGGGGATGACTTCCGCGAGGTCGTCGTGCCGTCGGACACGGACCATCGCGATTAGATCGTAGGTGCCGGTGACGGAGAAGACCTCACTCACACTGTCCAGCGAGGCGATCTCCTCGGCGATCTCGGGGATCCGGTCCACACTGGTCTTGATCAGGACGATTGCTGTGATCACGGCTGGTTCTGCTTCCTTGTCCTCGAGCATTGGCGCTCGGATCGGATGGTTCGCTCTCCGCCCGAAAGGCTGGAGTCCTGGACCGGCAGTCTGGTCCGTCGGCGATCGGCCCGTTCCTGGATGATCTGCTTCACCCGCGCATGCGAGGTGTGCAGGGTGATGTCGGGGTCACCGTCTCGTTCCAGGACGTTGATCGCTGCCGCGTGGTCTGCCTGCCACACTGCCCCGCACTGAGTGCAGTGAAGTCGGTCCCCTTTGCGCGTGCCGAGGATCCGGCAGCAGGGGGCGACTTGTGAAGTGTAGGCCGCGTTGACCAGCGTCAGCGCAGAACCTCTGCGCTCCGACACGCTGTTGAGTGCCTCAGCTGTGACGCCTTTGGTCCACATCGCGAGGCGGCGGTTGGTGTCCTTGCCGAGCTTCTTCCGCGGTGGGAAGCTGCGGGTCAGGTCCTCGGCGACGATCTGCTGCGCTTTGTCCAGGACCTGATGTACCGCAGTGAAGGTGACCGACCGGACACGGGCTTCGAACGAGCGGCGGCGGTGGCTGCGTTTGGCCGTGCCTAGGTTATTGGCTTCGATCCGTTCAGCTTTCGCTGTATCTCCCGACTTGCGGGCTTTCTCTGCGATGAAGCGGATCTTGGCTCTGCGAGCGTTCTTGGTCTTGAGGAAGTCCGACTCGGCTCTGAGCAGCCCGCCGAGGGCGGTCCCGTAGTGGCTGCCTTCGGAGTCGGTGAGGACTTCTGTGTACCCCTTGTCCAGCCCCGTCTTTGCTGTGCCGCACGGTCGCTGTGAGGACCGTAGTGTGCAGTCGTCGATGGTGTAGTGCACCTCGACCCGGTTGTTTCGCAGGATGAGCCGCAAGGTGCCAGTGGGGGCAACCCTGGTGTTCAGAGGGATCCTCACTGCGCTGCGACGCTCCAGCCCAGGCACCGAGAGCCAGATGTCGCCGTCCTCTACGAGGGCGTACGTGCGGTAGTCGTCGGAACGAACCACAATTTGGTTCATTGTGTGGTTCTGGCCGCGTCGCCAGTGGTGGCGCATCTGCCGGGCCAGGTACGGGTCGTTGGCCCACTGGTCGCGTTTCAATGCTGTGAAAAGGCGCTTCCGCTCCGTCTGGTCGGCGGTGTGGCGCCGGATAGCTTGCCGAACCTTGACTTTTGCTGCCTCGCGGGTCGCCCTGATGCTGACGACTGCGTCCCGCACGGTCTCCTTCCACGAGTTAGCCAGTACGCCGAAGGTGTCACTGGTGCCGTCCTTCATCCACTGGTCGCGGATCGTGCGGTCGGACACCCCCACACCTGCGAGGGCGCCATAGCGGCGCCATACGAGCGAGCGCACTCGACCGAGCCGTTCGGCTTGCTTGACGAGTTGGTCGTACTTACAGGCGTTGAGGTTCTTGCTGTAGGCGATGCGAGTGACCTTCATTGGCTGCCGCCAAGTTCGGCCTTGAGCTCCTTCTCGTAGCGGTTCAGAAGCCGCAGGCGGCGAGAGAAGGTGCGCATGATCACCAGCAGGTCTTCGGTCAGCTCCTGTCGCGGAGACAGTAGCTCGCTGTTCGCGGACACGATCTCGCAGCCGTGCCGGTCGGCGAGGTACTCGATGAACTCGAATCCGAACCGGGCTAGGCGGTCCTCGTGGGCGATGACCAGTCGGCTGATCTCGCCGGCTTCGATTCGGTCCATCAGACGGCAGAACTCTCGGCGGTGCAGGTTCATCCCGGTGTCGATCTCGCTGATCCACTCATCCACTGCGATGCCAGCGCCGAGGCAGAAGAGTTCCATCGCCTTGACTTGCGATTCCAGATCGCTCTTCTGGCCCGGTGAGGAGACTCGGCAGTACACGACGGTGGAGCGGCGGGAGGCGTCGAAGCCAGGATTCAGGGCGGCGAGCACATCGGAGTCGTCGAAGTATCGCTGCCCGGATGCGGAGCGCTTGACCGTGATCCGGCCCTCACGCTCCCAACGGCGAACAGTCGAAACGGACCGTCCGATCCGGGTGGCGAACTCGCCAATCCGATATTTCCTGTGCATGACGAGCAAGAGTAGATAGGAGTGAGCAGAAAAGCAACCTCTATGTATGATCTCCGCTTCGGATTGGCGCCGCATTGGTAGCACGGCCGAAACGCACCCACGCGAAGGCGAAGCCCAGGCCGAAGCCCACCAGGTGGGCCAGATACGCCACCCCGGGTCCGTTCGGCGCCCGGCCTGCCGCCAGCCATTGCAGGGCTGCCCAGAAGGGCAGCACCACCCAGGCCGGGAAGCGCAGCGGGAGGAAGAAGAGGAACGGCAGCAGGCTTGTCACCCTGGCCCCGGGGAACAGGTAGAGAAACGCTCCGAGCACGGCTGAGATCGCCCCGGAGGCTCCCACCAGCGACTGGTCGGAGTCGGAGTTCGCCGCCGCGTACCCCAGCAGCGCCAGGTAGCCGCAGCCGACGTAGAACAGCGTGAACTGGACGCGGCCCATCCGTTCCTCGGTCAGCACTCCGAAGACATAGAGGAAGAGCATGTTGCCGAGGAGGTGGACCCAGCTGCCGTGCACGAACAGGGCTGTCGCGGGGGTCAGGGCGGCGCGGGCCGAGCCTTCGAACAGTTCTGCGGGGACCACACCCCAGCGGTGGAAGTAGGCCCGCTGGGCGGCCAGCAGTTCGTCGCCGGTGCCGTAGGCCGGATTCAGGCCGGCCGCCGGGCCGATCAGGAACAGCAGACAGCACAGGGTGATCAGGCCGTAGGTGACCGGTGCCGACCCCCACAACGACCTGCTCGCGCCACGGACCGTCACCCTCCAGTTGCTGATCATGAACACAGAGCATGACGTAACGGGACGCAACCGAACAGACCGCCTCGCCGCCGGGTGGGCGATGTGGACGGCCGAGCGACGAGTACCCGCCAGGCCGTAGGGTTACGAGCCACACGCACCGGGACCGGTGTGTCGCGGACAATAGAAGACCTAGCAGGAAAGAGCACAGGCACGATGACGGTTCCCCTGCCGACCGCCTCGACGCGGTGGCGCTGCACCCTCTGCGGCAACCTCACGCGGTTCGACGTGACCCGCTCGTCGAAGGTCGTCGAGTACGTCCACCTCGACCTGGCCGGTGAGCCGAAGGTCGAGGAGCGCGAGGTGGTCAGTGAGACCATCGAGTCGGTGCGCTGCCGCTGGTGCAACGCCGTGGATCAGGTGGAACTCGTGGACAGGCCGGGCGCCGGCTCCTGAGGGAGCGGGCTCCGCACACAGGTTGGGGTGTTGACGGATGGTGGAGTCACAAGGCGGGGGGCCGGGCGACGGCGCCGCTGAGGTGCTCGACCGTCCGCTGCCCGACGGGGTGCGCCGTCGTGTCGTACAGATCGTGTCCGACGGCTTCGGCGGCCTGACCGTCGGTGAACTGCCCGCACAGCTCAGACAGTACGCGCGGTTCGCGCCGAACCGGCGGGCCAAGTTCGCCGGCAACGCGATGGCGGCGGCGTTGGAGACCGATCCGCTGTTCCGGCAGCGGATCGGCGAGAAGTTCAGAGAGGCCCAGCCGGAGCTCTCCGGCGCTCTCGACACCGGCTCGCCGCCCCCGGCCGCGGATCCGCTCGACGTGGCGGCCGCGGCCTATGTTCTGCGCCCCACGGGCTGGGTGAAGCTCGTGACCGCGGCCGGCGAGGAGGCCCAGCGGGCCGACGCCGAGCGCGCGGACGAGGAGAGCCGCGTCGAGCTGGAGCGGCTGCGCGAGGAACTGGTGGCGGCCCGGGAGCAGACCCGGACCGAGACCGAGCGGCTGCGCACCGAACTGGAGTCGGCGAAGAAGGAAGCCGAATCGCTTCACCGCAAGCTGCGCGCCGCCCTCAGTGACGTCAAGCGCGGCGAGGCGGCGCTGCGCAAGCTGCAGGGCGAGATGGACGCCGTGCGCGCCGAGGGGCAGACGCAGGTGTCCGCCGCCGAGGTCGAGACGCGGCGGCTCAAGGCCCGGCTGAGCGAGGCCGAGGCGGCCCTGGAGGCGACGCGCAGGGCGGCCCGGGAGGGACGCAGCGTCGAGGACATGCGGGTGCGGCTGCTGCTGGACACCGTGCTCGACGCGGCTCAGGGGCTGCGCCGGGAGCTGGCCCTGCCGCCCGTGTCCGTACGGCCCGCGGAGACCGTCGACGCGGTCGAACCGGGACGAATGACACCGAAGGACATCGCCGCGCGGGCCCTGTCCGAGCACGATCCGGCCATCCTGGACCAGCTGCTGGCCCTGCCCCAGGCCCACTTGGTGGTCGACGGCTACAACGTCACCAAGACCGGCTATCCCCAGATGCCGCTGGAGAAGCAGCGGCTGCGGCTGCTCGGTCAGCTCTCGCAGCTCGCGGCGCAGACCGGGGCGGAGGTCACCTGTGTCTTCGACGGCGCCGAGCTGGCCGCGCCGGTGCTGCTCGCGCCGCCGCGCGGGGTGCGGGTGCTGTTCTCCAAGCCGGGTGTCACGGCCGACGAACTGATCCGCCAGCTGGTGCGCGCCGAGCCGCCGGGCCGGCCCGTCATCGTCGCCTCCACCGACCGCGAGGTCGCCGACGGGGTGGCCAAGGCGGGGGCCAGGCCTGTCGCTTCGGCGATGCTTTTGAAGCGCCTGTCCTAAACATCGAACTTGTGCGCTCATTGCCCGAATTGGCGGGATCGTCACGCAACGTAGTGTCAAACGGGCATTACCGCACGTGAGTTGTGTGTAAAGAATGCAGTCCGTGACCGATTTTTTCGCGTGAGGATTTGAACTGATCACAAGAAGGTCACTAGGGTCTGGGCTCGAACCTCCGAACGGGTGATCACTCACAAGAAGGAGCTCACCTCCGTGGCGTCCCACCGTCGACCCAAGCAGCCGAGCCGCACGCGCGTGACCGTGCTGACCACCGCTGCTGCCGCCGCCGTCGCGCTGAGCGCCAACGCCGCCAACGCGGCACCGAGCGAGAAGCCCAGCAAGGACGAGGTCAAGTCCAAGGTCGACAAGCTCTACGAGGAGGCCGAGCAGGCCACCGAGAAGCTCAACGGCGCCAAGGAGAAGCAGGAGAAGCTCCAGAAGGAGATCTCCGCCATCCAGGACACCGTGGCCCGCGGCCAGGAGGAGCTCAACGGGCTCCGCGACTCCATGGGGCTCGCGGCCGCCGCCCAGTACCGCACCGGCTCCATAGACGCCTCCCTGCAGCTCTTCCTGTCGTCCAACCCGGACGACTACCTGGACAAGGCCTCCACGGCCGACCAGTTGAGCGCCCAGCAGGTCGAGGCGCTGAAGAAGATCCAGGAGAAGCAGCGCGAGCTCGCGCAGGAGCGTGCCGAGGCCTCCGAGAAGCTCAAGGACCTCTCCTCCACCCGGACCGAACTGGCCAAGAAGAAGAAGGAAGTCCAGGGCAAGCTCGCCGAGGCGCAGAAGCTCCTCAACACGCTGACGGCCGCCGAGAAGGCCGCCCTCGCCGCCGAGGACGCGCGCGCCAGCCGCTCCGCCAGCGAGCGCGTGAACCTCGGCGACACCCCGCCGGCCTCCAACTTCGCCGCCGCCGCCTTCCGGGCCGCCCAGTCCCAGCTCGGCAAGCCCTACGTCTACGGCGCCACCGGCACCGCCTCCTACGACTGCTCGGGCCTGACCTCCTGGGCCTACGCCCAGGCCGGCGTCTCCATCCCACGCACCTCCCAGGCCCAGGCCAACGCCGGCACGCGCATCTACTCGCAGAGCCAGCTCAAGGTCGGCGACCTGGTCATCTTCTACGGCGACCTGCACCACGTCGGCCTCTACGCCGGCAACGGCCAGGTGATCCACGCCCCGCGCACCGGCACGGTCGTGCGCTACGAGTCGATCGGCAACATGCCGTTCCAGTTCGGCGTCCGGATCTGATCACCCTCCCGGATCACATTCAAGATCACGACACCCGCCGCCCGTTCGGGCGAATCGCGGCGACGTGAACTGACCCCGTGCCCCGCCACTGACCTGCGTCGGTGGCGGGGTGTCACGTTGTGTGGCCGTGGAGGTCTTTGGAAGCGCCCTTGTCGCGGGGCTACTGTCGGCCGCGTTTCCTGTCCGCCAGCGGAAGGGGTGCGGCTCCTCGTGAGGTCCCATCGCCGCCTTGCATCGACTTCGTCCGGGTTCGACCGGGGCGCCAGTGCCGCGCTCTGCGTCCTGACCGCCACCGCCGCGGCCCTCGGGGCCGTACCGGCCACGGCCGCCCCGCACGACGACACCCGTGCCGAGGTGGACCGCCTCTACGAGGAGGCCGAGAAAGCGACCGAGGCCTACAACAAGGCCGACGAACGCGCCGACTCGCTGAAGAAGCAGGTCGGCACCGCGCAGGACCGGATCGCCCGGCAGCAGGACCGCATCAACGCCATGCGGGAGACGCTCGGTTCGCTGGCCGGCGCCCAGTACCGCTCCGGCGGCCTCGACCCGTCCCTCGCCCTGCTCTTCTCCGACGACCCGGACGACTACCTCGACAAGGCCGCCGCCCTGGACCGGATCACCGCCCATCAGGCCGGTGAGCTCAAGGACCTCCAGTCGGCGATGCGCGAACTCGCCCAGGAGCGCGCGGAGGCGGCCGGTCAGCTGGCCGAGCTGGAGAAGAGCCGCAAGGCCGTCGCGAGCCACAAGAAGACGGTCGAGAAGAAGCTCGCCCAGGCCCGCCGGCTGCTCAACTCCCTGCCGTCCGAGGAACGCGCCGCCTACGACCGGGCCTCCCGCTCCGGCCGCGACGACATGCCCGACCTCAGCGGCCGCGCTGCCGCCCAACCGCCCGGGCCGCCGCCCGCGGTCGCCGCGGCCCGCGCCGCGCTCGGCAAGCCGTACGTCTGGGGCGCGACCGGCCCCTCCGGCTTCGACTGCTCGGGCCTGATGGTGTGGTCGTACCGGCATGCCGGCGTCTCCCTGCCGCGCACCTCGCAGGCCCAGCGCCACGCGGGCCGGCAGGTCCCGCTCTCCCAGGCGCAGCCCGGTGACCTGGTCACCTACCGGGGTGACGCGAGCCATGTCGGCATGTACGTCGGCAACGGCCAGGTGATCCACGCCCCCTACCCCGGCGCCCCCGTCCGCTACGACCCGGTGGGCATGATGCCGGGCGCGACGGTCACCCGGGTGTGACCCGGCCCTCTGCCCCGGCCCTCTGACCCTGGCGCCGCTCCCGCCGTACGATCGTGAAATGGCTGGTCGAAGGCGGGCGTCGAGACACGGGACACTCGCGCTGTGTCTGCTGCTCGTCTCCCTGGTGGCCTGTGGGGGAAAGCCGGGGACCGGGACCGCCAAGGCCGATGTCCAGGAGCTGCTCGACCGGCGGTCGGCGGCCGTGCTCGACCGGGACCGGGCGGCGTTCATGCAGACGGGCTCGCTGGACTGGTTCGAGAACGCCCGGGGCGTGCCGTTCGCGGCGTGGGCGTACCGGTTGACGCGGCTCCACCAGGACGGCGCCGAGGCCACCGCGGACGTCGAGCTCAAGTACCGCATCCAGGGCTACGACAACGCGCCCGTCACCGTCGGCCGCACGCTCACCCTCAGCCTGGACGCGGGCGGCGAGTGGTACGTCGACCGGGAACAGCCCGCGAAGAAGTCCGCCCAGCAGCTGTGGGACCAGGGCGAGGTGGACATCGTCCGCGGCAGGCACAGCCTCGTCCTCGGTGTCGGGCGGTCGAGCGCGGCGCTGCACACCTACGCCGATCTCGCCGACCGTGCCGTTCCGGCGGTGTCGGCGGAGTGGGGCACGGACTGGACCCGGCACGTCGTCGTGCTCGTACCGACGTCGCTGGAGGGCATGGCGGGGCTGCTGGGGTCACCCGCCTCCGCGTACCGCGGGATCGCCGCCGTCACCACCGGTGAGACGGGCGCCCCGGCGCGCGCGCCCGCGGACCGGATCATCGTCAACCCCGACGCGTACAGCGTCCTCGGCAGCGTCGGCAAGCAGGTCGTGCTCACCCACGAGACCACCCATGTCGCCACCCGCGACCACACCACCGCCGCCACACCCCTGTGGCTGTCCGAGGGGTACGCGGACTGGATCGGTTACCTCGGCTCCGGCCGGTCGCCGGTCCAGGCGCGCCGGAGCTGTGGCGGGCCGTGACCGAGGGGCGGGCGCCGAAGGCGCTGCCCGCGGACGCGGACTTCGGGTTCAGCGGCGACGCGACGAAGCTGGCGGAGGCCTACGAGAGCGGCTGGCTGGCCTGCCGGATGATCGCCGACCGGTGGGGCACCGACCGGCTGCGGGCGTTCTACCAGGCCGTGGGCGCCCACAAGCAGCGCGCCGGGGCGGTCGAGGACGCGCTGAAGACCGTGCTCGGCACGGACCTGGACGACTTCACGGCCCAGTGGCAGGACTATCTGCGGGATCAGCTCGGCTGAGCCGCTCGACGGCCTCCTCCAGCCAGGTGCGTTCCGCCTCTCCGGTGGCCCGCGCGACCCGCAGCATGCCCTCCCGGAACAGGTCCGCCGCCTCCTCCGCGCGCACGGGTCTGCCCTCGTCGTAGAAGAAGCTCGTGGGCGTGTCGAGGAACTCCAGGCGGCGGCGGAGCACCGCGGCCTGTTCGCGGCGGTCCGGGAGGTGGCGCAGGAACGTCAGGACCGTGTTGAAGCGGACCTGGTCGGAGATCTCCACCGGCTTGGGGTGGCGCAGGCGCTCCAGGAGGTCCGCGCGGCCCGTGTCGGTGAGGGAGAGCATGCGCCGCGGGGCCGCGCTCGCGCCCGGCTCGGTGTGCTCGTCGAGCTTGCCCGCCTTGATCAGCCGGGTGATGGCCGGATAGAGCGCGCCGTCGCTGACCGGGCGGACATGGCCGCTGAGCGCCTTGATGCGCTCCTTCAACTCATAGCCGTGCAAGGGCTCTTCGGCCAGGAAACCCAGGATCGACAGCTCCAGCACGCCGATTCCTCCTTGTGGTCGTCGTGACGCCATGGTACCTCTTATCGAGCTACCTCGAAACGAGGTAGCTCGTTTCGAGGGGGTTGATGTGGTCATGGACAGTCATCGGCGTCGGCTCGTCGCGCTCGCCCGTCCCGTCTACTTCTCGCTGCTCGCCTCCGTGGCCGCCGGGATCATCAACACCGTCTGGGTCTCCCGGCTCGGCGGACCGGCGGTGGCGGCCGTCGCCGTGGCGACCAATGCCGAGAACGTCCTGCTGGGGGTCGCTCTCGTCTTCGGCTCGGGCACGACCGTGCTGGTGGCGCATGCCAGGGGCGCCCGGGACCCCGGGGCGGTACGGGCCGCCGTGCGCGGGGGCTGGGCGGTGTTCGGGGTGATCACGCCGGTGGTCGTGGCGGGCGGGTATCTGCTGCGGGAGCCGCTGGCGCGGCTGGTCCTCGGCGGGGGCGCGGCGCTGCCGCTCGCCGTCGGGTACTTCGCGATATCGATGCCGGGCATCGCCGTGTTCTTCGCCCAGCAACTGGTCGACGGGATCCTGAAGGGCACGGGGGACACCAGGACGCCGATGCGGCTCGCGCTGCTCGCCAACGGGCTGATCCTCGTCTGCGACCCGGTCTTCATCCACTTCTACGGCGTCCAGGGCGCCGCCGCCTCGACGGTGCTGTGCCGGGGCGTGGCGTTGGGGGCGGGACTGCTGGCTCTGCGGTGGAACGCGCTGCTGCGTACCGCCTTCGGACCCGGGATCGCCTTCCGGCGCGTGCCGCGCACCGGGCCGCTCATGGCCGCCCTCCGGAGGGTCCTGCGCACCGGGCTGCCCATGGCCGCCGACTTCACCGTGCGGCAGGGCGGGACGCTGGTGCTGGTCGGGATCGTGGCGCGGGTCGGAGTGACGGCCGTGGCCGCGTACGCCATCGCGTACAAGGTCCTGTACGTGGCCACCATGGGCTTCTACGCGGTCCGGCAGGCAGCCTCCATCCACACCGCGCATCTGCTGGGCGCGGGCCGGGACGCGCGGCGGGCGATCGGGCGGGAGGCGGTCGTGGTGTCCGGCGCCTTCGGAGCGGCCGCCGCTGTGCTCTTCGCCGTGACCGCGCCCTGGATCATGGCCGCCTTCGGCGCCGGGGGCGACGTCGCCGCCGAGGGGGGTGCTGTTCCTGCGCTGCGCCGGGCCCTATCTGCTGCTGATGGCCTGCTTCATCGCGCTGGGCGGCGTCTTCGAGGGGAGCGGGGGCGCGCCGGTGCTGCTGAGGGTGACGCTGCTCGGTACGGCGGTCCAACTGCCGTTGGCGTACGGGCTGGTCCGGGCTGGGGCTGCCCGGGGTGTGCCTCGCGATGGCGTCGGCCATGGCGGTGCAGTGCGCGGTGGTGGGCGTGGTCCTCGGGCGGTCCCGGCGTCAGGAGGTGACCGAGGTCTCCGACGGCTCCTCCGTGGCCCGTGCCGGCTGAGGCTCCTCGGGGTCCTCGGCGGGCGCGGTCACCGTGGCCCGCCACAGCCGGACGCCCGCCAGTACGGTCGCGGCGACGAGCAGGCCGTTGCGGAGGAAGAGGAGGGTGACGCCGAGGCGGTCGCTGGCGACGACGTTCGCGAAGTAGACCGGGAACTCCAGGACCGTCACGAAGGAGGCCACCAGGACCAGCAGCGCGGGCCCTGTCATCCGGCTCGCCCGGAAGCACAGGCAGACCGCCGCGAGGCCGATCAGCCACACCATGTACTGCGGGCTGATCACCCGGCTCGTGGTCGTGAACAGCAGCACCGCCACGAACGCCGCGTCCGCCGCGGTGTGCGCCTCGAAGCGGGTCGCGACCAGCCGCCACAGCAGCAGCCAGCCGAAGGCGATGCCGGTCAGGGCGAGCGCGGCGGTGCTGACGACGTTCACCCACGGGCCGAGGAATTCCACCGAGCCGTAGTTCAGCAGCACCTGGCCGTCCCAGCCGTACTGCCGGGCCACATGGAAGACCAGCGAGCCCAGCGACTCCACCTCGGTGCCCCGGTCGGCCTGGAAGGTCAGGAACGCGAAGGAGCCGGGCATGGTCACCGCGAACAGGGCCGCGAGCCCGGCCGCCGTGACCGCCGCCGACATCCAGACCCCGCGCCTGCGGGCGGCCACCAGCAGCAGCACCGGCCACACCTTGAGCATCGCCCCGAAGCCGATCAGGGCGCCCGTCACCCGCGGATGCCGGGCGCCCGCGAGCAGCGCGGCCACGGCGACGGCGGTGACCATCACGTCGTAGCGGGCGTACACGGTCGGGCCGAGCAGCGGGACGCCCACCACCCACACCCAGGCGCCGCGCAGGCTCCGGCCGGGGCGCAGGCCCGCGTACAGCAGCAGGGAGAAGACCACCAGGTCGGCGAGGAAGGCGAGGACGAAGAACGCGGTCGCGTACGGGAGGAACGGCAGCAGCGCGGGGGAGAGGATCGCCAGCGCGGCGGCCGGCGGGTACTGCCAGGTGACGTCGTCCTGCGGGAAGGTGCCGGTGCGCAGCACGTCGTACCAGCCCTGGTAGATCACCGACACGTCGCTCGTGACGTCCGGGCCGGGGAAGACGTACACCTTCAGGACGAACAGGAGCAGCAGCAGCCGTGTCAGGCCCCAGGTCGCCAGCAGTCCCGCCGGAGACCGCCTCGCACCCGCAATGTCCACCGGAGCCCCTGTTCGCGCGTTGCCGTCTGTGCCGTGATTGAGATGGCCATGATGTCCCGACCTGCTGTGAGGGTGCCATAAACGCGGCCGTGACCGGCTGTGAGGGGGTCGTGGGGCAGCGGTGGCCGCGCCTTTGGATAGGGTCGGCGGCGATGCGCACGACGATGTCCAAGACCCTGATCGTCACGAACGACTTCCCGCCCAGGCCAGGCGGTATCCAGGCGTTCCTGCACAACATGGCGCTGCGCCTCGATCCCGAGCGGCTCGTGGTCTACGCGTCGACCTGGAAGCGGGGCCGGGAGGGCGTAGAGGCCACGGCCGCCTTCGACGCCGAGCAGCCCTTCACCGTCGTACGCGACCGTACGACGATGCTCCTGCCGACGCCCGCGGCCACGCGTACGGCGGTCGGACTCCTGCGGGAACACGGCTGCACGTCGGTGTGGTTCGGGGCCGCGGCGCCGCTCGGGCTGATGGCGCCCGCGCTGCGGAAGGCCGGGGCCGAACGGCTGGTGGCCACCACCCACGGGCACGAGGCGGGGTGGGCGCAGCTGCCCGCCGCGCGGCAGCTGCTGCGCCGGATCGGCGAGGGCACGGACACGATCACCTACCTCGGCGAGTACACGCGGTCGCGGATCGCCGGCGCGCTGACGCCCGAGGCGGGATCGCGGATGGTGCAGCTGCCGCCGGGGGTGGACGAGAAGACCTTCCATCCGGGGTCGGGCGGTGCGGTCGTGCGGGCGCGGCTCGGGCTGACCGACCGGCCGGTGGTGGTGTGCGTCTCGCGGCTGGTGCCGCGCAAGGGGCAGGACACGCTGATCCTGGCGATGCCGCGGATCCTCCTCAAAGAGCCCGACGCCGTGCTGCTGATCGTCGGCGGGGGGCCGTACGAGAAGGAGCTGCGCAGGCTGGCGCGCGAGACCGGGGTCGCCGGCTCCGTCCGGTTCACCGGGGCCGTGCCCTGGTCCGAGCTGCCCGCGCACTACGGCGCCGGGGACGTGTTCGCGATGCCGTGCCGGACCCGGCGGGGCGGGCTCGATGTGGAGGGGCTCGGGATCGTCTATCTGGAGGCCTCCGCGACCGGGCTGCCGGTCGTCGCCGGGGACTCGGCGGGGCGCCGGACGCCGTGCTCGACGGGGAGACCGGCTGGGTCGTACGGGGCGGGTCCGTCGAGGACTGCGCCGAGCGGATTCTCGCGCTCCTGGGCGACGCGGAGCTGCGGCGGCGGATGGGGGAGCGGGGGCGGGCCTGGGTCGAGGAGAAGTGGCGCTGGGACCTGCTGGCAGAAAAGTTGAAGACGTTGCTCTAGCCGTCTAGGCGGAACCGAATAATCCGCCCATGCTGCGCGCATGGCAACAAAACTGATGCAGCGTCAGCTGACGAGACGTCACATCCTGGGCATGGTGGCCCTTCAGACCGCCGCCGCGTCCGGTCTCACCCGCATCGGTCTGGAGTCGGCGTCGGCCGTGGAACCCGCCGCCGTCGACAACGCCCCGGCCATCGTGGTCGGTTCGGGCTACGGCGCCGCCGTGGCCGCCCTCCGCCTCGGCCAGGCGGGCATCCGCACGCTCATGATCGAGATGGGCCGGCTCTGGAACACCGCCGGCTCCGACGGCGAGATCTTCTGCTCCACCGCCGCTCCGGACCAGCGCTCCATGTGGTTCCGCACCCGCACCGAGGCACCGCTGGCCACGTTCCTGTGGCTGGACGTCGTCAACAAGGACATCAGCCCCTACCCCGGCGTCCTGGACCGGGTGCACTTCGCCAACATGTCGGTGTTCGTGGGCCGGGGTGTCGGCGGCGGCTCGCTGGTCAACGGCTGCATGGCGGTGACCCCGCTCAAGTCGTACTTCGCCGAGCAGTTCCCGACCGTCGACGCCGACGAGATGTACGCGACGTACTTCCCGCGCGCCAACTCCATGCTCGGCGTCAACACCGTCGACCCGGCCTGGTTCGAGTCGACGGAGTGGTACCGCTTCACCCGGATCTCCCGCAAGCACGCCCAGAACACCGGCCTGAAGACCACCTTCGTGCCCAGCACCTACGACTTCGCCTACATGCAGAAGGAGGCCGCCGGCACGGCGACGAAGTCGGCGCTCGCCCAGGAGGTCATCTACGGCAACAACCACGGCAAGAAGAGCCTCGACAAGACGTACCTCGCCGCCGCGCTCGGCACCGGGAACGTCACCATCACCACCATGGAGCGGGTCAGGGCCATCAGCCGGGCGAGCGACGGTTCGTACGTCCTGACCGCCGACCGCATCAACGACGCCGGCACGGTCGTCGAGACCAAGCAGTACAGCTGCACCTACCTGTTCCTCGGCGGCGGCAGCCTCGGCACCACCGAACTCCTCGTCCGCGCCCGCGACACCGGCACCCTGCCCGCCCTGAACGCGAGCGTCGGCGCCGGGTGGGGACCCAACGGCAACACCATGCTCGGCCGGGCCAACCACCTGTGGGACACGGTCGGGGCCAACCAGTCGACCATGCCGGTCATGGGCATCGACGACTGGGCCAACACCGCCAACCCCGTCTTCGCCGAGATCGCCCCGCTGCCCACGGGACTCGAGCACTGGGTCAGCCTCTATCTGGCGATCACCAAGAACCCGCAGCGGGCCGCGTTCACCTACGACAGCGCCACGGACGGCGTGAAGCTGGGCTGGACCGCGGCCCAGAGCGCGGTGTCCTCGGGGATGGCGAAGAAGCTCTTCGACCGGATCAACGCGGCGAACGTGACCATCTACCGCAGCGATCTGTTCGGCACCCCCAGCCGGACCTTCGCCGACGACTTCACCTACCACCCGCTGGGCGGCTGCGTGTTGGGCAAGGCCACCGACAACTACGGCCGGGTGAAGGGGTATCCGAGGCTGTACGTCACCGACGCTCGCTCGTGCCCGGGTCGATCGGCGTCAACCCGTTCGTGACGATCACCGCGCTCGCGGAACGGACGATGGCGCGGGTCCTCGTGGAGGACACCGCGCCATGACGTTCTTTCAGAAAGCTTGCTACTTCTGGTAGATCGCCTCGATCTCGTCCGCGTAGTCCTTCGCCACCACGTTGCGCTTGAGCTTCAGGGACGGCGTCAGGTGGCCCGACTCCTCCGTGAACTGGGAGGACAGAATGCGGAACTTCCGCACCGATTCCGCCTTCGACACCGCGGCGTTGCCGTCGTCGATCGCGGCCTGGACGGCAGCGTTCAGGTCCGCGTCCCCGGCCAGCGACGCCGCGGTGGCATCCGCCGGCTTGCCGTGCTCGGCGGCCCAACGGCCCAGGAACTCCTCGTCGATGGTGACCAGCGCGCCCACGAAGGGCCGCCCGTCGCCGACGACCATGCACTCCGCGACCAGCGCGTGCGCGCGGATCCGGTCCTCGATCACGGCCGGGGCGACGTTCTTGCCGCCCGCGGTGACGATGATCTCCTTCTTGCGACCGGTGATCCT
This sequence comes from Streptomyces sp. GKU 895, assembly GCA_002027195.1. Classification (GTDB taxonomy): domain Bacteria; phylum Actinomycetota; class Actinomycetes; order Streptomycetales; family Streptomycetaceae; genus Streptomyces. The sequence goes on along the minus strand of MWJO01000020.1, from coordinate 42,895 downwards.
CAGGTAGCCGTCCTCGTCGAGGGTGCCGATGTCACCGGTGTGGAACCAGCCGTCGGCCAGCGCCTCGGCGGTCGCGGCCTCGTTGTTCCAGTAGCCCTTGAACAGGTGCTCGCCGTGCAGCAGCACCTCGCCGTCGTCGGCGATCCGGATCACCGAGCCGGGCAGCGGCTGCCGACCGTGCCGATCTTCTGCCGGTCCCAGGGGTTGAAGGCGGTGGCCGCGCAGGACTCGGTGAGGCCGTAGCCCTCCAGGACCGTGAAGCCGATGCCGCGGAAGAAGTGGCCGAGCCGCTCACCCAGCGGGGCGCCGCCGGAGATGGCGTACTCGCCCTTGCCGCCGAGGACCGCGCGCAGCTTGCTGTAGACCAGCTTGTCGAAGGTCTTGTGCTTGATCTTCAGACCGAGGGACGGCCCCGACGGGGTGTCCAGCGCCTTGCTGTACGCGATCGCGGTGTCGGCGGCCTTGTCGAAGATCTTGCCCTTGCCGTCCGCCTGCGCCTTCGCGCGCGCCGAGTTGTAGACCTTCTCGAAGACGCGCGGCACGCCCAGGATCAGCGTCGGCCGGAAGGAGGCCAGCTCGTCGGTGAGGTTCTTGATGTCCGGGACGGTGCCCAGCTTGATCGGCGCCATCATCGGCGCGACCTGCACGAGCCGTCCGAAGACGTGCGCGAGCGGCAGGAAGAGCAGCACCGAACACTCGCCGGTGCGGAACAGCGGGCGCAGCCGCTCCACGACGTTGCCGCACTCCGCGAAGAAGCTGCGGTGGGTCAGCACACAGCCCTTGGGGCGACCGGTCGTCCCCGAGGTGTAGACGATGGTCGCCGGGTCGTCCGCCTTCGCCAGCGAGCTGCGCTCCTCGACGGCCGCGTCGCTGATGTCCTGGCCGGCCCGGCCCAGCTCCGCCACACCCCCGCCCTCGATCTGCCAGACGTGCTTGAGGGCGGGCAGCCGGTCACGCACCGACTCCACGGCAGCCGCGTGGTTGTCCAGCTCGACGACGCAGGCGGTCGCGCCGGAGTCGGCGAGGATCCACTGGATCTGCTCCGGCGAGCTGGTCTCGTACACCGGCACGGTGACCGCGCCCGCGCACCAGATCGCGAAGTCGAGCAGCGTCCACTCGTAGCGGGTCCGCGACATCAGGCCCACCCGGTCGCCGGGCTGCACACCCGAGGCGATGAGGCCCTTGGCGGCCGCGTGCACCTCCGCGAGGAAGGTCGTGGCCGTCACGTCCTGCCAGGCGCCGTCGACCTTGCGGGCGATGACGGCGACGTCGGGATGCTGCGCGGCGTTTCTGCGGACGATGTCGGTGAGGTTTCCGTCCGCAGGGACCTCGTACAAGGCCGGAAGGCTGAACTCGCGCAAGACTGCTGCTCCTAATAAGGCGCCGGCGCCACGACGTTGTGCGATGCGACGGTGCGGTCCAAGGCTCGGGCAGGTGCTCAGGGAGTCAGATGTTGAAATCCCGAGCACGACTGGACTGCCCGGACGTTACCCGCCGGTATGGCGTCTCCGACAGGGGGTCCCGGCGAGATGTTCGCTGCGTCACACGGATTGGTGTTTCTCAGCGCAGAGTAGTCGAGGCGTCTGATGACTGGCCAGTAACCGCAGGTCCGGCCGCCACTGTTCACGTATGCCGCACACGCCTACCCTTGATCGCCATGGCACCCTCACCGCCCCGAAACCGCAGGACACGCGTCCATGTGGTCAGCGACGTGCACGGCAACGCCCGTGACCTGGCCGCCGCCGGCGAGGGCGCGGACGCCCTGATCTGCCTGGGTGACCTGGTCCTCTTCCTCGACTACGCCGACCACTCCCGCGGCATCTTCCCGGACCTGTTCGGCACCGAGAACGCCGACCGGATCGTCGAGCTGCGCACCGCCCGCCGCTTCGAGGAGGCCCGCGAGTTCGGCGCCCGGCTGTGGGCCGGGATCGGCACGGACCGGGCGAGCGCCATCGAGAAGGCCGTACGCAAGCAGTACGCCGAGCTGTTCGCCGCGTTCCCGACACCGACGTACGCCACCTACGGCAATGTCGACATGCCGTCCCTGTGGGCGGAGTACGCCGGGCCGGGCACCACGGTCCTCGACGGCGAGCGCGTGGAGATCGGCGGCCGCGTCTTCGGCTTCGTCGGCGGCGGTCTGCGCACCCCGATGCGCACCCCCTACGAGATCAGCGACGAGGAGTACGCGGCCAAGATCGAGGCGGTCGGCGAGGTCGACGTGCTGTGCACGCACATCCCGCCCGAGGTGCCCGAGCTGGTCTACGACACCGTCGCGCGCCGCTTCGAGCGGGGGAGCCGGGCGCTGCTGGAGGCGATCCGGCGCACCCGGCCCCGGTACGCGCTGTTCGGTCACGTCCACCAACCGCTCGTGCGCCGGATGCGGATCGGGGCGACCGAGTGCGTCAACGTCGGGCACTTCGCGGGGAGCGGACGGCCGTGGGCGCTCGAATGGTGAGGGACCGGTGACGCCCGCGGGGTGACGGGCGGTGAAGTCGGCCGCTCACGTGCGCGGTAGCCTTCACGCTGCACACACGTGCGCACGCTTCATGACCTACCGGCCCGCATCTGGAGGAGCCACGGCGATGGCGGAACACACCAGCTCGAGCATCACGATCGAGGCGGCACCGGCCGACGTCATGGCGGTGATCGCCGACTTCGCCCGCTACCCGGACTGGACCGGCGAGGTGAAGCAGGCGGAGGTCCTCGCGACGGACGCCGCAGGCCGCGCCGAGCAGGTACGGCTCGTCATGGACGCCGGCGCCATCAAGGACGACCAGGTGCTCGGCTACACCTGGACCGGGGAGAACGAGGTCTCCTGGACGCTGGTGAAGTCCCAGATGCTGCGCCAGCTGGACGGCTCGTACATCCTCAAGGCCACCGGCACCGGCGCGACCGAGGTCACCTACCTCCTGACCGTCGACGTCAAGATCCCGATGCTGGGGATGATCAAGCGCAAGGCCGAGAAGGTCATCATCGACCGGGCGCTCGCCGGGCTGAAGAAGCGGGTGGAGTCCGGAGCGGAATAGGGATTTGCCGCGTGGGGATCTACCGTTCACTCCCATGCGCACCCTCCTGATCACCGGTCCCGGCGGCAGCGGTCGTACGACCCTTGCCGCCGCCACCGCCCTCGCCGCCACGCGCGCGGGTGAGCGGACCCTCCTCCTCAGCGGCGACCGGACCGACACCCTCGGCGCGGTCCTGGGCGTGGCCACGGGGCCGGTGCCCGTCGAGGTCCGGGAGGGGCTCACCGCCTGGCGGCCCGACGCGACCGCCGGTTTCCGCGACGACCTCGCCGGCTTCCAGGAGCGCGCCTCCTCTGTCCTCGACCTGCTCGGCGCCGCCCGCCTCGACCCCGAAGAGGTCACCCCGCTGCCCGGCGCCGAGGAGCTCACCCTCCTGCGTGCCCTCAGGGACGCGGCCCTCTCCGACCGCCACGACCTGCTCGTCGTGATCTGCCGCCCACCCCGCAGGCCCTCGCCCTCCTCGCCCTCCCCGAGGAACTGCGCCGCTATCTGCGCCGGCTGCTGCCGCCCGAACGGCAGGCCGCGCGGGCGCTCCGGCCCGTGCTCGGACGGCTGGCCGGGGTGCCGATGCCCTCGGAGTGGCTGTACGAGACCACCGCGCGCTGGGACCTGGAGCTCGCCGCCGTCGAGGCCGTCATCGCCGACCGCGACACCGTCGTACGCCTCGTCGCCGAACCCGGTCCCGCCGGGGCCGACGCCGTGCGCGACGCCGGCCTCGGGCTCGCCCTGCGCGGGCTGCGGCCCGAGCACCTGATCGCCAACCGGGTCCTGCCCGACGTGCCCGCCGACAACTGGCTCGCCGGGCCCGTCGCCCAGCAGCGCAAGACGCTGGAGGAGTGGCGGGAGACGTACGAGGTCGTGGAGATCGCCCACGCCGGACGGGACCCGCGCGGCCTCGACGACCTCGGCGCACTCGTGGTGCCCGGCGCGCCGGAGGCCTCCTCCCGCGTCGAGTGGCCGGTCGTCGACCGGCTGGCCGAGGACGGCGTGCTGGTGTGGCACGTGCCGCTCCCCGGCGCGATACGGGACCAGCTGGACCTCATCCGGCGCGGGGACGAACTCGTCGTCGCCGCCGGGCAGTTCCGGCGGATCGTGCCGCTGCCGTCCGCGCTGCGCCGGTGCACGGTCGCCGGGGCCGCGCTGCGGGACGGGGAGCTGCGGGTCCGGTTCGCGCCGGACCCGGATCTCTGGCCGCAGACCCCGTCGAATCCGGACCCGGATCTCTAGCCGCAGACCCCGTGAATCCGGTGCGGCCGTTCGGGTAACGTCGTAAGGACGCAACGCAGTCAGGAGTCCGTCATGAGCGAAGAGCTCCGCCCGTCAGACGCCGCTTCGGAGCGCGAGGCCGAGGCTGACGAGGTGCGGGCCACCGACGCCGACGCGTGGGCGACGGCGTGCGCCGAGGACCTCGCGGCGGAGAAGGCCCGCCGCCGCGCGAGCTACGGCCCGCCGCCCGGCTCGGCCGCCGAGGAACTGCGCAAGCTCGTCGACGCCGTCACCGACAAGCTGTCCTCGATCCAGTCGCCGCTGTTCGGGGCGGTCGCCGGACCGGCCGCCCAGCAGGTGGTGCAGCAGGTCGTCCAGCAGGCCAAGGCGCCGTCGAGCCCGTCATCGAACGCAACCCGGACGTCTTCGACCACCTGGCGGCGGCCGGCACCGAACTGCTGGCCGCCTACCGCTCCGCGGTCCAGGCCCAGGAACAGCGCTGGACCCAGCGGGACGCCAAGCCCCGGGAAGGCGGCGAGGAGGCCGGTCCGGGGGAGCGCATCGACCTGGACTAGAGCCCCCTCGGGTACGGTGGGCCGTAGCGGGGCTCGACCGAAACTGAGGGATTCATGGGACTCACCATCGGCGTCGACATCGGCGGCACGAAGATCGCGGCCGGCGTGGTCGATGAGGAAGGCAACATCCTCTCGACCTTCAAGGTGCCGACCCCGGGCACGCCCGAGGGCATCGTGGACGCCATCGCCTCCGCCGTCGAGGGCGCACGCGCAGGTCACGAGATCATCGGCGTGGGCATCGGAGCCGCCGGTTACGTCAACCGGCAGCGCTCCGAGGTCTACTTCGCGCCCAACATCGACTGGCGCAACGAGCCGCTGAAGGAGAAGGTCGAGGCCCGCGTCGGCCTCCCCGTCGTCGTCGAGAACGACGCCAACGCGGCCGCGTGGGGCGAGTACAAGTTCGGTGCCGGCAAGGGCCACCGCAACGTCATCTGCATCACGCTCGGCACCGGCCTCGGCGGCGGCATCATCATCGGCAACAAGCTGCGCCGCGGCCACTTCGGCGTCGCCGCCGAGTTCGGCCACATCCGCATGGTGCCGGACGGGCTGCTGTGCGGCTGCGGCTCGCAGGGCTGCTGGGAGCAGTACGCCTCCGGCCGCGCCCTCGTCCGGTACGCCAAGCAGCGCGCCAACGCCACCCCCGAGCGCGCCGAGGTGCTGCTCGCCCTCGGTGACGGCTCGCCCGAGGGCATCGAGGGCAAGCACATCTCCGTCGCCGCCCGGCAGGGCGACCCGGTCGCCGTCGACTCCTACCGCGAGCTGGCCCGCTGGGCCGGCGCCGGCCTCGCCGACCTGGCCTCCCTCTTCGACCCGTCCGCCTTCATCGTCGGCGGCGGCCTCTCGGACGAGGGCGAACTGGTCCTCGACCCGATCCGCAAGTCCTACAAGCGCTGGCTGGTGGGCGGCAACTGGCGCCCGGTGGCGGACGTGATCGCGGCCCAGCTGGGCAACAAGGCGGGAATGGTGGGCGCGGCGGACCTGGCCCGCGAACCCGACCCGATCATGTAAACAAGCGCCTGCGTGACGTCCCTCGGGGGCGCGGGGAACTGCGCGACCAGCCACACTGAACCGGCACTCGCGCATACACCTCGCGCCCCGAGCTATGGGGCGCAAAAATCAACGACATGGCACCTGACGATTCCGCCCTCGTCCGCGTCCTCAGCTACAACGTCCGTTCACTCCGGGACGACCCCGCGGCCCTTACCCGCGTCATCAAGGCCTGCGCACCCGACCTCGTCCTCGTCCAAGAAGCCCCCCGCTTCTTCCGCTGGCGAAAGAAACTCGCCCGCCTGGCCCGCGCGGCCGACCTCGTCATCCTCACCGGCGGCGCCACAGCCGCGGGCCCGGCGATCCTCTGCGACCTCCGCGCCACCGTGGAGCGCACAGAAGACGTCCTCCTCCCGCTCACGCCGGCGCAGCACCGCCGCGGCTTCGCGACCGCCGTCGTGCGGTTCGGCAACGCCCGCCTCGGCGTACTCAGCTGTCACCTCAGCCTCCAGAAGGACGAGCGCTACGAGCAGGCCGGCATGCTCCTCGACCGCGTCGCCGGCATGGGCGTCGAGCACGCCGTCGCGGGCGGCGACCTCAACGAGCGCCCCGGCGGCCGTACGTTCCGCCGCCTCTCGGAGAGCCTTCAGGACTGCTGGGCGGTGGCCCCCGACGGCGGCGAGCACACCTGGGTCCACAGCGAGCCGCATCAGCGCATCGACGCGATCTTCGCGACGAAGGGCATCGAGGTGCTCGGCTGCGGGGTGCCGCTGCATCTGCCCGAGACAGACCTGAGGGCGGCCACGGACCACCTCCCGGTCCTGGCCACCCTCAGAGTTCCCGCCAACTAGACGACGGCTCCCCGGCCGGGGTCGTCGTCCTCGTCCTCGTCCGTCCGCATCCGCATCACCAGCGTCGCGAAGCCGCCCAGGAAGCCGCCGATCCCGATCGTGGCGAGCCACCAGGTCATGTCCCAGCGGAGCAGGACCGCCAGCAGCAGGAGCAGCGGACCGCCCAGCACCGCGAGCCACGCGAACTTGGCCGTGGTGTCGGCGTCCGGCAGCGGGGGCGGCTCCGGCGGGACGAAGTGACCCTCGTCGTCCTCGTCGAAGTCGTCCTCGGTCGGTTCCGGCGTCGTGTAGTCGCGCGGGCCGACGCCGGGCGCGAAGGCCACGGAGCTGCCCAGCGGCTTGGCCGGGGCGGGCTTCTCGTCCGCCTTCGGCTTCTCGGCTGCCGGGGCGGTGCCGCTGTCGGTGTCGTTGGTCTCCGGCTCCAGCAGGGCCAGGTCCTCCACCGACTTGAACGGCTTGGCGCCCGGCGGGTCCGGCGGCTCCTCGCCGTACCCGGCGACGATCGCCTCCCAGGCGGCGGCCTCGTCGAAGGGGACGTGCTGCTCCTCCGGGCCGAGACCGTCGCGGTCATCGCGGTCGTCGCGGTTCTCCCGGTCCTCGCGGTCCGAGTCGTACTCAGCCACGTACGGCCGTCCCTTCCTTGCTGCCGGAGCCGGCGGCGAGCCGGCCGATGAACGCGGAGCTCTCCTCGAAGATCCGCTCCGCGTCATGGTCCAACGTCGCCACGTGATAGCTCTGTTCCAGCACGATCTCCGATACGTCCGTCGACGACACCCGGCTCAGCACGCGCGCGGAGTCGGCGGCCGGTACGACATGGTCCTCGGCGCTGCGCAGCAGCAACAGCGGCTGGGTGACCTGCGGCAACTCGCCGTCGGCCAGCCGGAAGAAGGCCCGCAGGGAGTGCGCGGCGTGCAGCGGCACCCGGTCGTAGCCCAGTTCGTGCCGGCCCTCCTTGGCGATGTCGTCGGCGATGCCCGGAGTCGACCGCAGGAGATGACGGGCCACCGGAAGGGCGTACGGCGCGAGGCCGTGCATACGGTTCGCCGGGTTGACGACGATCACGCCCCGCACCGCGTCGCCGTGCTTCGCCGCGAGGCGCAGGGCGAGCGCGCCGCCCATCGACAAGCCGCCCACGAACACGGCGGAGCAGCGCTCGGTGAGGGCGCGCAGCTCGCGGTCCACCTCGGCGTACCAGTCCTGCCAGCCGGTGAGCTGCATGTCCTCCCAACGGGTGCCGTGGCCCGGCAGCAGGGGCAGCGACACCGTCAGGCCGCGCTCGGCGAGGTGCTCCGCCCAGGGGCGCAGCGACTGCGGGGAACCGGTGAAACCGTGGCAGAGGAGGACACCCGTCTCCCCGCCCTCATGGCGGAACGGCTCGGCTCCAGGGAGGACCGGCACCTTCGGTCTCCTGTTCATGGGGTCGGTTGCGTGTTCATGGGATCGTGCGCAGGTACTTCACCGTACGCGACCGCACTGACACCGACCAGGGTCGTCGGCTCCTTCGACGGTGCTCCGGGTTAAGGTCTGATCGACAGACACAGGAGGCACTCGGTTGTTGTACGGAACGATGAAGGTCGCCATCGGAGGGCCGCTGAAGGTCGCCTTCAGGCCCTGGGTGGAGGGCGCCGAGAACATCCCGGCCGAGGGCCCCGCGATCCTGGCGAGCAACCACCTCTCCTTCTCGGACTCCTTCTTCCTGCCCGCGGTCCTCGACCGCAAGGTCACCTTCATCGCGAAGGCCGAGTACTTCACCACGCCCGGGGTGAAGGGCCGTCTGACGGCCGCCTTCTTCAAGGGCGTCGGCCAGCTCCCCGTGGACCGCTCCGGCGCGCGCGGCGCGGGCGAGGCGGCCATCAAGAGCGGCATCGAGGTCCTGGAGCGCGGTGAGCTGTTCGGGATCTACCCGGAGGGCACCCGCTCGCCCGACGGCCGCCTCTACCGGGGCAAGCCGGGCGGCCTCGCGCGCGTGGCGCTCGCCACCGGCGCGCCGGTCATCCCGGTCGCCATGATCGACACGGAGAAGATCCAGCCGCCGGGCAAGGTGATGCCCAAGCTCATGCGGCCGGGCATCCGCATCGGCAAGCCGCTGGACTTCGGCCGGTACCACGGCATGGAGCACGACCGCTTCGTGCTGCGCGCGGTGACCGACGAGGTCATGTACGAGATCATGAAGCTCTCCGGCCAGGAGTACGTCGACATCTACGCGACCGCCGCCAAGCGGCAGATCGCGGAGGCGGCCAAGGCCGAGAAGGAAGCCGAGAAGGCGGCGAAGGCCGCCCTCACGCAGGCTGAGAAGGAACGCTCCGGGTCCTAGCGGGCTCCTGGGGGACGGGTGGGGGAGACATGGCCAGGCGTGAGCGTGTCATGAGGATGTCGGTCGAACTGCCGCTGTGGCGTGCGCTGACCGGCTACCGGGTGCTGACCATGCTGTACGCGGTGGGCCTGTTCGCCACGCAGTACGACGACTACGACCGCCCCGGCATCGCCATCGGCTACTTCGTCGTCCTGTGCGTGTGGACGCTCGCCACGCTGCCCCGTGTCCAGAACGAGGCGGCCTGCACCAAGCGTTTCCTCGCCGCCGACCTGACGATCGCCCTCACCGGCATCGTGCTCACCCCGCTGGTCGTCAACGACGCGCACATCGACAGCGGCGGCCCGACCCTGCCGTCGATATGGACGGCCGGCTCGGTCCTCGCGTTCGCCATCAAGGGCGGCTGGCGCTGGGCCGCGTTCGCCTCCACGCCGGTCGCCGTCGCCAACCTCATCGAGCGCGGTGCCCCGGCCCGGGACACCATCCACAACGTGATCCTGGTCTGGGTCGCCTCCATCGCCATCGGCTACGTCGTCGAGGTCGCCCGCGCCTCCGAGCGCACCCTCGCCCGCGCCCTGGAGATCGAGGCGGCGACCAGGGAGCGGGAGCGGCTGGCCCGGGACATCCACGACAGCGTGCTCCAGGTGCTGGCCATGGTGCAGCGGCGCGGCGCCGTCCTCGGCGGCGAGGCGGCCGAGCTGGGCCGGATGGCGGGCGAGCAGGAGGTGGCGCTGCGCACTCTGGTCTCCGGCGGGCTGACGCGGGTCTCCTGGGCGTCCGAGGACGCGGCCCTGGGCGCGGTCGTACGGGCCGTCGACGAGCCGGAGCCCGAGGGTCCCGTCGATCTCCGCGCCCTGCTGGCCCCGTTCGCCGCCGCCAAGGTCAGCTTCGCCGAGCCCGGTGCGCCGGTGGAGCTGCCCCCGGCCGCCGCGCGGGAGCTGGCCGCCGCGGTGGGGGCCACCCTGGACAACGTACGCAAGCATGCGGGGGAGCAGGCGCGCGCGTGGATCCTGGTCGAGGACGAGCCCGACGAGGTGATCGTGACCGTACGGGACGACGGGCCGGGCATCCCGGAGGGGCGGCTCGCCCAGGCCGAGGGTGAGGGGCGGATGGGGGTCGCCCTGTCCATCCGGGGGCGACTGCGCGACCTCGGCGGCAGCGCCGAGCTGATCTCGGTGCCCGGGCAGGGCACGGAGGTCGAACTGAAGGTACCGAAGGCTTCACGGGGGAAGGCAGGACAGCGATGAGTGAGCAGCAGGGCCCGATCAAGGTGATGGTGGTCGACGACCACCCGATGTGGCGCGACGCGGTCGCCCGCGACCTGGGCGAGTCCGGCTTCGAGGTGGTGGCCACCGCGGGCGACGGCGACCAGGCGGTACGCCGGGCCAAGGCGGCCGGACCCGATGTGCTCGTGCTCGACCTGAACCTGCCGCTCAAGCCCGGCGTCCAGGTCTGCAAGGAACTCGTCGGCCACAACCCGGCGTTGCGGGTGTTGGTGCTGTCCGCCAGCGGCGAGCACGCCGACGTGCTGGAGGCCGTGAAGTCGGGCGCGACCGGCTATCTGCTGAAGTCGGCGTCCACGGAGGAGCTGCTCGACGCGGTGCGCCGGACGGCGGTCGGGGACCCGGTGTTCACGCCGGGCCTCGCCGGTCTGGTCCTCGGTGAGTACCGCCGCCTCGCCTCCGAGCCCGCGCCCGCCGCCGACGCCGACCAGCCCAAGGCGCCCGAACTCACCGACCGCGAGACCGAGGTGCTGCGCCTTGTCGCCAAGGGCCTGAGCTACAAGCAGATCGCCGAGCGCCTGGTCATCTCCCACCGCACGGTCCAGAACCACGTCCAGAACACCCTGGGCAAGCTCCAGCTGCACAACAGGGTGGAGCTGGTCAGGTACGCGATAGAGCGCGGCCTGGACGACGAGTAGACAGACCGTCGGGTTTGCCGACGAGCGAACCAACCGACGAGTAAACCAACCGCCCATTGATTCACCGGAATTGCCCTTCCCGCCCATCCCTGTGTGACCTGGATCACCATTAGCGTGGCCTTCACCAGGCAACCGCGGCGAAGGGACATTTCCATGCGGGTCGGAGTACTGACCGGAGGCGGCGACTGCCCCGGGCTCAACGCCGTCATCCGGGGCATCGTCCGCAAGGGCGTGCAGGAGTACGGCTATGACTTCGTCGGCTTCCGGGACGGCTGGCGCGGGCCCCTGGAGGGCGACACCGTCCGCCTCGACATCCCCGCCGTGCGCGGCATCCTGCCCCGCGGCGGCACCATCCTCGGCTCCTCGCGGACGAACCCCCTGAAGCAGGAGAACGGCATCCGCCGGATCAAGGAGAACCTCGCCAAGCTGGAGGTCGACGCGATGATCGCGATCGGCGGCGAGGACACCCTGGGCGTGGCCGCACGGCTCACCGACGAGTACGGCGTCTCCGTCGTCGGCGTACCGAAGACCATCGACAACGACCTGTCCGCCACCGACTACACCTTCGGCTTCGACACCGCGGTCGGCATCGCCACCGAGGCCATCGACCGGCTGCACACCACCGCCGAGTCCCACATGCGGGTCCTCGTCTGCGAGGTGATGGGCCGGCACGCCGGCTGGATCGCCCTGCACTCCGGCCTCGCCGGCGGCGCCAACGTCATCCTCATCCCCGAGCAGCGCTTCGACCTCGACCAGGTGTGCGCCTGGATCACCTCCCGCTTCAAGGCGTCGTACGCCCCGATCGTCGTCGTCGCCGAGGGCGCCATGCCGAAGGACGGCGACATGGTCCTCAAGGACGGGTCGCTGGACTCCTTCGGGCACGTCCGGCTGTCCGGGGTCGGCGAATGGCTCGGCAAGGAGATCGAGAAGCGGACCGGCAAGGAGGCCCGCACGACCGTGCTCGGGCACATCCAGCGCGGCGGCACCCCCAGCGCCTTCGACCGCTGGCTCGCCACCCGCTTCGGCCTGCACGCCATCGACGCCGTACGGGACGGCGACTTCGGGAAGATGGTCGCGCTGCGCGGCACCGACATCGTCCGCGTGCCGATCTCGGACGCCACGGCCAAGCTGAAGACGGTCGACCCGGAGCTGTACGCGGAGGTGGGGGTGTTCTTCGGCTGACCACCCCGGCCGGACCCGGACCCCGAACGCCGTCGCGGTTTCCGTGGCGGCGTTCGGCATGTGCGGGGACGCGCTCACGGAGCGCCTCCGCGGGGGTCTGTGAGATATTCGCCAGGACCAGACAAATCCGGCGTACCCCCGGAGGGCCGCGTGGAGATCCTCGCGTTCGGTGTCCAGGCCGACGAGAAGCCCCTGATCGAGCGGGCCTTCCGGGGCCACCACGAGGTCCGCTGCCTGGACGTCTTCCTCAACGAGGACACCGCCCCCATCGCGGCCGGCTACGAGGCCGTCTCCACCAGCGTCAACGCCGACCTCGGCCCGCGCGTCCTGGAGGTCCTCGCGGCCGGCGGCACCCGGATGATCGCCCAGCGCTCCACCGGCTTCAACAACATCGACCTCAAGGTCGCCGAGCGGCTCGGCATGACCATCGCCCGCGTCTCGTACTACTCGCCGTACTCCGTCGCCGAGTTCGCCTGGACCCTCGCCATGGCCGTCAACCGGCGGATCGTCCGCGCCTCCACCCGCACCCGCGACTTCGACTTCCGCCTCGACGGTCTGATGGGCCGCGACCTGCACGGCCGCACCGCGGGCGTCCTCGGCACCGGCAAGATCGGCGAGGCCTTCACCCGGATCGCCCACGGCTTCGGCATGAAGCTGCTCGGCTGGGACATCGCCGAGAACCCCGCCTGCCTGGAACTCGGCATGAAGTACGTCCCCAAGGAGCAGCTCCTCGCCGAGTCCGACCTGGTCACCCTGCACGTCCCGCTGATGCCGGAGACCAGGCACCTCATCGACGCCGCCGCCCTGAGGGCGATGCGGGACGACGCGATCCTGGTCAACTCCAGCCGCGGCGGCCTCATCGACACCGCGGCCCTCGTCACCGAACTGCGCGCGGGCCGCTTCGCGGGCGTCGGCCTCGACGTGTACGAGGCGGAGGCGGGCCTGTTCTTCCTCGACAGGTCCCTGGAGGCCATCGAGGACGACACCCTGGCCCGCCTGGTCACCTTCCCGAACGTCCTGGTCACGTCCCACCAGGCGTACTACACCGAGGACGCCGTCGGCCAGATCGTCGACGCCACGGTGCGCAACGTCCTCGACTACAAGGCCGGCCGCCGCTCGGAGAACGTGCTCGTGCCACGCAGCTGAGCCGTCAACTCCCGTACGATCGCGGCCCCGTTCAGCGTCAGCACCGACTCCGGGTGGAACTGCACACCGGCGAAGCCCGGTCCGCGCAGCGCGTGCACCTCGTACGACCCGCTCCGGCTCACCTCGACCTCGTGCGCGGCCAGCTCGGCCGCCGTCTCGTCGTCGCAGCGCGCCACGAAGCTGTTGTAGAAGCCGACGGTCTCCTGGCGCCCGAACAGGTCGACCGTCGTCTGCGCCCCCTGGTACGGCACCTCCTTGCGTACGATCTCCAGGCCCAGCTCCGCCGCGATCAGCTCGTGGCCGAGGCAGACGCCGAGCACACCGTGCCGGTGCTCCCGGATGACACGGGCGGCGAGGTCGCGCAGGAAGCGCATCTTCGGGTCGGTCAGGTCGGAGGGGTCGCCGGGGCCGGGGCCGAGGACGACCGGGCCCTCGTGGGCGAGGACCGCCTCGCGCAGACCGGGCTCGTCGTAGCGCCGGACGGTCACCTCCAGCCCACTGGAGCGCAGGACGTGCGCGAGCATCGCCGTGAAGGTGTCCTCGCCGTCGACGACGAGCGCGTGACCCTCCAGCTCCTGAGTCCGCTCCTGCATCCGCAGCCAGAACGGCGCGAGGGAGGAGCGGCGCCCGTCGAGCGCGGCCCGCACCCGGGGGTCGTCGGACAGCCTCGGGCGCGCCTCCTCCGCGCGCGGGCGGGCCGGTCGTACACCCAGCGCCGCCAGCACTCCCGCCGCCTTCGCGTGCGTCTCGGCCACCTCGCTCGCCGGGTCCGAACCGCGGACGAGGGTGGCACCGACCGGGACGCGCAGGCGGCCGTCGGTGGAGATGTCGGCGGTGCGGATCAGGATGGGGGAGTCGAGGGTCTGGGCGCCCCCCGAGTCCCGGCCGAGCAGGGCCAGCGCGCCCGCGTAGTAGCCCCGCCCGCCGACCTCGTGTCGCTCGATGACCCGACAGGCGTTCTGCACCGGGGAGCCGGTGACGGTCGCCGCGAACATGGTCTCCCGCAGCACGTCCCGCACATCCAGAGAGGACTTCCCGCGCAGCTCGTACTCGGTGTGCGCGAGGTGGGCCATCTCCTTCAGGCGCGGTCCGATCACCACTCCACCCATGTCGCCGACCGTGCACATCATCTTGAGCTCCTCGTCGACCACCATCGACAGCTCCTCGATCTCCTTGCCGTCGGCGAGGAAGTCGAGCAGGTGCTCGGGGGTGGGGCCCTCGGCGGGATAGCGGTACGTCCCGCTGATCGGGTTCATCACGACCGTGCCGCCGGACATCCGCACATGCACCTCGGGGCTGGCGCCGACGAGGGTGCGGTCGCCGGTGTGGACGACGAAGGTCCAGTAGGCGCCCCGCTCACCGACGAGGAGCCGCCGGAACAGGGCGAGCGCGTCCTCGCGGGAGAATCCCGGGATCTCGCCCTCGTACGTCCGCCGGATCACGAAGTTCGCGCCCTCGCCCCGCCCGATCTCCTCGCGCAGCACCCGGCCGACGATCTCGCCGTACTCCTCGTCGGCGACGTCGAAGCCGCCGTTCTGGACGCGGACGTCATGGGCGGGGAGCTGCGCGAGGGCGTCCGGCAGGGCCAGCGTGTGCGTCTCCTCGGGGACCAGCACCGTCAGGGGTGTCCCGTCGTCCCGCACGTCGAATCCGCGCTCGCGGATCTGCCGGAAGGGGACGAGGGCGAGGCCCTCGTCGGGCAGGTCGGCGAGGCGGTCGTACGAGGAGACCGGGCCGAGGAACACCTCGACGGTGTTCTCGTCATGGCCCGGTGTGCGGCGGCGCAGCAGGGCGAACGGGCGGTCGTCGTGCACGAGCTGTGTCAGGTCCATGGTTCCTCAGCTGTCGATGACGTCGATGTGAGGAACGACCCCGGAAACACCGAAGGCCGCCCCTCGGGCGGCCTTCGCGAAGTCTTGTGCGCGCGATTCAGTGGGCCGCCGGATGAGCGGTCCACCACCAGTTCTGGGTCGAGTGCGCGAACATGCGACGCACCTTACCCCATGTCCGTTCTCTGTACTCCGTGTCTCATTTGTTGGGCATGCGCCGGGAGCCGTGACACGACCCCGTAATGTTGAGGCCGTGACCGTGAACGCTAAGACCAGCGCGAGCGCTGGCAACACCTGGCGAGAACTGCCCGCGGCGCAGCAGCCCGAGTACCCCGACCCCGAGGCTCTGCGCGCAGTCGTTGCGGAGCTGGAGTCGTATCCGCCGCTCGTCTTCGCGGGCGAGTGCGACCAGCTGCGCGCCCGGATGGCGGCCGTCGCCAAGGGAGAGGCGTTCCTCCTCCAGGGCGGCGACTGCGCCGAGGCCTTCGACGCCGTGTCCGCCGACCACATCCGCAACAAGCTCAAGACCCTGCTCCAGATGGGCGCCGTGCTGACGTACGCCGCCTCGGTGCCGGTCGTGAAGGTCGGCCGGATCGCCGGCCAGTACTCCAAGCCGCGCTCCAAGGGCACCGAGACCCGCGACGGCGTGACCCTGCCGACTTACCGCGGCGACTCGGTCAACGGCTTCGACTTCAACGAGAAGGCCCGCGTCCCGGACCCCGAGCGTCTGAAGCGGATGTACAACGCCTCCGCCTCCACGCTCAACCTGGTGCGCGCCTTCACCACCGGCGGCTACGCCGACCTGCGCCAGGTGCACGCCTGGAACCAGGACTTCGTGAAGTCGTCCCCCTCCGGCCAGCGCTACGAGCAGCTCGCCCGGGAGATCGACAACGCGCTGAACTTCATGCGGGCCTGCGGGACCGACCCGGAGGAGTTCAAGACGGTCGAGTTCTACTCCTCGCACGAGGCGCTGCTGCTGGACTACGAGTCGGCGCTCACCCGCGTCGACTCCCGCACCGGGCACCTGTACGACGTCTCGGCGCACATGGTGTGGATCGGTGAGCGCACCCGGCAGCTGGACCACGCGCACATCGAGTTCGCCTCGAAGATCCGCAACCCGATCGGCATCAAGCTCGGCCCAACCACCACGGCCGAGGAGGCGCTGCAGTACATCGAGCGCCTCGACCCCGAGCGCGAGCCCGGCCGGCTCACCTTCATCGTGCGCATGGGCGCGGACAAGGTCCGCGACAAGCTGCCCGAGCTGGTCGAGAAGGTCACCGCCTCCGGCGCCACGGTCGCCTGGGTGACCGACCCGATGCACGGCAACACCTTCGAGGCGGCCTCGGGTCACAAGACCCGCCGCTTCGACGACGTGCTCGACGAGGTCAAGGGTTTCTTCGAGGTCCACAAGGCCCTCGGCACCCACCCGGGCGGCATCCACGTCGAGCTCACGGGCGACGACGTCACCGAGTGCGTGGGCGGCGGCGACGAGATCTTCGTCGACGACCTGCACCAGCGCTACGAGACGGCCTGCGACCCCCGGCTGAACCGCAGCCAGTCGCTCGACCTGGCCTTCCTCGTCGCGGAGATGTACAGGGACCAGTAAGGGTTTCGCCTGTTACAGGGACATGACGTGGGGTGCGGATCACATACGATCCGCGCCCCACTCCTCTTTTACGGCTCCCGCAGGGCGGGTAAGGTTAGGTTAGCCTCACCGATCAACGGGGATGGCAAGACCGATCAATCCCCTCGGGAGGTGGCCCGCGTGTACGTCTGCAGTTGTTTCGGGGTCACCGAGCAGCAGGTGAAGAAGCACGCGGAGGCCGGTGCCTGCACCCCTCGCCAGATAGCTTCCGCCTGCAAGGCGGGCACGGACTGCGGTTCCTGTGTGCGCCGTATCCAGGCGATCCTGGGCCGGGGCGCCTGCCCGCGACGCGAGCTGGCCGACCAGGGCATGCCGGTTCTCGCCAAGGTGTCCGAAGCCGAGGTGTCCGAGGCCGAGGTGTCCGAAGTCGAGGTGCTGGAAGAGGCCGCCTAGCCGCTCGCGGCTCAGCTCTCCGGCTGCTCGATCAGCTGGGCGATGTACAGCGCCTCGCCGAGCTTCTCCAGGAGCTCCAGCTGGGTGTCGAGGTAGTCGATGTGGTGCTCCTCGTCCTCCAGGATCGACTCGAAGATGTTCGCCGACGTGATGTCGCCCTTGGCGCGCATCACCTCGATCCCGCGCTTGAGGCGGTCGATCGCCTCGACCTCGATCTGCCGGTCCGCCTCGAACATCTCCTTGACCGTCTGTCCGACCCGGACATGGAACAGGCGCTGGTAGTTCGGCAGCCCCTCCAGGAACAGGATCCGGTCGGTGAGCACCTCGGCGTGCTTCATCTCGTCGAACGACTCGTGGCGGGTGTACTTCGCGAGCTTCGTCCAGCCGAAGTTCTCCTGCATCTTCGCGTGCAGGAAGTACTGGTTGATCGCGGTGAGCTCGCCGGTGAGCTGCTCGTTGAGGAATTCGATGACCTCGGGGTCGCCCTGCATCGCAGAGGCTCCTTCCAAAGGGGGAACTGGCAGGTTGCGGGCCGCATCCTTGCACCGTCACCGAAGATCGTCCAGTAAGTCTTCGCTTAGTAAGTAAGTACAGGCTTAGTCCGGTTTGAGATGAATCGGGATGGGGTTGGTCAGGTGCACCGTCCCTGGTCTGTCAGGATGGAGTCATGGGTCAGCCGGTGGAGCGCGAAAGTGGAGAAGCGGCACATTCCGAGCTACCGCCGGGGCAGCGACTGCAGCGTGGCTGGCCCGTCACCCACTACGGGCCGGTTCCCAAGTTCCGGCCCGAGCGCTGGGAGTTCCGGGTCTTCGGCGCCACCGCGGACGGCGAGAAGCGCTGCTGGAACCACGAGGAGTTCACGGCCCTGCCGCACACCTCCGTCGTGGCGGACCTGCACTGCGTGACGAAGTTCAGCATGCTCGGCGCCGAGTGGGGCGGGGTCCCCGCCCGGACCGTCCTGGAGATCGCCCCACCCGCACCGGATGTCACCCATGTGATGGTGTGGGCCGAGTACGGCTTCAGCTCCAACCTGCGCCTCGCGGACTTCGCCGCCGAGCGCACGATCTTCGCCACCCACAAGGACGGCGAACTGCTGACCGCCGAGCACGGCTTCCCGCTCCGTCTGGTCGTCCCCCATCTGTACGCCTGGAAGGGGCCCAAATGGGTCCGTGGCGTCGAGTACATGACCGCCGACCGCCGCGGCTTCTGGGAGGAACGCGGCTATCACAACATCGGCGACCCGTGGAAAGAGCAGCGGTACTCCTATCAGGAGGAGCCGGGGGACGGGCCCGAGGCGTAGGTGCCCCGGTCGGTGGTGCTGGTGCACCACCGCGTCAGTGGTGCTGGTGCACCACCGCGTGCCCCTTGCCCCGGCCGATCATCCACTTGTTCACCGGCACGGTGACGACGAACGCGATGGCCAGTGAGATCGCCAGCGCGCCCCAGAACAGCAGGTCGGCCAGTTCCGCGTCCATCGCGCCCGGCCAGAGCGCGATCACCCCGTTGTCGACCAGTTCCATCACGGCGATGGACAGGGTGTCCGCGGCCAGCGCCACCCGCACGGCGGCCCGGAAACCGAGACCGGAGCGCAGGACGCCGCGCAGGGTGAGCGAGTAGCCGAAGAAGAACGCCAGGACGATCGCGAGGATCGTCGTCGGCAGGTTCCCCCAGCCGAGCGCGGTGCCGATGACCATGCCGAGCACTTCGCCGATGGCGCAGCCGGTGAGGCAGTGGAGGGTGGCCTGGACGGCCATGGACCAGCTGCTGCCGGGGGCCTGGTGGCTGTCGTGCCGGTGGTGAGCGTGTTCCGTGTGCGCCTCGTGCTGCATGAGTGCCCCCAATGTCGGACAACGGTTCCTGCGTCGAGCAAGAACCGTATACCCCCCAGGGGTATTCCGCCACGGCTTACGCGTCGCGAAGTTTCTTCAGTCGCTCCACGTCCGCGGCATGACCTTCCTTCCCGCCGGGTGTCTCGATGATCAGCGGTACGCCTGCCGTGGCCGGGTGGGTCATCAGTGCCCGGAACGGGTCCTCGCCGATGTGGCCGGCGCCGATGTTCTCGTGCCGGTCCTTGTGGGCGCCGACGACGTCCTTGGAGTCGTTGGCGTGGATCAGCTTCAGTCGTCCCTCGCCGACGGTGTCGACCAGCAGGTCGAGAGTCTGGTGCATGCCGGACGGACCGGTCAGATCGTGTCCGGCCGCGAAGATGTGGCAGGTGTCGAGGCAGATCCCCAGCTTGGGGTGGGCGTCCAGGGCCTCGAAGTACGGTCCGAAGTCCCAGGTGCGCGAGCACAGCGAGGCGCCCTGTCCGGCGGTCGACTCCAGGAGCAGGAACGGGTCGTCGTCGTGGGTGAGTTCGTCGAGCAGCGGCAGCATGTGTTCCCGGACCTGCTTCAGGGCCACGGACCGGTCCCGTCCGCCGGTCGCGCTGCCCGTGTGCACGACCACGCCGAGCGCCCCGATCTCCCGCCCGCGCCGCAGCGAGTGCCGCATGCTCTCCACCGACTTCTCCACGGTGGCCTCGGTGTGCGAGCCGAAGTTGATCAGGTACGGGGCATGCACGTACGCCGGGATCGACTCCGCCGCGCACGCCGCCCGGAACTCCTCGTCCTGCCGCGGGTTGCCGGCGGGGGTGGCCCAGCCGCGCGGGTTGGCGACGAAGACCTGCACGGTCTCGGCCTTGAGGTCACGGGCGTAGGACAGTCCGACGGAGTTCAGACCGCCGGCCACGGGGACGTGGCCGCCGACGGGGTTGCGCTGAGTCATCACCCGTTCAGGGTGTCATGCGCGGGGGAGTGCCCCGTCGCCGGTCCTGGACCGTCGCTGAAGCCTCCCGTCGGCGGTCCAGGGGCGGTCCAGGATCCTGTCTCAGCGGATCTCGATCGTGATCGTCGAGCCCTTGGGCGCGGTGTCGCCGCCGTCCACGGACTGGCTCTTGACGGTGTCGCCGAACAGCCCGAGGAGTCCGCGGTCCTCGTCGACCTCGAACCCGGCGCCCTCCAGCGCGGCCTTCGCGTCGTCGACGCTGTCGCCGACCACGTCCGGGACCTCGACCATCTCGGGGCCCTTGGAGATCGTCAGCGTCACGGTGTCGCCCTCGGCGGCCTCGCTGCCCTCGTCCGGCGTCTGGGCGGCCACCTGGCCCTTGTCGAACTCGGAGTTGACCTGCTCGGTGGCGACCTTCACCTTCAGGCCCGCCTCGGTCAGATCCGCCTTGGCGTCCTCCAGGCTCTCGCCGGTGACGTCCGGGACGTCGACCGGGCTGCCCTTGCTGACGACCAGGGCCACGGCCGTACCCGCGTGGAGCTTGTTGCCGGCCTCGGGGTCGGTGCGGATCACGAAACCCTTGATGACGTCGGAGCTGAACTCCCGGGTGACCATGCCCGGTTCCAGACCGTCGTTCTTCAGCCGGAGCCGCGCCTTGTCCAGCCGGTAGCCCTTGAGATCGGCCAGCTGCACGGTCTCGGGGCCGTCGGAGACGGTCAGCGTCACCGAGTCGTTGTTCCGTATGCGGGTGCCGACCTCCGGGTCCGAGTTGATGACGCGGCCCCGCTTCACGGTGTCGCTGAAGGCGTGCTTCACCTTGCCGACGTCGAGACCCTCCTGGGAGAGCCGCTCCCGCGCCTGCGCCTCGGTCTTGCCGATCAGCGCCGGGACCTTGGTGAACTGGCCGGAGTTGATGTACCAGACGCCGGCGCCGACACCGAGGATCAGCAGGAGCGCGACGACGATCGCGAGCGGCCCGCGCGGAACGCCCGAGCGGCGGCGCCGGGGCGGCGGGGGGCGGCGGCGTCGCGAACACGCTGGTGCGGTTGAGCGCGGCCTCGTCGTCCCCGTCGACCGGCAACGGCCGCGGCACCGTCAGCGAGCGCGGGATCACACTCGTGCGGTCCTCGGTGTTGTCGTGCTCGGTGGTCAGCGCCTGCGGCGGTACGGCGTCCAGCTGGTCGGCGCTGAGCGCGGCACGCGCCTCGCGGACCTGGGCGAGCATCGCCACGGCGTCGTGCGGGCGGACGTCCGGGGTGCGGGCGGTCGCCGAGGCGACCAGCTCGTCCAGCCCGAACGGCAGGCCCGGCACGATCGCCGAGGGCGGCGGGACGTCCTCGTGCAGGTGCTTGTAGAGGACGATCGCG
This sequence comes from Streptomyces sp. GKU 895, assembly GCA_002027195.1. Lineage (GTDB taxonomy): Bacteria > Actinomycetota > Actinomycetes > Streptomycetales > Streptomycetaceae > Streptomyces. The sequence continues at coordinate 21,693 of MWJO01000020.1, read as the reverse complement.
GGGGAGTCGCCGTCGTGCGGCTTCTCGCCGGTCAGCATCTCGTAGAGCACGACACCGCACGCGTACACGTCGACACGGGCGTCGGCGGCACCCGGCTGCTCGATCTGCTCGGGCGCGAGATAGGAGACGGTGCCGAGCACGGCACCGCTGGTGTTGGTCACGGTGTCGACCGAGCGGACCAGCCCGAAGTCGGCGACCTTGACCCGGCCGTCGTCCCCTATCAGGACGTTCTCGGGCTTCATGTCCCGGTGCACGAACCCGGCGCGGTGCGCGGCGCCGAGCGCGGCCAGCACCGGCTCCAGGATGTCGAGCGCGGCCCGCGGCTGCAGCGCCCCGCGGTCGCGCAGCACGTCCCGCAGGGTGCAGCCGGCGACGTACTCCATGGCGAGATAGACGTACGACCCGTCGGTGCCCTGGTCGAAGACCTGCACCACGTTGGGGTGGGCGAGCCGGGCGACGGACTTGGCCTCGCGGATGAAGCGGTCGACGAAGGTGGCGTCGGCAGCGAGGCCCGGGTGCATCACCTTCAGGGCGAGCACGCGGTCGAGGCGGGTGTCCAGGGCCCGGTAGACCGTGGCCATCCCGCCGACGGCGATCCGCGCTTCCACGCGGTACCGGCCGTCGAGCACCTGCCCGACCAGAGGGTCCTGAAGGGTCGTATCCACGCAGGTGAGTGTACGAGCCGTGACTGACAGGGCCGGGGGTTCGGGTGAGATCGGGGCGGGACTGAAGCCGAGCTGTGACGGACCTCGCACCCGCTCCCGAATCTCATCGAACGTACGTTCAGAATGCCGGGCGTTCCGGGTCGAGGCGCGCCAACCCCTCGGTGGGGGAGGAGGCTTCGGCGAAGTGCCGCTTGGGGATGCGCCCCGCCCGGTAAGCCAGCCGGCCCGCCTCGACCGCGTGCCGCATCGCGTGCGCCATCAGCTCCGGCTCCTGGGCCCGCGTCACCGCCGAGGCGAGCATCACACCCGCGCAGCCCAGCTCCATCGCGAGCGCCGCGTCCGACGCCGTACCCGCCCCGGCGTCCAGGATCACCGGCACGCGCGCGTGCTCGACGATCAGCTGGAAGTTGTGCGGGTTGCGGATGCCGAGCCCGGAGCCGATGGGGGAGCCCAGCGGCATGATCGCCGCGCAGCCCACGTCCTCCAGCTTCCGGGCCAGCACCGGGTCGTCGTTGGTGTACGGCAGTACCGTGAAGCCGTCGTCGACCAGGGTCTCCGCAGCCTCCAGGAGCTCGATCGGGTCCGGCAGCAGGGTCCGCTCGTCGGCGATGACCTCCACCTTGATCAGGTCCGTGCCGAGCGCTCGCGCGCGAGGCGGGCCGTCAGCACCGCCTCACCGGCCGTGAAGCAGCCGGCCGTGTTCGGCAGCACCTGGATGCCGAGCTCGGTCAGCACGGACAGGACCGAGCCGTGCACGGTCGGGTCGACGCGCCGCATCGCGACGGTCGTGAGTTCCGTGCCCGAGGCGATCAGCGCCCGCCTCAGCACATCCAGGCTGGGCGCCCCGCCCGTGCCCATGATCAGCCGGGACGAGAACGCCGTACCGCCGAGGACGAAGGGATCGTCGGCCATGGGTCAGCCTCCTTGGACGGCGGTCAGGACCTCGACGCGGTCCCCCTCGGAGAGGGACGTCGACGGCCACTGCGCGCGCGGGACGACGGTTTCGTTGAGGGCGGCGGCCACTCCGGAGGGTGCCGGGGTGAGGGCGCGCACGACGGTGTCGAGGGCCGTGCCAGGGGCGAACTGGCGCGGCTCCCCGTTGACGGAGATGTTCATGCGGGCTGCTCCGTGAGGTGCTTCGTGAATCGCCTGGGGGTGAAGGGGCGGGCCTCGTCCGGGAGTTCACCGGTGGTCAGGGCGTGGGCCATGGCATCGCCGGTGACCGGCGTCAGCAGCACGCCGTTGCGGTAGTGGCCGGTGGCCAGCAGCAGCCCCGGCAGCTCGGTCGGGCCGAGCAGGGGCGCGTTGTCGGGGGAGCCGGGGCGCAGCCCGCGCGGGTCTCCGTCAGCGGCAGCTCGGTGATGCCGGGGACCAGTTCGTGCGCGTCGCGCAGCAGCTCGTACACCCCGCCCGCGGTCACCGTCGTGTCCCAGCCCTGCTCCTCGCTGGTCGCCCCGATCACCAGCTCGCCGTTCTCCCGCGGGACGAGATAGACGTGGCTGCCGCGCACCACGGCCCGCACGGTGCGGCTCAGGAACGGCGCGTACCGCCGCGGCACGGTCAGCCGCAGCACCTGCCCCTTCACCGGACGCACCGGCGGCAGCACGGCCTCGGGGACCCCCGCGAGACGTCCGCTGAGGCTGCCGCCGCCAGCACGACCTGCCCCGCGCCCAGCCGCGTACCGCCGGTCGTGGTGACCCCGGCGGCCCGGTCCCGCACGACGTCGAGCCGCTCGGCCCAGTCGCGGTGGAACACCACGCCCGCCCGCTCGCAGGCGGCCAGCAGCGCCCTGGTCAGCCGCCGGGGGTCGATCTGGTGGTCGCCGTCCACCCGCAGCCCGCCGCGCACGCCCGGCGCGAGCATCGGCTCCAGACGCCGCACTCGCGCCCCGACAGCCACTCGGACTCCAGCCCCGACTGCTGCTGCAGGGGCGTGCAGTTCGCGCAGATGGGGCGCGGTCGTCGGCGTCCAGGGCGACGGCGAGCGTGCCGCAGCGGCGGTGGCCGAGGTCGAGCCCGGTCAGGCCGGTCAGCTCGGCCGCGAAGTCCGGATAGCGGCGGGCCGAGGCCAGGTTCAGGCCGAGCAGGGTCTGCTCGCCGTAATGGAGTTCGGTGACGGCGGCGAGCATGCCGGCCGCCACCTGGGCGGCCCGCCGCCCGGTTCGGGGTCCACGACAGCCGTGGCGAAACCGCGCTGCGCGGCCCGCCAGGCCGTGACGAGGCCGATGATTCCGCCCCCGACGACGAGGACGTCTGACGTACGTGAGGACATGGGCGTCCAGCCCCTCCCTTCGCCGGCATGACCCGGATCAGGTTCGTACGGTCGGAGGCCGCCAGCCTCCCTCTCAGCCCGGTGCGTCCGGGCTCCCGCGAGTGCTCTACCTTGGCCACCCTAGCCCGACGTCGTATGTCTCAGTAAGGGAGCCTCTCTCGGTGGCACGCTCGCTCGACGGTCTCGTCCTCGCCCCGGTCGCCGACCAAGCGCCAGGTCAGGTCGGTACCCGGACCCGGTTCACGTACCACGAGAAGGACGGCGAGATCTGGGCCGAGTACGCCGGCGGCGACGTCGTCCGCGGGCACCTGGTCGGCACGCGCGCGGGCGACCGGCTCGACTTCCGGTACGTGCAGCTGAAGCACGACGGGACGACGTCGAGCGGGCACTGCGTGTCGACGGTCGTGGAGCTCGCGGACGGGCGGGTGCGCCTTGAGGAGCGCTGGGAGTGGGAGTCGCAGCCCGGCAGCGGGACCAGCGTTGTGGAGCAGGTCACTGTGCAGGGCTCCTGACTGACAAATTGTCAGTTGTCTATGGTGATCAGGTGAGCGACGAGACGGAGACGCAGGCGCGACGGCGTGTGGTCGTGGTCGGCGCGGGCATGGCCGGCGTACAGACCGCGGTGGCCCTGCGCGAGCAGGGCTTCACCGGCACGGTGACGCTGATCGGCGCGGAACCCCACCAGCCCTACGACCGGCCGCCGCTGTCCAAGGCGGTGCTGCTCGGCAAGGCCGAGGGCTCCGCTTTCGACGTCGACTTCGAGGCGCTCGGCATCGAACTGCGGCTCGGCCTCGAGGTGCTGGGCGTCCGCCCGGCCGACCACGAACTGGACACCGAGGGCGGCCCGGTGCCGTACGACGTCCTGGTCCTCGCCACCGGCGCCGAACCGATCCGGCTGCCCGGCACGGAGGGCGTCCCCGGCGTCCATCTGCTGCGCACCCTCGACGACGCCGAACGGCTGCGCCCGGTGCTCGCCCGGCAGCACGACATCGTGGTCGTCGGCGCGGGCTGGATCGGCGCCGAGTTCGCCACCGCCGCGCGCGACGCGGGCTGCGCGGTGACCGTCGTCGAGGCCGCCGACCGGCCGCTCGCGGGGGCGTGCCCGCGGAGGTGGCCACGCCGATGGCGGCCTGGTACGCCGACGCCGGGCCGAACTGCGCACCCACGCGCGCGTGGCCCGCGTCGAGCCCGGTGACGGTCGTCCTCGACGACGGCTCCCGGCTGCCCGCGGACGCGGTCGTGGTCGGCATCGGCGCCCGCCCGGCCACGTCCTGGCTCTCCGGCTCGGGCATCGGCCTCGGCGCGCACGGAGAGGTCGTGGCCGACGCGGCGCTGCGCACGCCGGTCCCGGACGTGTACGCCGTGGGCGACTGCGCGTCCTTCCCCTCCGGGCGCTACGGCGAGCGCCTGCTGGTCCACCACTGGGACAACGCCCTCCAGGGGCCGCGCACGGTGGCGGCCAACATCATCGGCGAGACGCCGTCGGTCTACGACCCGGTGCCGTACTTCTGGTCCGAGCAGTTCGGCCGTTTCGTCCAGTACGCCGGCCATCACCCGGCCGCCGACACGGTCCTGTGGCGCGGGGACCCGTCCGGACCGGCCTGGGGCTGTGTGCTGGCTGCGGGAGAACCGGCTGGTCGCGCTGCTGGCGGTGGGCCGGCCGCGGGATCTGGCCCAGGGGCGGCGCCTGATCGAGGCGGGCACGGCGCTCGACACCGGGTTGCTGTCGGATCCCGGCCGGCCGCTGAAGGCGGCGGTCGTCTAGGCGACGGTCCAGCGGAAATGTCGAGGTGGGAGCCGTTTCGGGCGGCCCCGGCTTCCGACTGTCAGTGCGGGATGGCAGGCTTGATTCCGTGACCGAGATTGACGCAAAGATCGATGCTCTCGTCCCCGCCTGGCTCACCCTCCCCGACATCGCAGAAATGCTGGACGTCGAGGTGACGCGTGTGCGGCAGCTGGTCAAGGAGGGCCAGCTCATCGCCGTACGCCGAGGTGAGAACCGCGCACTGCACGTCCCCGCCGCCTTCATCGACGGGGCCGAGCAGAAGGTCGTCAAGGGCCTCGCCGGGACCTTGACCCTTCTGAGGGACGACGGCTTCACCGACGAAGAGATGCTGGAGTGGCTCTTCACCCCGGACGACAGCCTGCCCGGCACCCCGGCCCAGGCCCTGAGCGAGAACCGCGGCACGGAGGTGAAGCGCCGCGCCCAGGCGCTGGCCGTCTGAGTCGAACGCTGTCCAGCCCCAGGGCCCGTCTGCCGTAGCTGCGAGGACATGTCCCACGCAGCTGCGGGCAGTCGTGCCGCTGGGCGGCGGCCCACCCGCGCGGCGACGGCCAGGTCTGTGCGGTAGCTGCGGGCGGTGTCGCTGGGCGCAGTCCACGCGAGCGGCGACGGCCAGGTCTGTGCGGTAGCTGCGGGCAGTTGTGTCCTGGGCGCAGTCCCACCGAGCGGCGGCAGTCAGGCCTCCGCCATGGCTGCGGGCAGTCGTGCCGCAGGGCGGCACGGGTGGGCGCAGCGGCACCGCCAACGCGGGTGAGTGACACCCGCCCCGGCCCGCGTGCCCCACCACGGCGTACCGGCATGCCACCGCCCCGACCCACCTGTGGTTCACTACCGCCCGCCAAGGCGACCGCACTCGTCCACGGCCCGCACGCCACCGACACCGGGGGAACGACCATGACCGACGCCGCCCACACCGCCCGCGCCCAGCTCGCCGACGCCCGCGTCTACCTCTGCACGGACGCCCGCAAGCGCCAGCGCGACCTCCCGGAGTTCCTCGACGCGGTCCTGGCCGGCGGCGTCGACATCGTGCAGCTCCGCGACAAGGGCATGGAGGCCGCCGAGGAGCTGGAGCACCTCCAGGTCTTCGCCGACGCCTGCGCCCGCCACGGCAAGCTCCTCGCGGTCAACGACCGGGCCGACGTCGCCCACGCGGCCCAGGCCGACGTACTCCACCTCGGCCAGGGCGACCTCCCGGTCCCCGCGGCCCGCGCGATCCTCGGCGACGACGTCCTCATCGGCCGCTCCACCCACGCGGAGCAGGAAGCGGAAGCCGCGGCGGTCCAGGACGGCGTCGACTACTTCTGCACCGGCCCCTGCTGGCCCACCCCCACCAAGCCCGGCCGCCACGCCCCCGGCCTCGACCTGGTCCGCCACACCGCCGCCCTGCGCACCGACCGCCCCTGGTTCGCCATCGGCGGCATCGACCTCGGCAACCTCGACGAGGTGCTGGAGGCGGGCGCCGACCGCGTCGTCGTCGTACGGGCCATCACGGAGGCAACCGACCCCGGCGCGGCCGCCGCGGAGTTCGCCAAGCGCCTGCGCCGGCGGTGACCAGCCACATCGGGAGCCCCCGATGGACGAAAACTGTCCGAGGGGTGGACAACAAATCGACAAAACGGGCAAATTTCCGCGATCTGGTTGGGTGACCAGCGCCCCCTGGCTAACCTGCCGGTATGGCCCTCGGAACCGCATCCACCAGGACGGACCGCGCACGCACCGTGCGCGACATCCTCGCCACCGGTAAAACCGCGTACTCGTTCGAGTTCTGGGCTCCGAAGACGGAGAAGGGCGAGCGGAACCTGTGGAACGCGCTGCGGAGGGTCGAGGCGGTGGCCCCCGACTTCGTCTCCGTGACGTACGGCGCCGGCGGCTCCACCCGCGCCGGCACCGTCCGCGCCACCGAGCAGATCGCCGCGGACACCACGCTCACCCCGGTCGCCCACCTCACTGCGGTCAACCACTCGATCGCCGAGCTGCGCAACATCATCGGCCAGTACGCCGACGCCGGGATCCGCAACATGCTCGCCGTGCGCGGCGACCCGCCCGGCGACCCCATGGGCGACTGGGTGCCGCATCCGCAGGGCCTGACGTACGCGGCCGAACTGGTCCGGCTCATCAAGGAGTCGGGTGACTTCTGCGTCGGCGTCGCCGCCTTCCCGGAGATGCACCCGCGCTCCGGCGACTGGGACACGGACGTCGAGCACTTCGTCGACAAGTGCCGCGCCGGCGCCGACTACGCCATCACGCAGATGTTCTTCAAGCCCGAGTCCTACCTTCGCCTCCGCGACCGCGTGACCGCCGCCGGCTGCGCCACCCCGGTCATCCCCGAGGTGATGCCGGTCACGAGTGTGAAGATGCTCGAGCGACTTCCGCAGCTCAGCAACGCGTCGATCCCGTCCGTCCTGAAAGAGCGGATCCTCACAGCAAAAGACGATCCGGCCGCTGTACGCTCCATCGGTATCGAATTCGCCACCGAGTTCTGCGCGCGGCTGCTGGCCGAGGGAGTGCCCGGACTGCACTTCATCACGCTCAACAACTCCACGGCGACGCTGGAAATCTACGAGAACCTGGGCCTGCACCACCCACCGCAGGCCTAGACCGGCCGCACGGATATACGACACACTGCGTAGCGGTCACTGGGAGAGGGGCGTACATGGGCTGGACGGTCCTCTACATCGCGTTCGGCATCGTCGCGCTGTGGTTGCTCGGCGAGGTGCTGCTCCAGTACAAGGCGCGGCTGCGCTGGCGGCTGCTCGCCTTCGCGGGCTTCCTCGGCGTCGTCCTCGGCGTGCTGATCCCCTCGGTCATCGTCATCGGGCTGGGCGCCATCGCCTTCGCGATCGGCCAGACGTACGTCACGCTCTCCTTCCGCCGCGGCTTCGAACAGGGCTGGGCGGTCAATCCGCCGGCCGCCCTGGGCGGCCTGACCGGCGGCAAGCGCCCCCGCCGTGAACGCGGTCGCGAGGAGCCCACCCTGGAGGTCTCCGACCTCGAGGCGTCGGACGCCGACTACGGCGACGAGGCCAACTACCGTCAGGAACAGGCCGGTTACGGCGACGACTACGACCGCGACGACGTGTTCACGCCCGCCCGCCCCGCCGCGGCGGCCGAGACCACCGCGGTCTACGAGCCCCAGCCGATGCCGGACGACACCGGCTCCTACGGCATATACGGCGACACCCCCTACCCGGCGGCCACCGGCGACGGCACCTACGCCGGCCAGGACCAGTACGCGACGGCCGCCCAGGGCGCCGACCAGAGCTATTCCTACGACGGCTACACCGGCTACGACCAGCAGCAGTACGGCTACGACATGGCCGGACAGCAGCAGTACGCCGCCTACTCCGACCCGTACATCGGCACCCAGACCTACGGCGGCGCCGGCTACGACACCTCGTACGGCGGCCAGCAGAGCTACGGCCAGCAGGCGTACGGCCAGGACCAGTACGGCAACGCGACCTACGGCGGCGAGACCCCGGCCGGCGGCGTCTGGGTCCCGCAGCAGCGGTCCGACGACTCCTACGGCGGCGAACTCCCGCCGGAGCAGCAGTACCCCTACCAGGGCAACGGCCAGCAGGGGAACGGCTACGACGAGCAGTACCGGTTCTGACGCCGAGGGGCGCTCGGCGCGCGGGTCACTGAGAGCCCCGGAAGTCCGGTCCCTCCACGATCAGTCCGGCGACCAGCGCCCCTGACATCCCGGCGTGCGGAAGACCGCCGCCGGGATGCGCCCAGCCACCCACCCGGTACAGCCCCGGCAGCGGGGTCGTGTTGGCCGGGTGCAGGAAACGGCCCTCGCCGGCGGCCAGCGCGGGGGCGGGTACGGCGCCGAACGAGGCGCCGGTCTCGGCCTCGGTGTGCTCGGGTGTCCGCACCTCACGCCACATCAGCCGCTCGCGCAGCCCCGGCACGGCCGCCTCCGCCGCTGCCGCCATGAGGTCGGCGAACCGGTCGTCGGTCGCGTCGACACCCCAGTCGGCCCGGGTCGGCACCGTGGCGGACAGCACCACCGACTCGAAGTCTCCCGCGGGTGCAGCGTGGGATCATCCGGCCGCAGCACCGTCACGGTGGGACGTGCCGGCTCACCGCGCGCGGAGTCGAGGAACGCCAACTCGGCTGCGCGGTCCGGGGCGTGCACCACCGTGCGATGGACCGCACCGGCCTCCCGCGCGCCGCGCAGCGCCAGCAGCACCGTGAACCTCCCCGGCCGGTCCGCCGCCGGGCCGGGCCGCACCCCGCCCTCGCCGTACAGCGGATGCTCCGTCAGTCCGGCGAGCCGGGCCGGGTCCACGCCCGCCACGACATGGTCCGCCTCCGCCACACCGCCGTCGGCGAACTCGACCCCGGCCGCCCGGCCGTCCTTCTCCATCACCCCGGTGACCTCGGCGCCGAAGTGGAACTCCACCCGGCGCGCCACACACCGCTCGTACACCGCGCGCGCCAACTCCCGCAGGCCGCCGCGGACATACCAGGTCCCGAAGGCATGCTCCAGGTACGGCAGCACCGCTGCGCTCGCCGGGGCGGCGCTCGGGTCGAGGCCGTACGCCAGTGCGTAGCCGTCCAGCAGCGCGGCCAGCCGGGGATCGCGCAGCTCCCACGCGCCGATCTCGGCGAGCAGTCCGGCGCGGCGGGTGCGCAGGAGCTTCTTGTGCGGGACCGACGGGTAGGGCTCGCGCTCGGCCAGCACCGACCAGTTGGGCCACAGCGGCTCCTCCAGGAGCGGCCGGCGCGTGCGGTCCCAGGCCTCGCGGGCCCGGACCAGGAAGTCGCCCCAGCGGTCACCGGCGCCCGCACCGAGCGACTCGTTCAGCGCGGCCACCACGCCCGCGCGGGACGCGTTCGGCAGGGAGACCTCGGTGCCGTCCGCGAAGAGATGCCGCGACGACGGGTCGACCTGGGTCAGCTCGACGACCGACTCCAGCGGCTCCTTGCCGGTCTTGATGAACAGGTCGCGGTAGACGGCGGGCAGCGGCAGCAACCCCGGGCCGGTGTCGAAGGCGAAGCCGTCGCGCTCGAAGCGGCGCACCGCACCGCCGTACGTCTCCGTACGCTCGTACACCGCCACCCGGTGGCCCGCGACGGCCAGCCGGGCAGCGGCCGCCATCGCGCCCATCCCGGCGCCGATCACCGCAATCCGTGCCATGCCCGCGACTTTATCGGCCGCCACTGACAGCCCCGGTGACAGGTGGGGTCACCAGCCGGGCGGCGCCCCCGACCGGCCCGCGAGCCGCCGCTCCTCCCGGCGCTGGGCCCTGCGCCGCAGGAACCGCCGGATGCGGGAGATGAGGAAGATCAGTATCACCAGCCCGCCGATGAGCAGCACGGCCGCGATGGTCGCCGCCGCCTGCGGGTGGAAGATCGCGAAGGTGACGACACCGGCGACGCCGAGATCCTCGGCCAGGCTCACGATCACGTTGCTGAGCGGCTCCGGCGAGGTGTTCACCGCCATCCGCGTCCCGGCCTTGACCGCGTGGCTGGCCAGCGCCGTCGAACCGCCGACCAGGCCCGCGACCGCGTCGTTGAGCGAGCCGCTCTGGCCGGCCAGCACCGCGCCGACCCAGGCGCCCGCGGCGGGCCGGATCAGCGTGTGCACGGAGTCCCACGCCGAGTCGACGTACGGGATCTTGTCCGCGACGGCCTCGCACAGGAACAGCACGCCCGCTGTGACGAGGACCTCAGGGCGCTGCAAGGTCTCGGGGACGTCGTCGCTCAGCCCGGTCGCGCCGAAGACGCCGAGCAGCAGCACGACGGCGTACGCGTTGATTCCGCTGGCCCAGCCGCTGGTGAAGACGAGAGGGAGTACCGACACGGAGGCGATCGTAACCAGTCGGCGACGGGGCGTCCTGGGCCTGAGTGCGCAGCTCTGAGTATCCGTACCTAGGGGGCGAGATGAGTACGCGCGCGGATGGGGCCCGACCTGCGTGAACGAGAGAGTGGAGCCACGGAGAAGGGAACGGCTCCGGTACCGGCGACACGGGGCGCCGGAACGGAGCCGCCCCGGATCCGCTCCTTCCGCCGGCGGAAGTCGGCGGGAGCGAGGCACGGGGGGCCCGGGGGGAACGACCGAACGGGGGGTCCAACGGGGGGGACGGGGGGAAACGGGGGGAGCACGAGAGAGCGCCGGTTCGAGGTGGCCCGCGGGGGACGCGGCCACAGCGGACCGGCGCTTTCGTGTCTACGCGCGCGTACCGCTCACCCGGCCCTGCAACAGCCGCGACAGCGCCGAGTGGACGTCGTCCAGCGAGCGCTCCGGCTGGAACGCCTTCCAGTCCAGCGCGGCCACCAGCACCATGCCGACGAGCGCCGAGGCGGTCAGGGAGACATCGATCGCCTCATGGAACTCGCCGCCCTCGACGCCCTCGCGCAGCACGTTCTCGACGACCGCCACCGCCTGCTGACGGACCACCATGAGCGTGGACTGCCAGGCCCGGTTGGTGCGCCACAGCTCGGCCACGTACAGCTGCGTGAAGGCCGGGTAGCGGTCGATGAAGACCAGACCGGCCCGGATCATCGCGTCCAGGGCGTCCGTCTTGCTGCCGCCCGCCGCGGCCGTCCGCTCCGCCGCCTCCTTGAGGGAGGCGGTGAGGAGTCCCACGCCGTGCCGCAGCAGCTCCTCGAAGAGGACGGACTTGCTCGCGAAGTTGTAGTAGACCGTGCCCTTCGCGACCCCGGCCCGCTCGGCGATCTCGTCGACCGTGGTGGCGGAGAAGCCCTGCTCCGCGATGAGGGTGACGGCCGCCTCGTAGAGCTTCTGGCGGGTGGCCTCGCGGCGCGTGCTGCCGCTGCTGCTTTCCATGGCCCTGATTGTCACAGCTGCCGGCTCCGGGGAGGTCGTCGAGGTCACAGGCTCAGCTCCGGGTGCAGTCGGTCGAGGGTCCACACCTGGCGGCGGCGGGCCGACAGCGCGGTCAGCGCGAGCGCGCCCGCGGTGAACACGACGAGCACCACGCACGCGTGCCACACCGGACCGAGCCCGCCGCCCGTGATGAGCCGGCGCAGCGCCTCGACGACGTAGCTCATCGGCAGGAACGGGTGGATCGCGTTGAAGAAGCCCGGGCTGGTCTGCACGGGGTACGTGCCGCCCGCGGACGTCAGCTGGAGCATCAGGAAGGCCAGGACGAGGATGCGTCCCGCCGCTCCGAAGCGGGCGTTGAGCCACTGCACGATCGCCGCGAAGCACGCCGTGACCAGGAACAGGAAGCCCACGGTCCCGGCCGCCCGCACCATCTGCAGGCCGATCGCCCAGTGCAGCACCGACATCAGGGCGACGGTCTGGAGCACCCCGACCGCCACCACCGGCAGCCAGCCGGCCAGCGCGATCCGCCAGGCGGGGGCGCCCGCCGCGAGCGCGCGCCGGTTCATCGGCGCCACCAGCATGTACGCCACCATCGCGCCCACCCACAGGGACAGCGGGATGAAGTACGGGGCGAAGCCGGTGCCGTAGTTGGGCGCCTTGTGCAGGTCGCGGGAGGCGAGCTGGACCGGGTCGGCCATGACCCCGGTGCGTTCGTCGCGGTCGGCCTTGTCGTAGTCGGGGATCCGGCCCGCGCCGTCGTGCAGTCCGTCGGAGAGCTTGCCGGTGCCGTCGACGAGCTTGAACATGCCGCCGTTGAGATCCTCGGCGCCGGTCTTGAGCTTGCCGACACCCTCGTCCAGGTCACCGGCGCCGGTCTTGGTGGTGCCGAGGCCCGTGTGGAGGGTCTTGGCGCCCGCGGCGACCTTGCCCGCGCCCTCGTTCAGCTTGTTGATCTTGGAGACGGCGTCGTCGAGGTCCTCGGACAGGTTCGGCGCCCGGTCGGCGAGGGCCTGGGCCTGCTTCTGGAGGGTCGCCAGGTTCTTGTCGAGCGTCTTCAGGTCGCCGTCCTGGTCGTCCACGAGGGTGTTCAGGTCGTCAGCGATGGTGGCCACGTCGGCGGCGGCCTCCTTGGCCTTCTTCAGGTCGGCGCAGGCCCCGTCCGGCAGTACGGGGTCCGTGCAGCGCGCCTTGTAGACGTCGTCCAGAGTGTCGGAGGCCTTGTGGGCGCCCTTGGCGGCGACAGGGGCCGTCTTCACCAGGGTGTCGAGGTTGGCGCGGATCGCCCCGGCGGAGTCCGCGACGAGCTGGGCGGTGTCGCCGATCGTCTTCTCGTTGTCCTTCAGGAACGGGCCCACCTTGTCCGCGACCCCGTTGACCTTGTCGGCCAGCGTCTGGGTGCCCTCCGCGACCTGTGCCGAGCCGTCCTGGAGGTCGCCCGCGCCCTTGTCGAGCTTCTTGAGCCCCTTGGACAGCTTGCCGCTGCCGCTCTTGGCGTCCGTCAGCCCGTCGGCGAGGTCCTTGGAGCCCTTCTCGGCCTTGGCCGTGCCGGTCTCCAGCTTGTCGGCGCCCTTGGCGGCCTTGACGGTCGCGCCGTGGATGTCGGAGAAGGAGATGAAGATCTGGTCCAGGAAGGACCGCGACGCCTTCGTGGACGCGGCCTGACGGACCTCACTGAAGACCGTGCGGGAGATCTGGCCGACGATGTAGTTGTTCGCGTCGTTGGTCCTGACCTGGAGCGCGCCCGTCTCGGGGGAGTCGCCCGCACTGGAGGCGATCCGTGCGCTGAAGTCGGCCGGCATGGTCAGCGACAGGTAGTACGTGCCGTCCTCGACGCCCGCGCGCGCGTCGGCGGCGCTCACCTCGTGCCACTCGAAGGTGTCGCTGTCGAGCAGCCCCTTGGTGATGTCGTCCCCCGCGGTGATCTTCTTCCCGTCGGCGGTCGCCCCCTTGTCGTCGTTCACCAGCGCCACCGGGATGCGGTCGAGCCGGCCGTACGGGTCCCAGAACGACCACAGGTACAGGGCGCCGTAGAGCAGCGGCAGCACCAGCAGCGCCACCAGGGCGGCGCGCGGCAGCTTGCCCCGCCCGAAGCGCCGCAGCTCAAGCGCGGCCAGTCGCGGCGAGCGCATCGGTCCCCTCCTTCTGTCCGGTCTGCTGTCCGGTGGAGATCGTCAGAGCGTCCTCCGGTGCCTCGCTGCACACCGCCACGACCGTGGTCCCTGCCTCGGCGAGCGACCTCAACAGGGCCCAGGCCTCGGTCCGTTCGGCATCCGACAGCTTCAGATCGACGTCGTCGACGCCGAGCAGCTTCGGACGCCCGATGAGCGCGAGCGCGAGGGACAGCCGCAGTCCTTCCAGCCGCTCCAGATCGCGTACGGCGGTCCGCGAGCCCTTGGGCAGGGCCTCGGGGTCGAGACCGGCGGCGGTGAGGGCGGCGTCGATGCGCAGCCTCGCCTCGTTCGCGCCCTCCGCGCGGGGCCGCAGCAGGGCGCGCAGGGAGTCCCCGAACCGGCGTTGGAGCAGGGCCCGCTCCCGCAGGTGCTCCCCGACGGTGAGGGCCGGGTCGAGGTCCGTGACGCCGACGACATGCGCGACGGCGCTCATCCGCCGCACCGCCCCGAGCTGCTTCGGCAGCCGCGCCCCGCCCACGGTCGCGGTCCCCTCGGTGGCCTTCATCCGCCCGGTGAGCGCGAGCAGCAGACATGTACGGCCGGTCCCCGACGGGCCCTCGACCGCGACGAGCGACCCCGGCGCGGCCGCGAAGGTGATCCCGCGGAAGGCCCACCCCCGCGGTCCCTTGAGCCCGAGGCCCTCGGCTGCGACGGCGATTCCGTCCACAGCCCACCCCCTGAGTGTGTGGCAGGTTTTTGAACTGACTGGTCAGTGCAAAAGTAACCCGAACCTTCGATCGAAGCAAAAGTGCAGGTCAGAACGGATTGTCAGTGCCATACCTCACGATGGGCACATACGGCCACAACGCCGTCACGCAGACGACAGGAGGTTCGTCATGGCCAGCTATCACGCAGCAGCCGCCCGTCGGCGCCGCGCCACCGGCCCTGCCCCCTCACTGACCGGACCGGCGAGCGACGTACACCCCGTGCTGCGCCGGACCACGGCCCCGCCCGCCGCCCTCGACCTGCTCGCCCAGGCCCGCGCCGGACTCGACGAGGCCGCCGTCCTGGAAACACCGAACGAGCGCTATGCGACGGCGCATCTCGCCGCCCTGCGCACCGCCGCCGCCGTGCTCGCCGCGCGAGGCCGCCCGGAGCCCACGCCCCGACGCCGCGCCAAGATCCGGAGCGCCTGGGAAGTGCTCCCCGAGATAGCGCCCGAGCTCGCCGAGTGGAGCGCGCTCTTCGCCGCCGGGGCCCGGCGCCGCGCCCGGGCCGAGGCCGGCATCCAGGGCGCGGCCTCCCGCCGGGACGCCGACGACCTCATACGCGACGTGGCGATGTTCCTGCGCCTCGTCGAGCGGATGCTGGTCCTCCAGCCGGTCCTGCCCCAGCCCCGCCAGGACGCCGACCACCCGGACCCCGACGACCACCCAGGGGGCAGGGACATGCCGGACGCGGGGTGACGGGGGTGTCATCGGGGGGGCGCCGTGGGGCGGCGCCGTCCGGCGTATGAGACGTCCCCCCGGCCCCCGCGCCGTGGTGACCGGGTGAGGCAACGGAGGCAATAGGGTGGAGGCGCCTGAAGCCCTTCGCCCTCCGTAGCCCGGGCGGGGAGGGTGCCCGTTCGCTCCGCCGCGCAAGAGGCGTGCCGCGCCGAGGAGTCAACTGTCGTGTCGGACCCGCTGCGACCCCGCGCCTCCCTCCGTACCGCCGTGGTCTGGGAGGTCCTCCAGGAGGCTCTCGAACGACGGGTCAAGGCCACGGGCCGGGAGTCCCTGGACGTGCTCGACACCGGGGGCGGCAGCGGCAACTTCGCCGTGCCCGTCGCCCGCCTCGGCCACCGGGTCACCGTCGTCGACCCCAGCCCCAACGCGCTCTTCGCCCTGGAGCGCCGCGCCGCCGAGGCCGGCGTGGCCGATCGGGTCCAGGGCGTCCAGGGCGACGCCCACGGCCTCTTCGACGTGGTCGAGCGCGGCAGCTACGACGCGGTGCTGTGCCACGGTGTCCTGGAGTACGTCGACGACCCCGCCGAAGGGGTGCGCAACGTGGTCGCCGCGCTGCGCTCCGAGGGCGTCCTCAGCCTCCTCGCGTCCGGCCTCGGCGGCGCCGTGCTGGCCCGCGCCCTCGCCGGCCACTTCAAGGAGGCCAAGCAGGCCCTCGCCGACCCGAACGGCCGATGGGGCGCCGGGGACCCCGTGCCGAGGCGTTTCACCGCCGAGCAGCTCACCGCGCTGGTCGAGGGCGCGGGCCTGGAGGTCGGCGCCGTGCACGGCGTACGGGTCTTCGCCGACCTGGTCCCCGGCGTGCTGGTCGACACCGAGCCCGGCGCCCTGGAGGCGCTGCTCAAGCTGGAGGAGGCGGCGGCCGAGCTCCCCGCCTTCCACTCCGTGGCCACCCAGCTTCATGTGCTCGGCGAGACGCGGACGACCTCCTGAGGCCCGGGTGCCCCGTCCTGGTGCCGCGCTGATCAGGGACTTGGGTGCAGATGGAGTACGCCACAGGCCCCCCGATCGGGCGCCCAGCGCCGTATGATCGAGGGAGACCGCCCGGCATGACGGGTCGGCCGCTGGGGAATGGAAGATTCAGTGGCCGGGACGTTCATGGCGGAATCCGGTTGGCCAATTGGCGTAGAGGGGCGGGTTTCACGGGGGCGATTCCCTGCCTATCCTGAAGGGACCCCCCGGGTCGCCCCGGCGACTGCACGATGAGGAGGACTCCGTGCCGCTCTCGGAGCACGAGCAGCGAATGCTCGAGCAAATGGAGCGAGCGCTGTACGCCGAAGATCCCAAGTTCGCGACAGCGCTTGAGGGAAGCGGGCTGCGCACGTACACCCGGCGACGGGTGTACCAGGCGGTCGCGGGCTTCCTCGTGGGTATCGCGCTCCTCATGGCAGGAATGGTCGCCAAGCAGGTCTGGCTCAGCGTGGTGGGCTTCCTCGTCATGCTGGGTTGTGCGGTACTCGCCGTGACCGGCTGGCGCAAGGCCCCGAAGCCGGGCGAGCAGCCCTCGGCAGGTGGACCGCACGCCCGCCGTCAGCCACGGCAGAAGCGCTCCATGATGGACCGCATCGAGCAGCGCTGGCAGCGGCGTCGCGACGAACAGGGCGGCCAGTAGCTCGACCAGAAGCCGATGAGGGGGTGACCGCCTGCCGGGCGGTCACCCCCTCACGCACGCCCTCGTCCAGGCCCCTGGCTCCCGCTCTTCCCCCGCCCACGCGAGCGCCTGAAAACAGCGGCGGACACAGCTGAGGCCCCGATCCGTATCCCACGGACCGGGGCCTCAGCCGTGACGCGTGCCCTCCGGCCTCAGCTCTGCTGGCCGGACGGTCTGCGCAGGGTCGGCCGGGCCGCCGCCACCCGCGCTGTGACGCCGCTCCACCACTCCGAGACGGCCCACACCACCCGGACGGTGGAACGCGGGGCGAAGGCCGCGCGCAGCTGGGTGCTCCGCGGCGCCGTACCGCGCAGCCCGGCGATCGCCCGCCGGACGTCCTCCGCGAGCCCCGCCACCGGACGCGGCCGCGGCGCGTAGAGAACCTGCTCCACCGCTTCGGCCACACGATGCACCGAGGCCGCCGCCTCGGGTTCGAGATGCCCCAGCCGGACGATCCGGGCCGCCGCCTTGCGGGGGGTCTGCGACCCGTCCGGCACCATCCCGAAGTCCCAGGCCGTGTCGGTCAGTTCCAACCAGACCGCCAGGGTGTGCAGCGCGGCGTCCGCCTCGGTCCGGCCGTGCGCCCCCAGGCGTACCGCCCGGGTCCGCATCCGCCACAGCGCGGGCGCCAGCGGGATCGCCAGGGCGGCGAGACCGCCGAGCGCCCAGGCCAGCAGGACGTACCACTTCGGACCGTCGTCGTCCGTGGTGAGCGCGGCCGCCGCGGACTCGCTCGGGCACGCCTCCAGCTTCTTCTGCTCCGCCGTGCAGCTCTCGCTCGCGGAGGGGGCGGCGGAAGGCGCCGCGCTCGCCGACTGCGTCGGCCGGCCGGTGTCCGGCAGGTTGTTGCCCGGGGTCTCCGTCTGCGTGTACTCGGGCTGCGTCCCCCGGGTCGGGGTCGGCTCGAAGCGGGTCCAGCCCACCCCCTCGAAGTACAGCTCCGGCCACGCGTGGGCGTCCTTCAGCCCCACCGACACCGAACCGTCGCCCTGCGGCGTACCCGGCGCGAAACCCACCGCGACCCGGGCCGGGATGCCGAGACTGCGGGCCATCGCGGCCATCGCGAAGGAGAAGTGGACACAGAAGCCCTGCTTGTTCTGCAGGAACCGGGCGATCGCCTGCGAGCCGCTGCCCGCCTGCACCTGGGTGTCGTACTGGAAGCCCCCGGTCACCGTGAAGTACTCCTGGAGCTTCACCGCCTCGTCGTAGTGGTTCGCGGAGCCGGCGGTGACCTCACGAGCGGTCTTGGCGACGATGGCGGGCAGCGACTTCGGCAGCTCGGTGTACTCGCGCTTCAGGGCCGTGGGCGGCTCCGGCGCCGTGGCGAGCTGCTCGGCCGTCGGCCGCACGTCCAGGCTCCTGACCGTGTACGTCGCCCCGCGCGTGGTCTGGCCGTGGTCCCCGACCAGCGTCATGCCCTCGGGTTCGTAGCGCCACTTCCCGTTGATGTCCACGCCGCTCGGCGGATACGGCATCGGCAGCCAGTCCTGCTGGTACCAGTCGGCCGCCGAGACCCGCGTCGTGATCTCGGCCCGCCGCACGTCGGCACCGAGGCCGAGCGGGGTGGGGAACTCGTCCGGAACCTTCTCGATGCTGCGCTTGGACGGCTTCCACGTGGTGCCGTCGAAGTCGTCCAGGGAGACGATCCGCAGGTACTGGCTCGCGGCCGCCTCGGGGTTGGAGCGCACGGACAGGACCTGGCGGTCGTCGTCCGCGTTGAGGTTGTCGCGCAGGGACACCGAGGGGGTTCACCGCGGAGATCGTGCCCCCGCTGCCGTTCCCCGCGCCCGCGCCCGCCCCCACGCCGTCCAGGAGGCCGCCGCTCATCGAGGGCAGGGCGACCGGCACCACGAGGGCCAGCCCGAGCGCGACCGCGCCGATGCGCCGCCCCGTGCGGACCGGGGCCACCACACCGGACTCCGCGCCGGGAGTGCGCGGTGCCCGCCGAAGACCCGCCCCCACTGCGAGAGCCGGTCGCGTCCCTCGGCGAGCAGCAGCGTCAGATAGCCGGCCGCCGCGACCACGAACCACAGCCAGTCGGCGCCGCCGTCGGACAGCCCCGCGGCCACCGAGTACAGCGCCAGCAGCGGCAGCCCGGCCGGAGCCGCGCTGCGGAAGGTCACCGCGAGGGTGTCCACCGCGAGCCCGATGACCAGGACGCCACCGATGATCATCAGCCGGATGCCGGCCGACTCCAGCGGCGCCGGAATCGCGTACCGCGCGATGTCGTCGCTGCCCTGCTGGAGCAGGTCAGCGAAGTGCCGGAAGGCCTCGGGGCCGGGGACGATCCCGGCGACCGCCTGCTCCCGGGCGAAGACAAGGGTCAGCATCAGCAGCGTGACCAGCGCCTGCGAGGCCACGGTCAGCGGCCGGGCCAGCGGCACCCGCCGGGTCGCCGCGCCCACCAGGGACTGGATGCCCAGCAGGAAGGCCGCCTGAATGATCCAGGTGGCCGGTTCGACCAGGGGCAGCAGGGCGCAGGACGCCATCAGGGTGGCCGCCCAGGCGCACAGCGCCAGCCGTGCCCGCCCGCTCATGCCGGTGCCCCCTCGCTGCCCACGCCGCTCGCCACACCGAGACCGGTGCGCTCCCGGTCCGCCTGGCGCCACAGCTCGGTCAGAGAGGCGCCGCGCGGCACGCGCAGCGCCGTCCAGCCCGCCTCGCGCAGCATCCGCAACCGCTCCTCACTCCTGTCCAACGGCCCGGCCACATCGGTCGGTTCCCGCCCCCAGCTCGCGCTGTCCAGCAGGAAGGCGACCGCCCCGCCGCTGCGCTGGCGCATCTTGGCGGCGACCGTGGCCTGTTCCTCGTCGAGGTCGCCGAAGAAGGCGACCAGCAGCCCTTCGTTTCCGCCGCGCAGCACGTCGTACGCGCGTGACAGGCCGGTGCCGTCGGAGTGGTCGATCACCGCGAGGGTGTCCATCATCAGGCCCGCCGCGTCCGCCGACTCCTGGTTGGCGCCGGCGAACCCGTCCGCGCCCTCGCCGGGCACCGAGCTGCCGGTGTCCGTCAACAGCCGTACGGAGAAGCCGCGTTCGAGCATGTGGACCAACGCAGACGCGGTGCCCGAGACGGCCCACTCGAACGCCGAGTCGGGGCCCGCGCCGTGGAAGGCCAGACCCCGGGTGTCGAGCAGCACCGTGCAGCGGGAGCGCTGCGGCTGCTCCTCGCGGCGCACCATCAGCTCGCCGTAGCGGGCGGTGGAACGCCAGTGCACCCGGCGCAGGTCGTCGCCGTAGCGGTACCCGCGCGGGATGACGTCGTCCTCGCCGGCCAGCGCGAGCGAGCGCTGACGCCCGTCGCCGTACCCCTTCGCCTCGCCGCTGAAGCGGACCGGCGGCAGCGGCTCCACGCGCGGGATCACCGTCAGGGTGTCGTACGACGAGAAGGACCGGGTCAGCTCGCACATGCCGAACGGGTCGGTCAGGCGCAGCTGGAGCGGGCCCAGCGGGTAGCGGCCGCGCAGGTCGGAGCGGACCCGGTAGGACACCTCGCGGCGGCCGCCCGCCTCGACCCGGTCGAGGACGAAGCGGGGGCGCGGGCCGAGCACGTAGGGCACCCGGTCCTGGAGCATGAGCAGGCCGGTGGGCAGCCGAGAGACGTTGTCCATCCGCAGATGGACGCGGGCCTCGCTGCCCGCCGGCACGCGCGCGGGGGAGAGCCGGCGGGTGCCGGCGACCCGGTAGCGGGTGCGGTACAGGACGGTGGCGCAGACCAGGGGCAGCACGGCCAGCAGCAGGCCGACCCGCAGCAGATCGCTCTGCCCCAGGACGTATGCGCAGATGGCGGCGGCGATGCCCGCGGCCAGGAAGGACCGGCCGCGGGTGGTCAGGCCGGCCAGCGCGGTGCGCACCCCGCCCTTGTCGCCCCGGTCGGCCTCCGCGTGGCCCGGCCCGGCGGCGGTGGTCATCCAAGCCTCCGCGGCGGCTGCTGGCCGTAGCCCTGTGTGCCGTGGCCGAGGCCCAGGCCGCCCTGCTGCTGGGGCACCGGGGTGCGCTGCAGGATCTCCTGCACGACCTGCTCGGAGGTGCGCCGGTTCAGCTGGGCCTGGGCGGTCGGCAGCAGGCGGTGGGCCAGGACGGCGACGGCGAGTGCCTGCACGTCGTCCGGCAGCGCGTACTCCCGGCCGCTGAGGGCGGCCGACGCCTTCGCCGCGCGCAGCAGGTGCAGCGTCGCGCGCGGGGAGGCGCCGAGTCTGAGGTCGGGGTGGGTGCGCGTGGCGGCGACCAGGTCGACGGCGTAGCGCCGGACCGGGTCGGCGACATGGACGCCGCGGACGGCGTCGACCAGCTTCACGATGTCGTGCGCGTGGGCCACCGGCTGGAGGTCGTCCAGGGGGTTCACCCCGCCGTGCACGTCGAGCATCTGCAGCTCGGCCTCCGCGCTGGGGTAGCCGATGGAGACCCGGGCCATGAAGCGGTCGCGCTGGGCCTCCGGCAGCGGGTAGGTGCCCTCCATCTCGACCGGGTTCTGCGTGGCCACCACCATGAAGGGGCTGGGCAGCTCGTAGGTCTGCCCGTCGATGGTGACCTGCCGCTCCTCCATGGACTCCAGGAGCGCGGACTGCGTCTTCGGCGAGGCGCGGTTGATCTCGTCGCCGATCACGATCTGCGCGAAGATCGCGCCCGGCTTGAACTCGAAGTCCCGGCGCTGCTGGTCCCAGATCGAGACACCTGTGATGTCCGACGGCAGCAGGTCGGGCGTGAACTGGATACGCCGCACCGAGCAGTCGATGGACCGCGCCAGTGCCTTCGCCAGCATGGTCTTGCCGACGCCGGGGACATCCTCGATCAGAAGATGCCCCTCGGCGAGCAGCACGGTCAGCGAAAGCCGTACGACCTCGGGCTTGCCCTCGATCACACCCTCCACCGAACTGCGGACTCGCTCCACAGTGGCAGTCAGATCAGTGAG